>CAZIPW010000017.1:0-44468 GCA_964541675.1 uncultured Verrucomicrobiota bacterium
ATAGCTTTTGTAACCAACTAACCCTCAATGGCTTCTAACCGGATGATACTGACTTTTGGTATGAACCTTTTTGCAAAAACATCCGTCTAACCCATCGTACGCGAATTTTCAGTAGGTTTTCATAGGTTTTGCCGCCCCGCACGCAGCGGGGCGGTTTTTTGCGCTCTTGCGCGCAGGGAATTTGCGCAAGGTACGCCATTGGAAGATGACCGAGATTTTTCCTTACTTCCCCCACTCCTTCAAAATAACCTTCTTCCCGTCCTTCCACTCCTTTAGATAAGCCGGCATTTCTGTCCAGCCTCCAGGCATAACGGTTGTTTGACCACCAGCTCCCATTACCGAGAGCCCAATGAGCGCTTTTTCAGGGTGCTTACGGTTGATCTCAAATGCTTTTGCCAGAAGTTTTAGGCAGTCATAACCATAGCAAGGTCCGGTAAACGGCGTATATCCAAAGCGCTTTTTAAAGGCGGCGTCAAATTCAGGACGATTGTCAGCCCCGCCCGTCCACCAAGCGCCATCTGGAAGCATTTTGATGTCATCTGACATTTGGTCGAAGCCTTCTATTGAAGAGAGATTCTTAACCCCATCGCTTAAGAGCTGGCGCGTTACAATGGTTGCTGTTGGTGGATATGCCAAAATAACGGCCAAATCCCAGCTGTCCTGCCGCGCCTTCAATGTAATGGTCCTGAAATCCCGTTCGTCCGGGTTAAAATAAGTGGTGTTTGCAATCGTCAGTCCCGGATAGCGCTTGATCTGTTCCCTTAACTCAATCTCAGCCCTCAAAGGAAAATAGTCCCGCAACACAAACAAAGCCAGCCGATGATGGCCTGTTTTCACTGCATTTTCCAAAAGCAATGGCGCAGTATGCCGAATGGGAGTCCACAGAGTAAAGGTGCTCTTGCCGTCCGCCACACGATCATCCAAGGAGAGATTAATTTGCGGAATGTGATGAGCATTCAGAATCGGTTTTGTAACATAACCCGCCTTGTCAAAAGTATTGATAACCGCGTCCACATGATCAATATTCACCAGCTTTTGCGCCGACATCGCAAGCTTGGCCCAATCATCGCCCCAATCCTCAAAAACCAGCTGGACTTTATCCGGAGTCAGCCCCAATTCCTCGTATGCCAAAATGACGCTGTCACGATAAGGCCGCCCCCACCAATCCATTGATCCAGTAAGTGGCACGAGGACTCCTATTTTTATTGGGGCAGCGTTAAGAGCAGTTGCCAGAAACAATAACCACACCGAAACCAGACGCGGCATAATGCCCCGAGAATACCCATCTGCCAACGAGCCTACAAGCTCTAATTCCTCTCAGCCAAAAGCTTGGCGGCAAAGATCTCAGCCAAACTAAAGATAACTCTTGTATCAGGATACTTCTTCTTCTTTAAGAGAGCCTCTCCTCTACGAATCATACTGACGCGTGCCAGCGGATTTGAGCGACGCCCGGGGCGTTGAGGCTCCTTGAACCCCCTTCCTGCACAAGCTTTCTTATTTCTGCACACTCTCATCTATGGGCGCTTATCGGCAGTAATTACTGGGAGATTTAGATAAAAATAATAAAAATATCGTAAAACAAGGAATTATCAGATCCATAAAAAAATAATAGAATAGCTGTTGACATTTGTAAAAAAAGCTAAATGATAAACATAATACGTTGACATTTTTCTCAAATTCAAATACTGTAAATCTATGACAACTATGAAAAGCAACACCGCTAGCAGCAACGCCGCTGTCGTTCCATCCATTGTGATCGACAAAGCCCAAATCACATGGAGGGCCATGACACGGCAAGAGGTTCCTACGTTGGCAGTTGTGGAGCAGGAGCACATCCTTCAGACTCTGAAGATTGCCCGCGGAAATCGTACGCATGCTGCCCAGATCCTCGGCATCAGCCTGCGCACTCTGCGCAACAAGATCCGCCAGTATCGCGAGCAGGGCGTGTTTGTCCCCGCCAATCGCGCTGGACGCGTCAGCAACAAGGAACGCGCCCTTCTGGAAGGCAAGGTCTCCGCTTAAGTTCATGCCTGAAGAGCTGCACCACTTGGCAGCCGAATCTGCCCGGGCCGGGGTGTCGTTCGCAAAAGTAAAAAGCCTCGAGGCACAGGTGTTGCTGTATCGGGGCTTTTTGCATGAGGTGAACAATTCCCTCGCCGGCATTGGGAGTCTGGCCGAGGTTCTTAAGGACTCGGAGGGCGGCCCTGCTCTTTCCAAGAACATGGAGCTAATAATCCACGCGGCCTACAAGTCGTGTGACCTGCAACGAAAGATCAGAAACCTATATGCCCAGCATGAGGAGTGGATCGACATAGATCTTTCGGCGTTTTTACAGGATCACAAGCCGCTTCTTGAACTGATTCTTCACGGGGAGGCCCGCGTTGCTGCTGTCTTGACGAACCCGGGGATCCTTCGCGGCAAAATAGATTTACTGTGGAACATCCTCTCCGTCGGTGCTATTTGGGCCAAAGAGAAACAAGCCACACAAATCGAATATACCGTGTTCGGCGGAGCCAAACTCAGGATTACACTCCCCAACAAAGCGGTCGAGGCTGGAGACTTGTCGTGGGATGCCGCTTTCTGTGAGCTGGGGTGTGCCGCGAACGCCGATGTGGAGACCAGAGGAAACTCTGTAGTGTTCTCCTTCTGAGCACTTTTTTAGAGCAGCGCCCTAAATACATTGCAGTTTTGCAGAAAAACTGCCCGCAAAAAAATATCTCTTGCGTTTTAGGGGAATCTGCCTCAAATAAAAGTATATGAGTTTGAGCGGAAAATTGCTTTTGGTGTTTTTGGGGGTGCTCTTGGGTTGTGCCACGGTCTTCTCCATCTATTTTGGGCTGCAAAACTTCCGTGAGTACGGATATTTTCGTGATCGTGAACGCGCCGCGAAAACCAAACTGGAAGAGCTTCACCAGACCATTACCACGCAGAACGCCATGCTTACAGCCCTACAGGACGATAAGGAGTTTCAGAAGAGGGTCGTCCGTGAGAAGCTCGGTTACGCATACCCCGGTGAGAAGATTCTGCACTTCTCCAAGTAGGTTGTACCCTACGCCCACAGCTTCTGCGGATAATCGCCTTTGGCAATCAGTTTCCGAATGCTCTCGATCACATGGGGTCTATCCTCCTTGTAGGTAACCCCAAACCAGGAATCCGGCGAGCTCAGCACTTTCACTTTGGCCTTCTGGGCACTCACCAACTCGCCCATCGTTATCGGAATGTAACATTCGGAATTAAGATCTTGGGCTGACTTCCTCAAAAACGCCTCGAAAGACTCCCTGATTTGCGGAAAGAGAGCCGGAGTAAAGCCCCAGAAGTTCATCGAAACCAGCTCCTCTCCTGTCAGATTTGTAATCTTGCCAGCCGCGTCGGTATTCCTGGCCGCCGTTCCAACTTTCTCGACTTTCTTCATCTCGGCTATGGAGGTCAGGTAATGATCCTTGTCTGCCCATGACACTCCGCGCGACACGCTGCCAAACTCAGACAGGGTGTTTTTCAGGATAAAGCCCACCATCGCGTAATCAGGACTCCCGGAGATCAGATAATCGGCCAGCACCTTGTACGCATGCCAGCCATAGAAATCATCCGCATTGATGACCGCAAAGGGCTCTTTTATGAGATTTTCGGCCATGAGGATGGCGTGGGTTGTCCCCCAGGGCTTGGTACGGCCTTCAGGCACGGAAAAACCGGCTGGCAGCCTGGCAATCTCCTGAAAAGCATACTCCACCGCAATCCGTTTCTCAAAGCGCGCACCGACAATCTCGCGGAACTGCTGCTCAATATCCTTGCGGATGACAAAGACCAGCTTTCCAAAACCGGCTCTTATCGCGTCATATATAGAGTAATCGATAATCGTCTCTCCGGCGGGTCCCACCGGATCGATCTGTTTAAGGCCCCCGTAACGGCTGCCCATTCCGGCCGCCATCACCAATAATGCAGGCTTGGTCATATAGACAATGTAATTTCGGTTTGGACTCTTGTCGAGACTGCAGTATTGGCAAGATACAGCCCAATCTAAGAAGCTTGGCAAAAGTTGTCGTAAGTTACTAGACTGGGTCTTCCTTCTTGACTGCCACAAAGATTAAACTATGAGTCATTCCGTGGATATTGAAAATATAAATGATGCCAGGATCGTCAGCGAGATCCATAGGGCAATAATAAACGAACCCCAGATCAACTTCACCTGCGCCCAGATTGCCCAACGTCTAAAAATTGAGTCTACGCGTGCAGAAAAGTTTCTCGAATACCTCGCTGACATTGAACGTGAATATGAAGAGACGCCCAGCTATAGGGGTATCGCCAAGGTTTTTCTCCGGGGTCAGGTCTATTACGAAATGCTATCCGACAATTCAGATGTCCGCAGGGATTATGATTTTAGGGCAAGCAATGAGGGTGGCCGGGATTTTTGTCCCAAGAATATGTTTTACTATGTGTGGGCGTGGATCAATCTGGCCGAGGAATTTTTCAAACAACAGAATGTAGATAACAATCACACTATCTTGTTGACCAATGACTGCCGTCACTATTTCGCGGAAATTATCGAAACCGCCAAGAAAGCGGCCCTGTTGCGCGGCTACAATGTTGTCTTCGCCTTCTCGGAAGGCAAAAACCCATCGTGCGTTTCCAGTTATTCACACGCCGCAAGGATCGTCAGGCCATGCATATCTGTATTTATAACAGCCAGCCATCTTTCCCGCCCAATTGAGAGTACTGTCGTGGGTGCCAAAGTATATTTTTGGGGATCAACCGGGAAGCTGGAGAGTATGACAACTCCCATGATCAAGACGGGAACTCGAGAGCAGCTTCTTCGGCTCAAATCGGACATCAATCTGCATCGTCATATCAGGAAAACAGGCCACTACAAGGAAATAGAGGTCGGAGAATCTCATACTCGGCTTGCAGTAGCTGGTGTGCTTGCGGCTCTACAGCAGTTGCCGAAAATATCGCTCTATTCTCTAGCCAAAAGGTTGAAGGATACTCCCGAGATTGATACAATCCTAAAGTCCGTCGTTCCCACAAAGACACCGGAGGTATTCAAGGGACTCCGCATTGTTGTCGAGGGCGCGCACACATCCAGCGGACCGTTGGCAAGCAGGGCTCTGAAAGCGTTGGGATCCCAGGTCATATTGCTGCATGGGTCTGTCGAGGCCATAGAGGGTGCGCACAAGGCCGATCCTTCCATATCGGAAAACCTCAAAGATCTGTTTGAAGAGATCACCAGACAAAACGCCCATATGGGAATCGCCTTTGACCTGGATGGCGACCGGGGTGCCGTTGTCCTTCCGGATAAAGACGGGAAACACATTCTTGTGGCGCCAGATCGTCTCGGTCAGGTCCTGATACCTTTCCTGATGAAAGACTGCGGATACGGCACCGCGGAAAAACCCTTCTGGGTACGGTGCTGTCTTTCCACCGATGCCCTTGTAGATCAGGGCAGAAAACTTAACCTTCCCGTGGACACCACGGATGCGGGTTATGTTCATCTGAAAAGACGGGAGATCATAAAAAACAAAGAGGGATTTATCGCTATTGGAATGGGAGAAGCGTCTGGACACTCATGGTTGGACTATACCGGCGCTTTTGAGAACCCCATAGTCTTGTCTCTCATATTCATCGCGATGGGAATAAAGTTCAACACAGTCCGCGGATTATCTCTTAGCGACCCACTCGCCCTTAAAAAAGCCTATGATCATTTTGAAATCCCATACAGGAGCGCCGTCAGGTTCCAACCGTTGTTCTCTCAGAAACTGATTGAAGAAGTTTCGCAAATGGCTTCAGAGGCCGGCTTGTCAAGACCGGCATTCCCGGCTCCCATAACCCAAAAGATTATAGGGTTATGCCGAAGTGAGAGCATCAAGAAGCTTACGGCATATTTTAAGGAAGGTCGGGTATTTGAGACTGATGCCGGATGTCTAAAGGTTGCCCGCCTTGAAACACAATTTGACGAGGAAGATGAAATATACCGCTATGGCAAAATCTATTTCTCTCTTGGTGATATCCTTGTCGGATCTTTCGTGTCACGCGGTTCTTCCAATGATCCCACAGCCGTTCAAATATGGGAGGTCAGAGAATTTGAAGGTCCCGATTGGAATGGGCAGAGACTACCGGATAATATTGTGCAAAAGAGATTTGATGCGATAGGAGGCGTTGTTCTGGATGCCTGTGACAAGTTGGGAATACTGGAACTAACTGACAAAAAGCCCTCTGTTAATATGCCTGCGGTACTTGCCAGCTTTGCGCGATACAAAAAGGCAAATTTTCTTTCCTAAACAGCTTGACAAGACCGTTTATTTTATAAGAATGGGACACATCGGGCAGGATTATACCTGATAATCCGACTAAAGCGTGAGAGAGATTTCCCTTGAGGAGTTCGAACCGCCATGTCGCCTGACGCTTGAAAAAGCGCAGAAGGCGATCTCGGGGAAATATTTTCACTATGCGCGGGCTCTTCTCCTGGGGCTCTTGGACCACTACCCCAACTGCCCTGAATTAAGGCTGAAACTGCGGCAGGTCACTGTTCTCATTCACGAGAGAGGTCTTCCGCATATGTGGGCTTGGCTGCAAACGACCGCTATCTCGCTCTTTTATCTCTTCCGGCACTCTCCGCTAAGGCAGATAAACAGTCTAGAGCGGGTTCTCCTGGGAACCCCGGACTTTGTATGGGCGCACCGCAAGCTGGCCAAGATCGCTTTTTCCAAGGAATTGTGGAAAACGGCCGTTCTATCACTTGAGGCCATTGTCACGCTCAACCCCGGGGCTACCAGGGATAAAATTCTTCTATCGAAAGCCTACCTAAAGACAGGAAAGACGGAAGAGGCACAGTCCCTGATTAGAAGCGTCCTTGGACAACCAGCCGAAAACACGCAGCCGGACTATTCAAGTAGCACTAAAGGTTAAATAAGGTAGATACAACGTATAAATTCTACGCCGCAGCTCTCTTTATTTCCCCTGCATGACAGTAGTGTAATTCCCTTTGGCAGATGACACGCCCTCCAAGCTCCACTTCTCCATAGATGTCAACAGTTGCAGCGCGTTTTTGCGCGCATCGAAGTTCTCTTCCACCCAGCTATAGGCCTCTTTTCTCAGGGCCTCTTTTCTCAGAGGATCCTTCTGCAGAGACTCCAAGGCCTTGTACCATTCCAAAGGATCCATTGTCTTTAGAAGGATACCCGTTTTGCCATCCATCACCCCTTCCGATACGCCCGCAACATCAATCGCCAGTACGACCGCTCCGCGCGCGAAGGCCTCGGCTATGACATTGGGAAATCCATCCCGATCACCGTTGGCCGAGACTCTGCCGGTAAAAAGAAAAAAATCAGACTTGGACATCCATTTCATGACCTCCGTGTTATCCGTCCATCCAGGCATATGCACCGTACCGTTGAGGCCCAACCGACTGATCTGTCTCCTGAGCGCACTCATCAAGAACGGTCCGTCTCCCAGTATCCACGCGTCCAACTTCCAACTCCTGTCCCGCAAATAGGCCATCAGATCGATGAATCTATCAAAACCTTTTTTGGGCAGCACGCGACCAACGGTCAGGAATATAGGCACTTCATTGTTTCTTGGCCCATTGATGGAATGTTTTTCCAGGAAGACTCCCCTGCGAATAAGACAGCTCTCGGTGGGAGCAAAACGCCGGACAACTTCACCGCGCGCCTGCGCGCTTGAAGAAGTGACGGCCCGAGCCTGGGACACTTTGAGATCCAACCAGCCGTCCCCTCCCCCTTCGTACAGATCATAGGCATGCAGCCCCATCGAATAATGGATCCCCTTGAGCCTTCGGGCCACAAGCGTTACCATGGCCGGTGCCGCGCCCCACTGGGCGTGCACCCAGTCAAATTTCGCCAACCTGTTTTTCCAGACCAGTCCGGCCGCCAACCCCAGCAAATTCTCAATATAGTTTGCCAGGCTTGTCTTTTTGGATGGAACCAGCAGCTCGCGAATAGCTCGTGTCGTCAGGATTGCCACCAAAAGTTTTGTAAAGCCCAGCACCGTACCACCAAGACCAAGCCGCCTGATCGGTTTGCCGTCAAAATGATCCCCGCCGCCGCAAATCGAGAAGAACTCCACATCGGTCCCAAGTTTTACCAGAGCCGCGGCCTCCCTCTGCAGGAAGGTTTCGGACTTTTTGGGGAAAGTCCAGTAAACAAGAGCCAGTCTCATACCGTTTCTATGGACGCTTCCAGAACCTCTTCTTTCTTCGCAGAGAAACCCCACTCAAGAAATTCCCTGAAAAACTGCTCCGTCCTCGGGAACAGGTATTTCTCACGCAATGCTGTGATGCCAGTGCGCAATGCCGCCAAGCGGCCTGTACCCTTAAGCTCGTTTTCGATCTTGAGTTTCAAAGCCGTGGGTGAGGAGATGATCTCCGCCGCACCCCCGCGCACAAAAAAATCTATCGTCAGCTTTTCCTGGGGCATCACGCCGCTGGAAGCGTCCAGCCACATGGGACAGGCCTCGTGGAAAGCTCTGGTGGCCGTATTGGAACCCCCGCGATATATCACCACATCACTGATGCGCATATAGGCGCGCATCCTGGAAGAGTAGCCCTCCACAATGGCCGGAAATCCAGTCTCCTGCTGCCAGGCATCGACATGGCGCCTGAGAGTCTCATTTAATCCGCAAACAACAATCGCCTGGATACGATCCTTGTACGGCTCCAGCGCGTATAGGTATGCGAGATGATCCTGCGCGCCATTTCTTCCATTGGCAAAAAGCAGTGTCAGTTTTTTGGGATCCAACCTGAAATCACGACGCGAAACGGACAGGGCAGCCACCTCATCAGGCGGGAGAAAAAATGTGAACCCGTCCATCTTCTCCGGCGGTACACCCAGCCTGTAGGCCATGCGCAAAGCGCCTTCCGTTCGGCCAACCCACCTGTCGGCCTGCGTGGAGACCCAATGTTTGCTAAATCCGGCTCCACCACTGTACTCGCCGCAATACGTCGCGCAACGCGCCTTGGGCAGGACTTCATGGGCCAGATCGAAATATCCCTTGTTCAGGAAGTCGTGCACGCTGACTATCATCTGGGGCCGGAACTCTCTGAGTAATCTCTCGTAGGGACCCCTTCCTATAAAATTGTCATTCTGAAAGTCGCCAATCACTTCAATGATATAAAAGTACACCATATGCAGTATCGGGGCAAAACGCTGGATCATATTGTACAACCACACTCCAAATTGGCCTATAGGCGTTTGACCTCCTTCCTCAAGGGGACGAAAGATGCGGACTTCCACATCCTCCCCGTAGATTTCGGAAGCCCAAGATGAAAGCGCCACCGCACGATCCTGGTGGCCGCCCCCTGTAGTGGCTGTCAATATCAAGAGCCGATAGGGTTTCATAGACTTAGGGTTTGGATACAACAAGGGAAACATTGGAACCACCAAAGCCACTCGAATTGCTCATCGCAACCCGAACATCCGCCTTTGTGGATATGCTCATCATTCTGACCTTTCCCGCCAGTAAATCAAGTTCTTTCAGGCCAAAGGTTCCCGGAATGATGCCTTCCCTGATGGACCAAACTGCAATTGAAAGTTCGAGTATGCTTGCCAAGGAGAGCCCGTGTCCAGTCTGCCCTTTAGTACTTGATATACAAGGGGTTCCGTCTGGAAAAAGTGTATTGAGCGCCTTTAACTCGGCCAGATCCCCTATGGAAGTTCCGGTCGCGTGCGCGTTGATATAGTCTATGTCACTGATGGAACGTCCCGTGGATTCAAGCGCGCGCCGCATTGCCAGCAGAAGCCCCGCGCCTTCTGGATGGGGTTTTGCGGGATGGTAACCATCAGTGGCCTGTCCCCAACCGTCGAAAACAGCCAGAGGCCTGGCACCACGCTTCACTGCAATGCTCTCCCTCTCCAAAATAAAGGCCACCGCACCGCCCGTGCCGACAAATCCAGTGCGACCCTTGTCAAAAGGTCCACGGAAGGAGTCCACATCAGGCACGGTGGAAAGCACCCGCATAGTGGCAAACGGGAGAATTGTTTCCGGTGTATCGTCCTCGGCACCCAGCACAATCATGCGATCCTGGGCTCCACTTCGCAGCGCGTCATAAGCAAAACCCAGCGCGTGCCCTGAAGAGGCGCAGGCGGAGGCAAAGCCACAGCTATATCCGCCGATTTTGTAATAGGCGGCCAGATTGAAATTCAAGGTTCCAACGACACTAGCCAGGACCCCCATCGGGGAGGATCCCATCACGCCTCTTTCGTACATACGCTTCAAATGCCGATAAGTCATCCGCGTGGAGCCAGCCGAGGCGCTGTACAGCCCCGTGCGGGGATCCCCTGCTATCTGGGCCGGATCAATTCCGGCCTCGGCAAGAGCCTCTTTTACACTCCAGAAAGAATAAAAACCGCTCAGAGGGATGCTGCGGAGCACCTCCATTGGAAGGCTGAATCCATTGGGACCCCGCCAATCCTCCGGCGCGTCGCTTGTCGTATCAAATCCCTTTACCGGCGCCCACAGTTTGACCGGGCACTTCAGCTCAGGCGGCCAGTTGGCCGGCACAAAGCCTGTAAGACCTTCCCGCAGATACCTGTCAACCTCCGATCGGGTTGACCCGATCGACGAGGCGTGTCCCATTCCTGTAATGAATATCTTTTCCATGTGATTGGAGATAGGGGCGCTTTGGACCCCGGTCTTAAATCATACCGCCAAACCGCATCCGCATCAAGGCTGTAGAATCTACCTTTACAGCGAGCCCAGAAGAACCGCGCTCTTGCCGGTCTGCAGGTAATAGGCGCTCCAAGCGGCAGCCTTTTCCAGCCGCAGCTGCACGGGCTTGCCAGCCTCCACCTCCAAAGTTGGTGCACTGATCTTGGGAGAGAGAGCCTCGGAAAGATTTTTGCGCTGCAGCCAAACCGAAGCCAGTTGCTTTGCGGCATTCATAAGGGCCTGCGCGGAAACATCTGTGCAGGAATAGACAGCCTCAGCCCTGTTCTCCCTCAATATGACGTCAGAAATCAAAACAACCTCATTGGGCAGGAGCATTGGCAGCATCTCCGCGATGAGTCGATCCGGAGGGATCGGCAATGCCGTGCCCGTCGCCTTGGCTTTCACGTAAGCAAGAGTGTCGCCGATTGTAAAAAGACCTCGCAGCTCCGTGTCGGGAATCTGCTGCCCCAAGACCTCTTCAAGAGTCATGACGACCTCGACCATCACCAGAGAATCCATGCCCAGGTCGGCCTGCAGCTTGAGTTCGGAGGGATCCTTGACCTTCAGATAATCACGCCTCTCCGGTTCAATAAAGCGCTCCAGCACACCCAGCACAATCGTCGGCAATAATTCCGCGTTCTTTGTGGATTGGTAATCACGCGCGGCCTGAACCACTTCCGGGCGGCAGCGCTTAAGGGTCTGTTCGAGCGCGGCTTCAGGCGATGGCGGTGTCGTTTCTTCTGGCATAACAACAAGTTTAAAGGGTATTGGGAACCCTAATCAATCCTTTTTTAGGGCAAGTCTGATAAGATCGTTGGTGGAAGCCTGCGGAGAAGAAGCAACAATCTTTTGAATCGTCCTCTGGGCGTCAGCGAGGGTATAACCCAAACTTACCAGCGCGTTTATCGCGTCAGCTTGAGGGCCGGCAGCGGAGAGATTGTTTGCCCCGGAAAGGACTGACAATCCCTTCAACTCCAAAAGCAGCCTCTCAGCAGTTTTCCTGCCGATGCCCGGTGCGGCTTTGAGGGCATCAACGTCCCCTGACTCTATGGCGGCGGTGAGCCTCTCCACGCTCATATGAGTCAGAAGCCCCATGGCAGTCTTGGGACCAATACCGGAGACCTTTTCAATCAGCAGGACAAAAAAATTGCGCTGGCTCTCCTTCTGAAAACCGTAGAGGGTTGCGGAATCCTCTCTGTAGATCGCATGGGTAAAGAGCTCCACCGGCTCTCCAACGGAGGGAAGTCTCTCTGAAAGCGGTACATTGACCGCATACCCCACCCCACCCACATCGATCACCAGCTTGAGCGGTTCGCTCTCCCAGACAATACCTTTGACGCGGGCAATCATGGAGAGAAGCTTAAAAGACCGGAGGCCGAATGTCAAAATCCAAGCCGAAGAATTGACTTTCAAGAAACAACTATCGAGGGATATTAATAGGGCAAATAGATCGTCTAGTTGTCACAAAAAGAAGGGCTGTATTCCCCACTGAATGCCCAATTTAAATAGGCACGAGATGGCATATATAACTAACCCCGCAGAACCGCTAAGTCTGAGAGGACTAACGGGGCGTTCAGGAAGAAAAAAACGATGATGGAGCGGCATGGGGATATTGTAGCAGAAAACAGGGAGGGGGCTTAACCCTGATCTTATTGTTCAAAACTTACGAAATACTCCCTCGGTTTAGTCTCTTCTTTTAGGATTCTTGCCCAGGATTTATCTACCGTAGATACCCGCTGCAACCTGCCTTCTTTTTTGAAGAACGGATCAACAACCCTTGATTTCACAAAGGTGGAAATGTTTCCCCCGGGTACAGCTTTTACTTTGCCATTCATTCTATCCCAGAAAACGGCAAGTTGTCTATCTTCACTCACATATTGTTTCATCTTTTCAATTATCACATCGTCGGTTGTGTAGAAATCCTGCATGGAAATATATTTGTGTTCCATCGCATACTTGAGACAGTCGCCAATGGCTCTGAACATTACGGCTGATAAAAAGCAGGCATAATAATTGTTATTCAGCATTCTGAATAGTTCCGCAAACCGCGCGGCACTCTCAAAATTTCTGAAATACCAAAGACCATTCTCAACGAGAAGATCACTCAGAATGGCTTGGGCATCATCTTCGTTCAACTCATCAAATATAACAGCTGTCTTGAGGGAATAATCAATGCGATCAGCGCAAAGATCAGGAAGGAGTTTCTCTTTCAAGGGAAAATTGGCATCATCCATTACATAGGCCGGATCGAAACCGTATCGCTTTAGAATTAACGGAATCTCGCTGTTTTTGACGTAGCGTTCGAAGGAAGAATCCTGGTAATCCTGATTTTTGCCAGAAGTTCCCGCGAGAACATAATCGATGCAATGAGAGAAGGCCGTGTGGGAAACATCATGTATCAAGCCAGCGATCTGTTCTTCCAGTGGCGCGCCATATTTTTTGAGAAGAAGGTAGACCCCCAAGGAATGGGCGAATCGGCTATGATCGCCTTCTCCAATTTCGGCATCAGGTTTAACCCATAATGCCCGATAGCCCGCCTGATCGACACCCTTCAATCGTAGCAGAGAGGGCGACCCAATCAGTTCAAGGATTACGGGCTCATTGATCTCAGATTCTCCGTATACTCGATCAATGTACTTCATCTTTAT
The DNA here is from genome assembly GCA_964541675.1 of uncultured Verrucomicrobiota bacterium. Lineage (GTDB taxonomy): Bacteria > Verrucomicrobiota > Verrucomicrobiia > CAZIPW01 > CAZIPW01 > CAZIPW01. Next base: position 13,302 of record CAZIPW010000017.1, read on the forward strand.
AGGCACAAGCACGGCCGCACTATACAGGTAATTACCCTCTCCTGCCCAGCTGCGTCTGAAGCAACTCCACCGCCCGCTTGGCGCTCTCGTCCTGATCCATCATATTCTCGACGGTCTTGCAGGCGTGGATCACGGTGCCGTGGTCACGGCCACCGAAGTTCTCGCCGATCTCCTGCAGGGAATGGGTGGTGAGTATCCGGCACAGATACATGGCCACCTGGCGGGGGAAAGCGATCGCGTTCGGACGGCGTTTGCTCGTCATATCGGAGGGACGCAAACGATAGTACTCAATCACCTTCTGCTGTATCTTTTCAATTGTAAGCTGGTTCTGCGCCTCCTCCTGCAGGATATCCTGGAGGAGATGCTCCACCTTCTCCTGGGTGATGGCCGTATTCATCAGGCTGCTGTAGCTGGCCACCCGCGTAAGGGCCCCCTCCATGCGGCGGACATTCCGCGTGATGGATTTGGCCATGAAGGCCAGAATATCGTCGGGAATGCGGGTATTGAGCAGATCAGCCTTGCGGCGCAAAATGGCAATACGTGTCTCCAGATCCGGCGCCTGAATATCAGTCACCATGCCCCACTGGAAACGGGAGATAAGGCGACTCTCGAGCTTGGCGATCTCGCTGGCCGGACGGTCGGATGTCAGGCAAATCTGCTTGTTGCTCTCAAAGAGCTCATTGAAGGTATGGAAAAACTCCTCCTGGGTCTTGTCCTTGTTCTCAAGAAACTGAATATCGTCAATGAGGAGGACGTCGGCCTGGCGGTAGTGCTTGCGGAACGCCGTCGTTGAGTGCGTGGCAACGGCCTGGATGTAGTCGTTGGTAAACTTCTCGCACGTCAGATACATGATGTTGGCCGAAGAGTTGGACTCCATCACGGAGTGGGCTATCGCCTGTATCAAATGGGTCTTGCCAAGCCCGCTGCCGCCATAAATAAAGAGGGGATTGTAGGCACGGGCCAGATTCTGGGCCACCGCCACGCTCGCAGCGTGGGCCAGCTGATTTGAGGAACCCACAATATAGTTCTCAAAAGTGTAACGGGGATTAAGCTGGAGTTTGGAGCGCATCGGACGATGCGTGATGACTGGACGGAAGGAGGCTGAAGTGGGAGCCGCGCGCTCCACTGCGGATGCGGACGCGGTGCTGACAGAAGCCTGCGGGGACTGAGCCACCGATATTTTGACGTCAACCGGATGCCCCCAGACAATCGCGCATTGCTTTTTAATAATATCCAGATAGTTCTCGGAAATCCAAATGACGGAAAAATCACTGGGGGCCCCCAATAGAACGCTGCTGTCGGATTCTTCCAGACAGACGAGTTGATCGAACCACGCGCCCATGACCTCCCTGGGAAATATCTCTCCAATCCTTTTGAAGGCTTGCGCCCAAAAGCCCATCGGGAGAACCGGTTCTGCCACCTCTTTGGTGATGATACGGGAAGCACTGATGGGCGTTGCGCGGCGGTTATTCACAATCACCGCTGAATGGGTCTCGTTGGCAGTCTTCATAGGGAAATTTTTCATGCGTGGGACCTTCCTGGCAACTCCTTTTGTTCACAAATCATGACACAAATGGGACTGTTTGTCAAGAAAGATAAGTCGTTGCAACAACTTATGAAAGTTTTCCCGGAGGTAAGACTCATTGAGCTTGGTGGACTTGCTCTGTGTAACGGCTCTCTCATAGGTTGTCAGTTTCGAGGCTCAACTCTTGAATAACTTTTGCAAGGGAGCAAGAGGAAGTTGCTCTCAAGTTATTCACAATGCAGATATAGGCACAATTTCATAACTGGTGAGCCATAGTTTTCAAGGGAAATCCAACCGATAGTTCATGGCGCAGTCCAATCTTTTACTAATAAATTTTCCCTCGCATTTCAAAAAAAAATTATAGATGATCGCCATATGAAGCCTCTTCTTATCACGGGTTCCATCGCAATCGACACCATCCGCAACAAAGGCAGATTGGCTACCGACCAGCTCGGAGGCTCGGCAGCTTTCGCGGCCTTGGCGGCGCGTCACTGGTGCAAACCCGTCATTCTCTCTGCTATCGGCGGCGACTATCCGCCAGCCCTTGAGAGAAGACTCCTGGACGCGGGACTTGATCTCAGGAACCTGACGCGGGTCGCCAGCGATAAATCCTTTAGATGGGAGGGCGTCTACAAGGAGAATCTCGGCATCCGGGAAACAATCGGGGTGGATCTGGGAGTCATGGCCACGGCAAGCCTTCTGACGCCCGCCGACATCGGAAAATATAAATTCGCCATGATGGCCACCTACGCCCCCGAAAAAGAGCTTGAGGTCGCGGCAAAGCTACCGCCCGAATGCTTTATCGCCGTCGATACCATCGCCGTCTACATAAACACCCCCGCGCTAAAGTCCCAACTTCTCAATCTGATCGGGAAATCCGGTCTCCTTTGCATCGACGACGGGGAGACAGCCGCGCTGACAGGTACAAGGAGCGAAGAGGAGGCAGTCCGCAAGGTATTTGAAATGGGGCCAAAATGGATGATCGTCAAACATGGAAAACTCGGAAGCATTCTCTACTCCCAGGACGGCAAGACCGCCCGGCTGGGCATCTATGACAATATCCCGATTGAAACAACGGGGGCTGGGGACACCTTCCTGGGAAGCGTGATGGCGCATCTGGCGGCAACCGGCAAAATAGACTTTGCCACAATCATGGAAGGCATGAGACTGGGAACCGCGGCGGCCTCGGTGACAGTGGAGGCCTTCGGAGTGGAGGAGCTTATCAAGGCAACCAGACAGGAGATTGAAAGAAGGGCGGAAAATATAGCGCCGTACGGGCAGAACACCATCCCCGTGAAGTAGAAACTGCTCGCCCTTTGGGATGCTTTTGCTATCCTCATCCCCTATGGGTCCCGTCGTTGTGGTATGCTCCGGCAATATATGTCGCTCCCCGATGGCCGAAGGCCTCCTGAAAAAGGCCCTCGCCGAGGCAGGGCTGTCCGGCATTGAGGTGATCTCCGCCGGGGTGGCAGCCTATGATGGGCAGGTAGCCTCAGCCAATTCAGTCCGAGTCATGGAGAAGATCGGGATTGATATCAAAGGACACCGCAGCCGACAGCTGACCGAGAGGATGCTGCGGGAAGCGGGGCTTATCCTGGTCATGACCAAGATGCATCAGTTGATGATTGAACAGGAATTTCCAAAGACAAAGGTGCCTATCTTTCTATGGCGGGAGAATGTCGGAGGCGACAAGCAGATCCCCGATCCCTTCGGCTCCGACGAGGAGTCCTATCGGCACTGCATGGACCAGCTGGCAGAGGCTGTGCCGGGCTGGGTGGAATACATCAAAAAACTGGCTGATAAATAATCGGGGGAATAGGGAAAAGTCATCGACCACGGGAAGAGATAGTGTTAGTCTTTTTCCATGCAACTAGCTGAAGGCGTCGAGGTCCTCTTCATTTCCGAGCAGGGTCTGTGGGCTTTGAACAAGCCCTCTGGGGTTCTTTCGCACCCCAACAAGCCCGGCGAAGAAAAGAATTCGCTTATTGTGGCCCCCTACGACATGAAGGAAGAGGCCTACATGACCGACGAGGGTCCCTATTATCTGCTGCATCGGCTCGATGGACCCACAAGCGGAGTGATTATGGTGACCCCCTACGCGGCGGTAGCCCGCGACGTCAAGGAGCTGATTCGCGCCCGCAAGGTCAAAAAGGTCTATAACGCGATCGTGGCCGGATGCCCGCGCAAACCCAAAGAGCTTTGGACTGATAAACTCCAAAAGACCTTTGACCGCGCCGGCGGCGGTGTGCGCGGGCGCGCCATCGGGGGAGGCGCTCCAGCCGAAACGCAAATGGCCCTCCTGAAGAGCTTCCACTCCCCGATCGAGTCGTCGCTTCTGGAGCTGCGGCCCCTGACCGGACGCACCCACCAGCTGCGGATACAGTCCGCCAAACGAAAGATGCCGATCATCGGGGACGCGACCTACGGGGATTTCCGGCTCAATCGGGAGCTGAGGGCCAAGACGCTTCTTTTGCACGCGAGATCCTTTGAGATCCCCTCCATGAATTTTTATGCCGAGGCCGCGTTACCGAAAGAGTTTATAAAATGGGGAAAGTAAGCTCGGCTACTTCCACTTTTCCGGTATCGCGTATCCCAGCACGTCCGCATCAGGATCATAGAGCTCTATCATCTCGAGGGTCGCGCCGGGGTACAACCGCGCGCCTTTGATGGTTTCCCCGCCAAGCAACAGTTTCTTGATTTTCTGGTATCTCTCCTTGCCCAGGACAAAATCCAGATTGCCGACCTGCGCGCGGTATGGATCGGGTCGGCGTATGTACAGATAGGTATAGGTTGTCTCTGGGATATCATCTGCCGCCTTTATGACGATGGGGCTGCGCAACAGGAAATATTTCTTGTTGATATGGTCCGACGCGTCAGTGAGCTCTTCCCGGATCCTCGTAAGAGTCTCGAATTCCTCCGGGTAGTGGCAGAAGATCGCCACATTCCCCGCCACAGGGAAATACCCCCCAAACGCCTGTCTGCATAGCTTGAAGCAGGAAAAGTGCATATGCTCTATTGCCTGCAGCATCTCGGTTTTGTTTTTGATAGGACTGAAGCGATAGAGTCTCATATTTATCCAAAGAGTCCCAACTGTCCCTCCGCAGCCTTCTGTGTTTTCTGCTTTGGCGCCTTGGCCTGCGCCTCAAGTCCTTCGAGGAGTTTCGTCGCGCGGTCCACCACCGCTTTGGGCAGCCCCGCGATCTGCGCCACGTGTATTCCGTAGCTTCTGTCTGCCGTTCCCGGGACCACCTTCCTTACAAAGATAATCTTTCCCGCCGACTCCTTCACCGATACCGTGTAGTTCTTGAGCCGCGGCAGGGTCTTTTCCAGCCTCGTCATCTCGTGATAGTGGGTGGCAAAGAGCGTCCTTGGGCCCGCAGAGGGAGACGCGTGCAGATACTCCACGCAGGCCCACGCGATCGAAAGGCCGTCGTAGGTGCTCGTCCCCCGCCCTATCTCATCAAGGACGATCAGGCTCTTCTGGGTGGCTGTCCGCAAAATATAGGAAGTCTCCGTCATCTCCACCATGAAGGTACTCTCGCCTCTTGAGAGCGCGTCTGAGGAGCCTATCCTCGAGAAGATCCTGTCGGCAATTCCGATCCGCGCACGCGTTGCCGGAACAAAGCTACCAAGCTGCGCCATCAGCACGATAAGCGCCACTTGGCGGATGTAGGTACTCTTTCCAGCCATATTGGGACCGGTGATAAGAAGGATCTGCTCAGCGCTCGCGCTCATCCGCGCGTCATTGGGCACGAATTTTTCGCTGTCTCCACCCGCTACAAGAGCCTGTTCCACCACCGGATGCCGCCCGCCGATGAGTTCCAGTGCCTCATCGTCGGCCATCTCCGGACGGCAGTATCCCCACTTGAGCGCGTTGAAGGCAAAAGCCCCCATTAGATCGCACCACGCCAGGGCCTGCGCAGTTCTGCGGAGCGCGTCTGCCTCGGAAACCACCTCCGACACCAGCCCTTCAAATATCTCCATTTCACGGCGAATGGCGTTGCTCTCGGCCGAGAGGATCTCCTTCTGGCGTTCCTGAAGAGCTGCCGTGATATAGCGCTCGCCTCCCACCGTTGTCGACTTGCGGATATAGTCGGCGGGGACTCGCGCAAGGTTGGACTTGGTCACCTCAATAAAAAAACCAAAGTTCTGGTTGTACTTTACCTTGAGGCTCTTGATGCCGGTGCGCTCCTGCTCAAGTCTTTCCAGTTCGGCGATCCAAATTTTGTGGTTGGCCGAAAGCGACTTCAGGCGATCCAGCTCGGCGTCATAACCGTCGCGGATATAGCCACCCTCTGTCAGGTCGTTGTTGGGCTCATCCTCCAAAGCCGCAGACAGCCTCTTCTCCAGATCCTCATGCGTGGAGATGCCCCCCATAATCCACTCCAGAGCGCCAGCGCGGAACCTGCTTAGTGCCGCCTTTAATCGCGGCAGAGCCCTGAGCGTATCGCGCGTGGCGGACAGCTCGCGAGGAGCGCGCAGTTTATTTTGGAGCCGCGAGAGGATTCTCTCCAAGTCCCGTAAGGTCGAGAGCAGACCACGCAGTTCCTGCAGTGCCTGTGGAGAAGACGCCAGAGCGCCCACCGCCGCGTGGCGTTCCCTTATCCTGTCAAGCTCCACGCAGGGCGAAAGAAGCGCCTTTTCCAACAGCCTCGCCCCCGCCGAAGTCATGGTGGAGTCCAATGCCCGCAAGAGCGACCCCTCCCTTCCCCCATCCAGAGCCCGGAAGATCTCCAACTGGCGCGCGGTATTGGGGTCGATCATTAATCGGTTTTCAAAAACACAGAGTTTGAGCTCTTTGAGGTTGGCCGGAGCCGAACAGAGCGCCTGCTTCGCATAGCTGTATAAGGCTCCCGCCGCACTGATTGCCGGGTGGTCATCGGCAAAGCCAAAGCCTTTGAGGGTGGCCACCCCCAGAGCCTCGCGCAAGATCCGGACGGCGCCTGCGTTCTCAAAAAATGACGCGGGCAGTTCCGAGACCGAAAGCCCCGGCAGGTTCTCAATAAGCGTCTCCTTGATGCCAGCCGGCAACCCGCCCTCAGGCACTATCAGTTCGGCCGGCTGCAGAATAATCAGAAAGTTCAAAAGCCCGGCAGAGTCCTCCGAAGTCGCTGCCGACCACTCGCCCGTCGAGAGTTCCATCCAACTGGCACTAAGCTTCTTGCCCTCGCAGGAAAGCGATAACAGATAGTGATTGTGCTCGGCCCGCAGATGTTCGGCGCTTAGAGCCGTTCCTGGGGTATAAACACGCGTCAGCTCCCTTTTGACCAGTTTTCCAGGACGAGCTTCCTCCTGCTGATCGCAAAGTGCCACCTTTTTGCCCGCCTCCAGAAGCCTGCGTATGTAACCGTCCACCGCATGGAACGGTAGTCCTGCCATTGGCCTGCCGTGACGGGCAGTCAGGGTCAGACCCAATATATTGGCGCCGATCCGCGCATCCTCATCGAACATCTCAAAGAAATCCCCCAGACGGAAAAGAAGCAGCGTCCCTGGCGCGAGTTTGGCCTTCACCTCGCAGTACTGGCGGAACATGGGTGTCTCCTCTGGCATGGGAGGCTATCTTAGGGCATTTTTACCAAGATCGAAAGGCTAATGTTACAATGGACCCCTTAAGCGCCGACCTTCGCACCCAGTTTGTACATTCGTGCTCTATTCGACGGATCGGCGACCTCAAGGAAACCCTCCGCCACCCACTTTTTACAAAACTCGCGCACCGTCCTGGGGGTCAGATTGAGGGCGTGGGCAATATCCAGACAGCTAACGAACACTTTTGCCTTAATAAGAGGCAAGATTGCATACTGCTTGGGTGATAGTTGCATCATTATAAAGTAGATTGTTGCTTTAATTTTACAAACAACAACGGCATTATGTTAACTAAATGTAATATAAAAGTCAATTATATAAAAACTATATAAGATATATCCGTAATACTAGATTATCTCTCTTGTTCGACTCACCATTGTATCAAAAAGGGCGCTAACCGACGCGCCTGAGGTGGTCATCCGTTAGACCCACACTTCGGTTTCTCCATCGAAGGCCGGGCGTAGAGATTTGAGAAGGGCGCCTCGGGAAATATCTCAGATCCTCTCGGAAGAAGGGTCTCTTCGCCCAGCCTCAAAAGCTCCTCTGTGGTACGGGACTGGCGCATCCTTTTGAGGAAACGTCCTTGCGCGTCCACCGAAAGTCCCAGAAAGTTCAGGTGGCCTTTTATATGCCCCACTGAACGCAGATTGGTGACAATCCACTTAAGGTACTCGTAAGCCTCCGCGTAGGTTGCCGGCGCCCCTCCGTGGGCACGCCTGAAGATCCACGGATAACGCAGGGCCGCCCGTCCGATGGAGACTCCCCACGCGCCCGTGGAGGCGATCAACTCACGACCCTGCGTGACGGTCTGGATGTCGCCATTGAGCAGGATCGGGCATGGGGAGGCTTCGACCACCTCGTGCGCCAGATTGAAACGCGCCGGAACGCGGTAACCGTCAGAGACCGTCCGCAAATGGACGGTGCACCAGTCAACGGAGTGTTTTTTTAATATGCTAAAGACCCCCTCCCAGGCGTCTGGATTTTCAAAACCCAGGCGGAACTTGACGCTCAGTGTCAGCGGAGGATCAATGGCCTCACGCAAAGTCCCCACAATCCTGTCAACCACATCCAGATCCCGCAGAAGTCCGCCACCCACATTCTGTTTATAGATCTTGGGAGCCGGACACCCCAGGTTCAAATCAATGCCTGAAATGGGAAGCTTCCTTGCAAATTCAAGGGCCTTCACAAAATACTCCGGCTCACAGCCGATCAGTTGGGCAATCACTCTGTGCTGGGGACCGTAACCGCAGACAAAATCGAGCCAGTCCTGGCTCCAGCTGGTATTGGCATGAACGCGCGCGTACTCGATATGAAATAGGTCGGGAGGGCCCACCTGCGCGACGAACTTCCCCATGCTCGTAAAATCGCACATGGGAGACAGAACAAAGGGCGACTGGAGATCAAGGGGTGTCATCAGTTCTTTCCCCGCACCAACCGCTCCATAAGGGCCGTGGAATCCGGCAGCTTCTCCCACAGCTTCTTGGACACGCCCATCGGCCTCTTGGCGTTTAAGGCCAGAATGATCGAATCGCTCGGGCGCGCGTCTGCCTCCACCATCTTCACGCCCAGCTCATTCTCCATGCGCAGGATGACCCGCGCGTAAAAGGTATCCCCCGTGGCGTCATTGATGATAACTCTCTCCAATCCGATGCCAAAGCCCGCGAAGATATTGGCCATCAAGTCGTGGGTCATGGGACGGGTTCTGGGGGAGGGCCTCAGCGCGGACGTGATAGCCTGCCCCAAGACCGGATCTATGTGTATGACAAAGACCTTGTTGGCGTTCCCCAGAAAGAGCGCGCAACCCTCGGGCACGGCGCAGACCGCGCGCACCTGGATATCTATGGAGTCTGTCGGCATAAAAAGCTTGGACGGCGAGGGATTCGAACCCCCGACCCCCTGCGTGTAAAGCAGATGCTCTAACCGCTGAGCTAGCCGTCCGAAGAGAATCCATCCTACGAAAAATCTCGTCCTCTCTCAAGGATCTAATTAAGTTCTTGTATATGTTGCGGATCTCCATATTCAGGCCTGCCAGCACTGCCGACAAAGGTCTCATTGACAAACTCATCGGGCGATATGAGAAGGAATTCCAGTGCCAGATAGCATACGATCCCGCCGTATTTGAGCGGCAGACTCCTGCCGAAAAAGCGCTAGCGCTGTCCCAGCTTGTCAGCGGAGACTCCTGCGACGTCCTGTGGGCCCTTCGCGGCGGCGAAGGCACAGCCGATATCCTCCCCTTCCTGGGGGATGCCCTCTCCCATCCCAACGCAAAAAACAAGATCATCATAGGATCAAGCGACGTCACCGCCCTCTTAAACTATGCCGCCAGCCGCTTTGGCATCACGTCCATACACAGCGCAACCTTTGCGGGACTGGAAAAAGAAATGCCTCTTACTGTGGCCGCCCTGAAAAGATATTTGATTTACAAAGAACATTCGCCCGTCCAATTCCCGCAACTTACCCCAATCAATGACAAAGCCAAGCAGTCAGGCACCCTGAAATTTGAGCAATCCGCCGGTGGCAACCTGAGCCTGATGGCGATAAACAGGGGTGACTTGTGGGAAGTGGATGCCACCGGCAAGCTTCTCTTTCTCGAGGACTGGCAGGAAAAACCCCATGTCATCGACAGAACCCTGAAATATCTGAATCGCGTGGGGCTCTTCAAGCGTGCGCGGGCACTGATCATAGGGGATATCTATGAGAAGCTCACGGTTGCTTCGCCCGGGGACCTCCCGCAACAGAGGGACTATCTTCGGCAAAAACTCTCCGAGCTCTTTCAAACCGTCGAGATTCCGGTCTTTCACACAAAACTGATCGGGCATGGCGCCGAAAACGTCCCCATCCCCATGAATGCACAGGGCTACATCCAAATGGGTCCCGCTCCTGTCCTCGCATTTGGGAAGACTCGCTAATTCTTTTTGTGGCTCGCGGAGGTAAAGACAGCCCTGCCGGCTCGTGGCGAGACTGGTTTGGCCACCGGCTTTTTGGCGACCGGAGCAACCGATGCTGATTTCTCCGACTGCGGAGTATTCGGAAACATCTTGGGATTGGGCTCGCCAGTACTGGCTGCTGAAGGAGTATAAGTCATCAGCTTCTTCGTGCCATAAATTATCTCACTTAGATGCTCCACATGGCGGCGCAGTTCGTCAGCCTGCGTTGAAAGCGAAGCGGCGGCGCCCGCAGCCTCTTCGCTGGTGGCGGCGTTCTGCTGGATCACCTGATCCAGCTGGCTGACGGCCGTATTGATCTGCTCGATGCCGGAGGCCTGCTGCGTGGAAGCCTGCTTGACCTGCTCCGTATTGGTGCTGACCTCGGTCACCTGGCTGGCAATGGCACCGAAAGACTGTGTTACCTCCGTAAAGATCTTGGCTGCCTCGTCCACACGCTTGAGCACCTCCTCACTGGCGGTCACGCCTTCCTTGGAGCTCTCTCCGGCCTGCTCAATGAGCCGGGCCGTCTCTGTGGCGTTTCCAGCCGATCTTTGCGCCAGCTGCCCCACTTCCCCTGCCACAACGGCGAATCCCGCGCCCGCCTCTCCGGCACGGGCAGCTTCCACTGCCGCGTTTAGCGAAAGCAGGTTCGTCTGAAAGGCGATCTCATTGATAGCCGAAGTCACCTGGGCAACCTCCTTTGAAGACTGGCTGATCTTGGTAATGGCCGCTTTCAGCGAATTGCCGGCCTGGCGTATCAAATCCAGCTTTTGCGACAAATCATTCATTTTCTTGGTGCCCGCGACAGTAGCCTCATTGGCCTTGCTGGCCCGATCACGCACCTGTTCCACTGTCTGGGTATTGGTCTTGACCATCGAGGAGATCTCCTCCATTGAGGCCGAGGTCTCCTCCACGGTTGCCGCCTGCTCCGAGGAGGCCTCGGCAAGCGACTGGGAGGAAGCCGCAATTTCATTGGCAGCCGACCCGACGGATTGACTGGAGGAAGTCAGCCCCTTGATGACAGACTTTATACTGTTGGAGATGGAGGAGATGAGAATCACCGACAAAATGGCGCCGGAAGCGATGCTGATCATCGTCAGAATAGAGATAACGATCAACAAAACGTGATTTTTGGATTCAAAAGCCTGCGCAACAGCAGTCTGGGACAGCCCCGTTCCACTTACAATATCGCCAGCCACTGAAACAACCTTCTGTCCGGTAGGAGTCAGCTCGGTGTTGAGGATTGACGCCCGCGCCAGGGCGCTTCTGAAGGTCTCTTTCAAATTTTTGTTGTATGTCTCGTAATTGTCCAGCAGGGCTTTCAGTATGTTGGCATCACTCCCGCTTGTGTATTTCTTCAGCTTTTGGCATTTGCTTCCCGCCTCATCCAGGTACTTGCCTGCATCGGCGGCATCGGCCTGGGTGTTGCGGGCATAAAAACGCCACACATACATCCTAGCCAGGGCTATCGCGTAGCGGGCCTCGCTCGTGGCAGTAATATATTCGGCGGCCTTGCTGTTATCATGTTCTACCGGAGCCACAGATACAGCAGGAACCGGCTGCTTCACTGGAGCCACCGCCGCAACAGCGGGGGCTGGCTGCCCCACGGAAGTCACTGTCTCCGCAGGAGCCACGACTGCCACAGAGGGCGCAGCCGCTACCTTGCCTGCTTCCGTAATTGCGGCTTTCTGCGCGTTCTCGTAAAGCGCATTTATGCCATTCAGTATTTTGGGACCAAGATCGACCGTCACCGCCTGCGCCTTCAGGTAGATTCCCGTTTCACTGCGCATCTTTTCCAGAGCCGCCGCGTAAGTCTCAACAAGCTTGTCTGCGGCATCCAGTTTCTCCTTGTAGACATCGGAGCCCCGCAAACCCCTGGCGGTCTCTATAAACGCCTTCACATCCTTTACGCGCTCCGCCGCGTCCTGTGCGTCTTTGTCGTCCAGACTGGCAAGAAATTTTCTGGCGCTTAAGCGCGCGTTGTAGACGGATACGTCTATGGATTGGGACACCGAGGTCAATTTGGCAGATGCCTGATATCCCTTGAAATCACCCAGGTTTGACTGCAACATGAAGAGCCCCAACCCACTCACAAATACCATCAGACATAGGCTGACACTGGTATTGATCCAGAGACGCGTGTTTAGACTTTGTTTGGCCATAAGTATATGTTGTCCGGCAACCTCAACAAATACGGTTCTTTCTCCGGCATCCTTAAGGCTCGATTTTCACGCGCACAAATCTATAATCTACCCCCGTGCGCCGCTACTTTCTTAAAAGGCTGGTATTCATTCCTATAACCCTATTGGGGGTGACTCTTGTCGTCTTCGCGCTCACCCGTCTTGTGCCGGGAGGTCCTTTGGAGAGAATTCTCATGCAGGCGCGGATGAACGACTTCCAAGACCGCGCCTCCAAAACTACCGCCGCCTCGCAATCATCCCTCTCCGACGCGCAGCTTGCCCAGCTCAAGGCTTACTATGGCCTCGACAAACCCTGGTACGAGGCCTACGCGCAGTGGCTTGGCCACGTCCTGCAGGGCGACCTGGGACAGTCCTACCGCTACAATGAACCGGTCTGGGATCTGATCGCAGCCCGGCTGCCGATTTCCGCCTTCTATGGCGTCATGACGCTCCTGATTACCTATGGCATCTGCATCCCGTTGGGCGTCATCCAGGCCATCCGCGACAAGGGAGTGCTGGACAAGGCCTCCTCGGCCGTTCTTCTTCTGGGGTATGCCATTCCCAACTATGTCATCGGGAGTCTTCTGGTTGTCCTTCTGGCCGCGCGCACTGGATGGTTCCCCGTGGGGGGCTTTGTCGGCTCCGACTTCGACAGCCTCTCGTTTCTTGGCAAGATGGCCGACCTTTTTTGGCACGCGGCGCTTCCCCTGTTTTGTTACGTTATTGGGAGCCTTGCCTTTCTGACGAGCATCATCAAGAACACCACCATCGAGGTCCTCGCCGCCGACTATATGCGTACCGCCACAGCCAAAGGGCTTCCAACCAAGTCAGTCCTTTTCCGTCACGCGCTGCGGAACTCCCTTATTCCGCTGGCCACCAACTTCGGTCAGAATCTGGCCCTGCTTGTCTCCGGCTCGTTGCTTGTCGAAAAGCTCTTTGACATCGATGGCTTTGGGCTTCTAAGTTACTCCGCGACTCTTGACCGCGACTATCCTGTCGTGATGGGGATCCTGCTTGTCAGCTCGCTGCTGCTGCTCGTCGGCAATGTTCTTTCGGATTTACTGGTGATGCTGGTGGATCCACGCGTGCGCTTCGAGAAGGGAGACGCCAATGGATAGCCGGCAGAGCGAGATTTTCTGGAAAAACGGGGGACTGGCTCTGGTTGTCTGGCTCACACTCAGTCTTCTGTGTGTTTTTGCAGAGCTATGGGCGGGCAATCGCGCGCTCTTTGTAGCATATCAGGGCCGTGTCTATTTTCCGCTCTTTCAGGGACAGCTTCCTGGCAGGACTTTTGGCCTTCCCTACGATTACGAGACTGACTACCGCGAGCTGGAAAAATTATCGCATACATCTCCACCCACCCCCAACCCCTCCCTCAGGGAGGGGAATTTGGATATGGGGGCTGCGCCCCCAAACCCCACCGGAAATACATCTGATTTCTACCCTTCCTCATCCTCCGCCACTACCGCGAAAGCCCCATTCGTCCTTCTCCCTCTCATCCCCTACAGCCCCATCGAAAATTCCCTCTCCCTCACAAACCCGAACGCCTACGCCCCCTCGCCTCCCGATTTTGCCTCCACGCATTATCTGGGCACCGATCCCCTGGGACGCGATATTCTTGTGCGACTCGTCTACGGATACCGCAACGCACTGATCTTCGCGTCTCTTTATCTGGTTGGCCTCATGGTCATAGGCACCCTCCTGGGAGTCGCCTTCGGTTATTATGGCGGGCTCTTTGACTTTCTGGGGCAGCGTCTCATCGAGATATGGAGCAACATCCCTTTTATCTATGTGGTAATGATCGTGGCCTCGATCATCTCGCCAAATCTCTTCTGGCTGGTGGTGCTCTCTCTCGTGTTCGGCTGGACGGGAATCGCGGCCTTTGTGCGGGCCCTCTCCTTTCGCGAAAAGACGCGCGACTTTGTCCTGGCGGCCAAAGCCTCCGGCTCCTCCGACTTTCGCATCATCACGCGGCACATTCTCCCCCAGCTGGGCGGAATCCTTTTGACCTTTCTGCCCTATCAGGCGGTAGGGGCGATCACGACGCTGACTTCTCTCGACTTCCTCGGTTTCGGCCTCAAACCGCCAGAGGCCAGTTGGGGGGAGTTGCTCAGCACCGGATCGGGATCGTTGCAGGCGCCGTGGATCGTCTCTTCTGTTGTTGCCGCGATGACGCTGGTCTTGGTGCTACTCACCATCATTGGAAACGCGCTAAGGGAGGCGTTAGACCCCAAGACGCTGCTGAGGTATAGATAGGAGCAGATCGAATGAAGGCTTGTGTAAGGCGATTTTTTAGTCATTATCAAGACCGGAGAGTATTATGGGCGCTATTTCTAAAATAGAATGGACAGATGCTACCTGGAACCCAATCAGAGGATGCTCTAAGGTTAGTCCCGGCTGCCTGCATTGCTATGCAGAGACATTGGCAGAGCGTTTCAGAGGAATCAAAGGCCATCCATTTGAGTTTGGTTTTGATTTGCGTCTTGTCCCAGAAAAGCTCGGAGAACCTCTTAGATGGGCTGACTCTAAAAAAATATTTGTGAACTCAATGAGTGACTTATTCCATGAGGAAGTTCCTGACGAATATTTCGCAAAGATCTGTGAAGTAATGTTAGCCGCCAAGTGGCATACGTATCAGATTCTAACTAAGCGCGCTGATAGAATGCTCGATCTACTAACCCGTAAAGAGTTCAGAAAGGCCGCTACTGCGCCTCATATATGGTGGGGAGTAAGCGTAGAAAACAAAAAGCATGGCCTACCCAGAATAGACTTGCTTAGAAAAGCAAAGACTACCGTAGCCTTTTTATCAGTAGAGCCGCTACTCGAGGATATAGGGACTCTTAACCTGAAGGGAATACACTGGGTAATTGTTGGTGGAGAAAGTGGGCCAGGAGCAAGACCAATCAAAAAAGAATGGGTATTAAACATCCATAGGCAGTGTCATATAAACAATGTTCCATTCTTCTTCAAGCAGTGGGGCGGTATTAGAAAGGCGGAGTCAGGGAGGAAACTCAATGGCAGAACTTATGATGATTTTCCTCCAACGACACAAAACCCTGTTTTAGATGAGGATCAACGAAGCCGTCTTCTTGTGCAGAAAGCTGGAATTAAAGAGTATGCCTAAGATAGAATTTCATAGTAGACCTTATGCCAGTAGTACTTTAGATAAACTCGATATTTTTGAGCAATACACCCAAGAGTGGTTCCCTGTTTTTATTACGCAATCTCGCCTTACTGAGATACATATCTTTGACTTCTTTTGTGGCCCAGGGAAGGACTCAAAGAACAATCTAGGGTCGCCTCTCAGAATCATGAGACAGCTAAAGTCATATGCCGATAACCCTGTAATAAAATGGAATGTTCCAGTTCTTGTCCATTTCTTCGATAAAGATGCAGCCAAGATAGAACAGCTCAAAACTGAGTTGGGCAAAGATGAGTGGAAGATTGATAAAATAAGAGGTATAGACTGTCGGAGAATATGTTTTCAAGAGGCTCTTCAGGAACATAAATCTATCCTTTCCGACCAGGGTAAGGCGAAATTACTCTTAATCGATCAGTGCGGTGTTAAGGAAGTCAGCGATGAGGTCTTTGGGCAGCTAATTTCCTTCCCTGTAACTGATTTCATTTTCTTTGTAGCTTCAGCTATTGCCAACCGATTTGCCGACAGCAGCGAGATCAATTTAAAAATAGAGAAACCTAAGGATTCTTATGAAACGCACTTATGCGTTCTGAAACATTTTCGAGATCTCATACCAAGTAGGAAACAGTTTTTTCTAGCACCTTTCTCTCTTAAGAACCTGTCCAATATCTATGGGCTTATTTTTGGAAGTCAACATCCCCTAGGTATTGACAAGTTCTTGCGAGTGGCTTGGGGAAATGCTCCACGATCTGGTGGGGCTAATTATGATATTGATCGTGAAAATATTGGGGTAAATGAGCTGATGCTACCTTTTGATGAGATGAGACCCAAGAAAGTACAGGAATTTGGGTCTCTGTTAGAATCCTCTATACGAAGTGGGCAGGTAACTGATGAAACTGATCTAATTCGCATTTGCTTAAATTCTTATATGCTTCGTGGACAATCAAAGGGTGTTATACAGAAATTAAAGAAGGAGGGTGTTATTAAAACCGACATTCAGACACCGCGTATTGATTTTTGGTATAAGCCTCGTAAAATTGTGCTTTGTAAAGCAAATGAGCGTAGTTAGTATTTTTGGGGGTACGGAAATCGAACCCGCGAACGTATACCCCCCTCCCCTAAAACTCTGATACAATAGCGCCATGCCCACGGACTGCCCGCACATGATTCTCATGATTCTTCTGATTCCTCGTCTTCCTATGCTACCCACTCTTCCTCATGTGCCCCAAACCCGTGCCTCAAACAATAATTCTATTATTACCCAATCATCACTATTAAACAGTGAGATAACAGTGACGGCTAGGCTACAAATACCTATAATAAAATCACTGAGGAGCAGTGATTTTGCAGTGATTTCTATCCTCTCTAAAACTCCACGATTGAAACCCCACTCCCCACGTCTTATGCTCTCCAATATATGCGCTTTTTACTTTCACTCATCGCTCTTTTAATCTTTTTTTTCGGTTGCACCCACAAAGAGGTCGCCAAGGCCAATGACGCCCTAGCCGAAGCGGTCGCCTACTACAGAAAGAACCCCGAATTCTTTGTCTTCGCCTCTCCCGCCGACCTTCCCAAGGATCTCGCCTGGCAGGACGGCCACGATGTTGTCCCCCTCGGCGATCCCCGCGCCCTTCGCGGAGGCACTATCCACGACTTTCTAATGGATTTTCCCTCCACTTTCCGGCTGGTCGGCCCCGACAGCAACGGAGCTTCGCGCGCCATCCTGCAGGGAGGCCTCTCGCTTCTGGGCTTTGATCCCAATACCCTAAAGCCCTATCCGGCCCTGGCCAGGCAGTGGGCCATCAGTCCCGACAAGATGACCGTCTATTTCCGTCTCGATCCCGCCGCGCGCTTCAGCGACGGTGAACCGGTCAGAGCGGCAAACTACCTCTTTGCCTTTTACTTCTTCAGATCCGATCATATCCACGATCCCTGGTACGTGAATTTCTATACCACCGAGTACAAAAAACTCATCCGCTTTGACGACTATACGATCGCCATCACCCTGGCAAAAGCCCGTCCGGATTTTCTGGAGAAGGCGGGAGGCTTAAGTCCGCTCCCCATGAAGTTCTATTCGGAACTCGGCGACGATTATCCAGAGCGCTATCAGTGGCGTTTTGAGCCCACCACCGGGCCCTACGAAGTGCGGCCCTCCGATGTGCGCAAAGGACAGTCGATCACCCTCCGCAGGGTCAAAAACTGGTGGGCGGACAACAACAAATTCTGCCGCTACCGCTTCAATCCCGAGGCCATTGAATACAAGGTCATACGCGATCCCAATAAGGCCTTTGAGCTCTTCCTGGCGGGAAAACTCGACGTATTCAGCCTCAACCTCCCCGAGTACTGGTATGACAGGGCTCCCAACGCCCCCGCCGTCAAGCATGGTTATATCCAGCGCGCCATCTTTTATAACGATGTGCCGCGTCCCACCTGGGGCTTTTATCTTAACACGCAAGACGCTCTTCTCAAGGACATACACGTCCGCAGGGGACTCGCCTACTCGCTTAATTGGGAGAGAGTTTTGAAGTTCTTCTTCCGCGGAGACTTTGAACGCCTGCCGGGCTATGCCACCGGTTACGGCAGGTTCTCCGATCCGGCCATAAAGCCGCCCCCCTTCGATCTGGAGAACGCCGCGAAGGAATTCTCTCTGGCGGGATTCACCTCCCGCGGTCCCGACGGAATTTTGCGCCGCACCGATGGTACGCGCCTCACTATCACTGTGACGGCCGCCGAGACCCCGACTGCCAACGCGCTCATGATGCTCAAGGAGGATGCGCTCAAGGCAGGAGTCAACCTGGATCTGGAGATTCTCGACCCCACAACCGCTTTTAAGAAGGTGAGCGAGAAGAAACATCAGGCGGCCTTTACGGCGTTTGAGATGGCCGCGGGCGAACGCTTTCCCCGTTTTTGGGAAATGTTCCATTCCGTCAACGCCAAACCACAGACCAACAACCTATGCATGCTCTCAGACCCTACGGTCGACGCGCTTATCGACCGGTACGATAAGGAAACCGATGAGAACCAAATCCAAAGACTCTCGTATCAGCTCCAGGAGAAGATTGCAGATCAGTGCGTCTTCATTCCGGCTTTCATGCGTCCCTGGTATCGCGTGGGTTACTGGCGCCATATCAAAGTCCCGGATTACTTCGACGTGAAGACCGGCGAAGATCCGACGGGAACGGGTGTTTTCTGGATTGATGAGGCGGCCAGAAAGGAAACAATGGAGGCCATGCGTTCAGGAAAGTCCTACGACAACTCCGTCAAAACCTACGATCAATGGCGCTCCTCGAAATAAAGAACCTGGTGGCAGGATTTGAGACCCCGCAGGGCTTCATGCGGGCGGTGGATGGAGTCGATATCACCCTCGATGAGGGCGAGGTCGTGGGGCTTGTTGGAGAGTCCGGCTGCGGCAAGTCAACCGTTGCTTTCTCGATTCTCCAATTGCTTCCCCACCCCACGGGACAGATCGTCGGTGGGGAGATACTTTTTAATAATATGGGGGCACTCCCACCCCCTGCCCATATGTCCTCCTTATCTGAAATACCTGTATCCGACCATACATCAAATTCCCTACATACCACCCACCCCCTTCCCCCTCCCGCAGGGAGGGGGCTTTATTTAAAGGACCTGCGGCCCCATACCCCAGACCAAGAAGGATCTTATGCGGGAACTCAATTGGAAGAGGGAGATACGAATAGGCATTATGTAAATCTTCTGGCCCTGGATGAAAAGGCGCTTTGCGCCATTCGAGGCAGGGAAATCTCAATGATTTTTCAGGAGCCGATGAGCGCTCTGAATCCCGTCATGAGAATCGGCGACCAGGTGGCCGAAAGCCTGATCCTCCATGACAAAGTCGGTAAAAAGGAGGCTGCCCAGGCCGTTCGAAAGATGCTTCTGCGCGTGGGGCTCTCAGAGGAAAAGGCCCAGGGGCGTTCCTACCCGCACGAACTCTCCGGAGGCGAGCGCCAGCGCGTCATGATCGCGATGGCGCTTATCTGCAAACCAAAACTGATTATCGCCGATGAGCCCACCACGGCCCTGGACGCCTCGCTGCAAACGCAGATCCTGGAGCTGCTGTCTTCACTTCAAAAGGAAACCGGGGTCAGTGTTCTTTTTATCACGCACGATCTGGGACTGGTCAAACGCTTCTGTCAGAAAGTGTACGTCATGTACGCGGGAGTCGTGGTCGAGACGGGTCGGACACGCGATATCTTTGAGTTTCCGCGGCATCCCTACACTCGCGCGCTTCTTGACTCGCGTCCGGGCGACAATATTCTGCCCAAAACACCTCTGCGCTCGATAGAGGGACGTCTTCCGACTTTCTGGGAGTGGGAAAGCGGCTGCCGTTTTGCTCCGCGCTGCCCTTTCGCAAAAAGCGTCTGCAAGAAGCCGCAAGAGCTCCTGCCCACCCATACAACCCACGCCCGCTGCTGCCGCTGGAGTGAAATTGCCGCTGCGGATGGGGCTCGTGCGGAAGAAAAACCCCTTCTGCCAACTTGCTTTTGCTTTCTGGTCAGGAAAAAAGCCGGAAAGATTACTGACATCTGCCTGGGTTTTAAGAAGCGAGGATTCGCGGAGGGAAAATGGCTCTCCCTCGGCGGGAAGATATCCGCCGGTGAAACGGCGGATCAGGCAGTCAGGCGCGAGGCGCTGGAAGAAGCGGGCGTCACGCTCGATAAAATTCACGCTGCCGGCACATTGACATTCAAATTTATGAACAACGACGGCTGGAGCCATCGGGCAAGTGTCTATCTTTGCGATGATTGGACTGGAGAAATCAGGGAATCGGAAGAAATTATACCCCGCTGGTATCCCGTCGATCAGATACCCTACCATGAGATGTGGCCCGACAATAAAATATGGCTTCCCCTTCTGTTGAAGGGCAAAACCGTAAACGGCAACCTCGTTTACAGTGATGAGCAGACTCTTGTGGAACATCAGGTGGAAAGCGGGGAATGGCTATGACGGCCCTGCTTGAAGTCAAAGATTTGCGCGTCAGCTATGCCTCCGGGCAGAGCCTGACAAAGGCGGAAGGGTCCTTTCAGGCGCTCAAGGGCATCAACCTCGCTTTGGAACAGGGACAGACCCTGGGGATTGTCGGGGAGTCCGGCTGCGGGAAATCGACTCTGGCAAAAACAATCGTACGGCTGCTGGAGCCTTCCTCGGGCCGGATCATTTTTGACGGAGTGGATATCGCCACCCTGCGCGGTCCAAAATTGAAACCCTACCGCAAGCAGATCCAGATGATCTTTCAGGACCCCTCCGACTCGCTCAATCCAAAACACACGCTCTTCTCAATCATCGCCGAGCCGATGGAAATCCACCATGAGCCGGATCGCGAAGAGCGGGTCAACGAGCTTATGGATCTGGTGGGACTGCCCAAAGCCCTGCTTACGCGGTATCCTCACGAGCTCTCCGGCGGACAGCGCCAGCGCGTTGGCATCGCGAGAGCCCTCGCCCTCAAGCCACGTCTTGTGATCTGCGATGAGCCGGTATCGGCCCTCGATCTCTCCGTCCAAAGCCAGATTATCAATCTGCTTTTGGGGCTCCAAAAGACCCTCGGATTAAGCTACATCTTCATCTCCCACGATCTGCGTCTTGTCAGACACTTCAGCGACTGGATCGCCGTCATGTACAAGGGCGAGATTGTCGAATATGGGGCCTCCGACACTCTGTACCACGCCCCCAAACACGAGTACACCCGCAGCCTTCTGAAAAATCTCTCCTAAGAAGACTATTGGTCGACTGGGGGCCTCTTCTTGTAAGCCTCCAGCCAATCCTGTGCCTGGGATTCCCCTGTCGCGACTTCTTCCGGCCTCAGACCGGCGGCAAACGCGGCCTTCTCTTCCAGCCACTGCTTGTTGCTTCCGTCCTGGCAGGCAAGGGCAAGCCACTTGTATGCCCATATATTGCCCCTTGCAACTCCCCTACCCAAAGCGTAGCACTTGCTCAGGGCGTACTGGGCATTATGGTAATTCTGTTCCGCCGCTTTTGAGTACCACTGCGCGGCGGCCTGCGGATCCTGAGCCACACCAAGACCCATGTCACAACAATATCCAAAAGCGTATTCAGCCTCCGGCAGTCCACTCTCCGCCGCCTTGCCCCACCACAGTGCCGCCTTCACAGGATCCTTGTCCACTCCCTGTCCCGTGGAATAACAAATGGCAAGCGCATTCTGAGACTCGGCATAGCCCTGCTGGGCAGCCTTTTCGTACCATTGGGCGGCCATGGAGTAGCTCTGCGCCACGCCCAATCCAATACTGTAGTATACTGCCAGATGATGCTGCGCTTTGGCACTGCCCCGCTCAGCAGATTTTTGGTATAACCTGACAGCCTCGGCGGGATTCTTGGTCACGCCATGCCCCATGGCGTAACATTCAGCGAGCCTGTCCTCCGCCAGCGAGTTTCCCTGCGCCATAGCCTTTTGATACCACTCGACGGCTTTGGCATAGTCCTGGGGAACACCGTAGCCGTTCTCCGAGCATAATCCCAACTGGTATTGGGCCTCGGACATCCCCTTGTCGGCGGCTTTCTGGAACCACTTGAGCGCCTCGTTGTAGTTCAAGGTAACACCGCGTCCAGTCATGTATGCCATTCCCAGGCTGTATTGCGCCTTTAGGTGGCCCTGATTGGCCGCTATCTGGTACCAATGGATTGCCTTTTCATCATCCTGCCGGACATTTGTTCCCTTCTCATAACAACGCCCCAAAAAATATTGCGCTTCGGTAAATCCACTCTCGGCTGCCTGACGATACCAGTTCACGGCCTCTCCGGGATCTTTTGCCACACCCAATCCAGATTCGTAACAAACGGCGATCTTCATGTAAGCTGGACCATATTGCCGATCGGCGGCCTTTTGATACATCTTCAGTGCCTGCCTATCATCTTGATCCACACCATGCCCCAATGCATAACACGAGGCTACCGCGCATTCGGCTTCAGGATCGCCCATCGAGGCGGCTTTCTGGTACCACTTTAACGCCTCCTGGTAATTCTGCGGTACACCGCGCCCCGATTCATAGCAGGAACCCATGTATACTTGAGCCTTGAGATTGCCGCCTTCGGCCGCCTTTTGGCACCATTGGATGGCAGTATCCATATTCTGCGCGACCCCCTTGCCCTCAAAGTAGCAGTTGGATAGCTCGTACTGCGCCTCAATATTGCCATGATTGGCTGCCTTCTCGTACCAATTGACGGCTGTTACCGGATCAACAGCTGTCCCATAGCCCTTGGCATAACAGAGCCCCAACCTGTACTCCGCGTCTGGTAAACCTTGTTCTGCCGCTTTTGTATACAGGCCAAGCGCCTCCACATAATTCTGATCAACGTACGTCCCCTTTTCATAATACAGACCAAGCATATATTCCGCATCCGGAAAATTGCCATCAATCGCTTTTTTGTACCATTCCACGGCCTTTTTCATGTCCTTTCTGACCCCATGCTCCAAGGCATAACATTTACCCAGATAATATTCGGCTTTCGGATTATTCTGATCGGCTGCCTTGCGGTACCATTCTGCGGCAGCCTCGTAATTCAATGAGATTCCCATACCTTCCTCATACCGCACTCCCAGATCGCACTGCGCCTCGATATCGCCGGCCTGGGCTTTTGCAAGCAATGACTTGGCCTCCTCGGAAATGGCCCATACGCTCTTCGAGCATATTACGCAAAAAAAGATGTATAGGAGGAAATAACGCATAATCACCCTGCGCTAGGAACGGCATAAAACGCGATCATAATTATAGCAGAATATGGGACATCTGACGGCTCACCTTGTCGCACAAGGGGCTGCGAACGCCTTGGGCGCGACGATTTCAACCGGTAGCGAAAGGCCCTCGTACATCTCTTCGAGCATGGAGGCGTCGTTGCACTGGGAACTCAAATGAGCCAGGTAAATCTGGTGCCAATCTTGATTTGTTTCCTGCGAGAGAAATTCATACGCCTCCTCATTGGAGAGGTGTCCGTGACGCCCACGAATGCGCTGTTTCAGGGTCCACGGACGTTTTGAGTTTTCCAGCAACTTGGGGCAATAATTGGACTCCAACACAAGGATGGTCGCGCTCCTGAAGATTTTTTTTAAACGCACATCCATATGTCCCAGATCAAGAGCCCAAACCAGTTTGTCGTCCCCGCGGGAGAAGGAGTAACCGACAGGCTCAGCCGCATCATGCGGCACAGAGAAACTCTCCACGCGTAATCCGTCCAGATCAACGCCGCCATCAGACGGGATCTGTTTCCAATTCAACCCATGGAGTGCCACCAGACTTGAGATTGTTCCCGCTGTCGCATAAATCGGCGTTTCCAGGGATATAAAACCGGCCAGACCCGCCACGTGGTCAGAGTGTTCGTGGGTAATAAAGATCGCCTCGATATCCTGGGGCGATAGTGACTCCTCCTGCAGCGCATTTTCTATCTTCCGGAACGAAAGCCCCGCGTCTATAAGAAAACGTCTTTGGCCATCCTCCATAAGGGCGCAGTTGCCGCTGGACGAACTGGCGATAATTCTGAGACGCATGGGAGCAGTATAATGCTCCGACCGCACCGAGGAAAGATATTTTACGCCGCCGAGCTGGATGGCTTCGACCCGCCTTTCCAGTCCTTGACCAAATTCTCAAGCACCTGGACTGATTTCCCGGGACCATTCTCTGCGCGCACCTTCGGCATGAGACCCTCCGCCGCCAAACGGTACTTGGGGGTCTCCTCTATCTCCCGCACAGCTGCCGCCAATCTCTCGGGCCAGCGGGTCTTGGGAACCTTGATTCCAATGCCAAGCCGTTCTATCTCCGAAGCGAAGAAAGGTTGGTCCGCAAAGTGGGGAATCCCTATGTGCGGCTTGCCCGCGTACATGACACTGGCCGTAACACCGGCTCCACAACTGTGAATCACCATTGAGGCGTGCCGAAACAATTGATCGTGGGACATCTTGCCGACAATCTTTATTTCCGGTCTGTCTGCAGGCATCTGAAACTTCACCCATCCATTCTGCAAAATAAACTTTTTCCCCTCCGGCCAGTTTTTGGCGAAACGCCTCATCAACTGTTCCTCTTTCGAAAAGCTGATAGACCCAAAATTGAGAACCGGCACAAGCTCGCCTTTGCAAAAATCGTTCAGCTCCGCCTCAACCACAGGATCCTCGGGAGACTGCCAGCGCAGGTAGCCGGTAAACTTGTACCTTTCATCTTCAATGCCCCGACGATCTCTCAGTATCTCGGAGACCGCCACAATCCCCAGGGGGGCCGGATCGGTCAACCAGCCCTTAAATGGCTCCAAGTGCCTCTCTTCTATAAAAGGAGCCAGGTTGTGATTGATAATGCTGTCAATCAGGTCGTTGGTGGCGGTCCATGTGCGGCGGTTGTACGCCTCTTGCAGCTTGACGGGCAGCCCGCGCGGGGCTTTGGGAAAGCCTTCCATTGGAAAGTTCTTGGTGGGAATAAAATTGTGGCAAAAATAAAAAACAGCGAAGGGCTTGCCTTGCAGTTGGGCCACGCGCCCAAATGAGGGAAACATATAACTGGTAACCAGTACGTCACATTCTTTGAGGGCGGCATCCAGCTTGTCAAAGAGCTCCCCGATAAACCCCAACGAGGCCTTATAGAGATTCCTCAGCTGAAAGACAGGGAGCAATGTGCGATTTTGGCGCACCATGAAAGCGGTAAATTCATCCTGCGTCCAATAAGGAGGCATACGGATAAACTCCAGGTTTGCCTTCTTGACGTCAGCCTCATAGAGAGGCGGCGCGGCAAAAAGCACTTTATGGCCACGCTCTATCAGGGCGCGTCCATACGCAATAATCGGATATACATCACCCGTTGATCCGAAAGCCGTCAATAGAACCTTCATAGCAGCCTCTATTGTAGCACTTTTTTGGAGGTATCAAGAACTTTGTATTGCATACAATCCCCAACTTTTAACCCTTTTTTAGCGAAATTTCCAGCGGGGAGCTCCAGCGCGTACATGACATCGGAACTTTCAGAGGGGACCACTGTCAGATCGAGTGGTTTGAGCGGATGAATCTCCAAAAGCTTTTGGCGCGAATCAAAGAATCCCACGTCCAAAGGAATGTGCGTATCCTTCATCCAAAAAGCGACCGACTGCGGAGTATCCAATACAAAGAGCATACCGTCGTAGGGAGCCATAGTACTGCGATACATGAGGCCCCGCTCCATTGCTTCCGGCGTATCGGCAATTTGGACGTGAAGGGTCTGGCCGTCCATATGAAGAGCGCCTTCCTTGTAAGAGATTGTCTCATTGGACGCCTGCACGCATAGCGCGCCCGCTGTCCATATCGTAAAAACAATTGCGAAGAAACGCATAGTGCTGTTATAAACAACTCGTATGAGTTTTGCACGCCTGACTTTTGCCTCGACCCATCATTCCACGGACGCTTTGTATATCGTCGGCATGACAGTTGAAGACCCCTTTGCCGCTTGGGAGTTCAAGGGAAAGCGCTACGCGATTGCCTCCTCCCTAGAACTGGGAAACTTTTTGAAATACGGCCGCTGCGATAAAGTCTACTCCGTAGAAGCGCTTACGAAAGAAGCGGGAAACCCGAAGAAGATGGCCTCTCTTATAGCTCTGGCCTTAAAGAAGTGCGGAGCTAGGGCGATCGAGGTGGGGCACGATTTTCCTGCTGGACTATTTTCGGAACTAAGGAGAATCACCAAGATCAGCCTTTCAAAGGACGCGCTATTCCCGGAGAGGGCCATCAAGACAGCCCTTGAGCAAAGTGAGATAATGAAAGCCAACAAGGCAGTGGCCGCGGGCATCGCCCTGTGCGCAGAGTATATCCGAAAGGCCAAGACCATGAAAGGCAGGCTTGCCTATCAAGGCAGACCTCTGACAAGCGGGCTTTTAAGATCACGAGTACAGGAACTATTCCTCAGGGAAGGACTGGCTCCCGCCGGCAATCTAATCATAGCCGGAGGACGGCAGGCTTGCGACCCTCACTGCGCGGGGTACGGCCTACTAAAGGCCGGCGAATTGATTATTGTCGATCTCTTCGCGCCGCTTCTATCAAGTCATTATTGGGGAGACATGACGCGAACTTTCATCAAAGGCCAGCCCACAGATGCGCAAAGAAAACTTGTGGAGGCCGTGGCCTTCGCTCAAAGGGAAGCCATCTTCGCGATAAGGCCGGGCATCAACGGGAAAACCATCCACACCAACATCAATAATTACTTTATTGCCAACGGGTATGACACCCGGCGGACAAAACAAGGCTACGAGGGCTTTTTCCATGGCACTGGACACGCGTTGGGCCTCGATTGCCATGATTTAAACTCCTATGGATATAGGATCAACACACGCGACCAGATTCTGAAGGTAAACGAGGTCTACACCGTCGAACCTGGACTCTATTATCCGGAAATCGGCGGCTGCCGGATAGAGGACAATGGGGTCGTGACCAAGAATGGCTTCAAACTCCTGAGCAAGGCGCCATACGACTGGGTGCTATAAAAGATGGCCTACAAGGTTATATTGGGAGGCGTTGCGGTCGCACTGGGACTCATCAGCAATATCCCCTACTACGCGGCCGTCCTTCGAAAGAGGGTCCATCCGCATATATTTACGTGGCTCATCTGGGGGATAACCAATGCCATCACGTTCTTTGCGCAGTTTTCTTCCAACGCGCAGGCTGGAGCCTGGGCAACAGGGACGGGAACCTTCAGCTGTTTTGGCATTGTCCTTTTGGGACTCAGATATGGGGAGAAGAATATCACAAGAGGAGATTGGATAACTCTGGCAATTATACTTGCCGCCATCCCACTCTGGATGATTTGCAAAACCCCCTTGTACTCGGTGCTGCTTATCACCGGCATGGATATGCTGGGGTACTACCCCACCCTTCGCAAGTCTTGGAACGATCCCTATGGGGAGTCGGTCTTCGCATATTCACTCGGGGTGGTCGGACTGGCGCTCTCTGTTTTGGCGATCACGGATTACTCCCTAGTCAATTGGATCTACCCGACCTGCGTGACGGCGGGATCAACGGTGCTGATAGGAACGCTTCTTATCCGGAGGACAGTCAAATCGGCGGTGAAAGAATTGTAGGATCACGATCCGGCAAGCAGTTTCTCAAAGCCCGTCTCGTCAAGAATCCCAACGCCCAATTTTCTGGCCTCGGCGAGTTTGCCGCCGGGGGACTCTCCCGCTACGAGAGCGGCTACGTTTTTGGTTACCTTGTCGACAACCTTGCCGCCAAGGGCCTCTATTTGGGCCTTGGCCTGCGAACGTGTATGGTTTTTTAGCTCACCCGTCAGAACAAACTTTTGGCCGGAGAGTGGGCCTCCGACTGCTTTCTGTGGAAGAAGAGAAAGCATATTCACGCCCTGGTGCTTGAGTTTGAGGAGCATCTTCTGGCGTTCCGGGTTTTCGAAGAAGCGGACAACGCTGTCGGCCATCGACGCTCCTATGCCGGAGATTTCCATGAGTTTCTCGCGGGAAGCACGGGAGAAGGCGTCCATGCTCTCAAACTCCCGCGAGAGAAGCTGGCTGACGGTCTCCCCCACCTGCGGAATGCCAAGCCCGTGGACAAGCCGCCATAGATCGTTCTTCTTGCTCTCCTGAATCGAGTTAAAAAGATTCATGGCCGATCTTTCGGCGAAACCCCCAAGGGAGAGAAGTTCCTTCAGTTCCAGGCTGTAGAGATCAGCCACCGTCTTGACCAGCGACCGATCGACAAGCTGTTCGACGACAGCCTCTCCGAGGTGATCGATCGCCATCGCGTTGCGCGACGCAAAGTGTTCCAGCGCGCGCTTGCGCTGGGCGGCGCATTCGGGGTTGACGCAACGATGGGCCACCTCGCCCTCGATGCGAACCACCATCTCGCCGCATTCCGGACAGCGGTGGGGAAATTCAAAGGGAACGCTGGAGGCGGGGCGCTTTTCCAGAACAACGGAGATGACTGCCGGGATCACCTCACCGGCCTTCTCGATAATGACCGTGTCCCCTTCGCGGATATCTTTGCGGGCAAGCTCATCGGCGTTGTGAAGGGTGGCTCGCGAGACCACGCTGCCGGAAAGCTCGACAGGAATCAGCTCGGCCACGGGGGTCAGAACACCCGTCCGACCCACCTGGACTGTGATTTTTTTCAATTTCGTCTCGGCGCGCTCCGGGCGGTATTTATAGGCAAAAGCCCAGCGGGGGGAACGGGCGGTAAAACCGGCCTGTAGTTGCAACGCTTTGTCGTCAAGCTTCACGACAGCCCCGTCGGTCGGGTATTTGAAATCCTTGCGCAGGGCGTCCAGCTCTTCTATGGCGGGCCATGCCGCCGCGATACCATCGCACGTCCACCAGCGCTCATGCGTGGGAAAACCGTTGTCTTTGAGAAACTTCAGGAAGTCCGCATGGCGGGGGAATGGATTCTTTGAAGCACGAAGCTCGCCCACCCCATAGAAAATAGCGCACAGCCCGCGTCGGGAGACCTCCTCTGGATCGTCCTTGAGTTTGAGAGTACCGGCGGCAAGGTTGCGCGGATTGGCATACTCTTCCAGCCCCTCTTCCTTCTGGAATTGATTGATTTTCTGGAACTGCTCAAAAGGCAGATAAACCTCTCCGCGCAGCTCAACGACCTCGGGCGCAGGCGAAGGCCAGCTCTTGGGGACATTGACGATAGTCAGAAAATTCTGCGTCACCACCTCGCCTTCTTCACCGTCCCCGCGCGTAACTGCCCGAATCAGCGCGCCGTTTTCATAGATAACGCTGATACTCAAACCATCAATTTTGGGCTCCACCACATAGGGGAGGCTCTTGTCGGTCTTGAGGGCGCGTTTAAGGCGCGCGTCGAACTCCTCCAGCTCCTCCTTCGAATAAGAATTATCGAGACTAAGCATCGGCTGCAGATGGCGAAACGAAGGAAGTGCGCCGGTTAGATCGCTGCCAGGGGCAGCCGTGGGGGAAGCCTTGCCAAGCTCGGCGACAATCTGCGGGTTCTCCCGCTCCAGGCGCTCCAATTCCTTCTTGAGAAAATCATACTCCATGTCGGCCATCGCGGGACGGTTCTCCTGGTAGTAAAGGCGATCCATCTCGGAGATCTCGTCCCGGAGCTTTTGAATCCGCTTCCTGATAGTACCTGGCGTGGACATGGGGAGTATTTTACAGGAAAAGAGAGGTTCGGCAAACACACAAATAGGCCGCGGAATGACCGTGACATACCCTGGACTTGACCCCAGGGTATTATTGTGTGATAATGTCCTTCTTCAGCGGGCTGTAGCGTAGCCTGGTAGCGCGCTTGCATGGGGTGCAAGAGGTCGCGAGTTCGAATCTCGCCAGCCCGAAAGTTTTAGTTAAATGGTTAGCAGTGTTACCCCTAAGAAAACCCTAATCATAGCCGTAGGTAAGCACATGCGTCCAAGCGTCTTATTCTTACTGTCTTTGGTTTGTTTAAACCTGCATGGGCAGGTAAGTACACACACCCTGGACTCATTGTATATTGATGGCAGAAAAGCAACTGATCCCCTTGCTATCAGTCCCTATAACTCCTCTGATTTTTTCATCAAAGGAATAACTCCCTACGTTTTTGAGACATCCATTTCTTTTTTGCCCGCAGATGCTTTCGCCGGCAAAGCACCCCATGCCTATGAAAAAATAACCTGCGACGATCCCGCTGTGACGGTGAGTGAATCGAAAATTCCAGCCGAAGAACAAAGAGTGGGCCCCGCCATCACTCAACGATTTGAAATGCATTTCAAACAAGAACCTAGCCATACTAAAACATACCATCTTAAAGGCCATAGACCATATACGCCAGACACCGATTTCGAAGTAAGATTTTATGTGCCCATCACCTTGGAGGAGGTTGGTTATCTATCGCAGGAAGAGACAATCAACACAGGGATCTCGTCCATTATTATCTACCGAAAAGATTTCCAGAAGATCGACCGCGACTCCATAGAATGTGCCTGTTTCTCGCAAGACCCAGCAGTATCAGCAGAAATTAACACATGGATGAATTATGATGAAGCATTGGCGTCAGCCAAGCGCCATCAACTCCCCATCCCCAAAAGCACTACGACCGTCATGGCTGTGGATGTCAGAAACCCCCATTGGCAAGAACAGAGCATGGCCCAATTAAGAGAACTCAAAAGAGAAGTTTCAGAGAAAGACGCTCATGACCCACGTTTTTATTTCGCAAAGATTGAGATTAAAACGTCCTCACCACTATTGGGCCGCAACCCCTGTATCTACACTTTCTTCGGGCCAAACAACAAAGATCTGATTAGGATTCCCATAGAGCACCAGTGATCAAGGTCGCGAGTTCGAATCTCGCCAGGGCGATTCGCCTACGCTAAAGCTGCGGCGGATTGATTAGCTCCTGCGGATTTACAAAAAAGCCGATCTTATCGAATAATCTTGCACTACATATCTTATACGGTAAACTAACGTAGATATGCCAAAGAAATCACAAAAGCCCACCAGCAACCTCCAAGGCTATATCGCCATCATATGCAATGAGGATGGACAAATCATAGGTGTTCAACTTCCCGCCGACACGGCGTTTCATGTTCATGTGGGCTCTGGCGCTTTCGCCGGCGTTCAGGATCTTCACACCGCCAAAGGCAAAGAAAGTCTGCTGGTTATAACAAAAACCGGTGGTGCAGCCCCAAGCTTCGTTCCAGCGTTTGAAGCGGTTATGAGAGCCAAATGGGGCGGACATTTTGGGTTATCCGAAGAACAGAAAAGGAAAATCCAACAGCTAAAAGGTCTTGTGTGTATTTTAGATGGCAAATCTGAAAGCCTGCATATTTCAGAGTTGCCATTAGCGTAGCCTGGTAGCGCGCTTGCATGGGGTGCAAGAGGTCGCGAGTTCGAATC
>CAZIPW010000018.1:0-44388 GCA_964541675.1 uncultured Verrucomicrobiota bacterium
TCCGGCTTGTCCGGACGATCCGGTTGTAGCCCCGGAGTTCAGTCCGGGGATCCCCCCTCGCGCGAAGGCTGGATTAACCCGTGGCAAAGGCATACCCACCCACCCCCTTGCCTCGCTAGGTCAGCCCCGCCTTGGGATCCTCCAGATCGCCATACTGCGCACGGAGGTTTTGGAACTGCCCCATTGCGAAATTTCCCAATGTCTGGCCAAAGCCAGGGAAACCGTTGATTAACCCGGGACCCGCTATACCGGGAGCGCCAAGCGCCTCACTGACTGGTCTGATAAGTAATCCAAGCATAATGTGAGCATAACACAGGAACGGCGCTATGCCCCCGATTTTACAGTTTGCTTACGCCGCGCGAAAAGCCGTTTCACACCTGTTTTTGTATGCTATACTGCTGGGGTATCTCCCCTATTGTCAAACTGCCGGAGTCTCTCCTATGACCAATCGTAAATGGAAAATATCGCCATTCGTACACTGCGCGTTGTGGTGCTGTTATCTTTGCAGTGTCCTGTTCTGCGTGTTCGGCGGGATGTACTTCATGTGGCTGACGCATCATCCGGACCAGTCCACGATGCTGCTGACCAACTCAGGCAGATAGGAACCTACCCTCGGGGCTGCAGACAGGGATCCGCCGCGGGAACGGGACGAACGACTTCTCTGTTTGCCCGGGTCGCGTTGATATCGAACAACCAGGGATATTCCTTATTCATATGTCTCAGTTGCGCCACTGGATTATTTTTCAGCGCGCGCACGGCAGGATCTGCCTCGCACAGGCTTTGCATCATGAGAGCCGACGCCTGCGCGTTAACCAGCATAAACTGATAATTCAGAAAACGGCAGAACCGGCTCCCAAGATCGTTCATGCCTTCATACCGTTCAGAGGCCCTGCTATCGCCGGGGTCATAGGAATACGCCTGCGGATAGTGCTCCAGCATGGCTCTAAAGATTCCCCGCGGGCCTTTGCTCACCGGGTCGTCCACGCTGCCCATGTACGCTTGGGTCGCGCGCACAACATCCCCCCATCGATGAAGGGTGGCGTGAGAAATGTCTTGTTGAAAGGCGACCAGGTCTTCCCGCGTCGGTCGCGCGGCTTCCAACCCGTGAGCGGTATCGGAGTAAAAACGCGACGTCAGGTAGTTGTGGGTAACCACCTCCGGGGCGTTCGCGAAGAGCAGATAGTGCAAGACCAGTCTGTGGCGATTCAAATAGGCCTTTCCCAAACGCGATTTCAGACGGGAGATGGGCGAGATGCCATGCAGGTAGTTTCTATCCCCTTTTATAATTTTAGTATCCGACATAAGGGGATATTATTTCACTTTTTGGCTACAAAATCAACCCTTTATTAGTCTGCCCCGCGTGTTTTCCCCTCCCACCCCCTTCCCCCTCGCTGCTCTGACAAATTTACCGCGCTTCGCGCCTATAACGCCGGTACCCGGCTAAATGTTCAGGGAGGGGATTATTATGCGGGCCCTGCGGACCCGTACCCGCCTGGGACGCTGCCCCCATAACGACTACCTGGATCCGCTCTTAATCTCCGTGGCATGGGACAACTTCTCGTACGCAGTCCATGCAGCTCGAACCGTACAGGAATAAACGCCTGGAGTAATCCGCTTTACGCCGACGTGGCCAGCCGATCTAGCGGACCCCATATCCCCAACCGCTTGCACCCGGGCTGGGACAGCCACTTCTGACTGACTTGGTTTGATTGACGACTGATTCATATTATTCTCCTTGTCTTAGACACTACCATCAGGAAGTGACTTAAGCAAGTCTTCCCAATGTTGGACTAACATACCATTCAAAGATACGACTGCATTTTCTACCTGCGGACCCGTACCCGCCTGAGACGCTGCCCCCATACCCAAAAAATCTTAAAAGTTCTTGCCACTTTTGTTTCTACAACCCCCTTGTGGGTTGCCTTATATAGCCCCCCCGTTGCGGTGCTCTTTACGGGGGGCAAGCAAAAGGACAGCCTACATAATTTTTGTAAATGCTCTAGCCCCGGATTCCTGTCCGCCGTAGCCTTGCGCGAAGGCTAGATCAATCCGTGGCTAAGTAGCGTTCCCCGTCGACATTGCACTCTCTCCCACCTTGTCCGCCTTTTGGAACAGGAGGCTCTGGGTCTGCTGTATCCAGCGCGCGTAGACGGGATGGACCTCCGAGCGCTCCAACACCCTCTTGCGGGCATCGCGCAATGCCGTTATATCATAACCGCCAAAAGCCTGGCCTACCGCCTCGTGGGTCACCCCCGTCAGTCTCTGGTATAAAACCATCGCAGACTGGCGCGCCAGATTGACCAGAATGGAGTCCGTCGGAGTCTCCCTGTTCATCTGCTCCACGCCGAGGTTGAAGGAGAGCGCCACCACGCGTTTGACTTCTCCTGCGCTGATTTTCACGCGCGGCTGTGGGGCGCAGAGTTGGGTCCGGGCTCCCGAGGGACGATCGAGTTTCGCCACCAGAAAATCCATCGCTTCGCGAAGCCTCCGATTTCTTTCCCGACGCCTGTCAATCAGGACGCACGCGCTCCTGACCACGTCCCGGCCATCAATTCCCAGGGCGTTGGATGCCATTTTGTGTCCAAGCGCGTTGACCTCGCAGTACAGATAAATGGCGGCGCGCTCGGAGAGTTTTATGGATTCCTCTCTTCTATGTATCGGCTGCCTCCCCAGTAATTCCATCAGTCGTGTGGAGCCCTCCACGGCGGTGCGGAGTTCCTCCCTTGTGACTATGTAGGGGATGAAATCCGGCAGAGGTCCCGGCGAGGCCGGAGCCGCTGACAGAAGGGGGCTCAAGAGATTGGAAGGGACTCCCAAAAGTTCTCCCAGACGCGCAGCTCCGGATGTATTACCCTGGGCTAGGGCGTCTGTCAGAAGCCTGGTGGCCGCGCGCGCAAATTCCCTGACGTTGCCCCTCAGCGGGTTGCGGGGCGTCCTCTTGCAGGGATCCAAGCCAAAGTGGCGCGCGGTAATTGCGGCGACTGCCTCTCCTATCCGCTCTTTCATTTGGAGACGGCGAGCCGCGGCCTCGGGGGACTCTTCCGCCGTTTTCGGGACGCTCGCGCTATGGGTTTCGGCTCTCAGCATACTCTTCTATATTACTCCTTTTTGGCGAGTTTTCAAGGAAGAAGCCCTTACCAATCCCTGCGGCGACAGCCGCTCTAACAAGTCCCGTAGCGACTTCGCGAAGCTTTGCCGGAGCGCCCCGGTAGCCACCCAATGCGTGGTGGATGCCGCGCAATTGACTTCCGGCCCGGATTTCTCCACACTGCCCCTATGCGCACGGAAGTCGTCACGCAATTCTCGATCGTGGTCCCCAACAAACCCGGCGGCATCGCCAGCGTCACCTCGGTTTTCTCCCGACAGGCAATCAATGTCCATTCGGTCTCTTTCACCGACACACTCAACCAGGGAGTCGTGCGTTTTGTGCTCGGCGATCCCGACAAGGCACGCAGGGCGCTCGAAGAGGCCGGATTTTTTGCGGTGGAGGCGCAGGTGGCGGAGGTCACCATGTCCAATAATCCCGGCAGCCTGCACGAGCTGGCCGACGCGCTGGGAAAAGCGGGGGTCAATATCGATTACGCTTACGGCGGCGACAATGAAGATTCCACAAGCGCCAAGGTTACTTTCAAATTTTCCGATCTGAAAAAGGCCCTCAAAATAGTTGAGGCGCTGTAGGAAGGCACCCTCAACTTTCAAAGAATTTATCTGCCTCTGCATAATAGGCATTTGGTAATCAATCATCACTGTTATTTTCACTGTTTATCAGTGATGACTGGGTAGGATGTGTTATATTATATTTTGTTGTGATTATCGGGAAACGATGGAGATAATTTTTGGGAAATGCAGGCTTTGTGGACGAAGTGGACATGGTATCGCGTGAGGGCATTATACCAGAGTTTTTTTTGGGGGGGACCCTCTTGAACTGTCCAATGTTTTTGGAAGGCAAATAGACAAGTCCGGTTTATCCGGACGATCCGGGTGTAGCCACGGAGTTCAGTCCGGGGCAAAAGCTACATCAGGTGAACGACGGAACTCTGCGGCTGCTTCGTCTTGGTACCAACGTAGTTTGTCTGGACATTCACACCGAGCCTCTTCCCGACAGCTCCAAGACCCAAAAGGCCGAACGCCAAAAGCGATAACGGCACCGGCTCGGAAACGATAGTCGGCTGGAAATTGGAGAGATCGCCCCCCACGACGACACGCCCGCTGCTGTCGGCCAGCAGAAACGAGTCGTCGTAATGGCCATAGCCCTGATACTGAACCGTGCCGTTCAATCCCAGGTCAACCATCGTTTCGATGGAGGAAAGCGACGTGTCTGTGACAGTGCCAGCCGGATAGGTTGTCACCGTGGCGCTGCTGTAGTACACTCCCCAGCCAACGTAGAGCTGATCGCAGGGCTCGTTAAAGGCATCCACCGCGTTGAGAACCACCTTCATCGCAATCCCACTGGAGTCAGTCGCGTTGCCGGAGACATTCTGCACGACCGACGCGCCATCCGTGTAATATCCTCCCGGGTTAAGAACGGCCTGGTTCAGATCCAGTCCGCTTATCGAGACACTAAGGGGAGAGCCGTTGGTTATGCCGCTGGCCCCGTTGAAGATCTCACTGACCGTCCCGCCGGCATTGAGGGCGGTAAAGAGTTCCTGCGCGTTGATCTTCGGGGCGATGGCGGTGGACACGGCACCGGCAACAAGCATCGGAGTCAGGATGGAGGAGACGAGTTTCTTTTTCATAACAGTCCAACCATCACCTTTTCAATGGCAAAAGGCAAATACTATAATGGGTCACATGGGCAGCCACCCCCCTTGCCCTCTTGATCAAAAGCCTTGATCTAAAGTTCAGTCCGTGGGCGGAAGGTTCAGAGCCCATGTCCTGGTTCGAATGGGCCGCAGGCTGGATACTGGTTGACACGGAGGATGCCTTCCGACTAGGATCCGCGCTCATGCCGCTACTCCACATCCTTGTCGGGATCGGGCTGATGCTCGTCTCCTCGCTCTCCTACGCCCTGCCCCCCATCCATGAGTTCTCCGCGCTCTATCCGGCCTTCGCGGGCATTGTCATTGGCACCGTGGGTTTCGTCTGCCGGCGCCACGCCAGGCTGGCCAGATACCTCTCCTACATGAACGGCATGGCCGCCGTGATGATCCTGATCTGGGCAAGCCTGAGGATCGCCATCGACGCGTTCTTTGCCAAGCACGACTACCTGATGCTGACGGCGGACGCCGACACCATATGCCTGTGCGGTCTTCTGATCCACCAGATGGTCAAAGAATGGATAAACGGATTTCTGCTCGATCGGCAGGAGGTTGAGACGCTCCACAATCTGGAGAGCAAGTAAGCCCCCGTTCTTGCCAAGCCCGCGCTTTTTTGGTACAGACAAGTATCTCTTATGCCGCGCCGACCCCGCACCCGATCTTTCTCCCTTCTGGAGCTGCTGGTGGTGGTATTGATTATGGCGGTTGTCATTGCCGGAGC
Source organism: uncultured Verrucomicrobiota bacterium (assembly GCA_964541675.1). GTDB lineage: Bacteria > Verrucomicrobiota > Verrucomicrobiia > CAZIPW01 > CAZIPW01 > CAZIPW01. Next base: position 5,479 of record CAZIPW010000018.1, read on the forward strand.
GGTCTTCTTTACGGCCAACTACGTCACGTGGGCCAAGAACACTTCCGACAAGCAGACCTACACCATCCTCAATGACGCGCTCACCCGCTGGAAGACGGAAGGCGGCAATGTCGGCGTCCTGACAGTCGGCACTCCCGTAGGCGAAGTCCTCCAGTATATGCTGACCCCCATCACGCTGGCGGGAAATGAGTCGCATATCTGCCTGCGGCCGGGATCCACCTATCCGGCCAGGTCGATTGTGGCGGCGGGCAACTACGCGCAATATCACTTCGCGCAGTACAACACCTACAGCGACGGCACCACAACGTTTGATACTCCCACCAGCCAGTATCCGGGTGGCCGGGCGTACCTGGCAAACGATGGACACACCGATTACAACTTTGGTGTCACAAGCACTACAGGCTATATCGCTGTCCAAGCGGGTTCAGGCTCCCCCACTGTCCAGGACGGCACCATGAATAATGCCGATACCGCCTCTGGCAGCAACCCCTCGATCACCTTCTGGTCGTGCCTGGGCAGCGGCCCGACGCCCACCGCCCCCAGCGGCACCATAACACAGATTGACCTCACCAGTGGACAAGTGGCGGATTATGGCAATGGCTGCAACCTGACGAGCATCGATGTCGGCGGGCTGAAGAACCTGAACTGGATGGACGTCTCGGGCAACGCGTCCATCACGGGATCAGCCGGAAGCCTGAACTCCCTGTACTCCGGCCTACCAACGGTCACCAGCGGACAGTTGAATGTCAACGATGACGGTCAGGCGGCCACCGGCAGCAGCATAGGCATCGCCGCCGACAAAGGATGGCAGTGCGACGTGCCCTCCCCGATCTTGCCGACTCCAGCCGCGTATCCCGGCTCTGGAGGCGCGACAATGAGCCACGCAAGCGGGTATAGCACATGGTCTTACAGCGTGATCGTATCAACTACCACGAATTATCTGGCCTACCAGCCGCAGGGAGGCTCTGCCGTAATGATCGGGTCGGGCTCCCTTACCATACCTGCCTGCAGTTCCGTCACGGTCTGGTCGGTGGATATCACCGGAAAAGCCACTGGCAGCATAGTCTACTTTAAAGAGAACAACAACGAGCTGGGTTCGCTGGATATTCACGGATGCACTGGCCTGCAAACGCTCCAATGCGGATACAACCAGCTATCGACGCTTAGCGTCAGCGGATGCCCCAGCTTGTCATGGCTCTCCTGCGAGTACAACCAGCTGGGCTCACTGGATGTCAGCGGGGACGCAGCCTTGACCTATATCTCCTGCGGCAACAACCAGCTGACCTCGCTGAGCAACGCCAGCGGGCTTACCCACCTGCAGACACTCGGGTGCGACAGCAACCAGATATCGACGCTTAACGTCAGCGGATGCCCCAACCTGACCTATCTTAACTGCAGTGATGATAACTTTGGCACCATCAATGTTACCGGGGATAGTCTGCTGCCCCTGTACAACGCGGGGAACAATAATTTCCAGGTGCAGGGAAATCCCAACGTCTCTGTTACCGGACAGTAGCCCCCGCTCTTGCCAAGCCCGTGCTTTTTTGGTACAGATAAGTATCTCTTATGCCGCGCCGACCCCGCACCCGATCTTTCTCCCTTCTGGAGCTGCTGGTGGTGGTATTGATTATGGCGGTTGTCATTGCCGGAGCGGTCTTCTTTACGGCCAACTACGTCACGTGGGCCAAGAACACTTCCGACAAGCAGACCTACACCATCCTCAATGACGCGCTCACCCGCTGGAAGACGGAAGGCGGCAATGTCGGCGTCCTGACAGTCGGCACTCCCGTAGGCGAAGTCCTCCAGTATATGCTGACCCCCATCACGCTGGCGGGAAATGAGTCGCATATCTGCCTGCGGCCGGGATCCACCTATCCGGCCAGGTCGATTGTGGCGGCGGGCAACTACGCGCAATATCACTTCGCGCAGTACAACACCTACAGCGACGGCACCACAACGTTTGATACTCCCACCAGCCAGTATCCGGGTGGCCGGGCGTACCTGGCAAACGATGGACACACCGATTACAACTTTGGTGTCACAAGCACTACAGGCTATATCGCTGTCCAAGCGGGTTCAGGCTCCCCCACTGTCCAGGACGGCACCATGAATAATGCCGATACCGCCTCTGGCAGCAACCCCTCGATCACCTTCTGGTCGTGCCTGGGCAGCGGCCCGACGCCCACCGCCCCCAGCGGCACCATAACACAGATTGACCTCACCAGTGGACAAGTGGCGGATTATGGCAATGGCTGCAACCTGACGAGCATCGATGTCGGCGGGCTGAAGAACCTGAACTGGATGGACGTCTCGGGCAACGCGTCCATCACGGGATCAGCCGGAAGCCTGAACTCCCTGTACTCCGGCCTACCAACGGTCACCAGCGGACAGTTGAATGTCAACGATGACGGTCAGGCGGCCACCGGCAGCAGCATAGGCATCGCCGCCGACAAAGGATGGCAGTGCGACGTGCCCTCCCCGATCTTGCCGACTCCAGCCGCGTATCCCGGCTCTGGAGGCGCGACAATGAGCCACGCAAGCGGGTATAGCACATGGTCTTACAGCGTGATCGTATCAACTACCACGAATTATCTGGCCTACCAGCCGCAGGGAGGCTCTGCCGTAATGATCGGGTCGGGCTCCCTTACCATACCTGCCTGCAGTTCCGTCACGGTCTGGTCGGTGGATATCACCGGAAAAGCCACTGGCAGCATAGTCTACTTTAAAGAGAACAACAACGAGCTGGGTTCGCTGGATATTCACGGATGCACTGGCCTGCAAACGCTCCAATGCGGATACAACCAGCTATCGACGCTTAGCGTCAGCGGATGCCCCAGCTTGTCATGGCTCTCCTGCGAGTACAACCAGCTGGGCTCACTGGATGTCAGCGGGGACGCAGCCTTGACCTATATCTCCTGCGGCAACAACCAGCTGACCTCGCTGAGCAACGCCAGCGGGCTTACCCACCTGCAGACACTCGGGTGCGACAGCAACCAGATATCGACGCTTAACGTCAGCGGATGCCCCAACCTGACCTATCTTAACTGCAGTGATGATAACTTTGGCACCATCAATGTTACCGGGGATAGTCTGCTGCCCCTGTACAACGCGGGGAACAATAATTTCCAGGTGCAGGGAAATCCCAACGTCTCTGTTACCGGACAGTAGCCCCCGCTCTTGCCAAGCCCGTGCTTTTTTGGTACAGATAAGTATCTCTTATGCCGCGCCGACCCCGCACCAACTCTTTCTCTCTTCTGGAGCTGCTCGTGGTGGTATTGATTATGGCGGCGCTCATTGCCGGAGTGGTCTTTTTTGTGGCCAACTACGTCACCTGGGCCAAGAACACCTCTGACAAGCAGACCTACACCATCCTCAATGACGCGCTCACCCGTTGGAAGACCGAAGGCGGCAATGTTGGCGCCCTGACAGTCGGCACTCCCGTAGGGGAAGTCCTCCAGTATATGTTGACCCCCATCACGCTGGCGGGCAATGAATCGCATATCTGTTTGCGGCCAGGGTCCACCTATCCGGCCAGGTCTATTGTGGGTGCGGGCAATTACGCGCAGTATCACTTCGCGCAGTACAATACCTACAGCGACGGCACCGCGACGTCAACGGTCAATCCGTATCCATATGGGCTGGGCGTAGGCTATCTGGCCAATGACGGCAGCTCTGACTACTACTTTTATGTCCAAAGCTCCACTGGTTTCATCGCCGTCAAAGACTCCGCTGGAAATATAACCGTACAGGATGGCAATGAAAACGGCGATTTCGCTGCGGGTAGCAACGCCTCGATCACTTTCTGGTCGTGCGTGGGCCCGCTGGGACCTGACAATGGAACCAATTCAGCCCACAGCGGCACCATCTCGCAGGTCTATGCCTTCAGCGGGCTTGTGGGGGGGCAAGGATCCACGATCCTGACGAGCGTCAATGTCAGCGGACTTACCGACCTGAACTATTTGGACGTAGCGGGCAACCCCGCCATCACGGGATCCGCAGGGAGTTTGAATGCCTTGTACAACAGTCTCCCGACGGTCACCAATGGGACATTGGGTGTCAACGACGACGGCTTGGCGGCCACCGGCAGCAATATCCTGCTGGCCGCCGCCAGGGGTTGGTCCTGCGACGCCCCACCGCCCAATATTCCACAACCGTCCAATTTCCCCGCTTATCCCGGAACGGGAGGACTCACCATAGGAAACGGTGGCGCGCAAGGTTACTCTCTTCAGGTTCAGACAACCACAAATTATCTTGCCTATAAGGCTGGCGGGGGAACGCCCGTATTATTGACTACCGGCTATTTGACCATACCCAACTGCAACTCGGCCACTATTTGGTCAGTGGATGTAAACGGAAATCCAAGCGGTGCGATCACCCAAATCAGCTGTCCAAGCAATGCCCTGACCTCGCTTAACGTCAGCGGCTGCTCGGGCCTGCAATCTCTCAACTGCGATTACAATCCCCTGACTTCGCTCAACCTCGGCGGCTGTTCAAGCCTGCAAACCCTCAGTTGCCAGTACAGCCACTCCCTGACTCCGTTTGACTTCAGCGGCTGCCCAAGCCTGCAGACCGCCAATATCACCTGCAACAACGCCACTTCTCTTACCGTCAACGGCTGCCCCGCGTTGCAAAGCCTTGCTCTCGACCTCTGCTATAGTTTGAATTCGCTCGCCGTTACCAACTGCCCCAGCCTGACAACGCTTTCCTGTAGATATGGCTGCGGCATGACCTCTCTCAACGTCAGTGGCGATACTGCCCTTCAGACCATCAATGCCGACCACAACCAGCTGGCCACGCTGAGTTTCACCGGACTGACCAGCCTGCAGGGCCTCTACTTCTACAACAATTCTCTGACCTCGGTTAACGCCAGCAATCTGCCCAACCTGCAGCATCTAAACTGCAGCAACAACCAATCCGGCTGCGCGATCAATGTAACCAACGACGCGGCGCTTTGGGATTTCAATTACGATTCCGGCGCCGTCATCACCGGACGGTGACAGCATCCGGCCTGTGCGTCTCCCCGCCAAAAACCGGACGCGCGGCGCCACAAAAGCCTATTGGTTGTAAATATGAAGTGACGCTCCGACCGGGTCTGTCTGGGGCCGATAACGCGTTGCCACGGCACTGGGCGACATGGCACGGCTCAGCGCCAACGCGAGCGGATCCGATTTCGTCTCTGGTACCCGTCCGAGCGCCCTCCTCATGGGATCCCCTGCCGTCGGATCGACCATCAGAGCATTTCTAAAAGCGTGCTCCGCGCCTTCCCCCGTCAATCCCTCCTTACCGGCCTCTCGTAAAGCTGCCACCAGATTCTCCGCGCTCTTTCTGGTGGGAATTGCGGTCTGCCAATCCTGCGCGAACATCACGCTGTAGGCGCAGTATTTCTTTCGATCTCCCGCGGCAGCCGCGGCGGACATGGCCCCCATCGATATCAGGACCGCCACTTTGGGATTCTTCGTTCTGGCAGCTTCCACCGCTTTCACCCCGCCTGATTGGGCGATGATCCGGGCCACGTCAAAGGGACCCGCCGCATCAAAATTCGCGGGGAGTTTATCGCGGACCTTCTGAGCCAGGACACCCCTGACCTCTTCACCAAAAGCATATTTCCTCGTTCCGGGGTCCCACTCGCTATGGGCCAGCATATAGGCCCCGGCATAGACAGCCAGGCGCCGTACCGGGTCGTGCGGGTAGTTCCGCTCGATCACGTTCACCAACCGTTCCGGGTTGCGGCCATCGGTTCGCAGCAGCTCCATGCCTATCTGCATGGCTGTTCGGATATTTTCGTTGCTGAGTTCTATGGTGGTAGTCATAAAGGAAAAAGATTCTGTCGCGCGATGTAAGACGCGCTTTTTGTAAAATACCGGCAATTGCGGTATCCTGTTGGGTACAGGCTGGGAGGTTGCCGCTATGCGGTCAAAGCAGGCTGGGGTTGAGGACTCATTGGCCCGGCAGGGCGCGACATGGCACGGTTCAGTATCGTCACAAGCGGACCCACGCCAAAGTTCTCTGCCGATCTGAGCGCATTTCTCATATATTCTCCAGCCTTCGGATCAGTCCGTACAGCCCTTCCAAAAACTCCCGCCGCGCCACCTTCCAGTCGCTGCGACAATCCCATATCATAGAGCCGCTTCACATCTTCCGCAAGGTGTTCCGCGCTACTCTTGGTGGGGAAAAACATATGCATATCTTCGGCAAACATCACGCTATAGGTACAGTAGTCTGCCTTGTTTCCGGCGGCGGCTGCCGCAGCCAAAGCTCCCATCGATATCTCTGCGGCCGCTTCGGGATGTCTCGCCCTGGCAGATTCCACCGACTCCACTCCCGTGACATTGGCGGTACTCCTGATCGAGTCAAAATATCCTGTCAGATCAAAACCAACTGTGATTTTATCGTGGGCCTGCCTGTCAAAGAAATTCCTGACCTCAGCGCTATACAGATATTCCCCCTTCTCGGGATTCCACCTGCTATGGGCAAGCATATAGGCTCCGACGCAGGCAGCTTTCCGCGATGTCGGGTCATCTGTATAATTGTGTTCGATCATCTCTATCACCGGCCCCGGGTTGGGGCTGGCAAGAAATTGCAGCATACTCATGCCCGTCCGCTTGGCATTCAGAGTATCTTCGTAACTGGGTATGTTTGTAGTAGTCATAAAGTTTAAGCGCTCTCTCGCAGGGTATACTATAACCTCTTTCCCGTAAAATGCCAATAGATTATGAAATATCCCGTTTCATGGGGTACCGACGGGTGGCTCCTCACGACGCGGACAGATCCCGCGTTTTCAAGTCCCCAGGCAGCAGAATGCCGTTCAATATCAACATGAACGCTCCCGAATGCACGCCCGACTTGAGCGCCTTTCTCATGTGGTCTCCGGCCATTGGGCCGGCCTCCACGGCCTTTTTGAGGATACCCTCCACTCCCCCTTCCAGGCGATGCGCCAACCCCATCTCATAGACCCGCTCCAGAGCCTGCGTCAGATTCTCCGCGGTCTTCCCGGTGGGGGCTTCGGTATGCTGATCCTGCGCGCGCGTCACGTCATAGGCGCAGTAATCCCCGACGTTTCCCTCACTCGCCGCCCCGGACATGGCTCCCATCAATATCTGGAGAGCCGCCCCGGGATTTTTCCTTCTCAAACGTTCCACCGCACCCACTCCTTTCACCCGGGCAAAGACCGCGGCCGCGTCAAAGTGGAAGGTCGTGTTGAGACGGACATAGGTCACGTCGTGGGCCTGCCTGTCAAAGAAATTCCTGACCTCCAGACCAAAGGCATACGTGTCAGTCCTGGGATCCCATTGGCTATGCGCCACCATGTAGGCTCCCGTATAAGCCGCCTTTCGCAACATCGCGTCGCCCTCATAGTCCCGGCTGATTTCGTCCGCCACCCGCGCCTGATCTGTGCCGACAGCCGACTCCAGCAGCTCCATGCCCGCGCGCATGGCTGCCAGTACCTTCTCTTTACTGGATTTTGCAGAAACAGGCATAAGGAGGGAACACCCCGTGTAGCGCTACAAGGTATTCTCTTTCCTTCCGGACGCAAATATCCCGCGCCGGTATAACAGCAGATTCTCGCCCGACTGCGGATGGGCGGCCTGTTGCTAAAGATCCTGTGGCACGGGCGGACGCCAAGTCAGACGTCAAAACCCGACTTGGCGCATTTACACCGCCTGGCTTGGCGCGGCTTCGGCCTGTGGGGCTTGCGGAGGCAGGCCCAATGTCCCCGCAAAATTATTCAAGAGCCGATCCAATCTTGTTTTTGGACGGTTTGATTGAACCTTGCCTAATGCATCGCTCATTTCCGCACTTCTAATGCCAAGGGGAACCAAGGCTGTGCAGCGCTTTCTGAATCTTTCGGCAACCTCTTCATGCCCCGCATCCAGGAAAGCGGTATATAGCGCCACAATCATAGGAATCTGCTCCGCTTCGGTTGGCGACTGCCGGACAAACCAGACTGCCAGACCCTCCACCAGGGTGTTATTTTCTGGGCTGTAACTATCCAAGGATTGATAGGTACAGACCCGCGCCAGCTCGACTCTTTTATCTCCTTTGTAGTTTCCAAAAATATCCTTGGAGAACTTTGTCGTATCAATACCATTTCTGAATAAGGCACCGATACAGGTTCTTGCCGCTTCAATCTTGTCCTCGGCTGCTTCTACAACCTTCCTGGCAAATTCTCCGGACATATGCTCAGCTACCTGCTCACTAAACACATCGAGAAACCCGTCTGCCAGACGAAGCAGCCCCCAATCACCGTTGGCACCATCAATACAACGGGACGTAAATTCTTCGACCTCTTCTCTGACTGGCTTGTCCGCGCACAAGAACCCCTCCAGACAGCCTTTCGCGATTTCCGCGCGGTCAAAGTCTGCCTGATCAATACAATATTTAGCGAAATCAAGAGCCTCCCGATTGTGGCCACCGCCAACCAATACGCCCACCACCACCTCCGCAATCCCGGCTGAATCTTTCTTATCGGCATTCAAGAAAAGTTCTTTCGCGAAGGCTGTTGTCTTTGCGACGATTTCAGCCCTTCTGGTTTCAGCCACCTCCGCATTCCCTTCTTTTAGCCTCTCAAAAACATTACTGGCCTCATCTGAATGCGCGCCGATGAGAATAAAGGCTTCCATAAGCAGGCTTGGGGTGAGGCTGGACACATTATCGTCCTTCATGTTCTGCGTTAATTCCTCAATAGTATACGCCATATATTTGCGTAGATTATGGCTGTTATGATGGAAAGTCAAGTGGAGAAAGGGCAATATAGGCAGACCGATTCCTTAGCGCGCTTCCTAGCAGGCGAACGACTGCTCGTCGTTGCCGGGCTTCTTCAGAGTCCCCGCGCCCCCCATGCCCTTGCTCAGGCAGCTTCCCATCACGGATCTAAGCGGCGAGACAAAATCAGCTCCTCTTCCGGTCCCCGCAAGTTGCGTGGTCGATTGTTTGGCATCGTTGACGGCAATTCCGGGGGACTTCATGACCGCCCACTCCAAAAACTGCCTGTGATAAAGCTGCTGGGTTTGCTTGTACTGGGCTCCCAAGTCAGAGCGCGGGTCGAGCTCGGGGGGGATATTCGAGGGGTGTGAGTCATTGATGCAGTCTATCACCTGCCCCATGTCGTAGCGCTCGCCGAAGGGATCGATCCCCGTGCCGTTAAAGCGGTCATCGGGTGAAGTCGGGTAGACGCGAACGGACTTGCCGCCAAATTCCACCGGATGCGCCCGGGCTATATCGTCAACGGTCTGCTGGTCCATGTTCGCGCCGAAATAGTTGAGCATCCGGATGCTGTCCGCAGGCGTTTTGACCATCTTGCCCGTCATGGCGAAATAAGTCTCGTTGAGTTTGGAGAGCCGCACTTCCATCTCGCGCGGATCTCCCATATATTCCTTCCACGAATAATCCTTCGTCATCTGCGAGTTCAGATCTTTTACCACCTGATTGGCACTTGGATGGCGGTGCTTGGGATCCTGTGCGTCCGAAAGATTGGCCCTCATGACTCCCAGGTGGCGGTTCACCTCCCTATAGGTCGGTTTTGTCTCCGCCTGCAGCTCATCCATCATTGCCTGCGCCCTATCGACAGGAACCGAAGAGCCAGGCCCATACTGCAGTTGTTGGTGCGTCAGTTCGTGCTGCTTGACGCCCGCAAGGGTCGCGTCCGACAAATCCTTAAGGTGATCTTGGTTGACATGGATGGCTTTATCGTCGGTACTGGAATACCCATCCGCGCCACTCGCATCCTGATCGTGATCCATTGCCGCAGGCTTCTCAAACGGTTTTATTTCTGGAGTGTTGGTCGGGCTTTGGCGGTAGTCCGTCACGAAACTCTCGATCGCGTTTCCGCCGGGCTTGGCATTGGGGTGCGTGTGACAAAAGGCTATAAAATCGTCCGCGCTCATCTTCCCCATCTTTGCCGTGGAGGGAAGCTGATAGTTGTCCTGATAGGCGATAGCCCTTTGGAGCGCCTGATCGGTCACGTCAGCGCCGGTCTTGGGATCCTTGTAGCGCATATAGTCCAAAAGCGGCTTGTGCTGAAAAGTGGCATCATTGGGATCGTAAAGATGGTCCCGTTCAGCCAGCCCCTTCTGACGTTCCATGTATTTCTTGTAGTTGGCGATCTCTTCGGGGGTGAGATCCGGGAGGTTTCCACCGTCGGGCAGCCTCTCCATGGGGGGAGGATCATCCATTCCATCAGGGATCTCCGGCAAGGCCGAGATATCCGGAAACGCGTCCGACGAGCGCTGGCCCAACTGATCTTTCAGGGGATTGCCCATGTACAGGCACAGTCTAACACCGTAAAAGACATACCCTTTCTATGAGGGGCTTTTTACAATCTTTTTACCTGGCTTGAGTATGATTCCAGGATTCCTTCGCCCGCGTCATAATGTTCAGGGTCGCGCGCTGGCTGGCCGCTGCGGCTCTGGAACCGTCAATTTCCCTCCAAAAGAGTCCCTCAACCGCGAAAAGCCCTCTGGAGCAAAAAAATCTCTTCTTATCACAAAGAAAAGGTTAGGACGCTCGTTGTCGTGACAGGACTGCCCCATGCTGAAAGCATCTTTCCCATCGGTTCCCAGACAGCAGGCCACCGCCACGCGCTCCTTGCATTTGGCGTAGAGCCATCCCATCTCGTCCTCCCCAAAAATTCTCTTCGAAAGATCCAGCCGGACACAGACAACCTCTCTTTGGCCCAAGTCCCGCCCCAGCCACGCCCTACCACTCTCGACAAGATCAAGTTCGTTCACCACTAAATCAAAATCCGTTTTGTCCATGCAGCAATAATACTATAATTATTCACGTTATTCAATCACTATAATTACCCATCTTTAGCCGCCCTTCCCCTTTACGCTCTAATTTGCGGATAATCAGAGCCAATGCCAAAAACGACAAATCCCCTCCCGGATAATTTGCAAACGCACAGATGTGTTCATTCAAACGCCTCTTGTTCTCAGAAAGCGCCACTTTCCAGTCTAGAGCACTCCCATAAAATATGTATTATTCCAGACCACCCAACCCCTTGCGGGTTGCCTTATATAGCCACCGGTTGCGGTGCTCTTTACCGGTGGCGAGTTTTCTACTGTAGCCGCAGAGCGGTGGTTCGTGCGCGAAGCGCGGTAATACCTCCCTTGGGTCGGGGTGGTCAGTTTTTTACGGGGGGCAAACTCACAAATCCCGTTGGCAATACTGGATGCCCCACGCATTCCTCCCCCTTTTTCACTTTACACCCCCCTTCCCCTTCGCTACGCTGGTGCTTTAACCCTTTTTATATGCCAGCAGCAACTGCCAAGAAATCAACCCCGGCCTCCTCAAAGGCGAAATCGACCAAGTACGTCTACGAGTTCAGCCAGAAAAAGACGGACGGCGACGCCTCAATGAAGCCCCTCCTGGGCGGAAAAGGCGCGAACCTCGCCGAGATGGCCCGCATAGGCCTTCCGGTGCCTCCGGGATTCACGATCACCACCGCGATCTGCACCTACTATTACGAGAACAAGAAATCCTACCCAAAGACCCTCGACGCAGACGCGCGCAAGGCCCTCGCCAACATCGAGGCGATGGTCGGCAAGAAGTTCGGAGACGCCAGCGATCCCCTGCTCTTCTCGGTGCGCTCCGGAGCGCGCGAGAGTATGCCCGGCATGATGGACACCATCCTCAATCTGGGACTCAACGACAAGACCGTCATCGGCCTGGCCCACAAGACCCAGAATCCCCGTTTCGCCTACGACTGCTACCGCCGCTTTATCCAGATGTACGGAGACGTCGTCATGGGAGTGCAGTCCCGCTCGGAAATCGAGCATGAGCCTTTTGACGAAGTGCTCTCCCACCTCAAGGAGGAAGTCGGCGCCAAGATCGACACCCAGCTGACCGCCGAAAATCTTCAGGAGCTTATCAAGCGCTACAAGGCACTCATCAAAGAGCGCACCAGAAGCGAGTTCCCACAAGACGTCTACGCCCAGCTCTGGGGCGCCATCGGAGCGGTATTCGGCTCCTGGCAGAATGAGAGAGCCATCCTTTACCGCCAGAAGTACGCCATCCCCCACGAATGGGGCACGGCCGTCAACGTGCAGTGCATGGTCTTCGGCAATATGGGAAACAAATGCGCCACGGGAGTGGCCTTCACCCGCGATCCCGCCACCGGCGAGAAGCGCTTCTACGGCGAGTACCTGATCAACGCCCAGGGCGAAGACGTGGTGGCCGGAGTGCGCACCCCGAACCCGATCGCCGAGCTGGCCAAAGATATGCCGGCCGCGCACGCCGAGCTGGAGCTCGTCCGCAAGAAGCTCGAGAATCACTTCCATGATATGCAGGACTTCGAGTTCACCATTGAGAACGGAAAACTCTATATGCTCCAGACAAGGAACGGCAAGAGGACCGGCATGGCCGCCGTCCGCATCGCCTGCGAGATGGTCGATGAAAAGCTCATCGACATCCCGACCGCCGTCAAGCGCATCCCCGCCGACTCTATCAGCAGCCTGCTCGTCCCGATCTTTGACACCAAGGCCCGCAAGGCCGCCACGGTCATCGGCACGGGACTGCCGGCCGGCCCCGGAGCCGCCACGGGCAAGATCGTATTTTCAGCCATCCGCGCCGAAGAGATGGAAAGGAACGGCATCAAGTCGGTCCTCTGCCGCATCGAGACCTCGCCTGAGGATCTGCGCGGAATGATCGCAGCCGAAGGCATTCTGACCACCCGCGGCGGGGTCAGCTCGCACGCGGCCCTCGTCGCCCGCCAGATGGGCAAGGTCTGCGTCTGCGGAGCCTCCACGATCCAGATCGATTACCACAGGAAGACGCTCGCCGGCAACGGCATCGTCCTCCACGAGGGCGACGACATCTCGATCGACGGCTCGACCGGCGAGATCTTTTCCGGACACGTCGACACCGCCCCCAGCGAGGTCAACCAGGTTTTAAGCGGCACGCTCAAGCCCGAAAAGAGCTACGCCTTCCAGCTCTTCGACCGCGTGATGAAGTGGGCGGACAAATACCGCACGCTCAAGATCCGCACCAACGCCGACACTCCACGCCAGGCCAGGATGGCCATCCAGATGGGAGCCGAAGGCATTGGACTGTGCCGCACCGAGCATATGTTCTTTGAAGGCGACAGGATCACCCCGATGAGGCAGATGATTCTGGCCCAGGACGTGCGCGAACGCCGCGCCGCTCTGGCGCTGCTGCTGCCCTATCAGCGGGACGACTTCACGGGGCTTTTCAGGGAGATGAACGGCAAGCCGGTCACCATCCGCCTGATCGATCCTCCCCTGCACGAGTTCCTGCCGCAGGACGCCTCCGCGCGCCAGACCCTGGCCGCCAAGCTTGGCATCGCCCCAGAGGTGGTCGCCGAACGCGTCAACGCGCTCCACGAGCAAAACCCGATGCTCGGCCACCGCGGCTGCCGTTTGGGAATCGTTTATCCGGAGATCACCGAGATGCAGACGCGCGCCATCTTCGAGGCCGCCGCCAGTGTCGTCAAGACGAAGATCCCCGTCATCGTCGAGGTGATGGTGCCGCTCGTGGGCTTCAAGAAAGAGCTTGAGAACCAGGCCGGAATCATCAACCGCGTCGCCGCGGAGGTGATGAAGGAGAAGGGAGTCAAGCTCGACTACACGATCGGAACCATGATCGAGATTCCCAGAGCCGCGCTTATGGCCGACAAGATCGCCGAAGTGGCGCACTTCTTCAGCTTCGGAACCAACGACCTCACCCAGACCACTCTGGGAATGAGCCGCGACGACTCCGGCAGCTTCCTGCCTTCCTACAAGGATCTCGACATCCTCCCGCAGAACCCCTTCGCCACGGTAGACCAGGAGGGCGTCGGACAACTGATCCGGATGGCCGTCGAAAGAGGCCGCTCGACCCGCGCCGGAATGAAGTGCGGGATCTGCGGCGAACACGGAGGTGATCCCGCGACGATAGGATTCTGCCACAGCGCGGGACTGACCTACGTCTCCTGCTCGCCCCCGCGCGTGCCGGTCGCCAGACTCGCGGCCGCCCAGGCAGCCCTGAAGGATCTCGACAAGGCCAAAACGCCCGCCAAGAAGAAAAAGTAGTTTATTTTTACAAGACTCCGGATGCCAAAAAGCTTCCGGAGTTTTTGTTTATAAGTCTTATTTCCCATTCCCTTCCGCTAATACCCTCTTGCCTTCCGCCGCGCGGTGGTCATGCGTTCGCGCAAGCCTCCCTGCTCCAGAAACTCCTTTTCCAGCTCCCTTATCAGCCTGTTGAGCAAAAAATTAGTCTGGTTGACCACGCAAAGGATAATATTTGCCGCCACCTCATCCGAACGGCTTTCTATATAAGTCTTATATGTCTTATAAGACCTATCTGGATTGGCAGCCAGTTTCCTGACAAAAGAAGCCTCTTTTGAATTTTTGTCCCACTGCTTAAGTTCGTGATTCCTCAGATAATCCTGATAGTCGCAAAGCAATTCTTCCAAGCTGGCCCTGGCCACATTCATTAGTTTTATCTCAGTTTCCTTGGAAAGTCCGGAAGCGTGAGAGCCTTCCACAATATTCTGCTTTCCGCTCCTGGCGGCTTGGATCATCTGGTCTGTGGTTCTGGACTTCTTGTCCACAAATCTCCTGCAAAAGTCCACCGTCGCATCATGGACAATCTCCGACATCTGATAGGCAGAGAGTTTCCTATACCCTCCGTACTTTGGTATAAAGCCCTCAGGCATCGGTGGAAAGATAACAAACACCAGCCCACCTAGGCAAGCCCAGAAGGCTCCCTTCAATAATCCTTGCATATGTCGGTAAAAGGGTTATAATATGGTGAGACGATTTTTTATGACAGACAGATTAACAAGCAAAGAGGCAACCAGCCCTCTCGATAAGATAGACAAAGGGCTCAGAACCTCTTTGAATGTCATCATGTGCGTTGGGACAGGCGCAACAGGAATCCTATTAGGCGTCGAAGTGGCCCAAGCCTACCTGAACTCCCAGATCAAACCCCTCCCCCCTTTGGAGGCTCCCAATAATGTGCCGGGAGTCCCGAATGCGCCGACCTTCGGCGTGGCCGATGTCGGCGGGTCCAACGTGACACTCAATATCACCAACAGCATGAGTGATCCGTCGGCCAATCCAAACGGCCCTTTCATCACAACGGTCTTTTGCTATGATATACCATTCCCAGTCAGCTCGGCGTCCGTCGACGATCACGCGAGAGCATATTTCTACGATCTTACCAATAGTGTTGGACAAGTCACCCTGCCGGATCTGGAACGCGGACACCTCTATTCGGTCTATATGTTCTCTCTTGGCCCAAAAGGGGTCAGCGGGCCTTCCTCCAAGTCCTACTGGTTTACCAACTCGCCAGCGCGCTAAACTTGGGCGTGTAGCGACAAGCAGGACACTCAGAGTGTTCCATATAAGTCCTATAAGTCTTATACGTCCTACTTCTCTGCTCTGCGGCTTCGCCGCTCCAACTAGTCCCGTAACCAGTTTAGCCGCAGCGCGGCGATTTATGCGCGAAGCGCGGTAATACCTCCCTTTGAAGGGTCGGGGTGGCCAGCGACTTCGCGAAGCAAAGCGGAGCGCTCCGTAGCCACGTATTTCAATGCGTGGCGAATGGCTGGTGTCTATTCTGGGCGGAGATTATTACGTGGGCACTGCGGGCCCACACCCGCCTGGGGCTTCACCCCCACACCCTCACGAATACCATCCTATTAGATGCACATCCGCCTTCTCCTATTCTCCCCTGATCCCCGCCATTTCGGAGATCTTCCGCGCCCTCTCCTCGGCCTCGCGGGCGATGGAAGTCACCTGCTCGCCGATCGTCCGCACGGCCGTGGCCTGTTCGGTGACGGCGGCGGTGATCGAGGCCTGAGATTGGCTGATCGTCTGCGTGGTCTTCTGCAGTTCCTCCACCAGCTCATTGGCGGCTTTGGTGCTCTCCTCGATCGCGTTCACCTGCTTGGCGATCTGGGTTGCCGCGTCGTCTGAAGCCCGCGAGAGGTTCCTCACCTCGCTTGCCACCACCGAAAAGCCCGCGCCAGCCTCTCCCGCGCGCGCCGCCTCGATGCTGGCGTTGAGCGCCAAAAGCTGCGTCTTGAAGGCGATGCCGGAGATTGTCTTGGAGAAGGTGGAGATCGCGTTTCCGGCCACGGTCAGCGTGTGAATCGCCTCGGCCACCTTTTGGGAGGCCACGTTCCCGCTCTCTGCGCCCTTGAGCGCCTCCCTGGCATTGGTTTCCACCCCTGCAATCGCGGCGGCGACCTTGGTCACCGTGGAGATCAGCGCGGTGGCGTTGTCGCCCACGCGTTTGAGTTCCTCGGCATCGGCCGTCACCGACTCGATACGGTGGCGCTTGTACAAATGGCAGTTGTCGGGACGGTTGAGTCCATTGTGGATGGCTTTGGCCATCTCCTTGCAGGACCCGTAGCCGCAGCCCCCGCAGTTCAGCTCGTCCTCGGGCCTGGTTTTGAGCATCTGCGCGTACAGTTCCTGAAGCTCCGACGCGCTGGGATCCTTGAGCGTCACATTCGCGCTTCTGTCCACGTAGGTTCTATTGTAGAGCCCCGGCTTCCAGTAGCGGTTCATCTGTCCCTCCACCGCCCCCTGCATCTTTTCGCGGCTCTCGCCCACCCCCCAGTGCTCTTTTTTGTAGCGCTCCTGCATGGTCTTGGCGCGGCGCTTGACGACCGACTCCAGCTCGTCCTGCGAGGCGTGGCGGTTGGGCGTTCCCGTCCCGCCATTGCAGCCCTTCTCGCAGTTAAGGCAGTCGATAAGGAGCGGATTGCAACCGCTTCGTATGGACTCTGGCAGTTCACTCAAGTAATGATAGACCGTTCCCGGCCCTTCGATCTTGCGCGAGAAGGCGTCGGCTCCCGGATTCCAGCGCTTGACCGTCTCCAGAAGTCCGCCGGGAGTCGAAAAGAGCACCGCCCTCTCGGCAGGCGGATTGTCGTAATCGACCTCCGGGTAGCTCGCGACATTCTCCCCGTGCTTGCGCATATGCTCCATAATCGCGTTGAAAGTCACGTTGTAGTCCCCGATGCCCGTCTCATCGAACTCCCTCTTTTTGGCAATGCAGGGGCTGATGACGGCGATTTTGCAATCGTGGTACTTCGGGTAATACTCGCGGATCATCTTCGCCGTGTGCAGCATGGGGCTGTCGGCGGGCGAAAGGTAGGGCAGGAGCTCCGGCTTGTAGAGCTCTATCCAGCTGACGAGCGCCGGACAGGGCTGCGCGATGACGGCCTGCGGTTTGTTCTTTTTGATGTGTTCCAGGTAGCTTTTCACCGTCAGCTCCGCGCCAAAACTCACGTCAAAATTCGCCTTCACTCCCAGGTGCTTCATATAACCGTTGAAATTGAGCCACTTGTCAGGGAAGACTGCCGCCACGGCAGGCGCCACAATCGTCACCATCGGCACCTTTCCCACATCGGCAAAGAAGCGCTCCGCGTCGTCGATTCCCCTGCGCGCGCCGTGCTTGCAGGCGTCTATGCACTGGCCGCAGCCGATGCACAGGTCGTGGTTGATCGTCACGTGGTCGCCGGAACCGTTGTTGCAATGCTTGACCGGGCAGGCGGCGATGCAGGCGTGGCAGTTGACGCATTTGGCGGCGTCGACCTCGACTACCGGGGTCAACGGATGGGATGATTTTACTGTCGGCATGGCAAGAGGATGATTATCAAAACTAACTGTATTTGCTTGTTTCGATAACCACAGCTAATTCATACGGTATTATTCGGTATTGCCTAAAGAATCTTGTCGTCTTTATATTTTAGGCCTAAACTACCATTATTCCATGAATGATAAATCCTACGCCTCCGTCTCAGACGCCACCTTCATAAATGAAAAGGCCATCCTTGATACACTTGGGAGCGCCCCAAAAAATCCATCTTCTTTGCAGGTCGGCGAGATCCTCGGCAAGGCCGCCCTGCTGAAGGGCCTCGAACCCGCCGAGGTGGCGGTCCTCATGAATGTCACAGACCCCGACCAGACGCGGCAGCTCTTCGACGCAGCCATCGCGGTCAAAAGAACAGTCTACGGGGATCGTGTCGTGCTTTTCGCGCCCCTTTACATCTCGAATCTCTGCAAAAATGAATGCGACTATTGCGCTTTCCGCGCGGGCAACACCGGGATAGCCCGCAAAGAGCTCTCGCAGGAGGAGATCCACCGCGAGATCGAGGCCGTCCTGGCCACCGGACAAAAACGGATCCTCATGGTGGCCGGAGAGTCGCACACCGAGAAGAATGATTTCGATTACCTTTTGAAGGCCGTCGGTTCCATCTACGCCGCGCGCCACGGCTCCTCCTCGATACGCCGCGTGAATGTCAATCTGGCTCCCCTCTCGGTCGAAGGCTATAGAAAGCTCCTCGACGCGAAGGTCGGCACCGTCCAGATCTTCCAGGAGACCTACCATCCGGAGACGTATCTGGCCCGCCATCTGGCCGGCCCCAAGCGCGACTATTGCAACCGTATGAACGCCTTTGACCGCGCGATGGAAGCCGGAGGAGAGAACGGCATGGACGTCGGTTTGGGCGCGCTCCTGGGACTCTACGACTGGAGATTCGAAGTGCTGGGACTTCTGCGGCACTCCAATCATCTGCTGAACGCCTTCGGGGTCGGTCCGCACACAATCAGCGTGCCGCGCGTCGAACCGGCCACCGGCTCGCAGTTTGCCAACAGCCCCCTCAGACACGCCGTCCCCGACGACGATTTCAGGAAACTCGTCGCCGTCCTGCGCCTGGCGGTTCCCTACACCGGCATCATCATGTCCACCCGCGAGAACGAGGCGATGCGTCGCGCCACCCTGGCCCTCGGCGTCTCGCAGCTCTCGGCAGGCAGCCGCACCGATCCGGGTGGCTACACCGGCAGCGACGAGGCCAGAAAAGACGGCCAGTTTTTTACCGGTGACCACAGGGGACTGGGCGAGGTGATGCTCGGTCTGGTCCGTGGGGGCTACATTCCCTCTTTCTGCGTGGGCTGCGAGGAGAACGGGCGGATGGGCAGGGCCTTCATGAAGCTGGCGCGCGCGGCGCAGATCGGCGGCTACTGCGAGCCCAACGCGCTACTGAGTTTCCAGGAATTTCTCACGCATTACGCGAAGGTGGAATCCCCTCTGCGCGTCGAGGGAACGCGCCTTGTCCAAAGAAAACTTGCGCTGATGCAGACCAAGCGGGCACCCTTCCATGACAATGCCCCCGGCCTGCTGCGGCGCGTGGAGGCCGGAGAGCTGGGAGTGAGCGTGTAGCGACAAGCAGGACACTCAGGGTGTTCCATATAAGTCCTACGTCTCTGCTCTGCGGCTTCGCCGCTCCAACTAGTCCCGAAGGGACTTCGCGAAGCGTAGCGGAGCGCTCTGTAGCCACGTATTTCAATGCGTGGCGAATGGCTGGTAGCCACGTATTTCAATGCGTGGTGAATGGCTGGTGTCTCACCTCGTCCCTTCCTCCCACGCCCCCATGCCGCCCTTAAACTCTTGCCTGCCCCCTGCCCAAAAGATATCCTTTTCCCATGCCCCCCACCCGTTCGGAGCACGATCTTATCGGCAGCCTGGAGCTTCCGGCCGATAGCCTGTGGGGCATAAATACAGCGAGGGCTTTGGAGAACTTTCCGCTTGCCGGACGCCCGATACACACGGAGCTCGCCCGCGCCTACGGGGTCGTCAAGCTCGCCTGCGCCAAAACCAACCGCGCCCTGGGCTGCTGGAGGGACGACCCTGCCAAAGCCGACGCCATTCAACAGGCCTGCGAGGAGCTGGCCGAAGATAGGGAGCTTCCTCTTCCTTCCCCGAAGGGAGACTGTTTAGTCCCGGAGAGTCCGCGCCAAGCGCGGACGTGGACTTCGCAAAGCGCAGCGGAGCGCCCCGACGCAGTCGGGGTTAGCCACGGGTTTCAACCCGTGGCGAGTCTCCTGGACTCCATCGTGGTGGACGCCCTGCAGGGAGGCGCGGGAACGAGCACCAACATGAACGTCAACGAGGTGCTCTCGAACCGCGCTCTTCAGATTCTGGGAGAGGCTCCCGGCAATTACAAAAGAGTCGATCCCCACGACGACCTCAATCTGCACCAGTCGACCAACGACACCTATCCCACCGCTTTGAAGCTCGCCGCCATCCGCCTCTTCAAGAAGCTGGAGGAACGCGTCATCATGCTGCAGGAGTCCTTTCAGCGCGCCGAAAAGCGCTTCGCGCGCGTGGTGAAGGTCGGCCGCACGGAGTTTCAGGACGCCGTCCTCATTACTCTTGGCCGCGAGATGGGCGCCTACGCCGACGCGCTCGGCCGCGACCGCTGGAGAATCTACAAGTGCGAGGAACGCCTGCGGGTCGTCAATCTGGGGGGAACGGCCATCGGCACGGGATTGGCCGCTCCCCGCGACTACATCTTCCGAGCCACCGACGAGTTGCGCTCGCTCACCGGCATCGGCTTTGCCCGCGCCGAGAACCTCATCGACGCCACGCAAAACACAGACGTCTTTGTGGAGGTCTCCGGAATTTTGAAGGCCCACGCGGTAAGCCTGCTGAAAATCTGCGGCGATCTGCGCCTGCTCTCCTCCGGCCCCGAGGCGGGACTTGGCGAGATACGTCTGCCGGCGCGTCAGGCTGGCTCATCGATCATGCCCGGCAAGGTCAATCCCGTCATTCCCGAAGCCGTCAGCCAGGCTGCCATGCTCGCGATGGGTCACGACGGCGTCATTGCGGGGGCCTGTGCCGCGGGCAGCCTGGAGCTTAATCCCTTTCTGCCTCTTGTGGCGCACTGCCTGCTGGAAAGCCTCGACGTGCTTTCCCGCGCCGACGAACTGCTCGCCACTCTCTGCGTGGACGGGATCGTCGCCGACGAGGCGCGCTGCCGCTCCCACGTTGAATCCTCCACCGCCTCCGCCACTTCTCTCATGCCGGTTCTGGGCTATGAACGCGCCTGTGAGGCTTTCAGACTGGCCGCGAAAACAGGGTCCACGATCCGGCAGGTCGTCCTCCAAAACGGCTGGATGAGCGACGCCCAGCTCTCAGCCGCGCTCTCGCCAGAGGCTGTCTGCAAGCTGGGCCAGCCGACGATTCCGCCCTTCCCCGCCAAAAACAACCCCTGAAACATCCCAACAAAATACAATGATTTCCACCCGCGGCGCAGGCCGCTCTGACAAGTCCCGTAGGGACTTCGCGAAGCGTAGCGGAGCGCTCGGTAGCCACCCATTTCAATGGGTGGTTGTATTCGGACAGATGATAACCCCCCCCTCCCCCAAATGAACACCACTCCCAGGGGCCTGCGCCTGCACATCTCATTTTTTGGTCGGCGCAACGTCGGTAAATCAAGCCTCCTGAACGCGCTCACGCGCCAGCAGGTCTCGATCGTCTCGCCCGTCGCCGGCACCACCACCGATCCGGTTGAAAAACCGATGGAGCTGCTGCCTCTTGGACCCGTTCTTTTCACCGACACCGCCGGCATCGACGACGCGGGCGCCCTGGGTAAATTGCGCGTGGAAAAGACAAGGAAGGTGCTCGAACGGACCGATCTGGCCGTCCTCGTCTGCGACGCCGAGTGGGGCAGCTTTGAGGAGGGGCTTTTGCGCGAGCTGCGGGAGAAGAAGATCCCCGTGGTCATCGTCTTCAACAAATCCGACCTCGCTGCTCCCCCGCCTGAGATCATTTCGCGTCTCACCGAAGAGAAGATCCGCTTCGTCCGTACCTGCGCTGCCGCTGGCATACCCCCACCCCCTGCCTGCCCTATCAAGACTACTGCGGCGCCAGCCGCTCCGAATCAAGTCGCGGGTAGCGACGGCACCTCCGACGAAGTCGGAGACTTAGCCCACCATTTCAATGGTGGGTCTATCGCTGTCCCTACCTGCCCTATAGTGTTTCATAATGACATCAATACAACTCCCACCCCCTACCCCCTCCCTCAGGGCGGGGGAATATATCGGGGGCGGTGCCCCCAGACCCCCTTTGGGCGTACTAATGTCGAGTACAATTGCCCTATCAAAACTACGGCGGCGCCAGCCGCTCCGAATCAAGTCGCGGGTAGCGACGGCACCTCCGACGAAGTCGGAGACTTAGCCCACCATTTTAATGGTGGGTTTATCGCCCCGCCCGCCTCCTCTGGCATCGCCGAACTACGCCAGGCGCTTCTTGAAAACGCCCCCGCCGAATTCATCGAAAGCCCCGCCCTCGTGGGCGATCTGGTCGGTCCCGGGGAATTGGCCGTCCTCGTGGTTCCCCTCGACAAAGAGGCCCCCAAAGGCCGCCTGATTCTGCCGCAGGTGCAGGCGATCCGCGACCTGCTCGACTCCGACAGCCTCTGCGTGGTCGTCAAAGAGCGCGAGCTCAAGCGCGCCCTCGAACTCATAAAGACGACTCCCAAGCTCGTCGTCACCGATTCCCAGGCATTCCCCAAGGTCGCCGCCGACACACCGCCCGATGTGCCGCTTACCAGCTTCTCGATCCTCATGGCGCGCTTCAAAGGCGACCTGACGACACTCGTGGAGGGCGCGCTGGCGATAGAGGGCCTCAAAAGCGGCGACAAGGTTCTCGTCGCGGAGGCCTGCACGCATCATCCGGTCTCCGACGACATCGGACGCGTCAAGATCCCCCGCTGGCTCACGCAGTACGCGGGAGGCGCGCTGGACTTCGTCCATACGCAGGGGACGGATTTTCCCTCAGACCTGCGCCCGTACAAACTGGTGGTGCACTGCGGAGGATGTATGTGGAACCGCAGACAGATGCTCAGCCGGATACAGATCTGCCAGCAGGCGGGAGTCCCGATCACCAACTATGGCCTTACGATCGCGTACAGCCTGGGCATCTTCGAGCGGGCGCTCTCTCCCTTCCCCGCTGTGCTGGAAGCATACAGGAAAAGTCGCTGCCGCCAGAGCTAAAAGCACTCCATCCACACCGATACACTCCCAACCCCTGCCCGCGGATTGGAAATAAGTCCTCTACGTCTTATAAGTCCTATGCCCTCGTCCGTGGCTATTCACCCTAGCTGCTGATCTCATCTATAGCATCCTGGACGGCCTCTACACCAATATCTGTTAGACGATTTTCACCCAGTATTGCCGCCGGATGTATCTTGGTCGCACCACTATCCACGATCATAGAACGAGCTACCAATTCGCCATCGTTGCCCACAGCGAAGAACATAGATTTCCCGGTCGAACGGTTTTTAACCCTCAACATGGGATTGTTCGCGATATAGGTGGCAAAGTTGGGGGTTGTCCTTTCTGGCTGCCTTGTCTGGACGGAAATATCGAGATTACCTTCGCGAAAACCGTCGTTCCGCAGACAGACGTTGAGCATCTCGAAGAAAAGATCCCTCGATTCGCGGTTATTGAAACGACCAAAAACCTTGGGGGACCTCTTGGATTTCCCTGGCACGCGACGCGCTTTCCTGAGCTTATCCAGCGCGATAATAATGGCCAGAGCGCCGTTTCTGGTCAGGCGATTCTCGCCCGGTATTGCCGTCAGCTCATGGGCTGTCGAACCTGCTTCCACGTTCTTATCCCGCACTATCAAGCCGCCGCCGTAGGTAACGGCAAAACGCGAGGATCTCCCGGACTGAAGATTTCTGACATCCAGCATGGGGTTGCATCCAAGTCGCTCGGAGAGATCACGGCTCATCCCTCTGGGTTTCCTCGTCCGGATGGAGACGGCCAATTCGCCTTCCTGAAAGCTGCCGTGCTGCATGCATATACCAAGCATCAGGTTGAAAAGCTCCTGGGACTCGCGGTTATGAAAACGACCGAACACTTTTTCTTTTTTCTCTGGCATATAAGATATATACTATAAATATTATCCCGTTGTCAACAGTCTAAAAGCATTTCACCCACACCTATACACTCCCAACCCCTGCCCGCGGATTGGAAATAAGTCCTCTACGTCTTATAAGTCCTATGCCTTCGTCTGTGGTTATTCGCCCTGGCTGCTGATCCCATCCAGTGCATCCTGAATGGCCTTAACACCGACATCAGTCAGGCGGTTCTCACCCATCACCGCCGTCGGATCCTTCCTGGTCGAACCCCCCTCTACTAACTTGTTATGGGCTATCAAGCCACCATCATGCCCGACAGCAAAAACCAAAGATCTTCTAGTCTTGGTGTTTTCGACTCTCAGCATGGGGTTATTCATGATATACGAGGACATATTAGAGCCCATCCCCCTAGGTTTCCCTGTCTGGCTTGAAATAACCAAATTGCCTTTCTGAAAGCTGCTGTGACTCATGCAGACACTCAAAATCTGGAAGTAAGTAGCTGTAGATCTGTCGTCATGAAAAGAACCGAACACTTTTTTGGACCTCGATAATCTTTTCGGCATACAAGATATATACTATAAATATTATCCTGTTGTCAACAAAATCTTCCGAAGCGACCCAGGGTTCGATTCTCTGAGTTTAATGATGCTGATCGAGATTTTTTGGTTGCCTTCCTGAAGGTGGCGGTGCTGCGTGCAGGCCATAAACATCTGGGAAAACCCGACCGGCCTCCGGTTCGCTGATCCCATCTATCGCGCACCGGATGCTCATGGCGCCAAACTCAGTCAGGCGGATCTCGCCCAGCATAGCCGTCGAATCCCCGGGGATCAAACCGTACCCCACGAACTTCTTACGGGATATCTTCAAGCTACCATCAGGGCCGACAGCCATAAACAAGGCTTTATTCGTCTCACGGTTTTTGATTTCCAGCATGGGATCGCCTGGAATCTTCTGAAGCGACCCCGGAGTCCACCCTCTGGGTCTGATGGTACTGATGGAGACATCCAATTTTCCCTCCTTAAAACAGCGGTGCTGCATACAGGCCATAAACACCTGGGAAAAGAGGTCAGGAGAACCCTGACTGTTGAGACGACCGAAGACTCCTGTGAGGTCATTCGACATATATATATTATATCCATAGTTACCTAATTGTCAATAAAGTGTAAACGAAATAATAGTTTTTACATTTCACCTTATCTGCCCCTCTTGCCATCCACACCCCTTTCTCCTATCATCCCTCCATGCAACCGCTCTCACGCGCCGAGATTCTCTCCTGGCTGAAGGAGGAAGACCCCTCGCGACTGGAGGAGCTGTGGAAGTTGGCCGACCAGACCCGCAGGGAATACGTGGGAGACGGCGTGCACCTGCGCGGGCTCATCGAGATCTCCAGCCACTGCGCGCGCGAATGCGCCTATTGCGGGCTGCACTCGTCAAATAAGACGCTCACGCGCTACCGGATGAACGCCGGCGAGATTCTGGAGTCGGCCCGCAAGGCCCGCGACTTCGGCTTTGGCACGGTGGTGATGCAGTCAGGAGAGGATTTCGGGCTCACCCAGGATTTCATCTCCGGCGTCGTCAGGAGAATCAAGGCCGAGACGCCTCTGGCCGTCACTCTGAGCCTGGGAGAGCGGACCGACTTGGATTTCGCCGCCTGGAAGAAGGCCGGGGCCGACCGGTATCTGATCCGCTTCGAGACCTCCGACCCGGAGCTCTACTCCCTCATCCATCCCAATCTGGGGAGCAGTCCCTCCGACCGTTTTGCGATTTTAAGGAAGTTGCGCGAGTTGGGCTACGAGATCGGCAGCGGGGTCATGGTCGGCATTCCCGGACAGAGCTACGAGACCCTCGCGCGCGACATCGAGATCTTCAGTGAGATGGATCTCGACATGATAGGCATAGGGCCTTACATCCCTCATCCCAATACTGCCCTGGGCTGCGGAAAACTGCGCCCCGCCTGCGCGGGAGGACAGGTGCCCAATACCGAGCTGATGACCTACAAGGCTGTCGCCCTGACGCGCCTCATGCGTCCCGACGCCAATATCCCCAGCACCTCCGCCCTGGCCACGGTCAACAAGGCTAATGGCCGCGAGCTGGGACTGATGAGGGGCGCCAATGTCTTCATGCCAAACGTCACCCCTTTGCAGTACCGCAGGCTCTACGAGATTTATCCGGCCAAGGCGTGCGTCTCCGAGACGCCGGAAACCTGCTTCAGCTGCCTGAGCGCGCGCCTCTCCACTATTGGCAGAAGCGTCGGACAGGGACAGGGCGGGCGACTTGAGAGAATAAGATCTTATCCGTAGATGTCCGTGCGGGTCCGTGTTGTGTCCACTCAGTCCACCATGTCCACAACGTCCATCTTCATCCACCCCCTTGCCCCCTTCTTCCGGCCTTTCAGCGGGCCCAGTCCGGCCTGCCCGGACGATCCGGTTGTAGCCCCGGAGTTCAGTCCGGGGGCTTCCTGCGCCTCGGGTTTTAACCCGTGGCAAATGAAGGTCTGTAAAAGATCTGCCCGTAAGCCTTTGATTGAACTCTTTGGAGAGCGCTTTTTCGTCCGTTAAGTAGTCTGTACCATGAGGTCTCTCTCCTTCAGGTCCCCTGTTCTCGCGCTTCTTATCGCGTTTTTTTTCTGCGCGGGTGTTCCGGCCTGGGCACGCGGCGGCGGCGGCTGTTTTCTGCCGGAGACCCCCGTCATGAAGGCTGACCGCGCCACGCTTCCAATCAGCCAGATCAAAGCGGGCGACAAACTGCTGGCCTTTACAACCGACGGAAAGATAGTCGTCACCACCGTCCGCAAGATCATCACGCACGAAGTCGACGAGTACCTGATCCTCAAGACCGCCGCGCGTACACTCCGGGTGACTTCCGAGCATCCCTTCTACGTGGGAGACGGCACCTTCAAAACCCTGCAGGCGCTGCGCGTGGGTGATAGCATCTACTGCCTCGACGGCGACGTGTTGCGGCCTGAGCGGATCGAGAGCCTGACGGTGGTCCATGAGAAAGCAATTGTTTACAACCTGCAAACCGACCATCCGAACACCTATTTTGCCAGCGGAGTGGCCGTCCACAACAAGGGCGGCGGGGGCGGACACTTTAGCGGGATCCACATCGGTGGCGGCTGGCACTATTCCAGAAGCAGCATTAATATCAACCCTGTCTTTATCGTCTTATTCTTCGCCGTCGTCCTGATGATTAACCTGATATACAAGAAAAGCCTCAGACACCAGAACGAGAACCTTGATTTCTGCTACAGCCGCAGGCAGATCGCCCCAAAGCTCGCCAAGACCACCAAGCTCCTGGAGTTCATCGCCAAGGTCGATCCAGAGATGCAACCGGCGAATTTGACCGCGGCCGCCCAAAGCACCTTTGTCACGCTCCAGCAGTGCTGGCAGTCCCGCAAGTACTCCCCGATGAAGGAGCTTTTGATGGACGGGCTCTACTCCGAGCACTGCAGCCAGATCAAGAGTCTCATCCACAACCATGAGATCAATATGATTGAAAATTTGGAGGTGCTGAGTGTGGACATCGTCAATGTCCGCTATACCACCAAGGAAAGCTCCCGCGAGTTCACCGCCCTTGTCACAGCCAGCGCCTGCGACTACTATGTGGACGATCGCACCGAGAGGTTCCTGCGCGGAGATAGAACAGGCGCCACCTTCCAGGAGTTCTGGACTTTCCAGCGGCAGGACGGCAAATGGCTTCTGCGTACCATTGAGCAAAGCCGCGAGGCCACAACGCTTAAGGACGAGAATTTCTTTGAGGAATTCACCGACACAGGACGCGACATGATCTATGACAAGGCCGCTGGACAGGCTGGACCGGCGGGCCCGTGGACGGATAGAGCGTCCCTCGACAAGGAGACCAACGTCGAACGACTGCTAAACTTCCTGGTGCAGTCAGACCCACTCTTTGACAAAGCCTCCATGATCGAAAAGTCCCGCAGCACCTTCTTGAGTGTCATGTTGGGACTGGAAAGCGCCGACCTCTCCGCAATGCCGGAGGACGCGCTCTTCCCGGAGATCCGCGAGAGCCTGCGCGTTGAGATTGAGCGTCTGAAGGCCGAAGGCGAAAGCATGGAGTTCCGCAACCTGTGCGTGCGCAAGGTGGAGCTGGTACTGGTGCAGAACTTCAGCGACAAGACGAAGGACGAATTCACCGTCCGGATCAGCGCCCACGCCCAGCAGTTCCTGAAGAAGAGCGGCAAAGTCCTGCGCTCCGATGAGGACGTCACGCCGATTGTCGTCTTCTGGGCCTTCGGCCGGATGGAGAACGCGTGGAGATTGAAGGCCGTTCTGACCGACGAGCAGGGCCGGAAAGCCATCGGCTCGGAGAATACCGAAGAGGGCAGCTCGCAGCAGATGCTGCAGTGGTACTATCGCCAGACAAGGGCGCTTTAGAAAAATAATTCTGAAAATCCGGCGTTTTCCTTTGACACTCCCGCGCCGAAATCTATTATCTTTCCATGATAGACATCTATTTGCAATCGAGACTGGGCTCATTGCTTCTTGGCGCGGCGGCCCTCGCGCGGCTTCCATTGGGTGTGGTGTTTACAGGCCCCAAAGCGACTCTCCGGCACGAGAAGGGAATAGTCGAACGCGCCATATCCGCGCGGAAGTCAAAGGCGCTGGGATTGGGATACCTGACCGCCGCCACAATAGGAGTCGCGGCAGGAGTGGTCTTGTGCAGGCACCTCATGCGGCGCGTGGGGGTTTCCTGGTAAAACAGGCGCCGACTACTACTGTACTTGATTATTGTGACAGTGCCGGATAATATGTCTTCTGATGCCCACTCAAGATAAAATCAAGAGAAGGCCAAGTCCGTGTTGTGTCCACTCGGTCCACCATGTCCACAACGTCCATATTCCTCCCACCCCTTTGCCCACTTCTTGCAACCTTTCCACGGGCCCAGTCCGGCCTGTCCGGACGATCCGATTGTAGCCCCGGAGTTTAGTCCGGGGGTGGTCAGTTTTTTACGGGGGCAAACTCCCCGTCTTCTCCAACAATTCCGTTGCGGGAAAATGTGCCGTTCATTAACATGATACCATACCATGTCACACGCCCCACTCACACCCGTCATCAAAGTCGACCCCGCCAAGTGCGTCAACTGTATGCTTTGCATCACCGCCTGCCCGGTCAAATACTGCAACGACGCCTCTCTTGATTACGTCGGAGTGGTCTCCGACGAGTGCATCGGCTGCGGAGCCTGCATAGACGTCTGCCGTCCGGGCGCGCGTTCCGGCATGGACGACTCCGATAAATTCTTTGAGGATGCCGCCAAGTTCCCGATGGTGGCCATCGTGGCTCCCGCCGTGGCCGCCGTCTTCCCGGACGATTACCTGCGCCTCAACAGCTATCTGAAAGGCCTGGGGGTGAAGGCCGTCATGGACGTGAGCTTCGGCGCGGAGCTGACGGTGAAGAGCTACCTGGAACACATCAAAAAGAATAAACCGCAGGCCGTCATCGCCCAGCCCTGCCCCTCCCTTGTAAGCTGGATCGAGCTTTACCATCCGGAGCTTTTGCGGCATCTCTCCCCGGCCGACAGCCCCATGATGCATCTGGCCAAGATGATTCAGGAGTTCCGCCCTGAGTTCAAGGGTCACCGGATCGCCTTCATCGGACCCTGCCTTTCCAAAAGAAGAGAGTTCGACGAGACGGGAGTAGTCGGCTACAACGTGACTTTCAACTCCCTCATTGCGCGCATGAAGACGCGCGGGGAGTCCCTCACCTCTTTCGCGCCAGCCGACTACGACAATCCGCCCACTGAGCGCGCCGCCTCTTTCTCCACTCCCGGAGGACTCCTGCAGACCCTCAAACGCTGGAATCCCGACGCCCATGAATTTACCCACAAGGTGGAAGGCCCGGCCGAAGTCTACAACTACCTCGAAGAGCTCTCTCGCCAGATCAACGAGGGGGGCACTCCCCCGCTTCTTGTCGACTGCCTGAACTGCGCCCTGGGCTGCAACGGTGGCCCGGGAACCCCCAACCGCAAGGTCTCGCATGAAGAGCTCTCCGACCGCGTTCAAAAGCGCGTGCAGCAGGTCTGCGCCAGTTGGGAGAGCCGGGGGAGCAATAAACCGGAGGCAACCAAATTTCTTATTGAGGACATCATCGAGAGCCACTGGAAAGAAGGGCTTTACCAAAGAAGCTACGTGAACCGCTCCGGCAACGTCGCGCTCAAGGAGCCCTCCGCCGGAGAGAGAAAAAATATCTTCAATGGCCTGGGCATACGCTCCGCGGCCGAGGAGTCGAACTGCAGGGGCTGCGGCTACGACAGCTGCGCCGACTTCGCCCGCGCGATCCTCAATGGCCGTTCGCGCGCCAACCATTGCAGGCTCTTCCGCAAAAAACGCGTGGAGCTTTTGCAGGAGGGGATCGAGAAACTCCGCAAGCTCTCCCTCCCCGAGGGCGAAGCCAAAAACCTTGTCACAGCGCTCATCCCCAGGCTGGAGGCCCTTCACGCGCAGGCCCTCGTCAAGCCCCCCAGCCCCGGCAAACCCGGCGCGCCCTTCTCGGAAATCGCCTGGCAGGCCCAAAGACTCGCCGAAACGACCGATGCACTGGAAGTCGCGCTGATAGCGGGGAAGATCAACAAGATGTGCTAATTTAGGAGGCTTGACAAATAAGGTATTAAAACGGATAATTGAGCAAATTAGGCTGACTCCGTGGAAAAAAGAACTTCCCCAGTCAAAACCGCCACCGGCTCTCTTCCCCAGAGAGGAAATGCGGCGTATTTCAATGCCGCGTCGAGTTTCATGTGCAACTGCGCTTTTGGACTGGGAAGCCCTGAACACGCCAAGACCATCGCGAACTTTGCCCGTAATTTCAAAGACCCCGAACAGGCCAGGGCCGCGTGGCAACTTCTTCTGCAAGCCAGAGCCTTCCCGCAGGATGACGGAGAGGCACTCAGACCTTTCTTCGCGGCGGCAGACAAGGCGCTGGCCCAACTGTAAATATCCCTCAAGCTATTTTGCCACTCCCCGTCCCGGATGGAACGGCACCTTAGGGAGCCCAGGGTTCCTGTCCGCCGTAGCCTCGGCGAAGGCTGGATCAACCCCGGGCTGGCCTGAGACGGCTACAATTCAAGGCGGGGGAATTGATTTTCTGGGGCTTCTCGCCTCATACCTCCTTCGTATTTTGTCCATCTCGTCCATGTCGTCCACAATGTCCACCGCGTCCATTGGGCACCTTCTTGTTTTTCATCGTCTCCCGACAAGTCCTGCCCTACCCCGACTTTGTCGGGGTGAGCGGCAGGGCGGCATAGCTCAGTCAACAACTTGAGCCGGGTACCGGCGTTAAAGGCGCGCAGCGCGGTGAAATTGCCAGAACAGCTGGCGACTGTCCGAAGCCCACGGCTCAGTGGAGGGGGATACGCCCCCTCCGCTCCCCGCCCCCCTCCACCGCCCTCATCAGGTCCGGCCTCCCCTCGCAGCGCAACCTGACAAGCACCGCCAACCAGGTGAGCGGGTCGCGGAAGATCCGCACCTTCTTTCCCTCCCTGAAGGAACGCGAACGGTAGTTGACCGGCAGCTCAAGGGGGCGGTAGCCCTTGCGGATGAGTTTGATGAGCAGCTCGTAATCAAAATCGAAGCGGTCGCACTTGAACTCCAGTCCGTGGAGGCAGTCCCTGCGGAAGACCTTGAACATGGTGAAGGGATCCCGCAGCTTCTGGGCAAAGAGCGCGTTTATCAGGGCGGTAAAGATCCAGTGGCCCAGATTCAAAAACAGGCTCAAGCCCCGCTGCCCGGCAAACTGGCGCATCTTCATGCCGCGCCTGCCGTGGCGGGAACCCAGGACGAACGCGCAGCGTCCGGCCAGCAGGGGCTCCATCAGCGCGTCGTAATCATCAAGGTCGTATTCCAGATCGGCGTCCTGGATGAGGACGTAGTCTCCGGTCGCAGCCGCAAGGCCTGCCCTTACCGCATGGCCTTTACCGCGGGGAGCGTCCTCAAAGATGAGCTTAACCCCCGGATGGTCGCGGTATTTCAGCGCGGCCTGGCGCGTGCCGTCGGTGGAGTTGCTTTCCACGATGATGATCTCCTTTTTGAGTCCTGGGAGCTCCTTGCGCAGCAGGCAGTCCATCAGGGAGACAAAAGTCTTTGCCTCGTTGTAGACCGGGACAATGACGGAAAGCACCGCCGTCTTTTGGACAGCCGCTTTGCGCGAGAAGGCCATCACTCCGCTGGCGACGACGCGGTGCCTCTGCCGCCGCAGGAATCCCGGAAGAACGCACGCCAGCAGCCTCACCAAAGGCGTGAGCACGGGAACGGGGAACCGCTCAAAATGAGAGCGGACATAGTCAAAGCTCAGAATCTTCCAGCCGGGCTGAAGAACGATCTGCCGGAAGCCCGTTTTGAAGAGCGCGGTTTGGAGCGTCTGGGAGTCAAAATACGCCAGATGCTCTGGCTTGAATTCCATCCAGTGCCGCCGCAGGAGCCGCGCAGACCAGGAATCGACGGAAGGGGTGACGACAAAGAGGGTACCGCCGGGCCTGAGCGCGCGGTGAATCTCCCGCAGGAAGTCGAGCGGCGAGCGGACGTGCTCCAGCACGTCGGAGATCACGCACAAATCAAACTCCCCCTCCGGCAGCGCCGCGTCTTTCAGCTCGCCGCAAAACACCCTTCCCTTTTTCAGGCGGCGACCGGCGACCTGGCTTGCCGGGGGAGAGTACTCGACTCCCGTGACGTCCCAGCCGGAGGCCTCCGCCTGGCAGAGGAAATCGCCCTCCCCGCAGCCGACTTCCAGAAGCCGGCCTTTGGTGGGCCCGTGATAGCGCCGGAGTTCCTCCAGGTAGAGCCGCGCCGTGGAGCGCTTGAGAAGCCCCGCCTCACGGCGCCCCTCCGCGCTCGCGCTCCCAAGGAAATACCCCTCTCCATAGATCCGCCGCAGCGCCTCGTCGCTTGGCTGCGGGTTCTGCAGGACAAACCCGCACTCCCCGCACTTTTCCACGCGGCAGCCCCGGACGCGAAAGAGCGGACGCAGGCCGCCGCTCCCGCACAAGGGACAGGCGGCGATCTTCGGTTCCCGGGCGGCCAGGCTCACGCGCCCTCCCCGCTCTTCGCGGTCTTCCTCCGCAGCACGCGCCCGGCGGCAATAAGAAGAACTCCGCCCACCGCGCTCCAGAAGAGGAGGAACGCCGTTCCCCAGTACCTGGGCCGGAACCTGAACTCGATATGGTAATCCCCCGCGCGGTCCAGATAAACGCCTTTGAAGCACTCATTGACCGTCAGAACCTCTTTGGGCTCCCCGTTGGCGGTTGCCGTAAAGTCCCTCGATTGGCTCTCGCTCAGGCAGACCACCCCCGCGGAAGGGGCATGAATGTCAAAGGCCGTCGAGTTGGGCAAAAGCGCGTAATGGGTGGCGGCGGAGAGAGTCGCCTCGCCAGACGCGGGAAGACGGCGCAGCTCCCCGCGCGCTGTGATCTCCCCCTCTTCGAGAGCGATAAAGGGCCGCTGACTGTTCTGCATAAGGTAATCGGAGAACTGATGAAGGGAGGCGACCGGCACAACCCTGTCCGCGAAAAAGGCTCTGGGCCAGGCCTGCGTGTTTTGCAGAACAACAAAATCCCGGACTCCCTGCTTGTAATAAACGCAAAGATAACCCGCGGGAAGCTTCGGCGGGAGTCCCTCCCGCGAGCAGACACGCAGAAGATTCTCCGGCTCCGCCAGCAGATATTTCACGTTCAGCAGGTTCAGGAGAGGCCGCGCCTTGACGATGTCCTCCACGTCGCTGGCTTCGCAGTCCCTGAAGCGGGTTCCGGGAAAATCCTTCAAGAGGCGCATCAGGGGCCCGTTGTTGAGCGGCTGGCAGGAATGAAAATCCTCCAGCCCGTAGATGGCATCGTAATCCGCCTCCGCCCTGTTCCACTTGAGCCCCGTCACACGGAAGGGCTCCGGGGTGTCCTGCCTGATCTTTTCGATAGAGGGGATCGGCGGGTTCATGACCGCGCGCGGCCCCGGTATCATCAGCAATTCGCGATCCCCGCCCGTGTACAGGCCAAAACGAAAGATCGGAAGGGATCCCAGCAGGGCGATTATCAACCAGCCGGCCAAAGGGACGCGTCCGCGTCTTTCCTTCAGCAGGATGTACAGCCAGGGAGCGCCAAGCGCGCCGGCAGAGGCGCATAGGAAATAAAGCGGGAAAGAGGGCTCATGCGACGCGTCGAGCTCATAGGCCAGATAGATCGCGGCAAACACAAGGAGCATCCAGAGCATATCCCTTTTGGCGCGCGCCAGATCGGTCTCCCGTGCCAGGCAGAGGAAGCCAAAGGCGCTCTGTATCATCAGGTGAAAGACCATCAGATAGCTGAAATCGGTATTGATGTGGTGCACCCTGTTGAGGAATGGAACAGAGAGGATCAGGGATTGCGGCACCCAGCCAAAGACAAAGCCGCCCCACAGCAGGAGCGCTCCGGCATTGATCCAAAAGAAGCCATTGCGCGCGCATTGGCGCCATCTGAGTACCGACAGGACGCACCCGCCCAAAACAAGCAGGCTGCTTCCCGCCATGCGCAGCGTAATAAAGTGGATACACACAGGGTCGTGGAGTCCCCGCATATGAAACAGCAGCCGCGAGTAAAACAGGTCATCAAAGAGTTTGGGCAGGAACAGGGGGGTAACCTGGTTGACCTGCGGATCCATGTGCAGGCTGAAGGAACCCGGCAACGCCGCCAGAAAAGAGAGCCAGACCGGAGCAGTCAATCCTAGGAAGAGGAGTACACCCGCCATCAGCATCCCCAGCACGCGCAGTCCCTCCGCGACGGATCGGCAGCGCGTCCAGGCGTATGCCAAAGCCGCCAGATTGAGCGCGCCGATCATCTCCACAGCCACCTCCACGTGTCCTCCGTTGAAGCAGGAGAGATTGGCCAGCAGCCACACAAGCGCCCAGCGGAAACGGTGCTTCGAGGCCGGATCCAGCCACATCAGCCCCGAAAGCAGAATCCACGGCGTGTACGAGAAGACAAAAAACACCGGGTGATTTTCTATATGCGAGAAAGCTCCACAATAGGCGCCCAGCACCGCGTATAGCAGGGATAACGGACGGCTGCCAAGAAGCCTCCAGACAAGCCAGCCAAAGCCGACGCAAAAGAGCACCTTGGCCGCCAGAAATTTGATGTCCCACGCCTCCGCCGAGCCGCGCCCCAGCAGAACTATCAGATGCAGGGGATCCCCAAACATAGAGATCGCCTGACCCAGCAGGGGGCTGCCGGCGCGGCTGTAGCGGTTCCACAACGGCAGCTCACCGTGTTCCCAAAGGCTCCTCCATTCGACAAAGGCAACCGGAACAGCCCAGAAAACGGTGGCCGAAGCGTCGCTGACATGATTGTCGACCGGCTTGCTGGCAGCGTCCATGCCCGGAAGGGGCGGCCAGCTGTCGTAAAGCATGGTGGGCGCGCAGGCCGGGGAGACAAAACTCTTGCCGCAAAAGACCACCGGGTAGCAGTTGACCGCCACCGCCAGAAGCGAAAGAGACGCAAGCGTCGCGATGGGGTGATGGGAACCCCAGGTGGAGAGCGCTCTGATGGCCGGCTTCATTCTTTTAGCACTATTTTCCACTGGTGGGTCCCCGTCGACTGCTCCATCTTCGCCACCGCCACCACATAATCATACTGGGACTGCAAAAGCGTAAGGCGGGCCTGGGAGAGCGCCGATTCGGCCTGAAGAATGTCGAGCTGGGTGCCGCTGCCGGCCGCAAATCGGGCACGGGAAAGCCGCAGGCTCTCGCGGGCCTGCTCGACGACCTTTTCGGCCGACTGCAGAATCTGGCGCGATTCGTCAAAAGAGGAATAGGCCTCACGGACGTCAAGGGTGGCCTGCAGCCTCGTCTGAAGGGCGGTGGCCTCGGCGGCGCGGCGGGCAGAGCGGGCGTAGAAGACCCTTCCCGCCGTGGCAAAGTTGTCCCAGAGCGTGGCCGAGGCGACGACTCCCATCTCCCAACCATTCACGTTGGCGGTGGTACGGCTGACCGACTCGTCCTTGAGCCAGTCGTAGGAGGCGAAGAAATTGACGGTGGGAAGCCCCGAGGCGATCGCCGTCCACTCCTGGCTTTGCGCGGCATGGGTGGAGTGGCGGGCGGCGGCGATGTCGGGACGGTAGGTCTCGGCGTCGGCGATCAGCTCGCTTAGGCGCGGATCGATCTTTTCGATGGCCAGCTCGCCCTGCACATCGGAAGGCTCAAGGTCGACGGCGGGAGGCGCGCCCAGGACGTTGAGGAGGTTCTCGACGGCCACGCGGTAATCATTCTGCGCGCGGATGAGAAGCGGCTTCTCGTTTTCGACGGCGACCGTCGCCTGCAGGACCTCAAAGTCGCTGGAGACTCCGGCCCTGCGCTTGGCCTCCACGTTTTTGAGTTGTTCCCCGAGCACCTGCAGATTCTCCTGGTGGACGCCGATGATCTGGCGGTCAACGATGACCGAGTAGAAGGCCTGCTTCAGATTATAGACGGTCAGCTCGATGGTCGAGGTGAGGCTGGACTTGGCCGCGAGCATATTCTCGCGCGAGGCGTTGATATTGGAGATGATGCCGCCCCCCGCGAAGACGCTCTGCCTGAGGGTAAAGTTGGCGTCCCAGTTCTTTCGGCCGGCCTCGGTGCCCATCCCGCCGTTCATGAGGGCGCTGCTCTTGTAATCGGTGCCGGAGGCGTTGGCCGTGACCTGGGGGCCGGCTGCCGCGACGCTCTGGACGAGGATCCCCTTTTGGGCGCGCAACTGCTCTTTGGCTATCTTGATCTGCGGGTTGTGTCCCATCGCGTAATCAAGCGCCTCATCAAGCGTCAGGGGAGTCGGGATGCCCTTGTCGGCCTTTTTGGACGGGAGTGGAACGCTCATCGTGGCGGAAGGCCCTGAGGCAAAGAGAGTGCCGGCGAGCAGAAGCGCCACCAGTGAGGAGAACGAGAGTCTCATGAAGCGAGCTTATGACAAAAGGTGGCCAGGTGTAAAGAGAGGAGAAAGACAGAGACAATCGCGAAAGGTGCCGGTCAGAAGTTTTCAACGGTGGAGCCGCCTCTGGCCGTCTTGACGATGTCGGTGTGCGGTCCGACCTGTTGGAGGACTGTCGCCCCGCCGATAGTAGCCGGACTTGGTTGCCAACCGGGAGGCAAAGACGGTGGTGTATAACCGCGATCGCCGCCACCACCGGATTGCTGGATGGCCTGAAGAGCCCTGCCCGCATCGGGGCTGAAGGCAGGCGAACCGGAAGGACTGTAGGCAAGAGTGTAAAGCGTGCTGCTTGCCTGGTAGTAGACCCCACTGTTTCCGGACTCGTCCAGCCCATAAAAACCGTCAGGCTGACCCACTCCAGCCTGCTGCGGAGGTGGATACACGTTCATCCCGTTCAAACTGATGGTGCTGGAGCCGACCCCACCAGTAATGTCGGAACAAGCCACACCCGACAGCCCCCTGTTCGGCGTCCCATTTCCGGGAGTACCGAGAAAACGCAGTATGTTGATTCCGCTGTCTCCGTTGGGGTTGCCCCCCAACGAGGTCCAGCTGTTGTAGCTCTCGTTGATCTGGCTGAACTGGGCTGCTGCGACGGTGGCGGCAACCTGGCTTCTGATATTGGTGAAACGCGGTACTATGATGGCCGCCACAACGGCCAGTATGGAGAGAGCCACCAAGAGCTCAATCAGCGAAAAGGCGGCGTTTTTCACGAGTCTGCCGACTTCCCGCTTCATGAAAGCGTCGGGCAGATTGGGGCGCATCGGAAGTGGACCGTCCGCGCCCAGCGAGGAGGACATCACCCCCAAGATTCTCCATGCGGACTCGAAGGCCTCGTCCGGATTTCCAAGCAAATCCCTGGCTGGCCTTGAGTACAGGGGCGTGCGCGCAGCACGGGGTGGCAGGGCCTTCCTGACAGCCTGGTGGACGGCGCGTCCCAGGGAGCCTTTTTTCCCGTCCATACACAACGACACCACCTTGTCAAAAACACGGTCTGGGATGTTCTCAAGGGAGTGCAAAGCCTTCCCGAAGGAATCGTCACCGCAAAGCGTCCGAAGCTCATTCATTAGATTCGTCCTCGCGGCCCCGTCAATAGACTCATACAGCAGTTCCGCCTGATCGGTCATATCGATATAGCGGTAATAGTCGGCGGTCGCCCCCTGGACACGAACCAGATCCCCACCCCTGCCCTCGTATTTTACAAGACGCATCAGCTTGTCGTTGTAGCTATCGATGGCGCTATAATAAGGCAGATCGGCCTCCGTGGGGGAAATGGCAAACATGGGGAACACGAGTCCGCGGGGCGCCACGCCCCTTCGGGACAGGATATTTTGGGCTACAAAACGATGAAGCCTTCCGTTGCCGTCGCAGAAGGGATGGATGAACACGAGGCCAAACGAGATGACAGCCGCGTGGACAACGGGATTGGTCTTTTCCAGACGGCTGTGAGAGGCGTAAAGCCCCTCCATAAGCCCTTCAAGGTCTTCAGGTCTGGCCGGCACACTCCTGACCTTTTTTGCCCCAGTCTTGTCCGTCTTCATCAGGTAGGACTGCGAGATGCGGTAGCCTTTGTCGCGTCTTTGAGGGACGGCGATCCTGTTTTGAAGGGTGACGAGATCCTTCTTGTTCACGAAATCGTGGTCGTCCCCCAGCACAGAAAGCGAGGCGTCATCAAGAAAGAGCCCCTCCAATTCGCGGTGGCGGCTGTTTTTCAGGTAACTGAAGGCTCTTTTGAGAACCCCGCCGGGATAGTCCTTGAAAAAATCGAAGGGTTTGACGCTTTTTTCCAGTTTGGCAAGTTTCCGCGTGCGCCGGACAATCGGACAAAAACGCGCGTCCCCCAGAAGGTTGTCATTGACTCTCTGGCGGGTGATCCTGACAGGGTCGGAGGTATAGTATAGATCCTTTTCCAGGATATCCACGTAGGCACCCTTCGCAAGGCTTTTGAGGGGGAGTTTTCTTCCCGTCAGGAGCTCAAAAAGATACCACACGCGACGCTGGTTGCGGCCTCGGGGGTTGGAACGAACATACGCGAGAGTCTCGCGGGGCGCCTTCGCAAAAAGGGCGCTCAGAATCCCGGGGCAAATTCCATCGAGAGACAGGGCCAACTCCAGCTCCCCGGCGAAAGTCGGCGCGGGGGAGAAGGATTCCGGATAGGTCTCGTAGATCATCCCATCCTTCTCCTCTTTGGAAGCCAGTGCCGCAATCGCCGAGTGGTGATATTGCGGCAAGACTTTAAGTCTGTAACGGGCAATCAGGGCGTCATCAGTATCATCCGGTTAGAAGCCATTGAGGGTTAGTTGGTTACAAAAGCTATT
>CAZIPW010000019.1:0-42376 GCA_964541675.1 uncultured Verrucomicrobiota bacterium
ACCTTTTTCTTTAAGCGCAGCAAGCTGCGGGGAATATATCCCGCTGAGATTCAAGAGGTAACCGGATTTCTCCAACCGCTGTCCCCAAAGCGCCAACAGCTGCGGTTGTATGGCCATACTCTCCGCAAGATCTCTGTTGTACAACCACAACTGGCATCCCTGTTTCTCCAAAAAGATGGTGTACACACGGCTCGGCGGCCCGTAGATCAGAAGCAGCATACGGCGGTCCAAGTCCCGCGTCAGAATAAAATTGTATTCCCTTGCTGGCGGCGGCGTATAGGGCAGTCCCAGCCACGCCAGGCTGCACAATTTCATATTCAGGAATCCCCTCACATCCAGATCATTGACCATCAAACTGCCATGAGAATGATACCTTAGAACACCGCTGAGAAAGTAGTTGGCCAAGCCGCACTTCAATCTCATATCGCCCGCGCAGGACTCTATCAGCTCCGCGTCACGCAGGCTTGTCATCTCGGCCCAAGACGGAAGGTACCGCAGGCAGGCGCATACCGTCAGGGCGGCTATGATGGCTACCGCGGCAGAAAGCGGTCGCGAGTATTTCCTCCACGCCAGCCAGACCAGGGCGACCAGCGGCAATAGAAAGGTCAATGGGAAATAACGAAAATTGGCTGAGTCGCCATAACGCCCCACGAGGAGTGTTCCCATTACGGGCATAAATAAAACCAGTATCAGCCCCACCCATTTATAGGCATTCATCCACGTCACCTTCCAACACCACAGAACTGTCATCAGGCCAATCAGGAACGTCAGCCAGCATAACATAACACGTCCGTCAGCGAAATCCATAAAGAATCTGCCGCACGAGGCCAATATGCTCGGAACATCTATACCCCCCTGATGGGCGTACTGTATCGGCGAGATGAGAACCAGCAGGTCCCCAAACCAGTTTCCCAGAAGGGCCGGGCAGACAACCAGCAGGACAAAACCCACTTTGAAAACCCAGATGTATTTGGAGAAGAAGATAGCCAGCGCCGCCGGATAGACAAAAGTCATAAAGCAGAGCGGATCGGAAAATCCAAGCACACAAGAGATAACTGCCAAGCCGGGTAATTTCCAGGGGCCGGGCGATTCCATGCAGGACAACCAGATTATCCAGGCCAGCAGAGTCAAGGGAACTGCTCCCCCATGCCAGGTAGGCATGACCAAACCATATATTGCTCCTGGAGCGAAGACACCCGGCAACGTAAAAAGCGCCATTGCAAGGAAAACCGGCAACAGGCTCCTTGCATAGGAAATCCCAGAGAGTTTGTGCGCCAAATAAGCTATCAACAGTCCCAAAAGCAGCACATACAGGAGTACTTGGATAAACAAGGCCAGCATATCGCCGGGTATAAATGACCTGAGTAATGAGAATACCGCCAAATCAGGAAAAATATTTCTAGCCGGAGGCAAACACCAGCAGAACCATTGGAAAGAACCGCTTGCTATATCACGGTATAGGTTCGGTAATAAAAGTATATCCGCATTGCCAATAAGAGTCGACAGAACATGGTACAGGTTGACGAACAAGAGCAACCCGATGGATCCTCCGGCAAGTATTGGCAGCACACGGATATGCTAAAGAAACTTTTGCATGGATTCAAGAGATACCCATTGATTTTCCGCGCTCCGCGTCAGCGCCTTGTCGGAAACCTCAGGAGAGTCTTCCTCTTATATTGATCGAGATCTCCACCAAGACGCGCTCTTTCAGGCGCGCTTAGGAGATATCCCGAACTCTTAAGCCTCTCGGACAGAAGGAACAGTAGCGGCGGCTGTGTGGCAATGTCTTCAGCAAGATCTTTGTTATACAACCATAGCTGACATCCCTGTTTTTCTAAGAAGACGGTGTATATGGAACTTGGCAGACCGTATATGGCCAGTAACACACGGCGATCTAGATCCTGCGTGAGAAGAAAATTGTACTTCTGCGCGGGCGGCGGCGTATAGGGTACTCCCAGCCAGGCCAAGCTGCAGAGTTTCATATTTATAAATCCTTCCGGATCCAGATCTGCCATCATCAACTGATTCTTGGAATAATATCGCAGCTCCCCACTAAGCGCATAACAGGCCAGACCAGAGGCTAGACGCAGGTTTTTCCTGTATGAATCGATTAGTTCGATATCCGGCGAATGGGTCAGCTCTGCCCAAGTTGGCAGAAATTGCAGGCAGACACAGGCCGTGGTGACAGTTACTATCGCCGCAACCGCCGTGAGAATCTTCCCGTATTTGCGCCACGCCAGCCATATGAGCGACGCAAATGGCACGAAGAGACTCAATGGGAAATAACGCATATTATCAGTATCTCCATATCGGCCAATCAGTAGAGACCCAACCACCGGCATGAATATCAGCATTATTGCACTTACCCACCTGTATCCATTGGCTTTGTCGGGCCTCCACTTCCACCAGGCAGCCCCCAGCCCGACCAAAAGCACTATCCAGCCCAACAATGCCTGGGGATCTTTGAAGTCGGCCAAAAAGGCCTTGAAAGAATGGATCGTATAGGCGTTCACCTCCAATCTTTGATGGTTGTACTGAAGAAGAGAGAGCGGTACCATTCGATCACCGATCCAACTGCCCAAAAGCGCGGGAAGAATCATCAGCAGGGCAAAACCAAATTTTGAGACCCAACTATACCTGGAGAAGAGGACCCCCAGCACCGCCGGGCAGACAAAGGCCAGGAAGCAAAGCGGCTCGCAAAATCCAGCAACAAGGGAGATCGCGATCAAATAGACAAGCCATGCACGCCTGGGCGTCTCCACACAGTTTAGCCACACTACCCAGGCCGCCAAAACAACCAGCGTCGTACCGCCATGCCAGCTGGGCAGAACGAATCCTTTATGGGCTCCCTCAGGGAAAAGCCCCGGCAAGGTAAAAAACGCCATTGCCAGAAATATGGGGAGCAGACTCCTAACGTAGGATATTCCCGCCAACCTGCGGGTCATATAAGCCATCAGCAAGCCCGAGAAGAGGGTATACAAACAGCTTTGAACAAACAGTGTCAATAAGTCCGAGCCGATTATCTGCCTAAGCACGCAAAAAACAGAAAAGTCCGGGAATATAAATCGGGGAGGAGGAAAACACCAGTAAAACCAGTGAAAATTTCCAGAGGCTATCGAGTGATAGAGATTCGGAATAAAGAGCAGATCCGAGGCACCAGCCACCCCGGCGAAAATATGGTACAGGTTGACGAACAAGAGCAACCCGATGGATCCTCCGGCAAGTATTGGCAGCACCCGAATATGCTAGAGGAACTTTCGCGGGGATTCAAGAGATACCCATCGCCCTTTTTTCGCGTGCAATTATCCACCAGATCACATAGACTCACATCGTGTCAGTAGCTGTCCTAACTACCGAAAAAGTCTCCAAGCACTTTGACGGCGTCTATGCCGTCAAGGATTTTTCCATCCAGCTCTACCCGGGGCAGATCACCGGCGTCATCGGCCCCAACGGATCGGGAAAGACGACCTTCATCAACCTCATCACCGGACGTTTCTTCACCGACGGGGGAAGCATCATTCTTCCCAACGGAAAGCGCACCCGCCACCTGAAGACCCACCGCGCCGCCCCCAGTGGAGTGGCCCGCACCTTTCAGACGATCCGCCTTTTCAACCAGATGAGCGTGCAGGACAACCTCTTCAACGTCCTGACTCCCCGCAACCCTTTCCTGGCCCTCTTTTTCCCACGCTCTCCGGGCACCAAGCACAGGGTGGCCACTCTCATACACGAGCTGGGACTTTATGAGAAGCGCAAGGAGCTGGCGGGGAATCTCTCCTATGGGCAGCGAAAGCTGCTGGAGATAGGCAGGGCACTCCTGGTCAATGACGCGCACTCCCCCCACCTTTCCAAGCAGGCCCAGCATGGCGAGACCTTCGCGGTGGGAACCTGCCAGGTCTTCTGTTTTGACGAACCGTTCGCGGGGCTTTTTCCGGCGATGGTCGAAAAGGTCAAGGCGATCTTCAAAAAGCTCAAGGACGAGGGAAAGTGCATCATCTGGGTGGAGCACAACATCAACCTCATCAAAGAGCTTTCCGACCGCGTGATCTTCATGAATGAAGGCAAACTCCTGGCCGATGGAACGGCGGAGGAGGTCTTCAAACTCCCGGAGGTGTTGGAAGCATATTTGGGAAAGTGATTTCTATGAAAAAGACTCTGACTCTACTGGCTATCCTGGTGGCAGCGCTCAGCGCCCTGGCCGGCGAGAACGCCAACACCGTCAAGATCGGGGTGATACTGCCGCTCACGGGAGATAGTGATTCTCTGGGGCTGCCACTTCTGCGCGCAGTAAAGCTTTTTGAGTCTGAATGCTCGAAAGGAAATTATAAACACCAGTACAAAGTGATTGTCGAAGACGATCAGTTATTAGCACGGGAATCAGCCGTTATCGCACAGAAATTCATCAACATTGACCATGTAGATGCCATCATCACCTTCAGTTCCACCGCGGGAAACGTTATTACCCCACAAGCACGCAATAAGAACATCCCCCATTTATGTATCTCCTCAGATCTTAAGGTAGCAGACGACAAGTTTAGTTTTCTACACTGGCCCAACCCCGAAGTCGAAGCAGCGGCAGGCGCACATTTGGTAGAGAATCTGGGCGGCCATCGTGTAGCGATAATGACCGTGCGCCATGCTGGGGCAATGGCCGTACAGAAATATTTTGAAGCGGAACTTAAAAAGCGCGGCATAGAGATCGTTGGCAGCGAACTCTTTAATCCTGGGGAACGCGATTTCCGATTCCAACTGGCAAAAATGCGCGAATTGAAACCGGATGTCTTTGTCCCGATCGCTTTCTCTCCCGAGCTTGAAATCCTATTACGTCAAAGAAAACAAACAGGAATTACAGTAAAGACGACAACTATGGAGTGCTTTGATTTTCTTGCTGACACAAGCGATGTGGAGGGATGCTTTTACGTCTCTGCGGGGCTGGGCACCAACGACTTTCAAAAGCGTATAATGGAAGCTACAGGCAAACCTACCGCTTATGCGGTTGCCTATGAGTACGATATGCTCAACATCATCCGTAGCGCCTACGAAACCATGGACAGACCCGACCATGCGATGGCCGCGAGGTATATCAGACAATTGAAAGATTTTCCTTCAGCGCTTGGGACAACCAGCATGGGGCCAAACGGTAGAATAGATTCTCCCGTTAGCATCTTTCGTATTATACATGGTAAACAGACTCCCACAAGTTGGGAGGATGTGAAATAATATTATGAAAAGAATATTCACCACTCTCCTGACCCTAGCGATTTCCATTGCTGTCTTTGCACACGACAACGCCAACACCGTCAAGATCGGGGTGATACTGCCGCTGAGCGGGGATAATGCCGCCGTGGGCCAGCCGCTCATTGGCTCGCTCAAACTCTTTGAAAAGGAGTCCGCCGCCAAACCTTATAAAAACCATTATCAGCTGATTGTGGAGGACGACCAGATGATGCCCCGACTGACTGCGGAAGCGGCCAACAAACTCCTGTACATCGACCATGTGAATGCTATTGTCACCTTTGGCATCGCCAACGGAAAGCTGGTGGCGCCCATGGCAGCGCATTTGAAAGTGCCCATGATCTGCGTGAACGCCTCCTATCCGGCCATTGCCGACGGGAAGACCAATTTTCTGCACTGCCCCCCCGTGGAAGACG
Organism: uncultured Verrucomicrobiota bacterium; assembly: GCA_964541675.1. Taxonomy (GTDB): domain Bacteria; phylum Verrucomicrobiota; class Verrucomicrobiia; order CAZIPW01; family CAZIPW01; genus CAZIPW01. The sequence continues at coordinate 5,649 of CAZIPW010000019.1, forward strand.
AGGCCGCCAGGCTCTCAGGCCTGATGAGCCGGCTGCACGCCAAACGAGCTGCGTTCCTGACGGTAAATCAACCGGGCATCAAGTCGGTCATCGATAAAGTGGAGGCACAAGCAAAAGCACAGGGGATTGAAGTGGTGGCGGATATGGTCTACGCTCCCGGCGAACGCGATTTTCGCACCCTCATGGAGATGATCGGCCAGAAGAAGCCCGACATTTTTGTGCCGACGGCGCTTTCCCCTGAAATTGAAATCATCTTCAATCAGCGCAAGCAGGCTGGGCTCACGGTACCGGTTGTCGCCTATGAAGTATTCAACTTCATGGAGGACAAAACTCCCGCCAACGGATTTTATTACGTCTCTCCCAGCATTGGCACGCCCGAGTTTAAAAAGCGCCTCTTGGAGAAGACCGGAAAGGAAAGCGCCTATTGCGTGGCCTATGTATATGACGCGCTGGATCTCTTCCGGCAGGCCTTTGAAAAAACAAATGGCCAGCCCGAGAAAGTCGGCCAGTGGCTAAGAGGCCTGAAAGACTACCCAGCCGCGGTCGGCCCGATTACCACGACGCCTGGCGGGGTGATTCGCTCGCCTATCTGCATTTTTCAGATCAGAAACGGGCATCCCGTGGAAGTTTCTCTGGAACAAATAAATCCTTAATTTTATGAAAAGGACTCTGGCAACATTCCTATTCTTGGCAATGGCCCTCACGGCCTTCGCCAGCGAGAACGCCAACACCGTCAAGATCGGGGTGATACTGCCGCTCACGGGCAACATGGCGCAGGTGGGCGAGCCGCAACTGGCTGCCGTGGAACTCTTCAAGAAAGAGTGCGCGACGGGACATTACAAGCACAAGTATCAGATCATTGTCGAGGACGACGCCTTCACCGGAAGATTGACGGCGGAAGCGGCAAACAAATTCATTAACGTCGAGCACGTGGACGCCATGATCAGCTTCGGTTCCACTGCCGGCAATATCATTGCGCCCCGCGCGCGAGCAGCCAAAATCCCCCACATATCGGCAGGGACCTCCGACAAGAAGGTCGCCGATGGAATCTACAACTACATCAACTGGGCTCCTCCCGAAAGGGAAGCCGTCTATCTGGCCGATACCCTCCAGAAGATGGGCGGCAGGCGGGTTGCGTTCCTGACGGCGCGTCAGCAGGGGCTTATGGCCATTGAAGACGCGGCGGAAAGAGAGCTCAAGAAACGGGGCTATCCGTTTATTTCAAATACCTTCTTTATTCCCGGAGAACGCGACTTTAGAACCACGCTTCTAAAGATCCAAAAACAACGCCCTGACATCCTGATTCCCCTGGGATTCTCCCCCGAGGAGGAGATTATCCTGAGGCAAAAGAAGCAACTGGGGTTTGAAGCCAAAGTCACGTCCGTCGAATCCTTTGATCTTATGGACTCCTTTGACGACGCCGAAGGGCTCTTTTATGTCTCGGGGTCTCTGGGTTCCGGGGAGTTTCAAGAAGAACTGTTGAAGACGACCGGCAAGAAGTCCTATCTGGGTGTTCCCTACACATACGAGAGCCTCAATCTTATTCGCGCGGCCTACGAGAGCCAGCCCACAGTCGATCATGCCGCCGCCGCCCGGTGGGTCTCGAATGTAAAAGACCGACCCTCGGCGCTTGGCCCCCTCTCCACCTCACGCGACGGACGGATTGACTCTCCCGCCGCTTTCTTCCAGATTGTTCATGGCAAGCCTACGCCTGTCACGCTGGAGCAAATCAAGTAATCTCATGGCCGTCCTCGAGTTAAAAAACATTCACGCCGCATACGGAGAGATCCCGATTCTCAAAGGAGTCGACATTTCCATCAAGGAAGGCCAGCTGGTGGCCGTCATGGGTCCCAACGGAGCCGGCAAGTCGACCGTTCTAAAAGCCATCTTCGGACTGGTCAAAATTCTTTCCGGAGAGGTGGTCTGGCAGGGCAACTTGATCAAGCCCAGCACTGAAAAGATGGTTCGTCTGGGAATCTCCTACGTCCCGCAGGGCCGCCAGATATTCTCCACGCTCACCATTGAGCAGAACCTGGAGATGGGAGGCTACACGCTTCCCAACAACAAAGTCATGGCCGAACGCATGGAGATTTCCTACGCGCTTTTCCCATTCCTCAAGGAACGCCGCAAGACCCGAGCCGGGACCCTCTCCGGCGGTCAGCAGCAGATGCTGGCGGTGGCTCGCGGGTTGATGACAGACCCCAAACTGCTCCTGCTGGACGAACCCACGCTGGGACTCTCCCCCAAGATGGTCTCGGATATGTTTGACAAGATTGTGGAGATCAACCGGGAGCTGAAGACACCGGTCTGCGTGGTTGAGCATAACATCAAAACGCTCTTCAAGATGGTTCACAAAGCGTACATCTTGAACCACGGCGAGGTCTTCGCCTGTGGAACACCTGCGGAGCTGGAAAGCAAGGACGCTCTCTCAAAAGTATTTTTGGCGCATTCAAAAGCAGAAACAAATGGAAAATAAAACCGCCATGCACTCAGCGCCACCGGTTAAAACCGTTAGGTCAGATTTCAGTTAATTCAACACAATAAAATAACATGCCCCTACCCACTGGACGAGATTTTCTTGAACAGGCCAACCGACCGGACGCCGCGCGGGACAAGGGGCTGCGCCCAAGCGCCTTCTCCGACTTTACGGGACAGGAAAAAACGGTTGAGAGGCTCAAAATCATGGTGGGCGCGGCCAAAGCCAGAGGCGAGGCTCTGGGTCATGTGCTTTTGAGCGGGCCGCCGGGCTTGGGCAAGACGACGCTGGCGCTGCTTATGGGAGCCGAGATGTCCACCTCCGTCAAGATCACCTCCGGCCCCGTGCTGGAAAAAGCCGCTGATCTGGCTGGAATACTGACCTCGTTGGAACAAGGCGAGATCCTCTTTATCGACGAGATTCATCGGATGCCAAAAACCATTGAGGAGTATTTGTACTCGGCCATGGAGGACTTCCGCATCGACATCATGCTCGATCAGGGGCCGAACGCCCGCAGCGTGAGGCTGGATCTGCCCAAGTTTACCCTCGTGGGAGCCACCACCCGGAGCGGATTGCTGTCGGCCCCCCTGCGAAATCGTTTCACACTTCACACGCGGCTGGATTATTACAGCCGCGCGGAACTCTCCAAGATCGTCAAGCGCGCAACCAAGATCATGGGGCTTCCAATTGCCGATGAGGCCGCGCAGGAGGTGGCCGGAAGAGCCCGCGGCACCCCCCGTATAGCCAATAACCTTCTTTATTTCGTGCGCGACTACGCCCAGCAAAAAGGCGACGGAACCGCGACTCTCACACTCACCAAGCAGGCCCTGGAGCTTTTGGGCGTCGATCTTCTGGGGCTGGATGAGATGGACAAGCGGCTTTTGGAACTCATTGCTTCCGCCTACAATGGCGGACCGGTCGGCATCAGTACGCTCTCCGCCGCGCTCGGGGAGGAAGTCGACACGCTGGAAGAACTGCATGAACCGTACCTTATACAGGAAGGATATCTGCAGAGAACCCCGCAGGGACGAATGTTGACGGCCCGCGGATATGAGGTGGTCGGCAAGAAGCCGGGAGCAATCAGCCAACAGGGATCCCTTTTCTAAAATAAGCGCTCCCAACAGCAGAGAGCAGAGCAGCCAACCCTACTTTGTGGCTCTGGCAAGTTCCATCGACTCGAAAAACGTCCAATTGCGGCTCTCCTCGAAGTTTTTGCACTCGGCGATCACCTGCGGAGAACCCACCAGCTGGTATTTTAGCGACAGCTCCTGACAGGTGGCCATGGAGTCCACCAGCAGCTTGATGATATTCACATTGACGTTCGTAAGCTCATGAACATCAATGATTACGCGCAGAAAGCCGTTGTCCACGGCCTCGCTCGCCTTGGCCTTCATAAACGCGGAGACTTCATTCAAATGGGTCTGGGTGGCATTTTTGGGAAGCCGGATGCACAGGAAGTCCGCGTCAAATGAGAAGTACTTCTCGGAAGTATCCAGGTTTATGGCCTTGGCAATCTTGACTTCAAAATCATCGAAATCTATGGGCTTGGTAATAAGAGTACTCACACCCAGCTGCTGCGCGTTCTGCTGCTCCGCGACAGCCGTCTTGACAGAAAGGCCGAATATGGGAGTAAACTTGGTCTTCACCTGCGAACGCAGCAACTTGAAGAGCACCGACGCGCCATCATCAGGCAGCGACAGGGATATGATGATGATATCGGGGACCTTCTTGCTGCAAAAGTCTATCGCCTCTCCGGTGGTCGCGACCCCGTGCACTTTCCAGTTCGGATTGCTAAGACCGTCGGTAATCTGCTTGATAATGGCGGGTTTGTCTTCAACAACCAGGAAAGTACATTCGTCCTTGAGAGTCTTCTTGCGCGCCCCCTCGCTGGAGAGCGGCTTCAAATCTATGATCCTGGCGACTTTCTCCACCAAGACCTCCTCCTTGAACGGCTTCACGATGTAATCGCGGATGCCCAGTTTGGCGATCTTCAAGACGTTCTCTTTGCCGGCCTCGGCGGTCAACATGACCACGGGAATCGGCTTGAGCAGGGCGTCGGCCTTTAATTTTGCCAGCATCTCCACGCCATCCATGACGGGCATGGTAACATCCAAAAGGATGATGTCAGGGCCCTCCTTGCTGGCGGCAGCCAGACCCTCGACGCCGTTGCTGGATTCCAGGATATCAATGTCGAAGTTTCTGAATGCTTTTCTGACAATCATTCTGACAGCCTTCGAATCATCCACTGTGAGTATTTTGAGTCTCATGGTCTAGTCTCCCTCTATCATCACCAGCTCAAGTCCCATTGCCGAATCAAAGATCTCGAACTGATACATACGGTGCATGGCACCCGGAAGAGGTTCAATTGTGAAATTATTCGCGCGCAAAATGGAGGGGATGGTCAGTCGGCAGTTGTAACCCTTGTCACACAACTGATTTTTGTAGGTGCCGGAAATCATGTTTGAGAGCTCTCCCAGCGCGTCATTCACTGTTTCATGGTTGTCCTTCAGACTGTTTTTATCAAGCCCCAGAAATGAACTGGTAATGGTGATGGAGGTCGGCTCATCCACGTAGATATAGATGACACCCTTGATGTCCCCCAGGAAACCGATCATCCCCACCACCATCATTTTTTCGGCGGCAGGGGCCAACCGCGGATGACACTTGGCGGGAGTCTCTCCGTGATTGTATGCCACAAAGGGTTTTGCCGCGGTACTCAGCATCGTGCTGAAGACTTTCTCGGCCGAATCGGCGACCATGGCATCCACATCCTGCACGGCAAATGGGAACGCTTCTGAATTTTCGGATTCCATATGAGGATTCCTTACGGCGCAAGAAGCACAATCTTAAGATTTTTTTACAATGGAGACTCCCTCCCCCAATGGCGGACTCCCAAACCCAACTATCTAGGCAATAGATATTTCTGTTTAATGTTATACAGCCGCGAGTTTCCTCGATGAAGCCGCCGCCTTCTTGGCTGCCTTCCCGGATATCCCCAAGAGGGAGGATTCTATCGGCTTGCCGTCCTCGGACAATATGACGGCACGCTCAATTGTATTCTGGAGTTCCCTAACATTGCCGGGCCACTCATGCGATCTGATGGCCGCGATCGCGGATTTGGCAAAGCCACCCGGACGAATGCCATGCTTACGTTGGAAATTCTCCAGGAAGTTCTGCGCCAGCAGCATCACATCGCCCTCTCTCTCACGCAGAGGTGGTACTGATAATGGAAATACGTTCAACCTATAGTAGAGATCCTCCCGGAAATCTCCTTTCTGGACTGCGGCCATCAGATCGCGGTTCGTAGTGGCCAGTACACGGACATCTACCTGTATCGTACGGTTACCGCCCACCCGCTCAAACTCGCGTTCCTGTAAGACCCGCAGCAGTTTGGCCTGAAGACGCGGGGGAATCTCGCTGATTTCATCCAGGAGAATGGTACCATTGTTGGCCAGCTCGAAACGGCCTTCGCGACGGTCCGTGGCGCCCGTAAAAGAGCCTTTCTCATGGCCAAAAAACTCGCTCTCTATCAGCGTCTCGCTGATCGCGGCGCAATTCACCTTAATGTATGGACTGGCCGACTTTGGGCTGAGCCTCCATATCTCGTGGGCGACCAGCTCCTTGCCCGTGCCATTCTCGCCATATATCAGAACCGTCGCCCCGGTGGCGGCCACCTTTCTTATCATTGTTTTCAGGCTCAGCATGGCGGGGCTTTCTCCGATGAGCTCCATTTCAGGGGACCCGCCGCCAGGTGTCTCCTGACTGTAAAACTGGGTCAATCTCTCAAGCTGGGACTTTTCCTCGGCGCGCTGGAGCGCCACTTCGATCTGCTCGACAGAAAAAGGTTTCAGGATATAATCCGAGGCCCCCAACCGCATACACTTGACCGCACTTTCAATCGTGCCATAGCCGGTCATCATGAGAACCATCGGACGCGAGGGCATCTGCGAAAGGCGCTCCAAAAGCGAAACTCCCTCTCCATCCGGAAGCCTCATATCCACGAACATCAGGTCAAAATCGTCCTTGGCCAGCAGCGCCTCTGCCTCCGCTATGGTGCCAGCCGAAGCAACCAGGTACTTTTTCTTCCTCAACTGGGCCTCGAGGCTCTTGCGGATGATCAATTCGTCATCCAAAACTATGACTTTTTCAATAGCCATTAGTGACAGACTATAAACGCTTTTTAGAATTTTCCAAACAAAATCTAACTCCTCCCCATGAGTTTCAATAACTTCCCGATTCTGTCGGTCGTGTGCGCGCGCAACTGATCCGTCATGCTACCGTCCTCCGCAATGGCCCCAGAAACCCTCTCCCAGTAGCAGCGCCCCGCAGTACCAAAAATGGCTGGAAAGAAATTCGCGGCATCCACCTGGTCGGCCTTTGAAGGGAAACTCCTGTCAGCCAATAAACCAATAAGCGTGGGCTTGCGATTCAGTTGCATGGCCCGAATAACTACATTCTCTGCCATCCAGCACCATGCTGCTGCCCCGACCGTTCCGCCCTCCGTAGGACGTATATCGGCGGGATAGTTGGCCAAGTTCATCCGTACATCGATTTCCCGCTGACGATAACCATAACCCCAGGGACCAATTTCGGAAATTCTGGTCTCGTTCCCCTGGGAATCTCCTGAACCAAGCTCACAAGTCTGGGACGTCTCCAGAAATTTGCGACAGCCGGAATCGGCGGGAATCTCATTTCCCGGCTGCGGAAACTTCTCCGCACGGGAAAGTATTTCTTCCACAAGCGCCCAGCCCTCAGGGCTCCCCAGCCATTGCGCAAGAGTCCTCCACAAAACAACGGACTGTTCAGTGATCATTCTGGGCACATACGTTCTCCCGAACATTCCAGACGTAAAAGGCATATCTCCAAGCGCCTCATGAAAGTGGCGTTCCCTCTGTCTGTTCTCCTCCTGTAGATGTGAGGAGAAAAGTCCTGCTATGCCACCCGAATCAAATTGACTAACGGCACGGCTCAGCTGGCAAACAGGTATGCCCCTCCAACTGGTTAAGACGACAGTTTGTTTGCGGAGATCTTGGAACCTGAGCACATCTTCCTGTAAATCTCGGGAAGCGCGCCAGAGAGCAAATGTATCGCCCATATATCTATCCTATTGTAAGTTGGGATCGTTGGCAAACAAAACACAAAAGCCCCGCCTCAATCAGGCGGGGCTTTTTGTGCGGGCGCACTAGTTGCTGCCACCAACCGCGGGAGCCGAAGGAGCCGCACTCCCTCCGCCGTTGGCGGGAGGCGGGGGAGCCTGATGGCCTTGAGCTGGCATATTCTGACGCTGCGGCATATGGGACCCACCCATCTCACCGGCCTCAACCTTGTGCCTGTGCTCCCTCAGGTGCTCCACCTCTTCGCGCAGCATTCTGATCTGTTCCTCGTGCTTCTTGATCTGCTCTTCCTTGCGAGCGATCTGTTCATCAATGCGTTTGATGGCCTCCTGTTTCCTCATTTGGTGCTCCTCGCGGCGCTGTCCATTGTTGCTGGACGGGACAGACGTATTGGAAGGGGCGGAGGGAGCCGTCGGGGTGGTGCTTTGGCCATAGGCAAGCACGGCTGCAAAAAGCAGCGCAACTGTTATAGAGAACCTGGACATAGATTTAAAAGCAATTCCTTGCCCTTTCTATCACCTCCGCACATATAGTCAACAGCAAAAACTCCGTATGTTCAGACGGATGCCACCCATTCCCCATACCAGGGAGATACGCGGGGCTGTGCCCCCCGCCACCCAAATAACATACATATCGATGCCAACCGCCAGAGCTTACTCCAAGCTCCGCAGAATCCATTCTCTGAATTCCTCGTCCAGCCTGATTGCCATTGGAGAAGATGCCATTCCCATGATGTATGCCCGACGGTCCTCCCACTCCGGGACATCCAGACGCCGCAGGGCCAATTGCGCCATTTTCTCATCGGCGCAAGCACGGCCCAAGACACCCAAAAGGAATATAAGCATAGCTGAGGCAGGGCTCACGAACAAGGGTTCCCAGAAAGAGGGGCACTGCGTTTTGAGACGCTTCATCAGGATAATCCCCCTATCCCGCTGACCCAACACCCAATTGAGAACAGCGGCATGGGCCGTCTCGTAGTTGTTGGCCGGTGCATCCCACATCAGGTCGAGCACCTGTGCCGACAAATCATATTCGTGCATGAGAAAATTCAAGGTCGAGAGATGTATCAATAATCCCATGTCGGAGGTCATCCCGCGCTCCCGGCAGAGGGAGAGGGCCTCCCCTCCGCGGCCCAAAACGGTGATGAAAGACACATACATGAGAAGGTTCCATCTATTGTCCAGACCGCCATCCTTCAGCTTCTGGCACATCCTCCCCAACGAAGACAGCGATTTCGCACGCGGTATCTTTCCAACAATACCGCAGATATTGCATTGGGTGTAGATGAAAGACGCCTCGCAGGCCTTCTCCAGCGGAACACAGCGATCCAGGAACTCATCGAGCACTGGCCCCTCCACGCCGGAAAGAGATTTCAGGGACAGTCTCCAGCCAAAATCGGTCAGGGTGGCACTATCCATATCTTTGCGAATGGCGCGCAGACCGTCTTCCACCATGCCCGAGCGAATCAATCGGACACCGTAGCTGGCAAAGACATCCGAGACTTCTTTTTCGGAGACGCAATTTGAAGCCAGACTCTTCGAAGGGTTCTCTCCCCTTAGGATCGAGAACAACGCCGTTATCTGGGCTCCCCAGGCGTCACTATCGGGAGCCTGCCACGACTCTCTTGTCTTCTCCAAGTCATCAAGAAGAGTGCCAATCCCAGAGCCATTGATATCATAGTAGAGTATTGACTGCAAAATGGTCTTGATGATGGCCCGCATATTCTGGCGCTTCTCAAAACCAGTTTCCAAAATTCTTCGTGTCGCTTTCACAACTCTCTCCGGATAACGGGCAAAGGAATAGTACCAGAGGCACCACGCGTCCGTGTCTGGCAAAAGAAATATCCTCCACAGAAGGAGAACCCATAACCGGTCGACCAGGCTGACGCCCGATTCCGGCGGCAACAGTTTTTCCAATTTTTGGATTGCGCCGGACAAGGACAGCATAAGCGGGGCATCTTTCAAGGCATCCCTGAACGGCGGCGGCAAGGCAATCTCCTGAGATGGGACTCTGCCAACATAATTGAAGTCCATAAACTCAGCCAGAAGTCCGAGTTTACCGTAGCTGTAGGCCCATATCAGATTGGAAACATCTTCTTCAGCCCCCCCCGCTTTCTCTTTCGGGGGCAAAAGCCGCGAGACCTGGGAGACCCTTTGCAGTCGCTGGCGCAGGTTCTTATCCATGGGGATATCAAACGGACATGGATGTCCCGCCAGGGATCGCAAAGCACTGCTGTACGATCTGTCCCAAAATGAAATCTTGATGCCATACTTCTGTGCGATGGCACACACAGCCTGTTCCACATGGAGGTTCTGACAATTCAACACCCAGCCTGGCGCGTTCATAATTCCGGCCAGATCGTCGGCGCGCTGCAAGTGGACAAAATCAAAATTCTTCTCGAACAATCCCGTTTTGAGCGGTGGCGGATCATACGAAATGGAGACTTGTGCAGACGACAGCTCCTGTCTGGGCGGATAAATCGCCTTTACAGGCCTATCAGATACAAAAACAAGCTTTTGCCGGGAGTGACCGACCTGTGGCGGAAATCCGAGAAAGGGAGGCAAAAAAAACATCTTGTTGGCGCAAACGCGCAGGCCAATCCACAATCCGTTGGACAACTCGTCGGGAAAAAAGTCCACCCAGAGGCCATCGGCTCCGGCAAGCAGCGGATCCAGATAATCCCAGAGACTCTTTTTCCACTCCGTCCTCGACAGAGACTGATCCGCGGTACAAGCCGCCTGGGCCGCCATCGCCTCCTGCTTTGTGAAAAAGAAGAAACGTCCCCTGGAGCCCCTTACACACAGGCGAGGCAACTCTTCTATTTCAAGACCTTCTCTGACAAATGATCCAACCCACCCTTTCCAATACCACGGGCAGAGTGTATCCCCTTCAGGAGCCGGAATTTTACCGGAAGCGCCGCGAGCAATTGCCATAACATTTCAATCCTAGAGGCTTTACCGTGGCACCTCAACTTATTTAGCGTCTGGCAGCAGGCAGATACTCTGAGCGGCTGGCTTGGCGGCGCAGGGGATGCGTGGTAATCCGGAGGGGGCTGGTTCTCTGTCCATTCAGTTTGGCATCCAGATACCCTGGAAAACGGGACTCTGATTTCTCAAAAAATTCTCCGGCCTCGGATGTCTTTCCCATGCGGGCAAGAGCCACCCCCAGGTTGTTGGCACCCTCGGCGGTACCCTCCAGCGACTCCGCCCGCTGAAGTTCCGCGGCAGCCTCCTCGTCACGACCGCCCAAAAGCAATAATATCGTCCCGCGCACAAAGGCCCTGCGCCAACCCTCTCGAACAGGAAGGGGACCATCGGACTCAAGAATCTCATTGGAATCAGCCGAGGGGGGACTGGCTTCTTCAATAAATTGCAACGCGCGATCCGGCTCATTTCTGTAAAGTGCCATCGCAACAAGCACCCATCCGGCAATTCTGGGCGATTCGCCAGACGACAGGCATAGCTCGCGGACTCTCGCATAATCATGCTTTCTGAGAAGAATACAGGTATTTTCCCGCATTTTGTCGAGTTGCCGCGAGAGGCTTCCCTGATAAGCGTACATCTTGTAGCCCGCCTGTGCCGCGTAATGGAAACGCGCCCCCCGCATGACCGCTCTCAAAATAATATCAAAACTTTCGGCGCATTTCTGCGCTGCGTCATAGCCGCCCGCAGCGCGGAATGTTTCCACTCGGAATCCCGATTGCGCGTCTCCTGGAAGATAGTTGCGTTCAAAGAGCCTTGAGGGGACCGTCTCACGCGACAAAAAGACCGGAGACTCCATCCTGCGCAGGAATTTTCCAGAAGGACCGTCATAGAGTTCCAAGGTATCGACCGCCACATCAAAATTTTCCAGCGTCCTGGAAAATCGTTCGACTCTGCCTGGAATCCATTCATCGTCGGCGTCAAGCCAGGCACCGAATGGGGTATTCATCGCCAAAAGTCCCACCTGGCGCGCGGCCGCCAGTCCGCCCTCTCCCGGCACACTCATGAACCGGATCCTGCCACCGCCAGCTTTTCTGGCAAGCTCAACAGTATTATCGGTACAATGATCGTCGACAAACAGGACCTCACAGTCCTTCTCCGGCAAAACGGAAAGGACCGCGCGTACGACGGTGGTAGCCGCGTTTCTGGCACAGATGCCAATGGTCATAACTGGTTTTTTCATAAAGAGACAGACACGATGGGCGGCGTCTTCAGATTCTTCAGACGAAAGGCCTCCCGAATTTTACGCGAGATTTCGCCGCCAAACTGGAGGGATCCAATCGCAAAAACAGCCTGGGGAAAATCGGTGATCGCGTCAACACATTGACAGACCAGCCGTTCATAGACCATTCCCTTGCGCGCTATGTTGGAATCAATAAGCCCGCAAACCTTCACCCCGTGCTGTCTGCACGCGTCCACAACCTTGCGGCCAAACATTCCAGAACCGTAGATCACTGCAGGTCTGGCCCGCGCGGCAATTTTGGCAACCAGGCGATCAACAGCCACCTCAGTTGGGTCTGGCTTGAGCTTGTGCGGAGCGGGAGGAGGCATCTTTGATAGAATTCCCAGTATTTTGTCCAGATTGGCAAAGTGGTTCTCCGGAGAAAAACGCTCCAGGATATCCTTTCTGGCAGATGCGCCCAACTTCCTTATAAGACAACGATCCCGAAAAAGTCCCTTGATGGCAAGGGACATGGCATGGACATTCCCCTGTGGAGTCATCCGTGAATTTATTTTGTTCTTCAGGACTTCCGGCAGCCCTGATCTGACGGACATCACCACAGGGCACCTTCCATACGCCATCGCCTCCAAGAGCGCCAATGGCAGTCCTTCATAGGCCGAGACCAGCAGAAAGATATCCGTTGATTTCCATAGTTTATTGATTTCCGGACGCGCCAACCCTCCCGGGAGTATCACTCGATGTCGCACCCGCGCGGGAATCGCCGACAAGGATCTTTTGAAGTCGGCAAATGCTGGTCCATCGCCTGCCACCGTGGCCAGAAAGTCCACTCCCATCTTTGAAAGTTCCACAAAAAGCCTTATGAGGCGCGAAACCTTTTTCTGGGGTTCTTCTATTCTCCCCACGTAAGAGAGTCTCACCGGACCCGCGGTACTCCATCCCGGAATTTGAGAGGGAATCTCAACGGGGTAGAAGAGTGTATGAACCACTCCTGCCGTATCGTGAAGACATCGTTTGAGAACCCTGGCACAGCGTCCGCTGACTGCCATCCATACGGGAGCGATGGGAAGATATTGCGCTGCAAGCTGGTACTGGGACTCCATGTCACTGTGGACGATTCCCAGAACACGGACTTTTCGAAGCAGAGGTGGCGCTGCTTGAGATAAGAACCTCGCCACCCCAGCCCAGGGTGTATCCCCGGTATTGGGGAGAATAAACAAATCCTCCTTGAACTTTTTCGCGAGTCTCTGCAACAAATGAGCAATCACAGCCGGGCTGTGCGCGCGCTTCTGGGGAACAAGAAGAATCTTTTTATGAAGCTCTCTGGGTGCCGCAGGAGGAGGAACGTCGGCATTCAGGAGTATCATACGGCTTCTGGGATAATGCCGCAAGACCTGGTAGCCATAAGTGGCTACTCCGCTGGCTCCAATGCCATCCTGGCAGATATAAATCAACACTCGACAGAAAGTTTGTTGCACAGAATAGTATGGGCATACAGCATATGCCGCAAACCATTTTACGATTCCTGCGAAACTTTATGCACCGAAGGGATAAAGGACACCGAAACCTTTGTCTCAACACCCGGTCCTGAGACCGAATGCTTGTCAAACCATTCAAGGGCGCTCTCGACAACTTGGTCCATATTGATATATTTATAGGTGGCCAAGCGACCAACAAAACTAACATCTTTCTCCTGGAGTGCCAACTGGGCATACCGCAGGTACTGCTCACGACAACTGGACTTGGGAATAGGATAAAAAGCCTCTTTACCACTTTCAAAATCATCAGGATATTCGCGGATGACGGTCGTACTGGGAAGTTTTTGTCCGGTGACGTGTTTTAACTCCACGATGCGCGTATAGGGATGATCGTTTGGATAGTTGACCTGCAGTGCCGGCTGGTAGAACTCCTGTTTGAAGTTCTGGGACTCAAACCTCAGTGAACGATAGGGCAAAACGCCAAAAATGTAGTTATAGTACTCATCAATCATACCCGTGTAGACAAGATGCCTGTATTTCAACCGCGGTCTGAGCTCGGCAAAATCCGCCTCCAGCCGCACTTTGATATTGGGGTGCGAAAGCATCTTCTTGAACATCGCCGTGTAACCCTCCTTGGGGAGTGCCTGAAAGACATCATTGAAATACCTCTCATCGCGGGTGGTGCGCACTGGAATCCGGCCGCAAACGCTTGCGTCAAGCTCGCGCGGATGCACCTTCCATTGTTTGATGGTATAATTCTTAAAGAATTTGTCGTACATCTGCCAACCAACCTGCGACACAATAACCTCCTCGGAATTCTTGGGATTGGGAATGTCCACCCGCCATTTTTTCAGCGTTTCTTCCATTTCCTCTGTCGTGGAATCCCTCCCGATGAACTGCTCGAAAGTTTTCAGGTTTATGGGAAAACTGTAATATTGGGCGTCCGTATAGGAAACCACACGATAGTTGGCCGGCTGCCAATCAGTAAAGGCGCTTAGATAGTTCTTGACGCGCTCGGAATTGGTGCGGAAATAATGCGGTCCGTATTTATGCAGGAGTACCCCGTGCTCATCCCTGTAGTCGTAACAATTCCCCCCTATATGATTGCGCCGCTCCAGCACCAGTACTTTTTGGTTGGAGACAGTCGCCAGACGCTCCGCAATGACAGCCCCGGCAAAACCCGCGCCCACTATCAAATAGTCGTAATTATTGGCAGAGCCAGGCTGGGACATGGCAGTCCAAAGAGCAACAGGTATGCCATTTTATGGGGTATGACTCAAAAAGAGCTTCCCGAAATCCTTGTATATTGAAACTTGACAGACAAAGGTTCCATTACATAGCGTGAGACCATATTGTATTCCGGAGTAATCCCGCGAATAAATAGACCGACGAACTGCTGCCACACGTAAAACATGAAAAAGATAAAAGTTCTGATAACCTACCATAAGCCCTCTGTTTTGGTTAGAAATGAGATTCTCACTCCCATACATGGGGGCAGGCAATTAGCCAGAGAAAAACTACAGAGAGGATTCTATTCAAAAAAAGATTTTGATTGGATGGAGAAGAATATGATCGGGGACGATACTGGTGAAAATATTTCCTCCATGAACGACAGATTCTGCGAAGCAAGCACCCTGTATTGGGCCTGGAAGAATTATGACAAGATCGGAAACCCCGATTATATAGGATTCATGCATTATCGCAGGCATATACTGTTTGCCAGCCCACACATTTCCAAAGTTAAAGACTGCATAAAATATGAAAGAATCAACGACAGCTACATGGAGGCCGCCGGTATTAGTTGCAAGGCAATTCAGAAATCCCTTGAAAAATATGATATTGTAATGCACGCTCCCACTGTCTGTCACAAGACGGTCTACAAACAGTTCGAGAATCTGACAGTCGCTGGACTTGGCTTGAAGCAAAAGTTCTACGATATGGTCATCGAAGAAGTCAAAGCGCAACATCCGAAGTTAAGCGCCTCACTGGACGCCTATTTAAAATCAAAGAAACACTATTGGTACAGCTGTTATACTCTGCCCAAAGAGGTCTTTTTCCGATTCTGTGAATTTCTTTTTGGAATTCTCTTGCCCGTCGACAAAAAGATCGATTACTCGCAGGAGACAGTCAATGGAAAACGTGTTCTGGCCTACATCGCTGAACGTCTTTGGGGCTTTTTCTTCACGGAGTTCCTGGAGAAAAGCAGATACAAAATCAAATATATACCCCTCACATTTATCAAGAACACCGATTTGTCCCCCGACGTCTCGCCGATATTCAAGGAGACATCCAAAACCGTTACGGCCTGCTTCTCCTGCGATAATAACTATGTACCGTACCTTGCGGTAACCTTAAAATCCATCTTGGCAAACGTCTCAAAGAACCACAATTATGATCTTTTTGTTCTTGATGACAAGATTTTGCCGCACAAAAAACAGCTTCTTAAGGGAATGGTTGAAGGCTGGTCTAATGTTTCCCTGCGTTTTATAGATATCAATTATTATCTGGCCGATATAAAAACAGGACGGTTCTATACCCCCAATCATTATTCACTGGCGGTTTATTTCAAATTCTTCGTTCCAACCATCTTTCGAGATCGCAAAAAGGTGCTGACCTTGGATTCCGACCTGGTCGTTATGCGGGATATTGCCGAACTTTATGATACTGATATGGGTCAGGCGCTCCTGTGTGCGGCACGTGACGCGGTGATGCCCCGTTTTATTCGCCAGGAAATCGCGAAAAATGCGTCTTACAAGAGAACATGGGAAAACTATCTTATAAACAGCTTGGGTCTTGAAGATACGTCGTGTTACTTCAACTCCGGTGTTTCGCTCCTTAACATCCAGCAGATGATAAAAGAAAATATCCAGGAAAAATTATTTGCCCGTTTGGCGAAAGTGGGAAAACCGCGTACTACAGACCAGTGCATACTTAATTCGGTTTGTTACAAGCGCGTGAAATATGTTGATTTGAGATGGAATGTGGACTGGTGCAACCTTCTCATGACGAATCTAGACTGGTATTTGAGCGCGGATGAATATGCAAGATACCATATGGCCGCCAGGGCGCCCTATATTCTCCATTTTGCGGGAGGCACCAAGCCTTGGCAGCGCCCCTCGGCGCCCGGTGCCGAGAAATTCTGGCATTATGCGCGTCAAACCCCCTTCTATGAGACCATCCTGTATGCAAACACCAACGCCCATCACAGCTTGAATCAAGCGATGGCCGCTGTTCCGCACCAAGTCAGCCTCCAAATCAAGCGACTGGTTAAACAGGTGTGTGTGTCCAAGCCGTCCCGCGTGGCGGTTTATGGTGCCGGAGTTTTTGGCAATGCGCTCATCCCAGAGCTCCGCGCTCGTGGAATCAAAATTGAGCGCGTTGTGGATTCCAGCTCCAGTCTGCAAGGAGTAAAGGTTGATAAAGAGCTTGTCTGCGCCCAACCCCGGTCACTGCTGAATAACAGGAAGCTTCCCATCGTGGTTGCTTCGGGGGCATTCAGCGCAGAAATCAAAGAGGATATCCACGAACTCTTCTCCGGCTTGCCACCGAAAGTCTTCGCGCTTAAAAAATAAGTGGATTAATGAGCGCGGAAAGTATAGGCATACTGGTTGAGAGAAAGAGAGACCACAACCTGCCTGATCCGGCCAAAGGCTTATGCGTCTTAGTTTAACGAAACTCCAGCTAATTGCAAGATGGCAGCACTTCTTCAATTGTTTATATTACCCGGATAAGGCCAGGGATTCAGCGTCGCAGGCACCTGCATTCCATAGGAAATCACGCCGCCATTCGTGCCACTGCCATTCTTGATGGTGTTGGTAACAGCCTGCCCTACGGTGTACCGACTCCCGCTCCCCAACAACTTGAAAAGCTTCATTCCAGACGAGTTGGTAGGAGTCGGTATGGAAACATTCAGGGCGCTCCAAGCAAAACCTCCCTCGGCGGCCAGTCCCCTGGTCGGATAGGTTGGGGCATACACGCCATAGACATCTACCCAGCCGTTGGAGTTGATTAATGTGGACGACCCCAGATCGTACCAGTATGGATAAGCGGGAGTGTTAGCCGTCTGAGGCACCTGTACATAGGCGGTGAAGCCAAAACCGTTGCTTCCATTATTCTTCGGCTGATAGGCAACCAAAGTACTGGGATCAATCCAAGCCAGCGGTTCGGAAGAAGGAGAGCCGTAGAGGAAGGTCGCGGCATTGGTATTCGTCAGGCTGCCAGCGCTGGGCATGACACTGATATTGTAGAAGTTATGGCCATAACCGGCTTTAAACGCGATCTGATTGTTTGTGCCCAGATTGGTCGTGAGAAGAGTACCATTGTTCATCTCGCCAAACATATCTGTTTTCTCAATCTTGGCACTATAGTTGATACCGATAGGCCAGCCCGCTGGGGACCAGGTTCCAAAGGAAATCGTTGAGACCCCCGTATTCGTATTCTCGCCGACGATTGAGAAGTTTCCGGGGAGCGACGCCGGCATACCCGGAGTAGCCGGAATGTTGATAGAGTTTGTTGAAGAAGTATAGGCAGTCGCAGTTCCATCGTAAGTCAGGCTTACACCCGCAGAGTTACGGGCATTTTCGAATCCCACAACAGCGCCCTGGGTGGCCGAACCAGCATTAGTCTGGTGCGATCCGGTAGAGGAAAAGCCGGAATTTGTAGCTTCAACGCTTAGGTTATAGAGAGAACCTGCCGGAGCGTTTGAGCTGGGCTGCCATCCGACGGTCACAATGGGATTTGTGCCAGACCAATAAAAGCCCTGGATTCCCACATCGGTGGCAGCAGCAATGGCAGCGGTAGTGGCCGTATTGGTTTCAAAATTATAGGTCGCGCCAGTTGTCCAATTATGCAAGTCAAAGACGATGATGTAGGTTGTGTTGGGCTGCATACCGTTGATGCCCATATTGTTCACACCCTCAGGGGTACCTCCAATTGCAGTAATTCCTCCGTCCACCGGATAAGCCACCGCCCCGAAGGAGTAGTTGGTCCCGGGAGAACCAACAAGAACGTAGTCCAGGCTGGTGGGGTTGATGGTTACAAGATCCACGGACGGATTGGCGGCTGCTATACCTGTAGAGGCTAAGACTGCGGCAGCGGCTGCGGAAGGAAGCAGCCCCAAGCGGGCTGCCAGAGAATAAGGTTTGAGCAGATCTTTTATCATAGTGGAAATGATAATGACTATTAGATTATTATTAGGCAAGCATCAAATTGAATATAAATAGATCGATAGCACAGAGCCGCGTAATTCATTGCTTTGCAGGACGTTCAGTTATCACATGAGGCATTGAACTCCCCAATAATCTCATTCGGTATAAACTTTTTGAATATTTTTGGTGCCAGAGGGCAGGATTGAACTGCCGACCAAAGGCTTATGAGTCCTCTGCTCTACCACTGAGCTACTCTGGCGAAAGAGATCACATCCTCGCAGAAACGGCTTCTTTTTGCAATCCTGTTTGTACCTTTGAATTTCCCCACAGCCTCATGACGTGCACCTGCCAGAAGGGTTCCAACACCTCAGCCCCGTAGCTTTTCAGCAGATAACGTCTGGCCTTCTCCGCCATGTGCCCGCGTTTGCCAGGGCTGCTGTGATAGATTTTGAGCATCGCCTCCGCCACCGCCGTCTCGTCGCTTAATGCGCATTTCTGGCCCGGGGTATAAAGCTGCGGCGCGCCGGTCCACGGACGGTCTGTCTCCCTGTAATCCAGTGGAAAGAAGCCACTGGCAATCAAAAGATCCCGATGCCCGCCCCAATAATTGGCGCACACGGGCAGACCACACAGTATGGCCGTGGCCAAAGGAAGATCCAAACTTTCCCCCAGTGAAGAGGAGATATAACAGTCGCTGTCGCGGCAAAGTCTGAGTAGCTCCTCCCGCGAGAGCCTTTCGTTTACAAGCATGATGTCCTGGCGCGGGCTTGCCCATTCTGAAGCAGGGTCCGTCTTGATGGTAAGCTCGGCATCCCCCATCTGAGGGAACGCTCTCAGAAAGCCATGCATCAGGAAATGGACGCCTTCTTCGGAACGCGATTCGCCGGCAAAGAGGAAGCGGAACGGGCGGGAAGGCTCGTAGCTGCGCTTGGCCTGAAGTTCCTCTCTATCCAGCGCGGGCGGCAGACGCAGGATTGGCACGCTCACGCCGCTTTTTTTGAGAAGGTCCCGCACGTGTGAGGTCGTCACCCAGACTTCCGTATAATCATTGAGGAGCCTTGCCCAGGGATCAGGCAGGCGGCTGAATTCGTAGGCGGGCAGCGCGATATTGCGGGCACCGGGAATCACTTGAAAGCCGGACCCGGAGGTATTGTGGAAGAAAATGGTGTTTTGCCCGGAGAATTCCATTTGCAGAGCCAGGCGCTCTTCCAGCGTTGCCGGGATGCCCCTTTCGAAAACCGTTAGTCCCGCCCCTTCAAAGCTCTTCCGGAAGAGCTCTCCCATGATCTTGAAACTGGGCTGTGGAACGTTCCCAAGAATGACGGCGGTTGGCATGAGAGAACAACTAAGCCAATTAATTTGATCTTGCAATACCCTTTTGGAGACAGCCATAATGCCGCCCATGCGTACAGGCGTTGTTATTCAGGCTCGGATGCTCTCCACCCGATTTCCCGGCAAAAGTTTGAAGCCGCTGGGCAACACCACTGTCATGGGGTTCATGCTCGAGCGGCTGAAGATGATACCCGGGCCGGTCATCCTGGCAACCAGCGTTGATCCCTCCTGTGATCCGCTTGAGGCCGAGGCCAGGCGTGTCGGCGGAATCGAGATCATCCGCGGCGACGAACACAATGTACTCTCGCGTTTCATCACGGCTGTTGACAGGTACAAGCTCGACATGGTGGCGCGCATCACAGGAGACAACACCTTCCACGATCCGCGCATCATTGAGGGCATGGTCGACCACACCATCCGCTACAAGCTCGACCTGTGCGACAATTTCCGCGGCCCGATGCCGTTCCCCCTGGGGTTCAATCTGGACGTGATTTCGGCCGAGGCGCTCTACCGCACCTGGGAGGCCGCCGACAAGGTTGAGGAGGACTGCCAGCACGTCGTCATCTACGCGCGCAAGAACACGCGCCGTGGCTTCGCCTTTGGGTATTATGAGTCTCCCTATCGGATACCCATGGAAATGAGGCTGACCGTGGACAGCCCAGAGGATTACGAAGTGATCAAAAATATTTACGCGCACTTCAAGAATCCGCTCAAGGAGATCACCTACGAGAAGCTTCTGGAACTATGGGTGACCCACCCGCACTACTTCGATGCCAACCGCGCCATTCAGCAGAAGGCGCTCTCCTCCCGCGCCTCGACCTTCGACGCCATCGCGCCATGGGAGGCGTTGCTGCCGCAGGTACAGGTGGACAAGACGCAAGTCAGCGTAAAGCCGTCCGAGGCTAAGGCTACGAAGTAGCGGCCTTCTCCCTGGCAACCAGACCCGCCATTGTTGTGCCGCGCGGGACCGCATTTTTAAATCCTGCCGCCTCCAGCGCGTCGGCAGCCAGCCGGATCGAGTTGTTGCAGCTTCTCTCGTCAGGCCACAGTTGCGGCATACTGGCAAGGAACGCCCCCTTTATCGGCAGGGCAAAAGTCGGCACTTTCTTTGAAAAATTACGGTCGCAGACGGGAGCCGCCGTCAAAGTCCTATGACAATGGACATTGAGAATATCCGCGTCCCCAACGGCAGGATAGAGCCTCTTGAGGGCCGAAACAAAATTCTTTTTGATCTCCTCGGGATCCTGGGTTGACAAGGGATCGTTGTGCTCGAAATATCTGGAAAGATACGCGATGTGCCGCCCGCCAAAATGCTCCGGGCCGATCAGGTTGGTGTGTTCTATCACGCCCCCGAAGGGAAATCCGGGATCGGCCACATTCAACCAGTAAAACTTTGAAAGCGCGGTCCGGGTCTCTACAATCACACAGACGGCCCCGAAATATTCAATCTTTGAAAGTCCTTCCGCCAGCATTGGATCGTGCGGGGCAAAAATCCCCGGCAGGAGATCCGTGGGGGTCGTGAAGAGGACATCGTCAGCCGTAAACTCCCCCAGCTGGGTGCGCACACCCGTCACGCGCCCATTAATCAGCGTCAGTCCGCGTACGGAGGCTTTCATGACAAAGAGCACACCCATCTTTTTCAGCGACTCCTCCAGTTTTACCAGGAGCGTATGCAAGCTCCCATTCATGTAGCCGAGAGTCTCCTGCGGACCCTCTCTGGAAAGCAGCCTCTGGCGCAGCCTCCCCACCATCCAAGCCAGCGGTATCTTGTCGGCCCAATCCCCGAACTTGATCCGCATCATCGGTTCCCAGACGCTTTCGGAGGCGGATGTTCCCGCGTGTTTTTTGAACCATTCAAAAGCCGTCACGTCCTCATATTTTCTCCAGTCGCAATACTTGGCCAGATACAGGCTGCTCAGGGCAAAGCGGGCCTTGTCAAAGAAATTCATGGGGGAGAAGTTGAGCAAATCGAGAGGAGTATTGAAGGCGAAGAACTTCCCGCCCCGATAGATTCCCATGGTTGTGGGATGAAAGGCCAGCTCATCCATTAGTCCCAGTTCCTCAAGCAGCCACATGAATTCCGCATCCGCACGGAAATGGTGATGGTAAAAGTATTCCAGCCGCCCGCCGCCAATCTCAAAAGTCTGCAACAGGCCGCCCAGCGCGGGACCGGATTCCACGACAGTGACACCCGAGCCCTGTCTGGCTGCGATATACGCGGCCGCAAGCCCCGTCATCCCGCCGCCGACAATCAAAAGTTTACGAGGCATTGAACCCCCTTCGCATATTCCAGCTCAGAACTGCCCCGCCTAAAGAGCACCGCAAGGCGGGGCTAGACTTATGCAACCCACTCCGGGGTTGTTGTACCGGAGAGTCCGATCCGAATATTATTATCGTGTAGGTTTCGCTATACACAAGATATTTTCTAAGAGGAAGATAATCCATCGTCTCCCGTGCGCTCGCTGACAATCCAGCCGGGGCGGCGTTTCACCTCATTGTAGATCCTTCCCAGATACTCGCCAATGATGCCCAGGCAGATCAGTTGTATCCCGCCCATGAAGAGGATGCTCATCACAATTGTCGCGTAACCGGGCGTTGAACCCCAGCCGTGAGAGATAAAATAGTCGCGAAAGAGCCTTTGAAAAAAAGTGAATACAATTCCCACCAGGGCGATCCCTGAAACCCAAAAGCCCACAGAGGTGACAAGCCTGAGCGGTACCGTTGAAAAGGAGAACATGGCGTTGAATGCCAGTTTTACCATGCGCTTGTAGTTGTAATGGGTCTTACCGGCGGCGCGGGGGGCTCTCTCAAAAAAGACTCCCGTCTGCTTGAAACCGGCCCAGGCGCGCAGTCCGCGGATAAAACGATCGCTCTCCGGCATACTTTTGAGAACCTCCACCACTTTTCTATCCATCAAACAGAAATCTCCCGAATCCAGCGGCATCTTAAAGTCAGTCAGCCTCGACATCGTCCGGTAGAAGATCCAGGCGGTAAATTTCTTGAGGAAAGTCTCGTCCTTGCGTTTGGTACGCACGCCATAGACCACCTGAAAACCCTCCTTCCACTTGGCAATAAACTCTCCCACAACGGCGGGGGGATCCTGCAGGTCGGCGTCCATCACCACCACAGCGTCACCTCTAGCCTGTGCAAGCCCCGCAGATACGGCCGGCTGGTGGCCAAAGTTACGGCTCAGACGGATCGCCTGAAAACGCGGGTCTTTGCGGCTCCGCTCGGCAAGCAGCTCCCAAGTACGATCCTTGCTGCCATCGTCGACGCACAGGACATTCCACTCCACTCCCCATTTGTCAGCCTCACGCGTCAGGCTCTCGAACATCTTGGGAAGAACGGCCTCCTCGTTGAAGCAGGGGATTACGGCGGTAACAAGCCTCATAGGATGGATCTTCTCAATCATGGGCAGGCTGGGCAATTAAAATCGACCGCGAAAATGGGAAGCGCGGGGATGTCTTTTGAGGAAGAGACCATCTGGGGAGTTTTGACTTCTCTCCCGATTCGTTTGCGGCTATGTTATCAGCCATGTCCTATAAAAGCCTCCAGGAGTTTATCAACCGGCTTGAAAAAGCTGGAGAGTTGAAGCGGATATCCGCACCGGTCAGCCCGCGCCTGGAGATCACCGAGATCGCCGATCGCGTCATGAAATCGGAAGGCGGGGGCAAGGCGCTTCTCTTTGAGAACCCTGTCGGCTCCAGGATGCCTCTTCTTATCAATGCCTTTGGGTCATTCAAAAGAATGAGCTGGGCGCTGGGAGTGGAGGATATAGAGGAAATTGCCGCAAGAATCAGGGAAATCATCGCCCTCCCTCAGACGCTGGCAAGCACACCCGGATTTTTCAGCAAATTGCAGGCGCTTCCCCAGTTGGCCAAGCTTGCCGACTCTTTTCCAAAGACCGTCTCACGGGGAGAGTGCCACGAGGTGGTATACAAGGGTAGCGACGTGGATCTGGGAATTCTACCGGTACTCACCTGCTGGCCGCAGGACGGCGGACCCTTTATCACACTTCCCTGCGTTTTCACCCGCGATCCGATCACCGGAGCACGCAACGTCGGAATGTATCGGATGCAGGTATTTGACAGAAATACAACCGGTATGCATTGGCAGGTCCACAAAACGGGGGCCAGGCATTACGATGAGTATTTGAAGCGCGGCGGGAAAATCCCTGTTGCCGTCTCGCTTGGGGGAGACCCCGCCATCACCTACGCCGCCACAGCCCCCCTGCCGGAGGGAATCGACGAAATGCTCTTTGCCGGATGGCTGAGGGGCAAGCCCGTTGAGATGGTCAAATGCCTGACGAATGATCTGGAGGTGCCCGCGGACTCCGAGATCGTACTGGAAGGCTATGTTGATCCAAAGGAACAACCCAAGAGGGAGGGCCCTTTCGGCGATCACACGGGATACTACAGTCTGGCGGACAACTACCCCGTCTTCCACGTAACAGCCATTACGCACCGGAAGAACCCCGTATACCCTGCCACCATCGTGGGGCGCCCTCCCATGGAAGACGCGTATATGGGGAAGGCAAGCGAGAGGATCTTCCTGCCGCTCCTGCAGCTTCAACTGCCGGAGATTGCCGATATCAACCTGCCCATTGAAGGGGTCTTTCATAATCTGGTCATCGTCTCGATTAACAAGCGTTATCCAGGGCAGGCACGCAAAGTGGCAAGTGCTCTTTGGGGGTTGGGGCAGATGATGCTGGCCAAAACGATCATCATCGTGGATGCGGAGGTGAACGTGCGTGACTACCGCGAACTTCTGTGGCGAGTTAGCAACAACATCTCTCCGCGCCGCGACGTATTCTTTACCAAAGGGCCGATCGATTCGCTCGACCACGCCTCGCCGTCGCCCAACTATGGTAGCAAGATGGGGATTGACGCGACAAAAAAGCTGACTGGAGAGGGATTCGCGCGGGAGTGGCCGGAGGTGATTGAAATGGATAAGGTAACCAAACAGAAGGTGGACGAGCTATGGAAAAGCCTGGGACTATGAACACACAATCTGATTTCATTGTAGTACAGCAAGGAATAGCTTGTGGTGAGGGAGCCATAAACGCACGGGTCTTGAAGGAAAGAAAATTGTATAAAGCACATTCGCTGTGCGTGGCCCATATAAGCGGAATCCGCACGCCACCAACTATCGTTCTCCTGGACGACATCCCCGCTTTGGCGGAAAAGTTCCTAGCTTCCTGGGGTTTCCCCGTGATGATGAGAATGGATTACGCGTCCATAAAAGAGGGAGACAGGCCACTGGGGGGCGTTTCAGTCAGGACCATGACAACCCTTGTGAAGATCTCCTCGTGGCTTTTCGCAAGGGGCTTCTATCCCATACTCCACCCGGACTACGATAGGCAAAAAAATATCCTCAACGCAAATATCAGTATGACTCCGTCGAACAGGGAAATCCTGATAGAAGTCGTCGGACAGTACTTTGACGCGACAGATCTTAGAAGAGGAATTATCACGCCCCACGAGATTCTCAAGATTGATCCAGTTGAGGGGAACATTCTTGATAGAAAGATCGTCTCAGAAGACAACTACCAAAAAGCAAGGGAAATACGCGCCGCGCAAATCAATAAGCACAACCAATATAACGATATCGCCAACAAAGAGGACCGGATGCGTACTTCTCTAGAGGATATCCTTCCTGAAAAGGAGAAGATTGCGGAGATCTTCCTTCATATTCCCGACAGATACCAGCCAATCAGTAGGGATCAAATCAAGCATCTGACCTCTATTGCCCTCGCGCTACAAATGAAAGTCGTTCAGAAATTGCCCCCATCGTCCTCCGCTGTCGTGGCATCCATGTCTCTCATGCCAGATCTCGGATGGGTCTTGTGGGATGTTTATGGTCCGTGGTACCAACGCTAAGCCTGTATAAACTATGAATATATTGGATGAGATCAGAAGACTGAAGCTGCCTGCTGGAGAATATGTGGCCGTCAGCAGCGCCGTCCTGGAAGCTCATGGATTAAGACAGGCCGAAGACATTGATCTGATCGTAAGCCCAAGACTATATGCCCAACTAAAGGCACAAGGATGGATAGAGACAGAGCCCATCAAAGGCTACTTTGTACTCAGGAAGGGTCGCATAGAGGCCAGTACGCAGACTTATCCCATCGCAGGTTTTACTCCTCCACCCGCCGATCTGGTCATAAATAATGCCAAGCCCAGAAATGGAGTTTTCTTTTCCAGCCTTGAAGAAGTGCTTATGTTCAAACGCGCATTGGGCAGACCAAAAGATATAGCGGATATCGCGCTCATCGAAAAATATCTCAAGAAGAATTCTATTCTCAAGAAGACCTCCGTCCTTTTGGAGATGATCAAGTTCGAGCACACGATCTTCGCGCTGCCTTTTGCGCTGGCTTCGGCGGTCGTGGCAGTACGCGGAATCCCCGCTTTGGACAAGCTCATCTGGATAGTCCTGTGCATGGTGGGAGCGCGTTCCGCAGCCATGGGGTTCAACCGGATCGCCGACAGGAAGATCGACGCCAAAAACCCGCGCACGAAGGACCGCGCCATTCCGGCCCATCTTGTGAGCCTCGGCGAGGCTTGGACTTTGGTCATTTTAAGCAGCCTGCTTTTTGTTGTGGCGGCAGCCATGGCCAACCTGCTGGTGCTGGTCTTGGCTCCTCTGGCGCTGGTCCTTATCCTGGGCTACTCCTATTCAAAAAGGTTCACCGCAGCCTCGCATTTTATTTTGGGGGCCTGTCTAGCACTTGCTCCCATCGGGGCCTGGGTAGCTTTGCGTGGAAACATCGCATTGGCTCCCGTTATTCTGGGTATGGCTGTCATGCTTTGGACGGGAGGCTTTGACATTCTATACTCGCTGCAGGACGTCGGTTTTGACAAAAAAGAGAAGCTCTTCTCGATTCCCTCCCGACTGGGGGAACGGACCGCTCTGTGGATATCGCGTTTAAGCCACCTGCTGGCTGCGGGACTGTTTGTCTTGTTTGGGGTACTTTGCGGCATGGGAAACCTGTACTACATCGGCGTGGGACTCTCGGCTCTATCACTGGTTTATGAACACCTGCTCGTGCATCCGGGCCGGTACGCCAAAATCAACAGCGCTTTTTTCACGATGAACGGGATTGTCAGCATCGTCTTCTTTATTTTCACCCTTGCGGACATCCTTTTTTTAAATACACTTCATGATTGATGGCTAAACCAAACCTCTGCATCTCCAGAGTTGACAACAACTCATCTCATGGATGGATTGTGCGGGTCAAAAGGGAGAAAGATCACATCATCCGTTTCTTCAGCGACAGCAAATCCGGCGGCAAGAGGCTATCCCAACAAGCCGCCAGGGAGTTCCGCGACAGGGTTTTTTACCGGTTGGAGCGAGAGGGCAAAAGACCCCGCGCCAAGAAGCTCGTGCTCAGGCAGAAAAGAAACAAGACCGGAGTCATAGGAGTCTCGCGGGTACAAAAGAAAAAGCCCGATGGGACCGTGGCTGATTATTACGCCGTCACCTGGCATCCCAAGCCCGGGTTGGCTCGGGGAACAACCATCTCTATAGCCAGATATGGCGAGGAGTTGGCTTTCAAGCGTGCCTGCGCGATCCGAAACCGCCAGTTGATGAAGCGTTTCGGCAGGGGGATATTCCGCAAGATCAGGGCGATGAAGGACGGGATGGCCCAGGCTGCCATTTCGCAACCGAATCTCACAATTGCTACCCCTGTAACTGGGGACGGTAATATAGGCATCTAATGTTTATTAATACTTGCGCCACATGACAAGGTACTCCTTGTTGCCCTCGGCTCCTTCGATTGGAGAATCCATAAACTTCTCTTCGTGGCAGCCGGCCAATGTCTCTTTGGCAAACAACCGGACTTCACCCACCGCGCGCGCACGGACAGATTCGTCTTTCACCACGCCCTGGCATTTGTCAGCCTCCTGCTTGCTGATCTCAAACTGTGGCTTGATGAGGGAGATCAAAGCCCCACCAGGCCTTATAAAGTCCCAGACATTCCGCAGAACTTTTCTCTGGGAAATAAAGGCCAGATCCATGACGGCCAAGTCGTACTGCGCGTAGGGCAGATCTTCCGGACGCATATCCCTGGCGTTGATGCCTTCAAAACTCCGGACGCGCGGGTCATTCTTCACTTTTGGGTGGAGCTGGCCGTGGCCAACATCGATAGCGACCACCTCGCGCGCTCCATGCTGCAGGAGACAATCGGTAAAGCCACCCGTACTGGCTCCCAGGTCAAGACAGAGGAGATCCTTGACGCTGAAACCGGTGAGCGCCGAGAGAATACCCTCCAGTTTCTCCCCTCCCCGGCTGACAAAGCGGGGTGGGGACTCAACAACGAGTTGGATCTGCGAGTCCACCTTCTTGCCAGGCTTGTCGAGCCGCTGGGTGCCGCTGAATACCTTGCCGGCCATGATCAGCGCCTGCGCGCGACCCTTGCTCTCGACAAGCCCCCGGGCAACCAGTATGTCATCCAGCCGCAGCTTAGCGGACACAAAGCGCCTCCACTTCCTTTATGAAATCCCGCGCCGCGTCATCCCATGTTCTCACGGGGATGGCTCTGGCCTCAATTGAAAGGGACTCTCTCCTGCCCTCTCCCAGAATATTTTTAAGCCCCCAGTACAGGCATTCCGGATCGACGTCCCACAAGACCTCGCAGCCTCCCTGCAAAACCCTCTCCTTGAGGGCGCCACCTGTGCCGCATACGACGGGGATGCCCCTCGCCAGACTCTCCGCCACGGGAATGCCGAAGCCCTCGTAGAAAGACGGATAAACGAGCGCCCAGGCGCTGCTCCAGAGTTTCTCCATCTCCGCGTCGCTGATGGCACCACGCCAAACGAGCGGGAACCCTCTGGCCTTAAAAGACTCAATCATCGAAGTCACCTCCCGCGAAGAGCCCGTTCTGCCGCCAACAATATCCAGAGAGAAAGTCTCCCCCTCCGACCAGAGCCGTTCACAGGCCAGAAGCATATTCGAATGATTCTTGCGGGCCTCCACGCTCCCCAGGCAGAGCAGACGTCTCTGGGGGGTATTTTTGAAACCCGCGGGCGGCGGGCAGACGCCATGCGGTATGACGGCCACACGGGGCACATGAAGATTATGCTTGGTCCAATAACGGATGAGCGTTTTGCGGGTCTCTTCCGAAGGAACCGCCACCAGATCAAAGCCTGACACAGTCGAAAGATACCTGGGATACAGCCTCCGTGTCCGGCCACTACTGGACCATTCGGGATGGGTAAGGGCGCTTAAATCGTGGACGAAGGCAATCTTTTTAATAGCGGCACGGCGCATGGGATCTTTCTCCACAATGTCGGGCGCGAAATAGACACAGCCAGGAGAGAGATGAAGAGGGGAAAGCGCAAAGAGAGGACGCTTTTCGAGGCGGTCGCCGGGAGCGGTATTCAGCCCCCGGGAGAGGAGCCCGGCCATCCGTCTTTGGGAGACCCCGTGGACACCCCAGAAGGAGCTGGTCATCCCGGAGAGCTCAAACCCACGATTGATCAGCGCTCGCGCATATTCTATCGTCACCCGCTGGATGCCGCTGAGCGCGCGGGTTTTGAGAGCTGTCGTCAGATCAAAGAGAAACTTCATTTTTTTAGAGTACCACAGGAGACCAAAACTATCAGCAGCAAAAGAAGAGCCCAGCGCAGCCATTTCCAGACGCGCAACCAATCGTCCCAACGCTCCATTGCCTCGGCCTGCGGGCATTCGGCCAGTTGGACAAGGACTACTCCTGCCGCCAGAGCTGATTTTTTGAGGCTCTTTGACGGATTGACGTTGTAGGCCGTGGCGGAAGCCTGCCAGGCTGGAATATCGGCCTGGCTATTGCCGACATAATCAAATTGTTTCCGGCCAAAGCGTTTGACGAGCCAGTCGGCTTTTTTCTTGTATCTGCGGTTTTCGTTCTGCGTACTGCCAACGACTTCATCAAACAGCCCTTGAAGATTTCCCGCAACGGAGTCGGCGCGGAATTGCGGCGCGGCGCTCATGAGAATAAGATAGCGTCCTTCCTTCTTGCGCTCTTTGAGCCACGCAAGCAAGGCCTCGTTGCAAGCCGGCGGAGCGAAGCAGGACTGGCCGTAGAGTTTCCACTTGAAGCGGGCACGGCTCATCGTTCCCTCCACAAGAGCAAGCCACAGCATCCGCAAAGGTCTATGAGACCACATCCAGGCAGCCGCTTCCACAACGGAGTCGGATTGGATGAGAGTGCCGTCCAGGTCAACGGCTATGGGAAGTTTGTCACTCACCACGAGAGGTCTAACATGAAGGACGGATCTTGGCAAATACCACCGGCAGGGGCCAGAATGGGTTACTTCAGCACCGAGAGTACCTGCGGCGCGCCCAGCAGTCCCGGAAGCTGGGTAGGATCCATCTCGCCCGGCCTATAGATGAGCGCGAAGGGTATGGCCGAAACGCCGTACTTCCTAAGCTCTTCCGCGATGCGGTCATCCCGCGCCGTCCAGTCGGCCACAAGAAGCACCGCATGGGCCCTTTCGAAGGCGGAGAGGACGGACGGGTTCTCCCACACCGCCTTTTCATTCACCAGACAGTTCACGCACCAGCGGGCGGTAAAGACCACTACTATCGGGCGGCCCGAGGGGCGCTCCTGAGCAACCAGATCAGGTGACCAGGCCTGCCACAGGGTCCTCTCGCTAATCTTGATCTCCTTGGCCGCCGATTGGATTCCCGAAGAGTCATCATTGCCCCAGGAAGAGATCCCCATAAAAATGCCAATAGCCGCCACTACAAGACTCAGTCCACGTCCGAAGCCCTTCCAGCGCAGAGTGCCCCAAGCACCGAAAAAAATGGCACCCAGGCCGACCAATCCGCTCAAGGCCGAGCCGGCAGGGACCTGTCCCGCGAACACCCAAAAGAGATAAACCGTTGAAAGCCCCATGAGCCATGAAAGTATTATCCTGATCTCGTCCATCCACCGCCCCGGGCGCGGGAGCAACTTCAGAAGAGCCGGAAAATAAACCAAAAGCAGATACGGAAAGGAAAGACCCAACCCCATGAAAAGGAGAACCAGGAGCGCATGTAAAACCGGAAGAATAAAGACGGCGCCTATGGCTCCGGCCAAGAATGGTGCCGAACAGGGAGTTGCCAAAAGCACCATCAGTATGCCCGACGCAAAAGAGGAACCCGACCGATACAGACTTGGGGGGAGAATTCCACCCGGCAGGTGTATCTCCAAACCTCCCGCAAGATTGAGGGTCATGAGTCCCAGTATGACCGTCATCAACCACACAAACTGCGGACTTTGCAGCTGGAACCCCCAGCCCATGACAAATCCGGCGTGTTTGAGAAGCAGAACAACCGCTCCCAGGACACCCAGAGCAAAGATGATCCCCCAGGCGTAGGCGAGCGCGGAATGTTTCTCCTTTTTCAAAAGGCTCATCACTTTGATCCCCAGCACGGGAAATACGCAGGGCATGAAATTCAATATAATTCCGCCAAGAAAAGCGGTTCCCAATAGGGAGATCGGCAGCCCCTCACGGGAGGCGGAGGCAATTGTCACACGACACCTGAAAAGCTTCTCTCCCGGAACACACAGGCGGGAGGAACAAGCGACCCACTTCACGCGCGCCTCCAGATCGTAGGAGCCCGGGGAGACCGCGCCATCAATTGCAACGGGTAGCCTGACATAGAAGGGCCTGGAGTAAATCTTTTGCAGGGAGCCTTCGGTATTGAGAGTCTCCGCAGGTGGCAGAACCAAAGGTACGGCGAAAAATCCTTTTGGAAGTTTCCAATCAACCTCCAGGGCGCCTGGGCCGGAATCCGCGTACAGGTGATATCCCGCGCCGGGAGTCACCCTCAAAGCGTATACTGAGGTGGCCCCTGGATGAAAGTCAACGGGCTCCACCAGATCCACCGATACTGGTTCAAATCCAAACAGGGTATTGGACAAAAACAAGCCCAACGACAGGAACAGCGTTCTCTTCATGATCGCGATGATAGAGCCAAATTATTTCCAAGACGAGAGAGAAAAAATCTTGCGTTCCTGCGCATACGCGCTAATTCTAAACATCAGTCCGCATCAAGCGGGCTGTAAGCAATACAAAAAATGTCCAAACCAACCAAACCGTCACTCAAACGCGCGCGCCGCAAGGCCCAAATCAAACGCAAGAAAACACAACGCAAAGCAGCCCCCAGAATCAAGTCTTCCAAGAAGAAATAACGTGACTGTTCGCGCGGTCATTCTTGTCGCGGCGCTCATCTGTCTGATGAGCCCCCATCCCTTGCGCGCGCTGTCGATCGAATACAGCCAGCCGCGCAAGATGGAGGGGACCTCTTTTACGCGTCTTGGGGATTTTCTGGGGTTTCATATGGCAAACCCGACGCGCACGACCGTCTTCACAAACCCCAAGGTGCACACGGGGCTCTTCTTTGAGGTGGAGCTCGATACACCCATCAGGAACATTCCCGACGGGTACTCCGTCAAGCTGGAGATCCTCACTCAATTGGAGAAGGATGCCAAGACCTTCAGCTTCAATGTGCCCCACACCAAGCACGGTCCTAAGGCGCTGTACTTGGGAATTACCGACGAGCCCTATGCCACTGCGAATTCGATCCGCGTGTTCGCCTGGAAAGTGACCATTCTCGACAAGGCCGGAAAACCCGTAACGGCATGGAAGTCGAAGTTATGGGAGTATTAGGCCAGACTCATTGGACGTAAGCGGGGGCGTCCCTATCTTCTGAAACTGTCCGCAATCGTCGTCTTCACGAAAGAGAGGATCTCGGCGTAGGCGGGACGAAACTCAATGTTCAGAAGGCTGGCCAGGTCGGCAGTCTGCTGCTTTTCGCTCAGGGAAAGAATCCTTCTGAAATGATCGTCAACCGCACGCAGATGACGCTCCAAGTCTGATTTCCACGCCGTGTTGTGGTTTTTGGCGTACACGCCAAGATTGGCCATCAGCTCCAAAAGAGGCGCCAGATTGCGCATAAAAGCGTTCAGCTTGTTGAACGCGTCCTGCCAGCTCTCGCATAGAAGCCCTTCAAGAATCGGGTCTATCGCCGCGTCGGCCTCGGGAAGCGCTTTCGTGGTGGTATCAATCGCTGATATAAATAATTCATTCACAGAACCGCTCATCACTTCAACCCGGGCATTGGGATCGAAATCGATCTGCGCGCCACATCCCAGCATCTCCTGGCCATTGATCTTGACAGACAGGAGCATCTTGCCCTGCGAGGCAGCCGTGTTTGAAAAGAGATCAACCAGCTTGTTGACGCTTCGCGGGAGCGGCCCTTCAAAGACCACATTCTCCCCATTGTAGGTAACTTGGCTCATGGTGGACAGAGTCGCACAAAAAAGGTATTTGTACAATAAGAAAACACGGAAGGTAGGATTATTCCGCGCTTTATGTGCATAGGTTCCACGTCCAAGTCATGTTAACAACTCTGTGAATAAATTCTTTGAGAAAAAGCAGCATTTTCCATTGACGGGTGGGACGATGTGGGGCAGAATGGGAAGAAATGGAGAACTTGGGGACAGAACCATTCTACGGCGGCACTTTCAAACATCGCTTGGATGAGAAGAATCGTGTCACGGTCCCGGCAAAATGGAGGTTCTCCGGAGACGAGAATGACGCCTATCTGGCATGGCTTCATCCGCAAGGACACATCGTTCTTTATCCGCCGGCGAAAATCAAAGAACTGCGCGAAATCATCAAGAAAGTCCCCGAGAGTGATATTGCCGGACAGGCGACTCTGAGAAAGATTTTTGGCAACGCCCATCAACTGGGTCCGGACGCTTCCGGCAGATTGAAACTGCCTGAAGAGTTGCTGAAGGCGGCCAACATTGAAAAAGAAATCATCCTGATCGGATTGGGAGACCGGATCAACATTCTATCGGTCGCCCTGCACGAGAAGGAGTCTGCCCAGAAAATAAACCTCATGGAGCTAATGAAAGGAATTGGC
Source organism: uncultured Verrucomicrobiota bacterium (assembly GCA_964541675.1). Classification (GTDB taxonomy): domain Bacteria; phylum Verrucomicrobiota; class Verrucomicrobiia; order CAZIPW01; family CAZIPW01; genus CAZIPW01. Next base: position 39,253 of record CAZIPW010000019.1, read on the forward strand.
ATGTAACCATGTCGGAGACCTCGCACATATCAGTGATGAAGGAAGAGGTTCTGAAATTTTTCTCCGAACGCTATCCCGGGAGCTTTCTTGACATGACTTTCGGCGGCGGTGGACACACCCAAGCCATCCTTGACTCCCACGAGAAGAACAGCGTGACTGCTGTCGACTGCGACCCGGACGCCATCAAAAGAGCGGAAGCTCTAAAGAGAGAAAACCCGGGACGTTTCACTCTTAGGGATGGATTCTTTGACGAGGTGGAGTTGGAAGAGAATAGGTACGACGGCGTTCTCTTTGACCTGGGGGTGAGTTCTTTCCAGCTCGACGAGACAGACCGAGGATTCTCATTCCAGACGGAGGCTCCCGCCGATATGCGCATGAATCCCAGGCAGGGGATGCCGGCTTGGGAGCTGCTGGAAAAAGCCGACAGCGCACAACTTGAGAGAATCGTACGCGATTACGCGGAGGAACCGCGCTGGAAAGCGGTCATTAGGGATTTGGAGAAAGAGCGCTCTTCGGGGAGACTGCGCACGACACTATCTCTGGCGCACGCGATCTCACGGCACGCGCAAAAAAGCCCGCGGATCCATCCGGCCACCCGCGTTTTCATGGGGCTGCGCATTGCAGTCAACGACGAGCTCGGCCGGATTGAAAGGGCGCTCCCCAGGGCCTTCCGGGCTCTCAAGAGCCAGGGCATCATGGCGATCATCAGCTTTCACTCGACCGAGGACAGAATCGTCAAAGTCTTTTTCCAAAGCGTCAGCCGTCCCACGGAGCGCGCGCAAGCTGAGCTCCTTGTCAAAAAAGTAGAACGCCCCGGACAGGAGGAAACACTTTCAAACCCCAGAGCGCGCTCGGCCAAACTCCGCGTGCTCAAAAAATTCTAAAATTCTTCCCAATATGCCAAGAACCATCAATCTTCCACTCACCTGTTTCCTTATACTGTTTGCGACCATTGCCACCGCCGGTCTGGGAGGAATGGCGGTCGTGACACTCCGGGAGCAGATAGCCGACTCGGCCAGAAGGCTGGAAACCTCTGAGGCAGAGACGACAAGACTGGAACGCCTTAGCGAGGAACTGCGGACCAAGATCGCCATGCTTGAGAGCCCGCAGGCGCTCAAGATCATAGCCGCGCGCATGGGAATGCAGCCGGCCAAGCTGGATCAGTACCGCCTGATGGGAAACGAAATTTCCGCGCCCAAGACAGTGGTTGCACAAAAAAGCAGCCTGAAAGCGGGGAAAGCCTACGCCTCCAGCAACCGTTAGTCGCGGCGGCAACGCCAGGGGAAATAGTGGGCCAATCCCCGCGTCTTTTTCGCGGGCAAACGATATTCATTCATGCTAAGAACTTTCAGTCCATGGAGATTGCGGGCAATCGGCTGGTTTCTGACACTGGCCTTTCTGGCCTGCGCGGCACGCCTGTATTACCTGCAGGTGGCGGCGCATCCGCAGTATCAGAGGATCTCTGAGAACAATCGCATACGCCTGGAGACCCATCCGGCCAAACGGGGGGAGATCACGGACTGCAACGGGGAGCTGCTCGCCACCCACGAAACCCGAATGGTGGTGGGACTGGATGCCAACTGCATAGAGGACGATGACAAACCCAAGCTGCCCCGGCTGGCCAAGATTTTGGGAATATCCTACGAGACTGTCGCGCAGGCGGCCGATTCGGACAAAAACTGGATCAAGTTGAAAGAGGGTGTTGATGAGAGCACCTACAGGCAGGTGGAAGATCTCAAACTCAAGGGATTCTACGGATACCCGTCCTATGACAGGGTTTATCCGAAGGGAAGCATGGCCGCGCACGTGATGGGATTTGTAAACAAGGAAGGCGTGTCCAATGGCGGGGTGGAAAAGATGATGGACTTCTATCTGAAGGGACAGGAAGGCTGGAGAGAAACCGAACGCGACGGCAAGAAACGGGAGCTGGGACAGTTCCGAAGCAGGGAAGTCCATCCCCAGGATGGACTGAACGTGGAACTCTCGATTGATCTGCGGGTGCAATCCGAAATCGAGGACCAGATGAAGGCGATTGCCGAACAGTATCACCCGGAAGGGGCCTCCATCATCGTCAGCGACCCCAAGACTGGATTTATCCTCGGTATGTGCAATTACCCGAGCTTTGATCCCAACCAGTACTCCAAATATCCGATGGAGAATCTCCGGAACAGGGCCATCAGCGATATGATGGAGCCCGGCTCGACCTTCAAGATCGTCACCATCTCGGCGGCGCTTCAGGAGAAAGTGATAACTCCGGACTCAAGATTTGACTGTGGAGCCGCCACAGCCATGTACCGCGGCAAAGAGCTGCCGTTGCCCAGAAACGACGTGCCGTTGGGCTGGCTGGACGTAAGAGACATCATCGCCAAATCCTCGAACAAGGGGGCCGCCCTCATCGGCATGAAGATGGGGGAGGAGCTCATGCACCAGTACGCCGAGCAGTTCGGCTACGGCAGAACCACGGGGCTGGGGTTGCCCGGAGAGTCACCAGGGCTCCTGATGCAATTGAAACATTGGGACGCCCTGACAATCACCCGGCTGCCCATGGGACACGCCGTGGCGGGCACGCCTTTGCAGATACATTATGCCATGAGCACCATCGCCAACAACGGCGTGCTGATGACTCCCCAGATCGTAAAGAGAATCTACGATGAAGATGGCAACACAGTCCTTGTCTGCAACCCGCGTCCAAAAAGACAGGTCATTTCTCCGGAGACGGCGCAACTCATGGCCAAACTCCTCATACGCACCGTCAGCCCCGAAGGCACCGCTCCAAGGGCGCAGATCCCCGGCTATGAAGTGGCGGGAAAGACCGGCACCACGCAAAAGCTCATTGATGGCAAATATTCGGACACGCACCATATAGCCTCCTTCTGCGGGTTCTTCCCCTCAAGGGATCCCAGACTGGTTGTCACCGTCATTGTTGACAATCCCCACCTGAAGGGGATCGGGTTTGGCGGATTGGTATCCGCCCCCATTTTCAAAGCCATTGCCACCAGGCTCATTCAGCATTTGAACATTCCTCCCGTGGAGGAAGTCACCAGCAACGAATCAAAAAATAACAAAAAATAAGGGGCTGACCTAGGTAATGGGTGTATAATAGACACCTAGATGAATAAAAGTC
>CAZIPW010000020.1:0-39331 GCA_964541675.1 uncultured Verrucomicrobiota bacterium
CTCTAACCTCTTTTGATTGGATTATTACTTCATTACAGATGGCAAGTTAGTATTAACGGCATATCTTCCCGCATGAAAATACAAAAAAACACTCCGGTGTATGCCGGAGTGTTTTTTTAATTTCATGCGGAACGCCTACTCGACCTTGATGACCTTTACGTCAGGCGTCACGCTGGCACTGTCGACATAGCCAAGCGCATTGGGAGTCGAGGCCACATAGTCTATCAGTTCTTTATCAGAACTGAAAGACTTCGGCTGCGCGGCTCTCCCAGTAAAGACCAGGCGGTTCCAATTGGAATTGAACTGATCTGAAGTCATGCCGGCGTAGGTACTCAGGACAGCGTCACCCACGGATCCCCCCTTGAGGGTTGCCAGGACGACATGGGAACCGCTGGGCCAGCTTTTAACGCGGCCCTTTAGTATCCCATCGACCGTATCTTTGGGTAGAGAGCTATCAGAGACGTTCTTATTGGCTACAAATACCGGCTCCGCGTAGGCAACCGCAGCAACCAGGAGAACTAGTAGTGTGATAAGGTGTTTCATATTAAAGTTCCTTTGTAGTTTAGAAGAATAAGGTTGTTTGAAGAACGCCCATCAGCCAGTAGCGGCTCGTATCGCTCCAGGGCTGGTTGTCGGTGACGTTGACCAAGTACGAGGTACCGTTAATGACGTGCCCTTCTGCCTTGACCAGCCACCAGGGCTTGATTTTGTAGCAGGCCGACAGTGCCAAATCCTTCGAGAAACCGTGATAGCTCTGATCCCCCGTGGCGGCAAGCGTCGCGCCGGTGCGATCACGCACGTTCGAGAAGGAGAGGCAGTAGTACGCGCCCAGATCAAGTTTGCTTGTGATCTGCCGGACAGCCGACAAATAGAAACCATCAGAGATGGTTCCCTTGTTCGTGTCCAGTCCAAAGGTGGTCGCGTATGGACTATTGACTGATGTAGACAAATCCTGCCACTGGCGCATATATTCAGCGGCAAAAGTCCATTTGTCCACTTGGTATTCGGCTCCCAAAGTCGCATTCCATGTGTCGGTAAGCTGCAATCTGCTATTGGCCCCGGTAAACAGGGGCGCGTAAGCAGCCAATCCATTGAGAGGCGGTATCAGCTCGGCAAGCTCGGCCTGATCCTTGAATAAACCCGTGCCGTCAATCCGATTCACATAGACGCATATCTCCTCCAGTTTTAAACCCTTGTAAGGTGTATTCCATATGACCTGTTCGTTCACGCAGTAGTTGTTGGACGAATGGTCGGTATTGAAAGGCAGAGACTGCATTGTGGACTCGGCGGCACCACCCTCATCTCCGATTCCCAACATACCCACCTCAATGCTATAGTCCAGTGAACCGAATTTGTGAACGGGGACATCTCCATACACACTACCGCCCCATACCGCGTTTTCTATCTCTCTATATAGAGGATTGTAATTGCTCATCGGCAGGAAGACAAAGGGACGCGTCATTTGCAGATCCAAAGTATCCCCATAGAGTCCAACGGACGCTTTGACCTTGCCAGCGCGGACCCCCAGCCAATCCTGCCAGCGATAGTCGACATACGCCCAGTCGATCATTGGCCTATTGAGAGCACCAAAGTCACCATCGCGATAAGTAAAGACCTGCGCTCCCACGCTGAGCTTGTCATTGATCTGCCGTCTGACATTGAAAGCGGCATCAGTCAGGTGAAAGGTACCATCCTTGGAATTGGCCAAGAAGTTGTTCTTATCAGTGGCAATATAGCCCTGATCGAGGAATCCGTGGAAGTCAAAGCCATCCCACGTGTAAGCCCAAGCGGACGCCGTTGTAAGCAGCATCGCAAGAGCCGTCCATAGCACTGTTTTGTTTCTCATAGGTGTACTTTTACCAAATCTTTTGTATAAGATGAGCACTCTTGGCCGCTCGGTGTCAATTAGAAATCCTGTTTTTTCCATTTAAAGATACAGGCATCTTGATATCTATTTTTCCGGGTTCGGAAGAGGATCCGGTGTTTTCCGCGGCGGCAACTCCACCTGATGATTTATGGACCAGATGGCCGATGGTCTCGACAACGGCACCCAGTTTTACCGCCTGCGCGGAGACATCTTCCGCCGCGGCCGCGCACTCTTCCGCGCTGCTGGCGTTCGTCTGCGTCACCGTTTCCATCTGGCTGACGGCCGCGCTGACCTGGTTGATGCCCTGGCTTTGCTCTTTGCTGGCTGTGGCGATCTGCGACACGTGTTCATCCACGCTCCCCGCCTTCTGCACGATTTCTTCCAGCCGCTTGCTTACCTCGGAGGACTTGGCCACCACGTCTTCCACCGCCACCGCGACCTTCTTGTTTGTTTCCACGCCCAGATCACTGCGGGTAACCGCCGTTTCTATCATCGTGGCAGTCTCTTTGGCGGCCTTGGCGGAACGGGCCGCCAGGTTGCGCACTTCATCGGCAACCACGGCGAACCCGGCACCGGCCTCACCTGCTCTGGCGGCTTCAACGGCGGCATTTAGCGCCAGAAGGTTCGTCTGGAAAGCGATCTCGTCGATCGTCTTTATGATATTTGAAATGTCGTTGCTTGCGGTCTTGATCGCGGTCATCGCGTCCCCCATCTCGTGACTGGCGTTCTGGATCGCTTTTATGCTGACTTCCATCGCGCGGGTATCTCCGGCACCCTGCTGCGCCGCTTCGCGTGTCTGCTGCGCTATGGTCTTTGTTTCAGCGGCGGACTGGGCGTTGCGCTCCGTCATGCTGGCTATCTCCGTGAGGGAGGCGCTGGTTTCCTCGATCGAGGCGGCCTGGGAGCTTGCCCCTTCCGCCAGGGACTTGCTGGCCGAGCTCATCTGCGATGAACCTCCCTTCAGCTGCGTGGTCATTGACTGCAGGTCATTGACGGTTCCTTTCAGCAGCTTCATGATGCTGCTGGAGACTCCATACAGGAAAATCATGCCCAGGACTGCCACTGGCAGAGAGACGGCTCCGAAACCCAATACTGTTTTGGATGAGGCTTCCAGCTGACCCACGGTCAAGCTCACGGCATCGGCAGTCTTGCCCATCATAAGCTCCTTCAGTTTGCCTATCTCTTCACGGGTCTTTGCGTAACAAGGAAGCGCCTCTTTGGAAAAGAGCTCTCCGGCCGAGAACATATCCTGTTTTTCCATCGCGGCCAGCAGCTTCTTGGTAATTTCTTTCATCTTCACAATGCCATCGCCAATCGAGGACTTGTATGAGGCTATCTCCGCTTCGGTCAGGTATCCTTGTGTAGTCCCCCATGACTCTATCATGTCCTCCTCTATGTTTTTAGCTTCGACTTTGAGGACATCGAGCTGCTTGGCGTCTTGGGCGAACATCAGCCTCAAGTTGACCGACTCGTAGCGCAGCACCGATTCATTGAGCAAATTAACGGCATTCGTGGACGGAATCTGGTGTTTGGCCAGGTCCTGCACTTGGGAGACTCCCTTGTTTGTGAGAGTAATAGAACCAATGGCCTGCGCCACAATCAGGAATGCCATCACGATAAAGACAATCCAAAGCACTCCAAATCGTTGTGTTAATGTCCCTTGTTTCGCACTCATGATACGTCCTTGAACGGCAAATTCAGAGCCAAGTTAACTGGTGTTACACATAGAGCCCCATATCAGTCCTTTACGCATTTTTTACAGATAAATTCCGCTGCCTATCAGCTCGTCTCCATTATGGAAGGCCACCAGTTGTCCGGAAGCCAGCGCTCTTTGGCGAACGTCAAAGATTATGGAGCCTTCCTGCCCCGCCATATTCAAAGTAGACTCCACTTTTGGGTCACGGTAGCGGGGACGTGCGAGCACCCTGCCCTCTCCCTCAAACGACGACTTGGGATTCACCCAATGAATATGATGCAGCCGCAGCTCCCTTTGATAAAGCTCCGGTGTTGCCGGATGATCGAAAGCGACCCGCAGGGTATTTGCAGAGAAGTCCTTCGCAATAACCACATAGTGTTCGTAATCGTGATTGGAAGGAATGCCGATTCCCTTGCGCTGTCCCAGAGTATAGTGATGCAGGCCCCTGTGCTCCCCCAGAACACGTCCACCGTTGTCAACGATGGGGCCGGGACTGTCGGGCAGATAGCGGCGGAGAAAATCATTTATTCTGACCTTCCCCAGAAAACAGATTCCCTGTGAGTCCTTCTTTTGGGAGTTGCGCAGGCCGTGCTTTCTGGCAATCTCGCGCACTTCCGGTTTGAGCAGCCCGCCTACCGGGAAGATCGCGCGGGAGAGCTGCTCCTGATCGAGTTGCGCGAGAAAGTACGATTGATCTTTATTGGGATCGACGCCTTCCAGCAGGGAGTAGCTGCGAACACCACCCACCCCTTCCCTTTTCCCAGTATCCCCTGCTGGGGGTATGGGGGCTAGCGCCCCCATATTATTAAGCCCCTCCCCGAGGGAGGGGTTGGGGTGGGCCTTCTGCCTTGTTCCCATGTTCTCCTCCACCCTCGCGTAGTGTCCCGTGGCCAGATGAGTAAAACCCTCCCCTATGGCATACCTCAAAAAAGCTCCAAACTTGATGAAACGATTGCAGGCTATGTCCGGGTTGGGAGTGATGCCACGCGCGTAGCCATCAACAAGCATCCGTACCACGTGCTTCTCGTATTCTCCCACCAGATTCACCACGCGGAATGGCACTCCCAGCTTTTCACAGACAGCAGTGGCGTCGGCAATATCCTCGCGCCACGGGCACTCGCCGATGGGATCCTCCTCGTGCATCCAGGTCTTGATGTAGGCAGCCTCCAAACGCGCGATCTCCCCGCGCGTGGCCATCTCCTCTTTCAGGAGCGCCAGGCTTGCAGAGGAGTCCACCCCTCCGGAAAGAGCCACCAAAATTTTCCTGTTATCAGACATCCAGCATATTAAACCATATTTCTATGCCGGAAGTGAAGTGGGTTTTTACAAGGGCCTACCTCCCGATTCTCTTAAAGAACGCCTCCCACACGCGAATGCCGTTCTCCAAGAGACGGATGTGCACATTCTCGTTGGGAGAGTGAATATGGCTCTCCTCCTGATAGAGCCCCAACGCCAGCGAGTCTGCGCCGAGTATCTCCTTAAAGGCGACCAGCACGGGAATACTGGCAGGATCCCTTTTGCTTGAGAGCGAATTACCGATAATTTGTTTGACGCACCCACTCATCGTTTCAACGGCTCTTGCATAGGCCGCGGAACTCTTCCTGCCGCTAAAGTAGGGAGCCATGTAGGCGGGAGTAGCTTTGTGATGAATTTCAATCCAACTTTCAAAGAGTCTGTGATCAACCCGCTCTTTGAGTGCGCCGATGACAGCCTGCTCCACCTGTCTGGGATCCTGCCCAGCCGCGATTCGGCAGGTGATCTTGGCTGAGGCCGTGGCTGGAATGATTGTTTTGCCTCCGACTCCCTGATAGCCGCCTGTAATACCGTTTATTTCCAGAGAGGGATAGAAACAGTTTATTTCGAAGGGATTGCCGCGGCAGTGCGGATAATACCCCCTGGCTCCGATCTTCCTGGCAAAGGGAGGGGTATTGCAGATCTTTTGGAGTTGGGCGATCTCCTTGGGAGAGCCTGCCTGCGCCCCTTTATAGAATCCCGGTATCGTCACCCACCCTTGAGAGTTGTATAGGTCTCCTATAACCCTTGAAAGCTCCCTGGCCGCGTTGGGAATCGGGCCGCCGTAGCCCGAGTGCAGATCACGGGGCAGACCCCTGACAAACAACTCAATGGACATGACTCCGCGGACGCCGGTTGTCAATGTGAGCTGGTCCGGAGAGATGCTGGTTGTGTCGGAGAGGGCCACAAAATCCACTTTGCCCATCTGTTTTTTGAGTTTTTTGATGCAGCCCGCCAAATGTGATTGCAGCCCCTCCTCCTCTCCCTCAAAGAGGCAGGTGATGTTCAGTGGCGCTTTTGTCTTGATGGCCGCGTGCAGTCCCCACAAAAGAGCCAAAACGGAGCTCTTATCGTCCGCCACACCACGGGCGAAAAGCAAATTGCCCTTCTGCGTCAGCTTGAAAGGCTCGCTCTTCCATAGCCCGAAAGGTTCGGCAGGCTGCACGTCATAGTGTCCATATAGAACAATATGCGGGGCCTTCTTGTCGGAAACATATCTTCCATAAACAAGAGGAGGTCCCTTGATCGGGATCATCTTCGATGAGACTCCCGCGCTTTTGAGTTTGTTGGAGAGCCATTTGGCGGCCTTAACGCAATCAGCTATGTGCTTTGGTTGCGCGGAGACGGAGGGGAACGACACAAATTCAGCGAGTTCTTTGAGGAAGGCTTTATCCATAGTTGAGTTAATTTAACGGCATATAGTACACCAACTCAATCCCTATAAAACTTCTACCCCTATGCGCCCTGCGCCTGCGAATGCCTTCCTCACTTTGGCTACTACAACCCCCCTTGTGGGTTGCCTTGTATAGCCCTGGGTTGCGGCCTGCCCTCCGAAGCCTCGGCGAAGGTGGGTGCTTTTTACCCAGGGCGAGGAGGAGAATGGACTACATAATTTATGTAAATACCCTATGTCTGACTCAGTCTTTTTACCGGAGCCGTGAACAACATCCCATGCGCCTCTTTTAGGATTCCCGGAATCTCCTTCGCGAAGGGGCTTTTCGCCAATGTCTTGGCCAGATCCATCTTCTCCACATTTGCTGCGTTTATTCCGGGGAACCAATGCCCCGCCTGCCCCAACAGGTTGTAGCGCATCTGCCCCCACCCCACCAGATCAAGACTCTTCGCGTAACTCCACAGCCGCAGGATCTCCACTATGTTGATCTCCTCCGGCGTCTGATCGTACTCCGGCAGTCCCTCTCTCCAGTGCGCCACCCACTTCTCTCCCAGCACGTTTTTCATCTCGTCGCGCAGCCTCTTCTCGATGGGCGCGATCGTTTCCGCAATTCTGTCGTAGTACTCCAGCGCCTTTACGTGCTCGTCAAAGTCCGACGGCCTGGCCACCCCGCAGCTCAAGGTATGCACCTCCGGACGGCTCAGACAGTAGAGGTCGTTAAAGATCATCGGCGAGAGGGGCGCGCAGAGTTTGACCAGCTTTTCCGGAGGCTCGTAGAGCTTGCCGCCCTTGTCGTTGGGGCTGATGATAAAGACCCCCATGTCCTGCTTGCTCGCGGCCAGCACGGAGGGCCAGTTCAGGTCATTGACAAAATACCAGTGCAGATTCACGTACTCGAATCCGCCCGTATTGATTGCCTTCAGGATAATCTCATTGGTGGCGTGCGTGGCAAAGCCAATATGCCGTACGCGCCCTTCTTTTTTGAGCTTCTGTGCCGCTTCCAGGCAGCCCCCCTTGCGCACGGACCAATCGAGGACTTCGGCGTTGTTGATCCCGTGGAGCGAAAGCAGCTCAACATAATCGAGCCCCAGATATTTCATCGAGGTATCGAATTCCTTGAGGAACTCCTTTGGGTCCGCTTTCGGCGATATCTTGGTCTGCACGATCACCTTCTCGCGTGGAAGCTTCGGCAAAATCCTGCCCAGCTGCATCTCGGAAGTCCCGTAGCCGCGCGCGGTCTCTATGTGATTGATCCCCAACTCCAAAGCGCGATGAATGCAAGCCTCCAGATTCACCTGGCTCTCTTTGGGGATCTCACTCATCGACAGATCCTGCCATTTGTGCTGGTATCTCATTCCCCCGCAGGAGATGACCGGGATTTGCAGCTGAGTCTTGCCAAAACGACGATACTTCATGAGGGGAATTGTGCGGAAAAGATGGGCGTAAGGCAAAAGAAAAGGGCTCTTGTACCTTGCGTTTACCTTTCCGCACCACAGGGGGAGAAAAAAGGAAACGGTACCCCTGACCCCGCACTAAAGTACGGGGCTATTATTCGGGTCGTCCTGATAAACAGGACTGGTCTGTTAAACAGCAAGGGACTGGCGTGAGAGCCAAAATATCTTTAAGAGTTGTCAGACAAGTCCGGCTTGTCCGGACGATCCGGGTGTAGCCCTGGAGTTCAGTCCGGGGATTGCAGCCTCATCTACCTCTTATTTTTATCTTGCGTTATTGCCCAATAACATGGAGAATAAGCCCTCTATGCCACACCCTCAGGAAATATCCACGTCCCCCCGTATCTCAGCAATAGCCCTCGATATCGCAGCCTATACCAAGCGAGGCGGGGAGGTGCTTGATTCTTTTCCTTTCGTTAAAGAAGCTATAACGAGAGCTGGTCTGGAGAACCTCCAACACGTAAGGCTCCAGGGCAATACATCAAATACCATGGGGATAGCCCCTGGAGTATTTGAGGATGTGAGCACGGTGCGGTTTAAAAACGGTTTTACTATTGATGTGTTGTCGGCACAAACAGAGAAAGGCCCCATTGTAAGGCTATACGGGATGTCCCGGCGCGGCGCTGCTTCCATTGAGGAACCCAGCCACCTCTTCACTACCTCCGCTGGTTTTTCCACAAGTACTACCTTTTTCCCTAAGAATAGGCGTTTCAGAGCCCGTACAAACACGAATAAATCCAGAGCTATCGCCGAGTTGAAAAGAATCGCATCCCTTCCCCCTATTGACAGGGTGTTTACGGCCGACGCTGATCTTAGCGCCTCATTGGTTGTGGCCCGTCAGATCGCGCATCAATCTGAACATTGCTATATAGGTTCCACACACGTGGTATTCGGGTGCCTCTGCGGGACCAAACAAGTCGGGAGCTTGATGGGGAATACTACTTTGGATTTTGATACAGGCCTTATGCCCCAGAATACCCACAGTCTGATGGTAAAGGCCGGACTTTCAGCGGAGAAGATCTGGGCGGACATACGCAGAGAGATCGCCGACGCCAGCAATATGGCCCCTGGCGGAAGCCTTATCACGCAAGATCCCAGCCCCCGCCTCGAAAAAGCCATATCCTACGCCAAAGAAGAGGCATCCCTGACAGATGAGACGCTGGTTTCTCCCGGACATATGTTATTGGGAATCGTCAGGGTTGGAGCGGGCAAGTCATTCCGCGTGCTGCGACGCAACGGTTTCAATGCGGACGAGTTCCGTAATGTTCTGGCTTCTTTTTCGGCTGAACGTATGTCTCGCCACCAAACAGCCTTGAAAACCGCTATTTAGCGCCAACCAGCGTGATCGTTTCCACCGCCACTCTTGAGATCGGCTGGCTCTTTTCGTTTCCCATCGGACTGTAGGTCGTTGGGACCTTCCCGATAGACGTGAGAACATCCTCCCCCGCGACCAGCTTTCCAAAGGCCGTGTACTGTCTATCCAAAAATCCCGCGTCATTGAGGCAGATAAAGAACTGGCTGCCTGCCGAGTCCGGGTCGGAGGAGCGCGCCATCGAGAGGACTCCCTTTTCGTGGTGCCTCTCATTGAACTCCGCGTCTATCTGGTAGCCGGGACCTCCGGTGCCGAAAGAGTCGGCGTTCTTCTCATCTTTGGTAAGGGGATCTCCGCCCTGAATCATAAAACCCGCGACAATCCTGTGAAAACAGGTGCCGTCATAGAACTTCTCGCGGGCGAGTTTTTTGAGATTCTCGACCGTTTTGGGTGCCACCTCCGGCCAGAACTCCACCGTCATCTCGCCATAGTTGGTCTTGATGAGCGCGCGTTCGATGGACGCGGCGGCGGGGATCGTGGATTTGGCTTCATTCTTTTTGGACGATTTCTTCGGCATAAACCGTGATCCTATATGTTCACTCTCCGGTGGGCAAGATTTTTGGAGCCTCATTCCAACCTGAAGGTGATCGTGGCCGTGGCTTTAGACGGCACGCCCATTCCAGCCACCCTCGCCGGTTCAAAGCGGGACTGCCTCATGGCCTCCGTGGCGGCCGCATCGAGGATCGGATAGCCGGAGCTCTTCGTTACGACCGCCTTTTCCAGATTTCCCTGCGCGTCTATAAAGAGCTCAAGCGCGACAATACCCTCTTCATGTCTTCTTCGCGCCTCGTAAGGGTAGACGGGGGTGGAGCGCTGCGCATAGGTGGGCTCGGAGACAGTAAGGCGTTCAGGACCCTTTGTCTTGGTCGGTGCCTGCGGCGGCGTTGGCGCCACTGGCGATGGAAGGGGCTTTGTTCCAACGGGAGTCTGCGGTTGTGATGGACTACTCTTCGCTGCCGGTGGGGGTGGAGCCGGAGGAGTCGGTTCCAGACCCACGTCAACAAAGGTCTTTTCGACCCTCATGGGAGTGGGAGCCAGTACAAGGGACAATACCCCCATATGAATCGCGATCGCGATAAGGTAACAGATGAGAATCTGACACTTCATTGAGCGTAGGAGGATTTTGTTTCAATCGCTATCTTTGTAAATCCCGCCTGCCTTAATTCATCCAGCACCCTTACGGAGAGCCCCCATAGCGCCTTTTCGTCGCCGCCAATGCTGATTTTGGCATTGGGCCGCTCCGCTTTCAGCTTTTCCACCCGCGCGCGCAGGTGCTCCGGCGGGATCTTTTCCTTGTCGAAGAAAATGTATCCCTCATGGGTCAGAGTGATGACAATGCCGTCCTTGTCCAGAGCGGAGCCTGTGACGGCTGGCGGAAGATTGACGGGCACACCGTTTACTTTTGCCATCGAGAGCGAGACGATCATGAAGGTCGCCAGCAAAAAGAAAATCACATCGATAAGCGGGATGATCTCCAGCCGGGCTTTCTTGCGGGGTCTTGGTGAGGGGATCTTCATGTATACATGGGGTATGGGGCTTTGGCTCCCGATATTATCCCCTCCCTGAGGGAGGGGCAAGGGGTGGGTGTTTTTCATTGCCCACCGCGCATTTCTCGCATTGGCCCAGATGCAGTTCCACCAGGGTTGCCGCGTCCTCTATCTCACGCCTGGCCTCTTCGAGCCGGGCGTTCAGAAAGTTGAAGGGAATCAGCGCGGTAATGGCTATCCCAAGTCCAAAGGCCGTGGCGATGAGCGCCTGCGCAATGCCTCCGGTGATCGCGTGGGGCATCCCCAGCTCGTGACCGCCCAGCAGATTAAAGGAGTGGATCATTCCAGTCACGGTACCCAGAAGTCCCAGAAGCGGCGAGAGTGTGATGATGGTGTCCAGTACGGCCAGCCCGCGGCTAAACTTCCGCAGTTCCTGATTGGCGGCCCGCATGACTGCGCTCGCGAAGGATTCCACCCGGTGCTCAAGCGCGCTCCCCAGTACCCGCGCCACAAAATCCGTGCTCTTGCGCGCGGCGGCAAGCGCCCCGTCCAGATCGTGATGCTCCACGCGCCTGAGGACCTCGTCCACCCCGGCTTCGTCGCGACTACGGCTTACCTGTATGGTGAAATAAAGGCGTTCAAGAACCGTCGAGAGCGCGACGATTGAACATATCAGTAGTGGCCACATGATCGGCCCGCCGTTTTGGAAGATTTCAAGCATAAAATTTAGAATGAATAGGCAAGCGTTCCAAAGAAGCCCCTGCGTGCCCCGTATTGGGCGGCATTGACGCCGACTCCAGAACCGCTTCTTAACTCATAAACATTGTCGGTCAGGTTGACAACATCCAAGCGGGCCTTGAGGAAGTTCCCGTTGGGGAGCCTGAAGCGGCGCTCGGCAAAGACGTTGAGCGTGTAGTAGGCCGGAACGCTCTCTCCATTGGGAATAGGATCGGTTGGATCGATGGAGCCTCCAATAGTGTCGGTGGAGTTCTCTCTGAGCCCGCTGCCTACTATCAGATCGATTCCCGTTCTGGTGAATTCCTTCTTGGGATTTCCCCAGGTATAGGACGCTCCCGTTGAGGCCGTTACGCGCTGATCGTGATCGAGGTATATCCAATGGCTGTTCACGTAATCAAGCGTTCCCTGATCTCCCCACAGAAACTGCGCCGAGGAGGCTCCCTTGCCCTGCGCCACAGAGTACGCCACATTCGCGTACGAATTAAAGCCTCCGTGATCGTAACTGACTGAGAGCTCCACGCCCCCTACCCGGCCCTCCGAGTAGTTGAAGGATGAAAGAATCAGCGATTGTCCAAAGAGTCCGTCGTCGAGCTGGTTTTGGGCTCTCTTGTAATAAGCGTCAATTCCCAGTTGGAAGCCCTCCGCTATCTTTTGCGTCACTCCCAGATCAAAATAGTTGGAACGTTCGGCTTTCACCGGGTCGTCCTGCGTCACAGAAGAGGCTCCAGAGGTTCCATTAAAGGCTGTGATATTCGAGCCTGGCACCGTCTCAAGCGGCGGCGGGGTAAAGTAACGCGCATAACCGATATGCCAGGTGGTCTTTGATGATGGCTGATAGACGAGGTTCAAACGCGGGCTAAACTGCCACTCGTTGTCAAAAGATGACGAGTACAGGTCGAATCTCCCACCATAATTGAGCGTCCACTCCGGGGCGAACTTCCATTCATCCTGCAGATACATCCCATAAAAGAAGGCACTGGGAGAGTTGCTTTGGCCGATCGTCTTGGCAGAGCCGTTGATATTGCCGCTTGCGTCCACCGGAAAGACTGTTGTGTTTGTCGTCGCGTCCACCGACTCCTCCATCGACATGATACCGCCGCGCAGGGTGTGATCGTCGTTCATGCGGTAGGTTCCGTCTGCCTGGAAGCCTCCGGAGTCCAGTATCCGATCCTCGTCGGTGGCTACTCCCCCGTTGTAGTAGAGTGCGGCAGGGATATCGCCTGGCACGTAGTGGGCGCTGCTCTCCCGACCAAAGACGGCCGCCTGGTAGTCCAGATTTCCGGTCGATTTCTGATAAGCCAGCACCCCGTAGTAGTTTTGTTCATTCTGATTGTCATTTAGATTGGACGGCGAAAAGCTCCCTCCCACCCACGGATTGCCGTTGCCCTGCGTAGAGACCGACTGCAGGTCGGGATTCACCGGTATCTGATAGTTCGCGTAGGAGGCGCTATCCATGAAGGCCCACCGGCTGGAGTTGTCTATGATATAGGAAAAGTACCCAAAGGTCTTATACTGGTTGCTCAGGTCATGGATGGCGTTATAGCTCGAAGTGGGGTTCTCTATGCCCAAGTCGGTCTTTTCATAACTGCTGTCGATAAAGTAATCCAATTTACCATCGTGCCCGGAAGTCTCGAAGCTGGGCTCGATGGTACCGTGGCTGCCCACCATGACAGAGGTTTCAGAGCCATTGTCAAAAGCCCCGCTCTTGGTCTGTATATCCACTATTCCAGCAGTCCGGAATCCATACTGCGCGGGAAGCGCTCCGGTAATAAGCTGCATATTGTCCACAAAGCGCCCGTCCAGCTCCGTTCCAAATCCAGAAATCCCCTCCGGCAACAGGATGCCGTTGATGCGGTACTGCAGATTCGCGTGCTCTCCACGCACATGCAGGTCGCCATTGCTGGAAGAGTCCTGCGCCACTCCGGGAGCCCGCAGGAGAGCTTCACTTATGGCGGCGCTCTCTCCCTGCGGCAGGGCGTCAATCTGCGAATAGGTGATAGAGTAGGAGGAGTCCCCCAGATCGGGCAGAATCTGCGAGCGGGCATCATCCAGCCTTGAGGCAATGATGGTGGTATTTCCCAAGTCGGTCGACGGTGGGATACTCTGCGCCTGTACCGCCTGCCCCGCCGATCCCGCGAGAATCAAAATAATGTAGCAAATACGGCGCATCGCCCCCATCATAGCAAAGTCGTCAAGCCCTTCGCAAAGCATTAATGTCAGTCCTTAAACATCCGTTAATTCCCCCATGACAACCAAACTCTCTCTCACCAAACGCTTCAAGGAACTGCCCGCCCCTCTTCAAATCTACGTCTTCCTGGTTGCCGCGCAGATCTTCATGTACCTCTTTGAGAGTCTGGGGCAACTGGCCAGCCGTGAGACCCACGACACAGCAGCCTCGGTGCTCGTTCTGTGCGTACTCATGGGTCTTATCACCCTCGGTATTGTCTTCAAATCCTCCATTTCTAGAACCCTTGCCCTCGTTGGAGCCTGGGCCATGATTGTTTTTGGCGGAGTCATGAATGTCAGCGTCCTGCTTCTATCCTTCGACAAGACCCTTCCCGCCTACGCCTGGGTCAATTTCTGGGAGATGACCGGTGGCATCATTCTGGCCGTCCTGTCGCTCTACCTGCTCCTCAACCGCAAGACGCGGGCATTTTTTAGAAACGGGGAGTAGGGCCCCAACCCGTCGGAATAAAGTGAGGGGGCTACGCTTAAGGCTGCTTTTCCGAGAGGCCTTAGAGCATCTCAATACAGACCGTTGCGTCTCCTGCATCATCGGGTGAAGCCGGATGATTTTGCCAAAGCTTGATTGTGGCGCGCGCGGGCAAATCGTTTACCTTTACCACTGCGTCTGGCTGGTCCGGACTCTGATTATTGCAGCCACCTGGATATCCACAACTTTGCCCACAGTGCAGAAATTGGATATTGGGCACCACCCTTCCCATGGATGTTCCCTCTATGCCGCGCGAGGAATCTATATCCACAGAAAAGTAATTGTAACCCATGTCCCTCGCATTGTATGTGTTCAGAAACAGGATCCCTTTCCTGGGGTCGCTCATATATACCTGTGCGTTTAAATAGCTCTTCACGTCGTACCTGATCCGGAACTTCTTGGCGGTCACGTCACAGTGCAGGGAAAGCGGTCTGGGATAAACAATCCTTATGGGAGCATCCAGCACTTTGCTCATGATTACCGAATGCTCGTTTTGAAGGCCAATCAATATGTATGGGTTGAGGATAAACTCTGATTCCTTGGAAACGCCTTCGATGCTCTTGGGCCCGTTGCCGGCCCCGCACATTCCATACATTCCCCACCAGGGTTTGCCGTCTATAATCTGGCCAAAGACAGTCTGCGAGGGCCGGTAATCTATTGGCTGTAGCTCCGGATGTTCGTTCGTCGAGGCCTTGCGCATCGCTAGAATCTCATTTTTGCTTTTGCCATTCAGGCAAACCATCTCGTGAATAGGCATCCCCCGGTCAATTTCCTTCTCAAGATGAAGCGGAGAATTCCATTCCGAGGTTCTTCTCTCGCCTTCGTCCACCTGCGCCGGTGTCATAAATGTTTTCATGAATGCCAGTGTGGTGGCAGGCTTTGAGTCTTCCGGCTTTTTTGGATCGGCATGGAGAACCGCAAGTTTTAACCACTTGTAGGCTTCACAAACGTCCTTGGAAACCAGGTGGCCTTTGGCATAAAGCAGCCCCAGGTTGTACTCTGCCGGCATACAGCCGCCCTGTGCGGCGAGCTTCCAGTACCTGAGCGCCTCACGCGAATCCTGAGGGACGCCAAGGCCGTCCCTGTACAAGGAGGCCAGTAGAAACTGTGCCTCATGGCGCCCCTGCACCGCCGCATTAGACAGGTAGGTAAACGCTTTTTTGTAGTCCGGATGATCTTCATCGTCGTTAACATAGTGCATTCCCACAACCAACTGCGCCCATGCGTCTCCGGCGTCGGCTGCTTGAGTAATGAGGCTCAAGCCTTTCTTCTTGTCCATGGGCACCCCGTTGCCCCCATAGTAGAAGGTTCCCAAATAGGCTTTCGCTGTGAAATTCCCTCTGTCTGAAGCCTTGGTCAGCCAGAAGATTCCCTTCTGCTTGTCCTGGACCACACCCCTTCCGGTCATATACATGATGGCCAGATTGTATTGTTCGGGAACCGAGCCGGCTGAGGCCGCCTTTTCAATCCAAAGGGCTGCCTGCGCGTAATCCTGTGGCACACCCCGCCCATCATAGTAGCAGGAGCCGAGCTGGGCCTGGGCATCTGCGTTTCCTTTTTGAGCCTTTTCCCGCAGGTTTCTTATCGACTGTGCGATATCCTGTGACGTAATAGAGCCCTCCTGAGCTGCAGCAATAGAAAGAGCGCAAAGGCTCAGTCCCAACATTATGAGCACTCCCCGCATAAGCCCTTCTACTCGCGGTTCAGCTTTCAGACAAGTAAAAAGAGACGCGCAACGCCGCGGCCGGGTCCCTCTTTTTTATAATTGTCTTCCGCCCCTCATTGTGAGACGATAGCCCCCATATTATGTCTCACCTGTTTATCCTGGCTCAAACAGCCGCATCATCACCTCCGGGCGATCCAGCAGGTCCCCTCAACATCGTCATCTGGATCGTCATCATAGCCGCCATGTACTTCCTGGTGATAGCCCCCCAGCAGCACAAGGAAAAAGAGCAGCAAAAATTGCTCAAGGAGATGCAAAAAGGCGACGAAGTCGTTACTATTGGAGGTGTGATCGGCACGATCGAAAAGATCACCGATACCCAGGTCACCCTGAGGACGGGAGACAAAACACTCATTGATTTTCAGCGCGTGGCCATTGCCAGCCGTGTGGCCGACGAAAGCCCCAAGAAATCCTAAATACCATGAACAGCCGCATACTTTGGACGGTCGTAGCCGTCATACTCGCAGGACTGTGGGCTTTGAGTTCCTCCGTCCCTTTCCAGACCACCCCCTTCAGGCAGTACGCCTGGGAGCAGCTCAACCCTGCCGACCCTGCCATCAGGAAGCAGGCCACCGATCTTTTCGCGAAGGCCGACGAGGCCCTCAAGGAAAAGAAGAGCACCTCTTTCTATGGGGCCTTCAAAACGCTTGTCCAATCGGACAAAGTCGATATACAGACCTTCTACCCACAGCTGAACGCCACGGACGTCAGGAACCTCACCAAGAGGAACGACTTGATTCTCTCCGAGCTTTTAAAGCGCTCCCAAAGCAAGTTTCGTCTGGGATTGGACCTGGCCGGGGGAGTCTCCTTCACCTTCAAGGTGGACGTGAGCAAAATCAAGGATGACTACGCCCGCAAACAGGCCCTCGACAAGGCCAAAGAGATCCTCCTGCAGCGCGTTGACGGACTCGGGGTGGCCGAGCCGGTGGTGCGCATCGTGGGCGATGATTCCATTGAAATACAGATGCCCGGACTCAGCCTGCGCGAAAACCCGCAGGTAGCCGACACTCTGCAGGCTCCGGCCATGCTGGAATTCTGTCTCGTTAACCGCTCGGCCATCCCCGGACGCGACGAGGTCCCCCTGGGCTACCGCGTCATGACCGAGGAACGCGAGGACATGGCAACCGGCAAGGATATAACCGAGCAGATGTACATCAAAAAAATGCCCGAGATGACCGGTTCGTCCGTCTCCCAGGCAGGAGTGCAGGTCTCCCAAACGGGCGCGTACAGCGTCGGGCTTACCTTTACCAAGGAGGGCGCCAAGCGCTTTGGAGACATCACCCAGGCGATTGCCGACGAAAACGCCAAGACCGGCACAGTCGGAAGACTTGCGATCATCCTTGACGGCAAACTTTACAGCTCTCCCACCGTCCGCGAGGCGATCCTGGGCGGCAGCGCTGAGATTTCCGGCAGCTTCTCGCAGCGTGAGGCGATGGAACTGGCCAATGTGCTCAACAATCCGCTGGAAGTCGGGCTCAAAATGGACAGCATGGTTGAAGTCGGACCCACCCTCGCCGACCAGGCCCGTGACGCCAGCCTTTGCGCGTGCGTGATCGGTTGCGCGGTGGTGGCCTTCTTCATGATTGGCTACTACAGCTGGCTGGGCGTTATCGCGATGGTCGGCGTGGCTTACACGATTTTTCTTATCCTGGGCACGATGGCCGGCATCGGCAGCACCTTCAGTCTGCCCGGCATCTCCGCGCTGGTGCTCACGGTCGGCATGGCGGTCGACAGCAACATTCTGATATTCGAGAGAATGCGCGAAGAACTCAAATCCGGCAAGGACCTGCGCCACGCCCACGAGCTGGGTCACGCGAGGGCCTTCTCGACGATCTTTGACGCCAACCTCACGACTCTTCTTACTTCTGTCATCATGGTCTGGTTTGGCGTGGGCCCGGTAAAGGGCTTTGGCGTGATCCTCTCCCTGGGTATCGTGGCGACCCTTTTCAGCGTGCTGCTCTTCTGCCGTATGCTGCAGGCACTCGTCATCGACAATCACCTGGCCAAAAAAGCTCTTCCGCATGACTGGCTCCAGGTGCGCAACGTGGACTTCATGAAGGCCGCCCCCATAGCGTTCACCATTTCCTGGGCCATCATTATCTTCGGCGTGTACGGGCTGGTTGCCCACTTTGACAAAGCCTGGGGCATCGACTTTAAGGGAGGGGAAGAACTGGTGGTTTCCTACGCCCAAAAGCTCTCGCCCATTGATATTGCCAAGTCAACAAAGGGACTTGGCGAGGTCAATCCCATCTATCAGAACGTGCTGGGTACCCAGTCGCAGAGCCTGCGCCTGCAGGCCAATCTCGGGAAAGGCCAGGCAGTCCTCAGGAAGCTGCAAGCCGATTTTCCCAAGGCTGATTTGAAACTGATCTCCACCTCGACGATCGGAGCCTCTGTCGGTGCCGAGGTCCAGCGGGGTGCAATCGTGGCCATCGTCGCGGCCTTCATCGCCACACTTTTGTACGTGGCCTTCCGCTTTGAGCTCGGCTACGGAGTGGGAGCTGTCATCGCCACTCTGCACGATCTGCTCATGACAATCGGTATGTATGTGCTTTTGGGTGAACAGTTTACCGCCCCGATGATTGCGGCGCTCCTGCTTGTCATCGGCTACTCGATCAACGAGACGGTTGTTGTCTTTGACCGAATCCGAGAAGAGCTCAGGCTCAACCCGCACCTCAACCTTGCCCAAGTCATCAATCTTTCCGTCAACGTCACGCTTTCGAGAACCATCCTTAAAAGTCTGACGGTGTTCCTGGCCACCGTGGCCCTCTGCCTCTTCGGGGCAGGGGTGGTCCGTGAATACGCGCTTGTATTTATGATCGGGGTTGTGACCGGCACCTACTCGGCTATCTTCATCGCCAGCCCCATCTTCTACTGGTGGCACCGCGGCGATCGCAAAACCGTCGAGGAAAGAGCGGATCCTGTCAGGCATCTGGCGGGGGTGGAAGGAGCATAGAGCACTCCCATGATCTGGAAACACTCCGCAGTCGATTCCAATGAGGTCAAGCGCCTCTCGCAGGCCGTCGGCATCTCCGGACGCCTTGCCGAGATTCTCATCAAGCGCGGTTTCACCTCTGCTCAAGATGTCAAAGCGTTTCTAAAGCCGCTTCTCTCCACCTTGAACGATCCCTGGAAAATCACCCACCTCAAAGAGGCCGTCGAAAGGCTGATTATAGCCTTCGAAAAGCGCGAGCAGGTCCTTGTATTCGGCGATTACGATGTGGATGGGGTGACCAGTACCGCTCTCCTGGTCGGCGTCCTCAAGAAATTCGGCCTCAATCCGCACCCTCTCGTCCCGCGGCGCATGGAAGAAGGCTATGGACTCTCGCTTTCGGCCATTACGCGCGCGCTCAAGGAATTCAAACCGAAACTCTTCATAGCGGCCGACTGCGGCACCAATTCCGTCGAAGAAGTCGCTTTCCTGAAAAAACAGGGCATCGACGTCATCGTGATAGACCACCACACCGGACGCGACGCCCTTCCCGACTGTATTCTCATAAATCCCCACGTTCACGACAAGCCCACCGATCCTTGGGTTAATCTGTGCACGGTGGGGCTTGTCTGGAAACTGGTGCACGGACTGATGAAAACCCTCCGCGAACGTGGCGACGAGATCGCCCAGTCGCTCGATGTCAAAGAGAGCCTCGATCTGGTGGCCATGGGAACGATTGCCGACATGGTGCCTCTCAGGGGCGAGAACCGGATTCTGGCCCGCGCGGGACTGGATCGGCTCTCCAGTACCAACCGCATAGGATTAAGCGCGCTTTTTGAAGTCTGCGGCATGAGGCTTGGAGAGCCGGTCAAACCCTACGACATCTCCTTCCGGCTCTCTCCGCGGATCAATGCGAGCGGACGGCTTGCCGACGCCAGCCTCCCGATACAGATGCTTCTTTCCAATGACGAGTCATTCTGCAAGGAGAAAGCCAGACAGCTCGACAATTACAACAAGGAACGCCAGGAAATCGAGAAGTCCATCTATGAGGAGGCTTTTCAACAGGTTCAGGCTCATCCTGGACGTTATGGGTACGTGCTTTATAATAACAGTTGGCACTCCGGGGTGGTTGGAGTTGTCGCCAGCCGGCTCTCGCACGACTTGAACCGCCCCTGCATTGTCCTGGGCGGCGAAGGAGAGTTTGCCAAAGGCTCCGGCCGTTCCATTGAGGGCGTCAATCTGGTGGAAGCCCTTGCCAGCTGCAAGGGGCTTCTCAAGAGTTGGGGCGGTCACCCAATGGCCACGGGAGTCTCTCTGGAACCCAAGAACCTTGAAGAGTTCCGTACGGCTTTCAATGCCGCGGTTGAGAAAGTCCTGGGCGGACAGGATCCCGAAAAGATACTCAATCTGACGGCCATTCTGCAGCCCTCCGAGATTACTCAGGATTTCCTCAAGGACATCGACCAGCTTTACCCGTACGGCATCGAAAATCCCGTTCCCATATTCGCCCTTGAGAAGGTTGTCCTGAACTCCCCGATCGACATCTTCGGCGAAAAGCATTTCCGCTTTCAGCTTCCCATTGGGGACGGGCGCAGCATCTGGGGGGTAGCCTGGAACAAGGCTTCCCGCATTCCTCCCCTGGGTCAACCCATCGATGTGGCTTTTGAGCTGAGCTGGAATATATGGAGGGGACGCAAGAATATGCAGTGCACCCTCATCGACTGGAGGTAGATTTTCGCCGGGGATTCTGGCGCGCGGGCAGGCATCAGTCCGTGTGGGTCTGTGTTTGTCCGTATAATGCTGTCTTTCGATTCCAAGCCTTCCCATGCCCAGCGGATTGACTGACTGTTTAAGGAGTGTCTTGTTTCTACCGATAACCCATGTATGTCCGACGATGAAAAATACCTGGAGTACGAGCAGGAACGTCGCCAGGAAGCGCTCGCGCAGCGCCAGAAGACCGACTGGCTATATGTTGGTATTTTGGTCTTTGCGACAGTAACCTGTGTTTGGTGGATCACCCACTCACCTGTCCACGCCGATGCCGGACAGACCGCTCCCAACGACCCCATCCAAACCGACGCAACCGATATAAAACCCTGGTGGAACACCAACTTCATGGTGGTACCCCTCTCCCGCTATGACATTACCGCACGCGTGCTTATCCACCACGAGTATCATTTTGATAATACTGTCGGCATAAGACCCTTCGACTTCGGTCTTGGCTGGGGGGCCATGTCCGACCCTGCCAATTATCAAAAGGTACGCTTCTCCCAGGATAGCCGCTGGCTGTGTTGGGAGTACGACAGCGATCTGCTGCAAAAACTCGGTTCTGTTTATATTCAAAGTCATATATCCAATAACCATCTGATCCCCGCCAACGCCGAGATCCGCGCCAAGCTCGTCGCGGTACGCGACAATGAGACCATCCGGATAAAGGGATATCTGGTCGAAGTACGCTGGAATGACCATGGAGAGCTGCAAACGATGCGCAGTGGCCTTTCAAATATGGCTACGGGAGATGGCGCCTGCCGGCTTATATGGGTGGAGGATATGCAGGAGGTATTCTGAAGCGACGTTAAGTCAAAAGTCTGGAGCCCCTTGTAGTGGGTGGAAAAACAATATCAGATCATCGGTAGGCCCCCCTCCCCGTTTTTGTGGTATAATAGCCGCATGAGATTCCCGTCCATCATCCGGTTATATTTTCTGCCTATATGTCTTACACGTCCTATGTGTCATATAAGTCTTATCGCAGCCCAATCATGTGCAAAATTAATTAGGCACCGCGTCACTGTTCCTTGTCCAAAAATCACTGCCAGCAGTGATCTTAGCAGTGATTTTTTCTTCGACTTCCCCTCCTCATCCGTTAGACTAACTCCATGCGCCTCTATGCCTCAATTCTCATAGTCTTGTTTGTCGCCTCGTTGTCCCCGGCTGCCGACCGCATCTCCCCCAACCTGGCCGAACGCGAGAGGATTGCCCGCGAGAGCCGGCAGGCTCTGACCTATCTGCAGGACTATCATTATATCCAAAAGCCCCTTGCCGATTTCTCCGCCGACGATATTTTGCGCGAATATATAGGTGAGCTCGACTACTCCCGTATGTTCTTTACAGAGCCGCAGATCAGGGATTTCGTCAGCCGTTTTGACACCACCCTTCAGACAGTGTACCTCTCCCGCGGCGACCTTTTCCCCGCCATTGACATATACAATTCCTATTACAAGGTAGCCCAGGAGAGGCTGCGTTGGGTTCAGAAGCGCCTCAAGCGGGATTTTGATCTGACGACGATGGAGCGCTACGCCCCCGACCGTACCAAGGCAGAGTGGCCCCGGAATGCCGCGGAGGCGGACGCTCTCTGGGAAAAGCGCCTCAAGAACGAACTTCTGACCGAACTTCTGAGCGGCAGGAGTATTACCGAGGCCAGACAGAAGCTTTTGGAGCGGTACAGCCGTAGTGAACGCTCTCTCGATGAGTTTGACGTCAAGGACGTCCAGACAGCCTTTCTGACCTGCGTGGCGCAGTTGTACGATCCGCATTCCAATTATTTCTCCACCGAAGATCTTGAGGATTTCTCGATCACGATGAGCAACACCCTCGTGGGCATCGGCGCGCTTCTTAAGGATGAGGACGGTTACTGCGTGGTGCAGGAGCTGATCTCCGGAGGCCCCGCTGAAGAGACGGGGCTCCTGCATCCCGGCGACAAGATTGTCGAAGTTGCCCAGGATGGCGAGAAATCCATCGACGTAGTGGACATGAAAATTTCAAAAGTGGTCAAAATGATCCGCGGGGAACCTGGCAGCACGGTGAGCCTGACGATCGTACCCGCCGGGGCTCCTGATTCCAAACGCAGGACGATCCGTCTGGAAAGAAACGAGGTCCATCTGACCGCCGGACTGGCCAGCGCGCGCGTCATAGAGGTCCCCGAGGAGACAGGTCCCTCGTATAAACGCACTATCAAGACCATTGCCGTTGGAGTGGTGGATCTGCCTTCTTTCTATGGCGGCGACGGGGTCTCCTCCACTTCGGAGGATATCAAAGAGCTGATACACAAATTGCAGGGAATGGGGATCAAGGCGCTGGTGCTCGATCTGCGCAAAAATGGCGGCGGACTTTTGACCGAGGCAATCAATACAGTTGGGCTTTTCCTTCCTCCGGCTCCCGCCGTCCAGGTGCGTGACAGCGCCGGCAATGTAAAAGTGGACTCCACCACCGAAGCTCAGGCCGCCTATACCGGCCCCCTGGTTGTCCTGACCAGCCGCGAGAGCGCCTCCGCCTCGGAGATCGTGGCGGGTGCCTTGCAGTGTCTTGACCGCGCGGTTATCGTAGGCGATAAGGCCACACACGGCAAAGGAACCGTACAGGCAATTTTTGAGATAGACAGGGGACTGCTGGCGGAGTTCCTCAAGCAGACGGCATCGGGTGCCATCAAGGTGACCATACAGAAATTCTATCTTCCCAATGGCGCTTCCACCCAGAATAAGGGCGTCCCCAGCGACATAGCACTCCCCTCGATTGACGATGCCCTGCCCATAGGAGAGTCAGATCTTCCACACGCCCTGCCCTACGATACGATCGCCGCGGCCCGCACCCAGAAGACAGACGCCTGGGATACGATCTCCATCTTGGATGACGCAAAACGTTCCTATCTGAAGGAGCAAAGCCAGTCACGGCGGCAGGATCTCCCCGAGTTTCATTACCTCACAAGCGTGGTCAGCCGCCTGACGGCCCGCGCCAATGAAAAGAGCCTGTGGCTCAACTACGATCTGCGCCAGAAGGAGAAGCAACTCGATGAGACCTTCGCGGTGGACAGCGAGAAGGAGCTGAAATCCCTTTCCAAGGACCGCTACCCGAGCGCCGACGTGCTTTTGGACATCAGCTGGAAGATGCGTTCTGAACACCAGCAGCAGCTCAAGGACGCCAAGCTCCCCGATGGCAGTCCCCGGCTGAATGTGGTGGTGGGCAATATCTTCTATTACGAGCCCAAGGGCAGCATGGAGGTCAAGGAAATCGACGCGCAGAAGATTGACTTTGAGTCTCTGCTTGCCGAAAACGTGCAGCTATCCGCAAAACTGGGTCTTACTCCGGAACAGATGAAGAAGGTTCTGGAGCAGTTCAAACAGGGCGAAGAGCGCTCAGAGTTTGACGTGGCCGACAACTTTAAAAAAGCACTTGGGTCGGGCGTTGACGCCAAACAGCTGGAACAGCTCCCGGTAAAATTCTTTCAAGCGGCAGTGGAGCTGAACCCGGAGCTGGCCGACGAGCACGTGGCGATCGATATTCCTCTCCGAGAGGCCGAGCGCGTGGCCGCCGATTGGGCCTGCATGGGGAATGTGACGGCTCCCGCCCTCGAAGAAGGCAAGGTAGCCCGGCATACGACGGTCAAATAGCCCCCTTCCAAAACTCTGCTATAATGCGGGTGGTTCTGATGCCGCACTGTATGGAAAATAAGTTTAGTATTATTCTTTACAGTGTTTCATATTGGGGATAGAATCACGACAGTTTGCTGATTGCCTATGCTTACCCAACTAAACCGTTTAAAGTCGGACGGCACGGAAGCCTGCTTCTACATAGACACCACACGTCCGCTTATCCCTGAAGAACTCAAAAAAATATTTTGGGTGGTCGCCGAGACCTTCGAGCCAAAAAACACTTCCACCACTTCCTTCTTGCAGGCCCCTCATGTTGAGATTGGCCCGCACTTGAGCGTTGAGACTCCCTTCTCCAGCAATGCTGTTTCCATTTGCAAGGCCATGGGACTGGATAGTGTCAAACGCCTGGAGTGCTCCATACGCTATCCCATTACGGCTTCCACAAGCGCCGAAGAGATCATAGAGGCCAACCGCGACCGCATGACGCAGTCGGTGTACGAGACGCCTCTTATATCCTTTGATGAGGATAAACAGCCAAACTTGGTCAGGTCCATTCCGATCCTGGAAGAAGGCAAAGAGGCTCTCAGGAAGCTGAATAGCCAGCTGGGGCTGGGCATGGACGCGTGGGATATCACCTACTACACGGAGATGTTCAAAAAACTGGGGAGAAACCCTACCGACGTGGAGTGTTTTCAGATAGGAAATGCCAATAGCGAACACTGCAGACACTGGTTCTTCAGGGGTAAAATTATCATTAACGGCGAAGAGATGCCCCAGACTCTTATAGATCTTATCCGGATGCCGCTTCTGGCTTTGGGGCAAAGGCACAACAGCATTCTGGCTTTTAACGACAACGCAGGCGCCATTAGAGGACATATGGTGGGCGACTTTGTGCCTTCAATCCCCGGAGAGCCCTCTCCGATGGTCGTAAGACGCGCCACTCTTCATATAACAGGAACGGCCGAGACTCACAACCATCCCACGATGATAGCACCCTTCCCGGGAGCTGCCACAGGCACGGGAGGAAGAATCCGCGACAATAGCGCCGCCGGAAAAGGCTCCACCCCTTTGGCGGGAGCCGTCGGTTATGCCGTCGGAGATCTGCATATTCCCGGCCACATTATCCCCGGAGAGACCATTCTTGGCGAAGGCGAAGTTCGAAAACTCCCCTTCTCTTCGCCTTTGGAGATTCTTGTCAAAGGCAGCAACGGAGCCTCCGCATATGGAAATGAATTTGGCGAACCGGTTATTACAGGATTCCTGCGCACAGGAGGCCTGGATGTGGGCGGAGAACGCAGGGAGTATTTGAAGCCCATCCTTTATAGTGGTGGCGTGGGACGCATGAAAGCCGAACATATAGTAAAAGAAGTCCCCAAAGAAGGCATGGTGATCGTTCGTATCGGCGGGCCCGCCTACCGCATAGGAGTGGGAGGAGGAGCGGCTTCAAGCATGACTCAAGGCAGCAACAGTGCCGAACTTGATCGCCAGTCGGTACAGCGCGGTAATGGAGAGATGGGCAACAAAGTTAACAGGGTACTCAGAACCTGCGTGGAAATGGGAGAAAATACTCCCGTCCGGGCCATTCATGACCAAGGCGCTGGCGGGCCGAGCAATGTGCTAACAGAGCTGATGGCCCCCATAGGGGGACGCGTGGACATCCGCAAAATCAACCTGGGCGATAGAACCATGTCGGTACTGGAGATTTGGAGCGCGGAGTTTCAGGAAGGTTATGGACTTTTGATTGATCGAAAGCGTTTGGCGGAGTTTCAGAGGATCTGCGATCGTGAAAGAGTCAACTGCGAGGTCATGGGAGAAGTGACCGGAGATGGTATGGTACGGGTTGATGATTCCAGCAATGGCACCACCCCCGTCAATCTCTCTTTGGACGCGATTTTGGGGAAGCTGCCGCAAAAGACTTTCTCTTTTGAACGCCCGGAGATCAATCTTCCTCCACTGAAGTTGCCGGAGGGTCTTACAGTCAAGGAGGCTCTTGACAAAGTCTTTTTGCTGCCGCAAGTGGGTTCCAAAGGATTTCTGGTACACAAGGTGGATAGAAGCGTAACAGGGCTAATCGCCGCGCAACAGACCTGCGGACCGGCTCAAATCGCGGTTGGAGACGTTGCGGTAACGGCTGACGGGTATTTTGACAATACTGGCGCGGCTATGACTCTTGGAGAGAATTCAAACCGGATATTGGTGGATTCAAAAGCGGGATCCAGAATGGCGCTGGGAGAAATGATCACCAACATGGCGGGTACGCTCCTGGGCGCCTTTGATGATATCAAATGCCGTGTCAACTGGATGTGGCCGGCCAAGCTGCCCGGAGAAGGCGCGCTTATTTACGACGCTGCCAAATCGCTAAGTCACGCCATGATAGAGCTCGGTATTGCCGCAGACGGTGGTAAGGACAGCTCGTCCATGGCGGCCAATGTGGAAGGCAAGCGCGTCAAGTCACCAGGTCAAGTGGTCTTTCTGGGTTACGCGCCCGTGGAAGACGTCAATAAAACTGTGACGCCGGATTTCAAGCATCCCGGAGAGGGCTTTATCGGATATATAGATTTGGGAAACGGAAAAAACCGCATGGGTGGCTCCAGTCTGGCGCAGGCTTATGGACAGGTGGGAAATGAATCTCCCGACCTTGACAACGCGCAAGAGCTCAAAAAGGCAGTTATTGCCATTCAAGAGATGATCAGAGAGGGCGTTATTCATTCCCTGCACGATAGAAGCGACGGCGGCATGATCACGTCACTGGCGGAAATGTCCATGTCTGGGCTCGCCGGAGCGCGCATTGATATTCCTTGTGGTGCCGATCCCATAAAGACGCTCTTTAATGAAGAGCTGGGGTTCTTCTTTGAGTATTTGCCCCGAGACGCAGTGAAAATTGGAGAAATTGCCGCTTCCCATGGAATTGATACCAAACTCGTTGGAACTGTGACCAATGATGACAAATTTGTGATTCAGCAGGCAGGCAAGGTACTCCTTGATACCACGATTATAGAATTAAGAAAACAGTGGGAGAAAACCAGCTCCAAATTGGAGTCGCTGCAGTCTAATCCCAAGACGGCAGAAGCAGAAAAAGCAAGATTCTCGGATACCCGGTCGCCCAATTATTCCCTTACCTACGAGCCTCTTCCTACCCCTTCGGAGCTTCTAGGAGCTCCAAATAATCCCAAAGTGGCCGTCATACGCGAGGAAGGCACCAATGGTGACCGCGAAATGGCTGCTGCTATGTACATGGCGGGACTCAATCCAACTGTCCTTTCCATGAGCGATCTGCTTGGTGGGGCCAAACTGGACGGTTACCGCGGTGTGGTCTTTCCCGGCGGATTCTCGTTTATGGACGTCTTTGACAGTGCCAAGGGCTGGGCGGGAGTCATACGCATCAATGATAAGCTCAGGGAGGAGTTTGCCGGATTCTTTGACAGACCTGACACGTTCTCACTGGGAGTGTGCAATGGCTGTCAGCTGATGGCCCTCCTCGGGCGGGTGCCTTTCGATGGGACTCCTGAGGTGGAGCAGCCCCGTTTTATACATAATGATTCTCATAAATTTGAGTCGCGCTGGGTGCAAGTGAGTATCCCCGAAGACAACCCTTCTATTCTCTTTAAAGATATGGGCGGTTCTTCTTTGGGAGTATGGGTGGCCCACGGCGAGGGAAAACTGGTCTTTCCCGACAATAAAATCCATGAGGAAGTCAAAGAGCAGAACCTGGTACCGCTCGTCTATGCAACACCCGATGGCGCGCCGACTATTCAATACCCATACAATCCAAACGGCTCAAGGGACGGCTATGCGGGGCTGTGTTCCAAGGACGGCAGACACACTGCCACGATGCCGCACCCTGAGAGGTGTGTAAGCCTCTATAATTGGCCGTGGATGCCGCAAAAGTGGAGGAGTTCGATGCAGGCCTCTCCCTGGCTCAAAATGTTCCAGAACGCCCGTCAGTGGTGTGTGGAGAACCCGCGATAGGCGTGGCCGCCGATTGGGCCTGCATGGGGAATGTGACGGCTTCCGCCCTCGAAGAAGGCAAAGTAGCCCCCTTCCAAAATTCTGTTATAATGTGGGCGGTTCTTTGACAGAGGGAAACTTGCTCGGAATTTGTTGCAAAGCAGGCCAAGAAGGCGCTGTATTACAAGGGCTTTAATCGTCCCAACCCCAGCGGGGTTGCGGTGCTCTTTACCCGGAGCATAAAGTCTGAAGTTGCTATAGGAAACTATTGTTTGGCTTTGGGTAATGGAGCCAATAATGCGGGGCCATATTTGTTATCAATGGGCTCTCCTGGCCAAAAGATCAACGCAAGTGCTATAACAAGACTAACTATGGGAACCAATAGCAGTAAAACACACCAACCTGAATAGCCAATATCATGCAGCCTACGGATTGGTAGAATAATGGCATATGATAGCAACACAGTAACAGCGGGTATCGTCAAAATAACAATAAGAGGATTATTTAAAGGGGCTCCATGTATATGTTGAGACATTGAGTACATTGGGTAAAACATGAACGCTTCAGCTATCATCAAAACAACAATAGATGATACAAAGAATGTCAGACAATTAATGCGTCCGTTTGGTTTGAAAGAGAGATCAACAATGGACATATATGGGATAACGTTATAACTTAATGGCAATTAGGCAAATAAAAAAGCCTGAAGTTTTGAGGCCTCAGGCTTTAAAATTTTTCAGAGCTTACTCTTTGACTTCGGGCTTTTTCTTCTCCGCCTTTGGCGCGGCCACGGGCTTCTCTTCGCCTTTGGCGGCCTTTTTAGCGGCAGCTGCAGCCTCAGCGGCAGCGTTCTTGGCAGCCTTGGCTGCTTTTGCGGCAATCGCCTCGGGCTTTTCGACCTTCACGATGACCTTCTTCTCCGGAACGATCGCCTTGCCACCGGCCTTCTCCAGCTTGGCGATGGCCGAAGCGGAAGCGGCGTCTACCTTGACGGTAAGGGCAACCTTTATCTCCCCGGCTCCGAGAAGTTTGACCTTGTCTGAATTGTCGCGGATGAGCCCTGCCTTTTTGAGAGCCTCCACATCTACTGTCTCCCCGGCCTTGAACTTGGCCTCCAGAGCGCCCACATTGACCTCATCATAGCTCACCTTGAAGGCGGCGTTGTTGAAGCCGCGTCTGGGCAGACGACGGTAAAGAGGAACGTGACCGGATTCAAAACCCGGACGCTGGCGGAAACCGGTGCGGGATTTCTGTCCTTTGTACCCGCGCGTTGAGGTCTTTCCATGTCCCGAAGAGCGGCCGCGACCGACGATCTTGCGGCGGTGTGTGGAACCCTCAAATTTGGGAAGCCTGTGAAGAAGTGTTGTCATAAATATCTGATTATTCGGCGGGAGCCCCGGCGGATCTGATGGCCCTGATCTGTTCCGCTGAACGCAGCTGCATCAGAGCGTCGATGGTCGCCTTGGCGACAGCCATGTGATTGTTGGAACCCTGGGATTTCGAGAGAACGTCCTTGATCCCGACGCACTCGAGCACCGCGCGAACAGCGCCTCCCGCGATAAGCCCTGTACCGGGACTGGCGGGGCGCAGCATCACCCTGCCGCCGTCCTGTTCGCCAAAAACCTGGTGTTCAATGGTGCTGCCCTTTGTCTGGACAGTAAAATAGTGTTTGTGGGCCCGTTCCGTCGCTTTGCGCGTGGCATCCTGGGCCTCCTTGGCCTTTCCGGAACCAAATCCGATGACACCCTTCTGATTGCCAACCACCACAAAGACGGTGAAGTTGAAGCGGCGGCCGCCTTTGACAACCTTTGCTGTGCGCATGACGGCCACGACCTTCTCGATGAAATCCATCCTACCAGGGTCGCGGGGCTCGCGCGGGGCCCGCGGGCCGCGTGAATCGCGGGAATTGTTCTCGAATGCCATATTAGGCTCCCATCCCCCTTGATCCCCCTTCAAAGGGGGTATTTACGGCTCCGCCTCTAACCGCCGCTACACGGCTACAGGAGAGCCAGGTCAATATTATTGTTTGATTCATAAATTTGATCATCGTATTAGAAGCTGACTCCTGTTTTGCGGACGGCTTCGGCGAACGCCTTGACGGTCCCGTGATAGCGGCGGCCATTGCGGTCGAAAACCACCTGCTTGATTCCTTTTTTGACGAGCTCGGCGCCAAAGGTCTCACCGACCTTGGTGCAACCAGCCACATTGGGAAGGAGTTTTTCCTTGGACTTGCCGGCAGTCGAAACCGCGACGAGCGTCCTGCCTACGGAGTCGTCAATCACCTGGGCATGGAGGTTCAGGTTGGTGATCTTCAGGCTCAGTCTCGGACGATCCGGCGTCCCCTTGACAGACTTGCGAATGCGCAACCTGCGGTTGGTATTCAACCGTCTTTTGTCATCTAGTTTGTGTGAGTTCATAAATTTTATCCGGCTTTCTTGCCCTCCTTGCGACGATAGGTCTCGCCCTCAATGTGCACTCCCTTGCCCTTATAAGGCTCTGGCTTGTAATAACTCTTCAACTCTGCTGCCACGGCCCCCACCAGTTGCTTGTCAGGGCCTTCAATCTTGAGAGTAGGATTCTTATTGGCGTCCTCAGCCACAGTGATCTTGATGGTATCTGGAACGGTAAAGTTTATTGGATGGGAGTAGCCGAGATTTAGGACCAGCTCCTTGCCTTTCAGGACCGCGCGGAAACCAACGCCCTTGATGGTAATATTCTTTGTGTAGCCGTCAACAACTCCCACAACCATGTTGTGGATAAGCGCGCGGGTGGTACCGTGGATAGCATTGGCTTGACGATCGTCGTGAAGCGTATTCTCCACGTTGACGGTATTGTCCGCCTGCGTGATCTTAACGCTTTTTGGAAAGGTGTATGCCAGCTTCCCCTTGGGGCCTTCCACTGACACGGTCGTGCCAGCGATGGCAACTTTGACCTTAGCGGGAATAGCAACTGGAGTTAATCCGATTCTTGACATTGTGTTTGTTTGTTAAAATGTTTTACCAGACTTTACAGATGAGTTCGCCACCGAGCTTCTGCTTGCGGGCCTGACGGTCGTTGAGTATCCCCTTGGATGTCGTAAGGATGGTGATGCCCAGGCCGTTCAAAACCTTGGGAATCTCCTGATAGGAGCAATACGAATGGGCTCCCGGTGTGGAAATCCTATCGATGCCGGTGAGGGCGGGTTTGTCATCGACGTACTTAAGCGTGAGCTTGAGGCAGTGGATTCCCTTCCTGACTTCAACCCTCTGGTAATCGAGGATGTACCCCTCGGCTTTGAGAATCTTGGCAATGCCTTCATTCACATTCGAGAAAGACCCCACGCACTCGGCGTGGCTGGCCCTGTAGGCGTTACGGATGACGGTTACGAAATCGCTGATGGTGTCTTTCATATCTTTACCAGGAAGATTTTGTTACCCCCGGGAGTTTCCCGAAAAGGGCTAGTTCACGGAACTTGTTGCGGCAAACGCCGAACTTGCGGATATTGGCTCTCGGTCTGCCGGTAATCTGGCAGCGGTTGCGCAGCCTGACAGCGGCCGAATCGCGGGGGAGCTTGGCGAGCTTGCGCTGGGCGGCATAGAACTCCTCGTCGGTTGTGGCTTTTTTCATCGCGGACTTGATCTCGGCGCGCTTCTTGGCGTATTTGGCCACAAGCACGGCTCTTTTGATGTTCCGGTTGATGGTTGAAGTCTTGGGCATTGTTTATTTCTTTCTAAAGGGCATACCAAGCATGGAGAGCAGGAGGCGGCCCTCTTCATCGGTCTTGGCGGAAGTGACAAAGGTGATATCAAGTCCCATGGTTCTCTTGATGGAGTCAATGGTGACCTCCGGGAAAATAGTGTGGTCGGTAATCCCCAGATTGTAGTTGCCGTGACCGTCAAACTTGTTGGGCACCCCACGAAAGTCGCGGATGGCCGGCAGGACGATGCTGACAAGCTTGTAGAAGAAATGGTACATATCCGGTCCGCGGAGCGTCACTTTGACCCCGATGGGAAGACCCTGACGGAGTTTGAAATTGGCTATCGACTGGCGGCTCTTGGTGATGACCGGCTTGTGTCCCGTGATCGCGGCAACCTGGGCGGCCGTTTCGTCGGCGGCATTTTTGTCCAGGGAGGAGTTCACGCCGGAGTTGATGATGATCTTCTCCAGAACGGGGACCTCATGGCGATTCTTGTAACCACGGGCCTTGATGAGCTCGGGAACAATAGTCTGAGTGTAATATTTTTTGAGTACGGGTATCATGTTGTTTGGCGCCCCGGTTTCCAAGCGGAGCGAGTGTTAAGTCTATTAAATTGAAAGAATGACTGGCAAGAAGATTCTTATATTCTGAACGCTTCCTCCTTCTTGTGTTCTATACTGCTGTTGAGCCAGTTTTGAAGTTCGTTGAAATTGGTAAAGACCGGAATGCCCAGGCGTTGCGCTTCAGCTTTTTCGGCTGTTGATCCGCTACTTTTCTCCCATCCTTCTCCCAAGAAAACCGCGTCGCATCTGCGCATCATTTCCATGGTACCTTCCAGATAGACGTTCATGGGGACGGAATCCAGCAAGGCGCGGTCGGACGGGGTGCAATCGTGAAAGCGCGTTATATAATGGGGAGCCAGGGCGTAGTGCCCCATTTTCCAAATTTTTGCGGCATTGGAACCGACTTTTCTTATATTCGCGTCAATAAGCTCCTGCGTGGGCGCCCTATATGGCCCCGCGACATAAATAAGTTTACTGTTGGAACCCTTCTTCACGATTATTTCTTTGTTTCCTTTTTCTTATCGGACTTGGGGGCGGCATCGGCGGATTTCATGACCTTGCAGCAATGCATATAGGCCTCGCGTTTGATCATTCCGCCATTGGGGTTTTTGTCGCTCTTCTTGGTGAAATGGGTCTTCTGGTTGATCCCCTCGACAAGGACCAAGTCCTTCTTGCGGTCGACTTTGAGCACCTTGCCGGACTTTCCCTTCTCGACTCCCGAGAGGATCTTTACTATATCTCCTGTTTTGAATGCTGATTTCATAAATTAGAGGACCTCCGGAGCCAAAGATATGATCTTCATGAATTTGACACGCAGTTCACGGGCGACGGGCCCAAAAATGCGGGTTCCCTTGGGAGCCAGATCGGTGGGGTTCAAAATGACGGCGGCGTTGTCATCAAAACGCAGATAACTGCCATCGGCGCGGCGGATGGCACGACGCGTGCGGACGACGACTGCGGAGTGCACCTCGCCCTTTTTGACGGAGGCGTCAGGGGCGGCTTCACGGATGTGTATCTTGACGACGTCCCCCACCCGCGCATAGCGCTTGCTCTGACCTGGGGCGTGTATGACGCGGCCCCATTTGGCTCCGGTGTTATCGGCGATGACTACGATGGATTTCTGTTGAAGCATGGATTTAAAAGAGGTTTACGCCTCGGTTTTTGCGGTTATATCACTGACGGGTGCCTTCTCGACAATGCGGGTTACTCTCCAGCGCTTGAGGCGACTGATGGGGCGAGTCTGCGTGAGTTCAACCTTGTCGCCGACCTTGCAGAGTCCCTCTTCGTCATGGGCGTGCAGAACAGTCTGACGGCTGATTTCCTTATGGTAAAGGGGATGGGGTTTCTTGTAGGCGTAGACGACCTTCACGGATTTCTTTCCCATGACGGAAGCGACGACTCCCATGATTGACTTGCGGATGGCGCGGTTCATTTAGAGGACTCCTTCTTTGAAGATTTGGTTGCTTTCTTGGCCCCTGTTTTATCGGGGCTTGTTCCCTTGTCGGTTGGATTCTCATCCTTCGGGGCTTTCACAGGTTTGGCAGCAACCTTGTTTGTGCTGGCCTGGGGCTTTTCGAAAGCTTTTTTGGCGCTGACGGCTGTCAGGATGCGGGCGGCATCCTTCCTTAAAAGACGCAGCATATGCGGCTTTTCGAGAGTACCAGCGCCCTTCTTCTTCCTGAGTTCAAGCTGCGAAGCCCGATTCTCGCGGAGCCTGAGCTCGAGTTCCTTGACGGAAAGATCTTTTAGTTCTTTGAATTTCATAAAGTCTCCTCGTTTATACGGTGCTCCTTGTGATCATGCGGCAGCGCACGGAAAGTTTGCTGTCTGCCAGGCGGAAGGCCTCTTTGGCCAGCAGCTCAGGCACGCCGGAAATCTCGAAAAGGACAGTCCCCGGGCGGACGATCGCCACATAGTACTCAACCGCGCCCTTTCCCTGTCCCATGCGGGTTTCCGCCGGCTTCTTGGTAATGGGCTTGTGCGGGAAGACGCGGCACCACATCTTGCCTCGACGCTTTAAATGGCGATTGATGGCCACTCGAGCGGCCTCAAGCTGGTTGGCCGTAATGCGGGACCTCTGCAGGCTCTGGAGTCCGAAGTCCCCAAAGGCGACATCCGCACCGCGTTTGGCACTGCCATAGATGCGACCCTTGGAAGTTTTGCGGAATTTGAGGCGAGCTGGTGCTAGAAGAGCCATAAATTATTCCTCCTCCTTCTTTTTGCAGATCCAGCACTTGACTCCAATCTTGCCAGCCTGTGAATTGGCCTCGGAAAATCCGTAATCAATGTTCTCGCGCAGAGTATGCAGCGGAATGCGACCCTGGTGCGCCCACTCGGTGCGGGCGATGTCGGAGCCCCCCAAACGTCCGCTGACGCGGACCTTGATGCCGTCTGCTCCCATCGACATAGTGGTCTGAATTGCCTTTTTCATGGCGCGGCGGAAAGAGATGCGGCGCTCAATCTGCAAAGCGACACTCTCGGAGACAAGCTGGGCATCCAGATCGGGACGTTTGACTTCCTGAATGTCCAGAATGACTTCCTTGCCAACCAGCTTATTGAGCTGTCCCTTCAGAATCTCGAGGTCGGCGCCCTTTTTGCCAATGACGACTCCGGGGCGGGCGGTGAAGATCTTGATGCGCACGCGCGGCCCGGCTCTCTCAATGAAGATGCGCGGCACCGCGGCGTTGCGGAACTTGCCGTGGAGGAACTTGCGGATTTTGTAGTCCTCGATAACGTTCGCGGCGGAGAGCTTCTTGCTGGCGGCGTACCACCGGGAATCCCAGTCCCTGTTGACGGCAAGTCTGAAGCCTCTTGGATTTACTTTCTGTCCCATAAATTAAGCGTTTCCTTTCTCTTCCGATTTAACGGACTTTTCAGCCTTGGCTGCCTTGTGCCTGGCAATGGCCTTCTGCCTCTTGGTCTCTTTTTTGGCAGGGATTTCACCGTCACTCAAAACGATGCGGACGTGGCTGTAGCACTTGTGAATTGTGTGGGCCGAGCCGCGGGCCTGCGGCATGGCTCTCTTTAGGACGCGGCCGTCATCGACGTGCGCTTCCTGCACGAAAAGCCTGGCAGCCGAGAGATTGTGGTTGTTCTCGGCATTGGCGATCGCGGATTTGAGGGTTTTGAGCAGGATCGCGGCTCCTTTGCGCGGCATGAAGGTCAGGATGTCCACGGCCTCGGTCGCGCTTTTATTGACAACCGAGAAAGTCAGCGGGCGGATCTTCCTTCCGGCGATTCTCGCATTCCTGGTAATGGCTTTTACAATGTTCATAAATTACACGGCTTTCTGGGTTGGCGCGCTGTGTCCCTTGAACTTGCGGGTTGGGGCAAACTCTCCCAACTTGTGCCCGACCATGTTCTCGGTGACGTAAAGCGGGATGAAATCTTTTCCGTTGTGGATCTCGAAGTTGAGCCCCACGAAGTCGGGGGTGATCATCGAGCGGCGCGACCAGGTTTTGATCGGCTTTTTGTCGGACGACTTGGTCGCCTTCACGACCTTGTCCATCAGGCTGGGATCAACGAAGTAACCTTTTTTGAGTGAGCGCGACATAGTTTAGCTTTGTTTGACTTTGAGTCCGTTGCGGCGGATCAGGATGAAACGGTTGGTGATCTTGGAACGCTTGCGGGTCTTTCCGCCCTTGGCGAGTTTTCCCCACGGCGAAAGCAGCACGCGCGAACCATTGTTGCGGTAAGATGAGCCCTGCGGATGATCGTGGGCGTTCATGGCCGAACCACGGACTCTCGGACGTTTGCCTAGCCAGCGGTTGCGGCCGGCCTTGCCCAGGGACTCGTTCTGATGATCGGCATTGCCAACATCCCCGATGGTCACACGGCAATTGGCATGCACCTTGCGGATTTCTCCGGAGGGCATTTTCAAAGTGGCATAGTCGCCCTCAATGGCCATCAGCTCTATACCGATACCGGCGGAGCGGGCAATCGCAGCTCCCTTCCCAGGGAGGAGCTCCACGCAGTGAACGCGCGTGGAGGGAGCGACGTGCTTCAGAAGAGTGGAGTTGCCGGGAGCGTAGTCGACCTTGGCGTCCGAGCTGATGACTGTATCGCCGACCTTGAGTCCGACGGGGGCCAAAATATAACGCTTCTCGCCGTCCGCATAGGACAGGAGGGCGATAAGACTCGTACGGTTGGGATCGTACTCAAGAGCCTGGACTTTGGCCGGTATATTCAATTTTTCCCTCTTGAAGTCAATGTCCCTATATAGTCTCTTGTGACCGTTGCCGCGACGGCGCATGGTGATACGGCCATTATTATTGCGGCCTCCGCTGGATTTGTTGGAGGAAGTCAGAAGACGCTCGGGACGCTTCTGGGCTACTTCAACCTTGTTCTGAAGATGGTAACGCTGCCCAGGAGTAAGGGGTCTTTTTTGAATGAGTGTCATATTAGTTGTTTTCTATCTTGCCTTCCTTCAAGCAAACGATCGCTTTTTTGAAGCCCTGTTTGAGACCCTTGCCACCGCGGCGGGTCAGAATTCTCTTTGCCTTCTCCGGCGTGCGAAGGGTGTGCACCCAGGCCACCTTGACGCCCTTGTAGGCGGCTT
The DNA here is from genome assembly GCA_964541675.1 of uncultured Verrucomicrobiota bacterium. GTDB lineage: Bacteria > Verrucomicrobiota > Verrucomicrobiia > CAZIPW01 > CAZIPW01 > CAZIPW01. The sequence goes on from CAZIPW010000020.1 coordinate 36,777, forward strand.
CAATCGCCTGGCGGATGGAGATCTTGTTGGACTCTTTGTCCACCTTGAATACGTAGGTGTTCTTCTCAGCGCCTTTGACGGCTTTCTCGCTGATGATCTGCTTTTTAATAATGGATACTGGCTCTATCATGGTTGGATGCGGCTGAGGATTTTTTCGAGACCCTTGAGGCTCACGACAATCGACGGATAACGCACGAGGTCAAAAGCGTTGAGTTGGCTTGCCTGCCCCACGTCGAGGCGGGCGATATTGCGGGCTGAAAGAAGAACCGGAGACTGGTAGGAATCGTCCACTATCAGAAGAGCTCCCTTGTCGGAGATCTTCCTGAGAGTGGCCGACAGAGTCTTGGTGGCCGGCTTGCTGCCAACGTCAAATTTCTCAATGAGGCTGATCTTGGGAGCCGCCTCGGCAAGGGCGCGAACCAAAGCCATAGTCTTGGCCTGGGCATTGATCTTCTGCGTATACTTGCGGGGATGGGGGCCAAAGGCAACGGCGCCTCCCTTGAGCTGGGGGGCTGTGCGGTCACCATGGCGGGAGCGGCCTGTACCTTTCTGTGCGTACCACTTTTTGCCCGGGGTCGAAAGCTTCTGGTTGCGGGACATCGTCGAGGCGTTGCCCTGGCGCTGATTGGCCATATACGCGATCAGATACTGCTTCAGGGCGCGTGCACCCTTCTCGGCATCCTTGGAGTCGATCACGGGAAAATTCTTGATTTCCACCTCGGAGGACTTCGACGCGTCACTTGTATAGAGTTTAAATTTCATAAAGCGCTAAAAAAAGCCCGCGTGCGATTACGCAGCGTGGACCTTCTTCTCCTTTCCTTTTTTGGCATCGCGAACGTAAACGAGACAGTCATTTGCGCCCGGGATGGATCCTTTTACAAGGATGATGTTTTTGTCGGCTACCACCTTGACAACTTCAAGATTCTGCATGGTGCGGCGTTCGTCACCCATGTGTCCTGGCATCTTTTTGCCTTTGTAAATATGTCCGGGGGTCTGGCGCTGTCCGAAGGAACCGCCGCGGCGATGAAACATCGAACCGTGGGCTGCGGGGCCTCCAGCAAAATCAAATCTCTTCATGACTCCCTGAAAACCGCGGCCCTTGGTAATGCCGATGACGTCAACATACTGCCCTTCCTTGAAAATATCGGCCTTCAGGACCTCTCCTGTCTTCTGGGCGGGTTCGGCGTCGGTACGAACCTCGGCAAGATGCTGATGGTTCAAAGCGCCGTACTTCTTGAAATGCCCGGCCATGGGTTGGGTGAGGCGGGAGGCCCTACGGATACCAAAACCGATTTGGATGGCGTTGTAACCATCGGTGGCGGCAGTTTTAACCTGCACGACGGAGCAGGGACCGACCTCGATGGCTGTGACGGGAACAAGACGGTTTTCGTTGTCGAAAACCTGGGTCATCCCCACTTTCTTACCTATGAGAGTGTTAAGCATGGTTCTAAGCGGCAGGCGAAAGGTCAGCTCTTGCGCTTCTCCCTTCATTTCGTAGACCTGCTTTAGAGATTGAGAGACCAGCATAAAACAAAGTTTTAAGGGGTGTCAACAGTGTTTTTGCTAAAAAGTCTAAAATCACAAATTGGTGAACACAGCCCCAGCTAACCTGGTTTCCGCTAACTCTCTGCGTCCATCCTGTTTTTGTACAATAAGTCCAATAGGTCCGATACGTCTTATAGCAGACCAGGCCAATACGCCATACCGCGTTTACGCGCTCCCCTCATAAGACTCTTGTATATGTATTAGATTTGGGGGTCCTGACCGTCGTTTATTCCATCCATGGCGGTATTGACCGCCCCTTCGGCTCCGCCAAAGGCCCTATCGAAGCTCTGCCCCGACATCATTCGCAGGAATCCTCCAGCTATTTTTGCGTGCAAACTAAGTGGATTGGGTATGCTGGGAACGCCTCCAAGTGCATCGCTTAATTCTCTCATGTCTTTACTATAGCACAGACAGACTGGTGTCCTGGAATTTCATTGTAAAAGAATGTTAAAATTTTAGACAGCTATACAAGTCAAAAAAGCCCCGCGCCAATACACGGGGCTTTCACGGAATGCGTTGGCTTTATTACTTGCCGCTCTTCTGAACCGAGATGACGATATCAACTCCGGCGGGCAAATTCAGCTTCTTGAGCTCGTCGACCGTCTGGACTGTGGGATCAATGACGTCTATGAGGCGCTTGTGAGTGCGCTGCTCGAAAGTATCCATGCTCTTTTTGTCGGCATTTGGGGAACGGTTGACCGTCCAGCGCTGAACACGGGTGGGAAGCGGCACAGGTCCGGCAACCCTGGCGCCGGAGCGTTTGGCGGTGTCGACAATCTCGGTCGCGGACTGGTCCAGAAGTCGCGGATCGTAGGCGTTCAGCTTGATGCGAATTTTTTGTGATGCCATAAAGAGTAATGGATTTGAAAGAACAGAGCACAGAATCTAACAAAACCGATCAGGGGCGTCAAGCGGGTTCTATCTAAAAGCAAAAAATGATAAAATAGTACTTGAAAACAGTAGCATCCGGTAGGAACGGGCAACTGAGTTTATAAGTTACGTTGGAGTTG
>CAZIPW010000021.1:0-38284 GCA_964541675.1 uncultured Verrucomicrobiota bacterium
CCCGCATCAAATTGAAGCGCCTATATCCGAAATTATGAGTGATACACGGTACTAGTTTAATTATGGGTATCTGTGCAGCTGTCGGTGTCATAACGATAGGAAATTCTTTAACGTAGTTATTGATCCAACGGTTTGTTCCCATCCCACTTGTTTCAGCTATTAGTCCAAGATAAAACTGTATCAATCTTGAATTCAAAATCGCTAAAAGGTACTTTGTATGAAATTGACTTGGAGGGAGCATGAAATATGCGGAGTTTACAAGATAAATTTCTTCAGAACACAAAGCAAAGCGGCCCTTATCAGCAAGTTCAATCCAAATAATTTTTTCTTTTTTAAAATCATCGAAGAAGGCACATGCACGTAAATTAAACCATTTCTGCCCTTGCGCCCCACGTTTTTTAAAGGCATCCCCAAAAGAATTTAAATAGTCGTAGATGACTGGAAAATCGCATTCTACGTCTACTCCATTTTGAGTTAATAATAAATAGTAGCCTTCATGATTATAAACGAAGCGCTCAATATCTCTTCCTCTTAAAATAGGTTTCAGGATATCCGCGTTGCGCTTATCCTTTTTAATAAAATCTGTCTTTTGCGCCTCAGTAATAATAAATGCTTCATTGGCACCTGTTGCGATTCCAAGACGAATCTTTGTATCTAACTCTGCAAGGGTAATACCAGCCTTCTCGATTTTGTTTTTTAGCGCTAGAATGTTTTGAGGTGCTAATGACCAAAATTGGCTTGTAAATGTCGAAGCGTGAATTTCAAAAGACTGGCGATTGACATACTCGTTAAATGATTCTGTATTGCAAGGTGTATTTGTGACACGAGTAATGGTTTCTTGATTATGTTCATCTCGCTGAGCAACCAAGATTGCAACATTGACTATTGCTGACTCGAATATTTGAGAATCTTCAACATTCAAAATTTGAAGGATTTTGTTATTATGGCTTAGAAACCTTCGGAGTGGTAACCCATAATCAGCCTTTATATATGAGTTTGATGTAATGAAAGACAAGGTTCCTCCCTCTCTTAGAATGTTGAGTGACTTTTCTATAAAGTAGCAATATGCATCAGCGAAAGGTTCAAATGTTTTAAAATTTGCCTTGAGCAGAATTTTCCCCGCTAGTTTGTCATGACTTATGTATGGTGGATTTCCTAACGTAATATCAAATCCACCCTTATTATCAAACACTTCTGAGAAGAAAATTCCGAAATCAAAAGTAACTTCGCTCCCCAGACTCTTTTTTGCGGACGCAAAACACTCTTTTAATTCACTATCTATCTGTCTTTTTAATTCCGCTTTTATCCCATGGTCAGGTTCATCGAAAAACTTCGCTTTCAGTTTTTGAATTTCCTTATGGCGTTGTGATTTGAAAGGGAAACCCATTAGTGAATTTCCCGCCACAATCTTATAGTCTAGGTTAGGCAGCGGTTTAATTTGTTTAACATCTTCCTCATCCACTACTAGAGACAGCCAGAGACGCAGTTTGGCGATCTCAACTGCAGCAGGATCGATATCTACACCATAGAGGGAATTCTGAATGGCATGCCGTTTAAAATGGTAAGGCGTGCGTTCCTCTGCAGAATTAAAATAAGGAGTAAGAGCTAGGCGCGCCCGGACAATCTCCTGCATCATACCAACGGGGAACGCGCCCGAACCGATTGCTGGATCACAAACCGTTATATCCGCAAGAGCGGCATCCACAGCCCTAGCATACTCGCAGACGCTGGCTGGCATTTTAATCGCATAGCGGCCGTCAACAGCTTCGTAGTGAGAAATTCTATCTCCGAAGTGAATAAATGTTTCAATATCGCCACGGGCAACTCTTTCGCAACGAACGACTGTTGTTAGGGAAGATTGCTCAGGGTCACTACTAGAGAATAAGCTTGTTTGTTTCGGGTTATCTGGCACCATGGGTGCATCTTTAGCATTAAGCTTTGTGTCGAGATAGTTGATCAGGCTCTCCTGACACATGTAATGAACGATTTCGCGGGGAGTGTAGAACGATCCTTTCGATTTGCGCTCTTTGACTTCGAGCAGATTTTCAAAGACCTTTCCAAGCATTTCTGGGTCAATGGCCACATCCTTTTCAAGCGGATCGGCCTCGTTTACAGTAAAGTTGTAGCGGTCGAAAACATCGAGGATACCATTACCCTCAATGTCTTCAGTCTTATTTGTAAAGACTTCATTGGGGATAGTTATGTCAGTTTTCCGCCAGTCATAATCGCCGATTGGTTCGAACAGGCCACCATTAAGGAATGGGATGCGGCATTTGAGGACATCATACCAAGCGGGATGCCCTCGATCTGCTGCGAGCGCATCATAAAACAGAGGTTCAAGAACATCGTTAAAAAAGTTCTTGTAAGAGCGATACTGCCCTCCGGCCAGTTGTCTTAAAAAGTCTATAGGGCCAGATCCCCATTCCGCACCCTTTTCTACACCCATCCAGCCTTTCTTTTGCAGAAAGTAGAGAAAGACAATTTGCCCCATCAGCTTCTTTGCGAAATCGAGGGGGCTAATCTTACGCGATGAAAATTCGCTTTTGATAACAGTATCTTTCTTGAGTATCTTCTTTAGCTCATCTTCAAGATTAAAGACCAGATCGTTATACCGATCAAAGAACTCCTTTGTTACGCGTTCGACGCTAAAGGCATCTTCGAGATCGGAAAGGGCTGGGTTGTTATCGGTATTCTCAAGTAGTTTAATGAAACGCGACTGTGCTGTGTGGCAACTTTCGCCGTCGCCTACAAGATAAGAGTAACGGCGGGCGGGGGTAATCCGTTCCTCGACGGCGATCTTACCCGAAGCATCCCTTTTAGTCTCATATTCCATACGAATATAAGAGAACCGCCAGGAGCGAGTATCGGGCGAGACAAACGCAACAAGTCCCGCTTCTTTATAACTCTCCGCTCGCTTAAGCTTGTGAGCCACGAAATCCCGCAAGGCGGTGCGCGTCCGCTCAAGTTTATAAGGTTGGGTTGTGTGAACGATCAGAATATCGGCCTTTTCGCCATCGGGTGCCTCGTAGGTTCCAAATCTGTAGCAGCTTTTGATATGTTCCTCAAAGGCTTTGGGAACCTCCATGTTTGAGGACTTGTCTTCATTAACATGGTTCAGAAGTTCTTTAACAAACTTTAAGAAACGCCCCTTGTCGAAGGCTTGTGTGAAAGTTTCCCGGATAAGTTCGTGTGCCTGTTCCTTATTCATGATTTTGAAATAAGATAGGACGAAAGGATAACCTCACGTGGTGTAAGAGCATTACCGGAGCGAACCGCCGGATTAGTTTGGAAAAGCTGAGGCTGAATATTTCGACGCAAGACAGCCAGTACCTTTAACGGCAGCAGATTCGCTGGGTCTTTTAAGGCGACCGCGATCTTTTTGGAAGTAGCTCTTGGAAGGGATCCATCCTCCAATAGGAGAGTAACCTTTTTGATGAATTCCTCGTCGTCTTCGGTATACTGCAAGCATCGGCGAATCGCCTTATCCTTGAGCCGCTTCAAAATATAAGCATCATTGGGGTTTCCGCGATGAGTTGATTCCGCCTGCTCCGCTTCGGCGGTTGTAGCGACAACAAAAGCTGTTTTGTTATTATCAAGGAAGTCGTAGAAGTCTCGCGGGAATGATCCGCATGACTCTTTGGCATCTGAAGGTTTGAGAATCTTCGCGGCAGTCATGAAATCTAGTTCGAGGGCAGGCTCATTGCCTCCTGAACCTACGAAGAATTTATCAAGCTTGCCTTGACGGAAATATGTAACAAGAGCAGGAAGGTCTTTAACGACAGGATCGGCTGGTAAAATACGTGTGGAACGTGCTTTCTTTGGTAAATGTTTGATGCGATCAAATAATTCCGGCTGCTTGTCCCGAACAGTTCTGATTTCCGTTAGGAACTGAAGTTCGGTTTCCTCATTTTCATCCTCACCAGTAATCGTCTTTTTTGAATTCCATTTCGCGAATAGATCATGCGAAACTATTACCTCGCCGTCGGTCAATAGGCGGGCATCCGAGCCTAGCATTTGGATAAACGCATGTATCTTAGCTTCGGCGGCCTCTTTAAGTTTGATAAGGTCGTTGCCTTCGTCGGTCGGGAAAAAGTTGTAGGTATGAATCTTATCGAATTTAGTGTCCACGCGATTGACACGACCGACGCGTTGGATCAGCCGCGTCGGATTCCACGGAATATCGTAATTGATGACAATATTCGAACGGTGCAGGTTCACACCCTCGGCCAGAACTTCGGTGGCAACCAGAATGCGGTAGTCGTCTTTCGGGTGAACGGCCTTGGCGTCGAAGTTGGCTAACACGTCGTCGCGGGCGTTGCTGAACGAGCCGCCGGTAAAGAGAAGCACCTTAGTATCGACCTCTTCTCGAATTTTCTCAGCAATGTAGTTGGCCGTTTCTTTCGATTCCGTGAAAATAATAACTTTCCCGCTTTTGAGCAATGGATCAGACTTTAAATTATCTTTGAATGCTTCCCATTTGGGGTCGCGTGTAATGTTTTTCCATCGGTCGTTGATAGCCTTCAATACTTTTAAGTCATTTTCGAGATCAGCTATAAAATCCTTCTTAAACTCTTTGGCCGAAAGCTTCTCGGCCTTATCCTCGTCCAATAGCCGCTCAATGGCCTCCTGATCGTCGGATTCGAGTAGTTCAAATATCTTCCCGATATGCTTCTTGCTGATAAAAACATTGCCCTTGTGAAACTCTGCAATGACTCGCTCGTAAGTATGGATGAAGCGCCTAAGCGTAAACAGAAACGCGGCAAAGCTACTTTCAAGGCGTTTGACCGTCAGAATCTTCATGAATTTTGCAAGATTGAGCTGGCTTAGTAATTCATATTCCTCACGCTTGCCCGTGTAATAGGCCAGCGGCATATAACGGGTATATTTGAAATTACGAGCCAGCAAACGGATGGTCTCATTGAAAACCTCATTCTCAATCTTGTTCATTTTGTAGAAGAGAGGTTCTGGCCTTGCAACCTCCGGAAACTTCAAGCCCTGTTGTTTCAAGTCTTCGCCGTAGTATTTTTCGATCTCGGTGCGCGTCCGGCGGATCATCAGGTACTTGAGGACTTTCTCGCGGGTCTGGCGCGCATTTTCCTGAACGATCTTGAAATACTCCTTGCGGTCGTTTTGCCGATCCAATCCTTCCAGCTTGCGTCGGAGAGCGCCAAAGAAGGCCTCAAGATTGCGAACGTTCGGGATAGTGCTATTCTTGCCAGGCTGGAAGAGTTTAATCTGACTTAAAATGTCCTGCGGAGAGTTATTCAGTGGCGTGGCGGAAACCAAGATAACGCGCTTGCCCCTGCATATCCTCGCGAGCTTCTCATAGTTCTGCGTGTTCTCAGTTCGGAAGCGGTGGGATTCGTCAATAAAGACACTGGTAAACCTAGACAAATCGCGCTCCAGCAAATTCTCAAGTTTGCCAACAGATTCGAAGAGAGCGCCACCCACGCCAAACTCGCGGAAAACATTAGGCCAAGAGCCGGAATTGTTTGCATCCAACAGATGCGGCGGTGCAATGACAAGACAAGGCTCACTTAGGTTCCTAGCCAACAGCGCGGACATATAGGTTTTTCCCAAGCCGACCACATCGGACAAAAATACGCCGCCGTATTCATCGAGTACCTTACGGGCATTTAGTACAGCCTCTTCTTGATACCTCAATTTTTTGAAGCCCGTGGGTAGGTACATATCCTCAATTTCATCTGGTAAATTGAGTTCTCCCCGGAAATACTCGTAGAGAAATTTCAGATATAGCTCATAGGGCGTGAAGCGAGCAAAGGGCGATTTGACTTCGATCGTCGTAACGTAATCTTCGGTTACGTCGACTGATTTTTTCCATAGTTCGTCAAACTTCTGAAGCGCAAAGTCATAATCGGACACGTTCTTTAATTCTACATTGAATTCAAGATTGTCCTGCAACCCCGCGCTGGTGAAGTTGCTTGATCCCGTAATAACACGGCCTTTGTCGCGGTCGCCGCCATGGAATGTCATGATGTAGACCTTCGCGTGGACTTGCTCGGACGGATAAGCGCGAATCTGCAATTTTCCCGACTTGATCCATTCCACAAACTTACGGATACCATCTTCGATGTCGGCGCTGTCGCCGGATTTTTGGAGTTCGTCCAAAACTTCAAACGGCAGCCGCTCCCTGACTTGAGCGTGGGATTTCAAAAACAATTCCTGTTGTCCTTTTGCTTCTTGGATAAGTTCGTAAGAGGTGTGGTCGGTTTTTATTCCAACAAGAATGCGGATTTTCTCAGTCTTTGTGAGCGCGGGGTGAAGTTTGTAGAAACCGCTGATAAAAAAATAGCCTACAAGACAATCAAAAAGACGGGTGTCTTTCCCCAACAGAACATTAAAACGCTCAAAAAGGCTGTGCCCGGGCTCATTGGTAATGAATGTGCGGTCGGAAGACATAATGATAACCTTACGCAATTACTGCGTGGTATGATACACACTCAGAGTAATATCCCGTGTTTCTAAACGCAACCGCGAAGTATGGCGAATCCTCTTGAGCATTGCGGACATTAGGCGTATTCTTGGATCAGGAGCAAAATGAAAGTCGAAAGCCTAAAGTTATACGAACAGATGCAGGAAATTGAGCCAGGAAGGATTCAATGGTCGTCCCCGTTTGAAGAAATAAAGCTCCCCAAGATCCCGTGGACGCACTTGGGATTCTGTTTTAACGTTCTGGTTTCTTTAACGCCGCAGGAGTTTGAAAAGGAAGAGATTCACATAATGACTGCGGCACCAACAGGGGCTTCCCCTTTCGTTGCCTACCATGAAAGGTTTAATGAACTTCACACTCTTGAGGATTTGAAAAATGGTATCCTTTCCCTAGGATTCCATTCGGGAAAATGGATAGTTGGAGAGGTTGGGAATTATAGTATAGAGATACAGTTAGGCCGAAACCCGCCACAATCGTTTCCTTTCCGGGTTACATCTTTATAAAATGAGTAGAGAGCATAGTGCACCAGAAGCAAGAACATTAGTCTGTGCCGTAAGCTCTAATAACTGGTGGAACTGAGTTGTAAAGAATTCCTTAACAACTCGAATCTACCTTGAAATTTCAAATCGAAATTGTAAGGAATTCTTAATAGTTCAATTTGCGTTGTCCGTGAGGCTGGATGGCGATCTACACTATACCGTTTTTCATAGAACCCCTTTTCGCTGTTTCCACTACCTCAGCATAGTCCGAAGGCTAAAAACCCGAAAATCGCCAACCCGGTATTGCAAAAAAGGGCATCTGCATAAACCGAGCTATTAAGCCTTGACTCGCCTTCGAAAAAAGCTATTTTCACACCATCGAAAAGTCGTGAACTACGATTTTTCTCGTTCTTAAAATTCTACAAACTTCAAAAAAAACATCAGAAATCTTCCAAGCTTTTCCCCGCCGAGTGTCATACTTTTTGTCATACTTTTGTAAAAAAACAAAAAATAGTTACACAGGTATTTGACACGTAAATTTATACGGAGAGGGGGGGATTCGAACCCCCGGTACCGACTTACGAAGGTACAACGGTTTAGCAAACCGCCGCATTCGGCCACTCTGCCACCTCTCCTTAAAGAATCCCCAATCTATAGCAAGGGAAGTGCCAGGGGCAACTCCAAAAATCAGGGTTGCGATCCTTTGACGCTTAAGTTTTCAAGACAAGCCGATTGTCGGGATTGAACCGACGACCCACAGTTTACAAAACTGTTGCTCTGCCACTGAGCTAAATCGGCGATGAAATAAAGCCTAGCAAGTTCCCGGCCATCAGGCAAACACTCTTTGATGAGCGATAATACATCTTGTTTTACGCCGTCGAAATGCTAGAATGCGGGACGACATGGGACATATGGGAAAGTTTCTTGGAGGCTTAAAGAGCTCCTATAATGATCAGGAGGGCTTGGCTACTCTCTCAATCAGTCTTTCTGCTCTTGGTTTCAGTTTGAGCTCCGCGGGCCTGCACAAGACAGGGCTTTTTATTGAAGCGATAGCCGCGTTAATGGCAGGGCGTGGTTTTGCGGTGTATAGACGCGAACACAAGGTGGCCCTAAAAGAAGTCGACAATCTCCTACAAACAATGTGCGGCTGAAGGGCAGGGTGGAATATGTCGCCTTATACGCTCTTGGTCTTGCGCAGTCCAACGACACGGTCGCCATCTTTCCACTGGCCGCCGGCCTTCAGAACCTGAACGCGCTCAAAGCGTTTCATGACATTGCGCTTGGAGCTGCTGTTGCCGCCCCTGGACTGTAAAGATGAATGCTGACCCATAAGACGGAACATCTTCCAGAATTTTTGACGCGGACGCAAGATTTTTCTTGAAAAAGGGCTATAATATGTCTTAGACTCGACTGTGAGCGGGTATGCGACCTTACGGGTCTGGCGCGCTCAGCCCCCCCAAGGCCTTTGGGGAACGACGGCGGTTCGGCTGTCCTGCGCAAGCGGGATCCGGCGGGACCGCGGGAGTAGGCGACTCCTCCCACACGTTACACACATACATGGAAAAAATACAGACGATCCAGCAGTTCAAGACTCACGAAGGCGATACGGGCTCCTGCGAAGTGCAGATTGCCCTTATAACCCAGAGAATCGGCGAACTGACATCCCACCTGCGGGCTCACCCGAAGGACTTCCACTCCCGTCGCGGGCTTATCTCCCTTACAAGTCAGCGCCGCAAGCTGCTTGAGTATCTGAAACGCAAAGCTCTGCCGCGCTATACGGTATTGATACAAAAGTTGGGATTGCGCCACTGATTTTGCAGGCGCTTGGGGCTCAGGTCTGTCCCCGTTGGAATGGGGATCGGGAGTCTGTTTTTTACAATTGGTATACAGATGGGGGTATCGGGTGTTATACTGTCTTGGCCGGGATCAATTTTAATATTGCTATATATAGCCTTATTTACATATCATAGAGCCATGAAAGAATTTACATCAACCCTCTTTAGCGCGCTTTCCACGGATCTCAAAGCCGTCAAAGGCAGGCTTGCTTATATCGCGCAGAATCCAAGGGAGGCTTTTGTTCGTTTCTTGGGCTCTCCAGCGGGACTGACTCTTGTCGTGATGTTCACGGCCATGAGCGGGAATTTCGAGAACATATTGAAGGCGGCTGGCTCATCAGTTTTTGTCAGTGCGCTTGCCGAGAGTAACTGCAATCGTGCCGCTCCAAAGCTGGCGATGGCGTGGGAGTAAGCGGAGGGTATTATATGCCGAAGCCAGACTCGCGTCTAATGTTGGAGCCAGACTCACGTTTAGGGTGCCCTTATTTCGCAACCGCCGATGGGGGAATATGGCACATCAGTGTGATATTGGGCTGGGTGCAGAAGGATGCTGGTCTTGAGTTATGCTTGAGATCGCGGGATATCAATCATTTCGTCCTCGGGTTCGAGTCTCAGGAGACCCCATCGATACTACAGCGTTTTGTTGCCGGGGTTATCAGAAAGAGTGACGATTTGGTTGTGGCGTGCACTCCGCCCTGTTTTTGCAGTCAAGAGGATGCTTTTCGCGCGGCTGAACAGATAGAGGATCTGCTGTGCCGGAAATCTGGGCCGGAAACCCCGTAGTTTTTCCTCTCTGGCACTCTTTCTGCTCCTTGAACCAATCATGATCGATCCCATCACTGCCGCCGTGGCCGTAGGAGCCGGAGCGGGAGCCGTACAGACCATCTCCTCCACCGCCACCAATGCCGCCTCTTCCGTAAGCGCCATCAGCGGTTCCGTCACGGGAGCCTCTTTTGGAGAAGTGCAAAAGAAAATGGCCAAGATCGCTTTTGAAAAACTCTTCAGCGCGCATCCAGAGCTTGCTTCCGAACTGGGAAGTGGCCCCTATACCCTTTCGGCAAACGCCGACGGTACGCTGAATCTGGCCTCCCAGACGACCAGCAATTCCATCACCTTGGACTCCACGACCAGGCTGGGCACCCAATGTATGTCGGTAGCCAGCTCAATCGGCATGAAGAACGGCGTCAATAGCATGAACTTCACAAAGCTGACAGCGTAGAAAAAACAAAGGATCTTTCCCGAAAATTTGGATTTGCCGACCAGCAAAGGGTGGTTGTGTTTGACAGGAGCCTGGTAAAAACCCCCGAACGCCTCGTTGCACAGATTAGAGAGATAATGCGCTGATTTTCCCCGTCCCGCCTGCGTAAAATAGTTTTAAAAACCACTAGAGCCCAAACCGTTTTGCGCCGTTAGGGTGTGGATCATGGGAGGTTCCCCAAGCATAGGCTCTGTATTTGCCCAGCGTATTGTAGTTGGCGTCGGAGATATGGCAGTCTCCAACAACGCCAATATCACCGTAAGTACCTATGCGCTAGGCTCATGCATCGGAGTAGTAGCGTACGATCCTTTTGTAAGCGTGGGGGGGATTCTTCACATTATGCTGCCAGACTCTTCCCTGTCTCCGGATAAGGCTGTCGGACAGCCTTCCATGTTTGCCGATACCGGTTGGAAAGTTTTTTGGGAGGCGCTGCAGTCGCTGCGCGCGGAGAAACGCCGCGTAAAGATTGTGCTTGCAGGAGGTGCCTCTGTTTTGAGTCAATCGGATATGTTCAAAATAGGCGAACGCAATGCCACCGCCATCCATACGATACTCGAACGCGAAGGAATACCCGTTTTCGCCGAAGAACTCGGCGGCTTGAACAATCGCACGCTCCATCTCACACTGAAGACTGGAAGCGTTGGTATCAAATATCCGACCGGAACCTCAACCCTTGAGCTCAATGAACCTCGATAATATCATCTCCCAAGTAAAACGCCTGCCTCCGAATCCGCAGATCATGCTGAAGCTGCTGCGGCTTTTGCAGGATATCAACACCAACCCCAACGACATTGTCGAGCTGATCCGCGTCGACGCGCCGTTAACCGCGCAGGTGCTCAGACTCTCCAATTCGGCCTACTACGGAGTGGTGACGCCCTCCTACGGTTTGGAAGATGCCATCAACCGCGTGGGCTTCCGCGAGACCTACAAGCTGGTCGGCGTGGTCTGCTCCGGACAAATCTTCAATACTCCCGTGCAAACCTACTATCTGGAAAACGACCAGTTGTGGGAGAACTCAATTGCCACCGCCCTTGTCATGGAGAACATGGCCCAGCGTATCGGCACGGACGCCAGTCATGCCTATACCATTGGACTCCTGCATTCGATCGGGAAAGTCATCATCAATCAGGTGATTGCCGACAAATATTCTGAAGTATACAGTCTGATTGAAAAAGAAAAGATGTCGGCCATGGAGGCAGAGATGCGCGTGCTGGGATTCAATTACGCCCAACTGGGCATGGCTTTGCTCAAGAAGTGGAACTTTCCCATTGAGATCGCCGAGCCGATAGAGTACCAGTTTGCCCCCATGGACGCACCGACGCAGCAGCTGCACGCCTGCGCTCTGCATCTGGCTGTCTGCGTGGTAGGAGGAGTGGGACTCAACTACGGGCGCGATTCGTGGGCGGTGCAGGTGCACGACGAGGCTCTCGACAAGCTGGGACTCAAAGAGGATGACATAGAGCACTTCCTGCTGCAGATCCACGAGAGACTCAACGATATCAAGCAGATGCTTTCGATTGGCATCAAGCCGAAGCAGGAGTAGCCGACAATCCGCTGCGCAAAATTACCAGCACAGTTTTTTAGTGAAAGGTGCGCTGCTGTTGGATTGACTGGTTTATTATCTGGTTAGCCTGCTGTTGCTGAAAATTCTGCTGCCACTGCTGCTGACGCTGGGCCTGCTCATTGAGCTCCTGTTGTTGCTGTTCCTGTTGCTGTTTTTGGAGCTGCTGTTGCTGTTGGCTAATTCTATTATTGTCATACCACGGGTCATAGCAGCAAGACCCATCGGAAGAGGCGCAGCCGCTCAAATAAAGCGACGTGAAGACAAAGAGCGAAGGAAACAATAATTTCTTCATACTCGTGTTATTCTAAACCAAAAAGATATCGTTTCGCAATTCAATTATACAATAATGATTCTATTGTACGAAGGAAAGGGAGTGTATTCATATACCAGTGCTCCCGATCGGCGCCAAGCCGAAGCAGGAGTATCTTTTTGACTTGCACGCGGCGGCCTGTTATCCCATTCTGGCGGCATGGGTGCTCCAACGATACAGCCAAGCAGCCAGCGGTTCTGGGTCTGTCGACCGGTTACCCTTAACAACGTTGTACTGGATGGTGTATCGGACGCATTGCTCCGTCACCGGGGTTTAAACCTTGTCCAGAATCGATGGAGCCGATATTGGAATAGATGCCGAGCCTATGCGATTCTTACGAAGAATTATCCGAAGATGGGACCTCGTCGGCTTTCACTCTATCTTGGGAGCAAGATTCTAAAAGTAGCTTCTATGCTAAAAGCCAAAAGCCCGTTTGAATCGGTCATGGCTTGAAACAGCTTGGGTTGAAAATAAATATTCTTGTCTTGCGCCTCCTACGCTGGTCGCATGACTGTCATGTAGGAAAGCCCCGAGTTTGTCATGATCGGCGAGAAGAAATTTCCACCGAATTCATAGTAGGCCTGGCCATTCATCTGGTAGTAGAGTGAGCCCTGCGGGATGCCCGCGACCGTTATGCCCAGGGGAGCCGGCACGATCTGATACCCTTCTCCGGTCTGCTGGTAGAAGAGTCCGCTGGTATAGTAGTATACCACAAAACCCTGGTTTGGATCGCTTAGGGTCACCGAGACGGCATCAGACGGCAGTTGGCTGACGACTCCGGGCGCGTAAGCGGAATTGTCATATACTGGCGCTGAATCAAAGGGGGAATCCACCACTACATAGGACGTGTCGGGGAGAGCCTGATAATAGATCCCACCGGAAAAATAGTAGGTCTGGTTGCACCAGTAGAAGCAGTGGAAGCCCTCCGGCAGACGCGCGACCCTCATGCCGCGATGGTATCCACCATCATGGATATTGTAGCTGCGCGAAACTGTCGCCATGTGGTTCCGCGAGGTGGACTCGCCGGCCTTGTTGGTGCCAGTAATAACTGCTCCGCGTCCTGCGTAGTTATACGACTGGGCTGAGGGTTGATAGACGATGGCACGGGACGGGGCTGTTTGTCTGGGGGGGCTGTAGGCTGTATAGGATCTCGGTTGGATGTATTGCCGCTGTGTCGGGGCCGAGACCGCGGTTGTGCTGCGGCTGACGGTGGGAGCGGGGTGGTAGGAAGAGGCCGCTGTCCTGGGCACGGAGGAGGAGTGGATTGCGGGGGCGCTTGCGTGGTGCCCTGCAAAATTTTTGTCCTGGGCCATAAGCGGCGTTGCTACCAGGAACAACGCAAGCGCGCAGACCGCCTTCAAAAAACTCTTTTTCATATGATCATGATACACCGCCCGCCTGAAAAATTACCATTTCTTTACATTTGAGAGATCGACAGCAGCGCTTTACTTGCCCGCTTCTCCTGCTTTGACAATCTTGATGCTATAGACTTCGACCCTTTCGATAGGAGCGCTCTTTTCAGCGCCGGACTCGTTCATCATTACCGGCACGCTGCCAATTTCTCCAAGGATATTATCACCTTTGATGAGTTTTCCAAAAGCGGTGTATTTCCCATTCAAAAATGGCGCATCGTCCAGACAGATAAAGAACTGACTGCCAGCCGAATCGGGAGAAGCCGATCTGGCCATCGAGATCACCCCGCGCACATGGGAGCGGTCATTAAACTCGGCCTTGATATTGTAGCCTGGGCCTCCCAGTCCGTAGAGCTCGGGATGACCAGCGTCCTTCGTATTGGGATCGCCGCCCTGTATCATGAATCCCTGCACCACGCGGTGGAAACAGGTTCCATCGTACAAATGTGCTTTGGCCAGTTTTTTGAAGTTGGCCACCGTTGCGGGTGCCACATCCGGCCAGAAGGCCACAGTCATTTCTCCCTTGCTGGTGGAGATGATAGCCACCTCTTCGGTGGGGTCTACCTGGGCAGCTGCGGGAGAAACCAGCGCCCAGACCAGGGTGACAAAAAGCAGGCTCTTTTTCATGCGAGGGCAGAATAAGGCATTGCGCGTTTCGTTTCAAATAGAAACTCCGCAAGTCGGTCTTCCTGCGGAGTTGAAGGGAAAATCTCTGCTGTTTTCTACGCGGGTTGTGGAACGGTCATATAGGCGATAACCCCGTTTTCCATGACGGGCTCATAGAAGTTTCCGTCGAAGAGGTAATAAGGTCTGCCGTTTACTACCGAGACGGTTGAGCCCACGGGAATCGAGGCTACTGTGACGCCGGACGGTGCCGCTACCACCCGATAATCGCCGCTATCCACCTGCTCATAGAAAACGCCGTTTGCGTAGTAGTAGATGATAAAACCGTTGGGGCTATTGACAACCAACGATTCAACTCCCGGCGGCAGTTCGTCCACAACGGCACCCTGCGGGGGACCGACCACCACATAGCCTCCGGTGGTGCCTGGTTCATAAAATATGCCTTCTATGTAAAAGTAGTCACTCTTCCCTATAGTAAAACGCCTGCAGCCCTGGGGCAGGGCATTTACTCTGGTGCCGCGATGGGCGTCATACCAGGCATATATCTGGCTGCGCTCCTGGTCGATGTCCATACTTCGACGATTCATCTCGTTCTCCTGGATTCGCTCGGCCTCTTCGCGGGTGAAGGATGCTTTTTTGACGGCGATGCGCTTCTTTTCCTGGCGATTTCTGGCTTGCGCCTCTTCAGATATCTCTATTTTCGCATTCATCTCATTCATTTTGGCTATAATTTCAGGGGTAAGCCCCTGCGGCGGCTGGGTGGACACGACAGAAGTTTCTTCAGATTGAGTCCCAGACGAGGATGTACCGTCATCGGGCTGGTCAGAGGACTGATCTGCTGAGTCGGATGGGTCAGGCACTTGGGTGATGGCGTACGGCTGTATGGGTGCCGTCGGGCTGCCCCTTTGCGGTTCTGGCCTGGAAAGTCTATCACCGCCTGGTTTTGGCGTCGGTGCTGGTCTGGGCGCTGGTGCTGGTTTGGGAGAGGGGTTCGTTCGGGCGGGAGGAGTGCTCTTGGGCGACGAGTCATGGTTGCTGCCACGGACACTGCTTGAAGAAGCGGCGCTTAGCTCAACAGGCAAGGCCGCAACGGCGGCAAACGTCGCCAGCAAAAATAACTTTTTCATTTCTTCGCTCCTTCCTTCAAGGACTGTATCTCAATGGCTCCCGTCGGCTTTATGAACTCAAAGAAGCCTTCTGATATTCGGTCGGTCATGTTCCAATCGGTAATCAGCGCGGTAAACTCGGGTTGAGCCTCCTCGTTCTTGTGGATAATGACAAATTTTCTGATCAACGGTCTTGCCCCATCCTCTATCCAGATCTGCCAGTCGATATTCTTCTGGGTGAAGGCAAGGTGATGACAGGGTTTTCCGAGTACGCTTTCGATCCCGTAGTACCGCGCTGTCTCAACGCCGCTCGTCAGGGTTCCGTAGGGGTCGTCAGAGACCAGGTCGGCAAGCGGCAGGTCTATGCCCTGCTCACAGGACGCGTCGAGCATCTTCTCTATGGTGTTGGGCATACTGGAGCGGCTGTACAGGTTGCGAGCCTTGTCGTGGATGACGAGTTCTTTCCCATTATACCAGAAGGTCCGCCCGCTGCCGTTTCCGTGAAGAATATCGGCGCGGAGAAGGTTGGGGCGTTTGATCTCCATCTCCATGCATTTGCCGAACTGAACCTTTTGCGAGTTTTCGGAGAGGTGTTCATGCCACAACTCGGCTTTCAGGCTGAAGCAGGGCGAGTCCTGCAGAAATTTGCAGGCGGAGCGTAGGACTGACTCTGCCCGGTTGGAAACCGCCTTTTTGGGGGTGGCTGGAATTGGCGCGTTTTCTGCGCCCAGGCACAGTGCCACCACCAAGAGGGCGGCCGTGATGAATATGTTTCTCATAAGCTTCTCCGAGTCTACTTTCGTGCGGCGGATTCCTCAAGAGTTTTGTTGGAATTTCTGGGGTCGAAACGTGACTCTTGAAAATTCGTTTGTCTGGGAGAAAAAAGACCCGCGAGAGACGACTCCCGCGGGTCTGTGGAATTCCATACTCCCCAGATGGCTACTTGATCTCTATGGTGTGTCCTTTGGCGGCGGCGTTCTTTCCGATCTTTATCCACAGTACACCGTCCCTGAACTCGGCGCTGACCTTGGTGGGATCGGCGTCTACGGGCATACTGAAGGAGCGGCTGAAGCTGCCGTAGAAGCTCTCGGAGAAGCGGCTCTTGCTGTCCTTTTCTTCGGCGGGGAGTTTGCGCTCGCCGGCAATCGTCAGCATTCCGTTCTCGAAGGTGACGCGGATGTCCTCCTTCTTCATACCGGGGAGATCCGCGCGCACGACGTATTCCTTTTCCTTTTCCGACAGATTGACCGCCGGAATCGCCTGGCGGTTTTGGATGCCGTCATCAAAGAAGAAGTCCGGAGCCCAGAGCGGCTGGGCATCGAGGTGGGAAGCCATCAGGGGGGCCGCAAGCGTCAGGCCCGCCAGAAGGCGCGGGTTGAATAGTCTGTTGTATTTCATATGCGTTTGGTTGGAAAATCAAGAAAGCCCTCCGCGCGGCAATACACCGGCAGCGGAGGGCTTCCTATTATTTTATGGTTATCTGTTTGGGTTTGGAGGACTCGCCTTTGGCCACGCTGATGTCCAGCACGCCGTCGGCGAACTCGGCGTTGACCTTGTTCGGATCGGTATCTCCCGGCAGGTTGAAGGAGCGGCTGAACTTTCCGTAGGAGGACTCATAGACATGGTACCTGGCATTCTTCTCCTCGTGTTCCTGTCTGCGCTCGCCGGAGAGCGTCAGAAGACCGTTTTCCAATGTGACTTTCACATTCTCCTTTTTCATGCCGGGCAACTCGGCTTTGATCTTGTATTCGGTCTCGGTCTCGGTAACGTTCACAGCCGGGTAAAACGACAGCTCTTCGTCGCGTCCCGACAGGTTGTTGTCGAACAAACTGAGCATCCTTTCCCGCAGGGTTCTCATCTCTGGGAAGGCGCTCCATTTTACCAGTTGTGTCATATATTTCCTTTCTTTGGGTTGCAATCCACCACACGCAAGATTTGTGCCTGAAACGTGTCCTCTTTGGTTGGTTTAAAGTTTTCTAAAAATCAAGAAGTTGCGTAATTTCAACCCGGAAGATGTCCGTGTCCATGTGTCTCAAATTGTCCCAACTGCGTAAATTTTTGTCACAGCCAGCGAAGGCTCCGGCGCGTGTTCCGGAGGAAATCATTTAACTTCTTGAATCAAGCCGGAAAACGGTGATAGTATAACCCGTTATGCATCCTCTTCACCAAGAGATCTGCTGTGAGCTTGAAAAGAATTGCGATGTGGCGCCGGGGCAGTCGCGTGCGTGCAGGGATCTTTGCGAGATGCTTTCCAATGATATTTGGGAAATGCCGAAAGTACTGCGATGCGCGTCGGACATATTCGATGACGTAAAGGATGGAAATGAAAAGCTGAGAGGAACTCTGTTTTATGGCCTTGTCAGAATTTTGGCAGTTACCGATACGCAAATGGTTTCTGACTTTGTCTTTTCAAGCATGGAAAAGGCTGATCCAGAGAGCCGCAGGCAGCTTTCAGGAGCGGCTGTTGCCGGTATTGCCTGGGCAGGGCGGGATGGCTGCTATATGGAACAGTCTGGACTGGACTGGAGCTTCAAGCGCCGACAGTGCCGTGAGGCCATCAGCGTATTGGCCAAGAACTTTCATAAAATGGCTCCTCCTGATGAGAGGGGCGACTGGATTGAAGAGGGAATATATTGGCTTAATAGTTTTGATGGGGGATATTCCTGGTCAGATTTGTACTTCACTACTTTTTTGGATGCCTCCACTTCAAAAGAGCAAGCCGGAGGTATTGCGGTTGATACCGCTGTGGCTGGGGCAAGAAGAACGGGGATACTTTGTGCGGCTGGCGTTCTGCCGACTCCTGAAGATGGGAGCCTTATGGAACGTATTTTCCGTGGAATAGCGGGAGAGTCGGGAACTAAAATATGCCACAGATTGCTGATGACAGCGATAATGGGGATCCGGCAGACGGAGGGGATGCCCATGGAGAATAGTGCTTTGCAGGCTAGACCCGCACAGCCGGAGATCATGAAAGCCCGCATCAGGAAGCTGCTTTATTCCGCGGCCAAGGGGACAGCACTGGCGGGCCGTCCCGGAATCCTGGTTGAATGTCTGAGCCACCCGAAAAATGAGGCGCTGCTTTCTGAAGATACGCCTGAACACATCCTGGCGGTCTACCGTGGGCTTCAAGGACGGTGGCTGTGCACCGCTTCTGCTTGCTGACGCTGCTTTTGGGCTTATAGATGCTTCTTCTCTGGGATCCAAAAAAGATTGCGCGCGCGCACTTCTGGGTGAGATCGGTCGGGATGGGGCAAAAGGGATGATGGATCTCGTCGACGATTT
Source organism: uncultured Verrucomicrobiota bacterium (assembly GCA_964541675.1). Lineage (GTDB taxonomy): Bacteria > Verrucomicrobiota > Verrucomicrobiia > CAZIPW01 > CAZIPW01 > CAZIPW01. The sequence continues at coordinate 18,322 of CAZIPW010000021.1, forward strand.
GGCGAGACACACGGTATATTTTCATCAGGTAAAAGAGATGAAAGGTCAGAAAGCTGATTCAAGTTCCACCCGGGTTGCCGCGGGCGTGATACTCGGCCTTGTTGATGCCAAGAAACCGGTTCTCGCCTGGAAAATATACACCTGGTGCGTCCAACAGCGCGGGATTCAGTCGCCCAGTGTCGATGAACTGCTTGATAAACACTCGCCTTTGACTTCCGCGCACAGTACGCGTCTAGGCTGAGGCTATGGCGGGAACATTCGTGTTATCCGTGAAGCTATATACGGCTGTCCTTACGTACCACCACCGCGCCCCAGTTGCCCAGGCGGCAAAGCCGGGAAGGAGAGGGGAAGAGGGCGGCGATTTTTTCAAGTTCTTCTTTGAGCAGTCCGCTCAGTATCAGCGTACCGCCCGGGTTCACGCAGTTCCAGAGTTTTTGGGCGTTGTCGGTGATGATGTTCCCCAGAAGATTGGCGACGACAATGTCAGAGGATGGGATATTGTCCTTGTATACGTCTCCTATCTTGAAGAGTGCCTTCGAGTGGTTCAACTTGGCGTTTCGCCGCGAGACGATGATCGCCTCGGGGTCGTAATCAATTCCAATAGCTTTTGCTCCAAGACGGTCGGCGGTGATGCCCAGAATCCCTGAGCCGCAACCGATGTCGAGGAGGGTGGGGCGCTTTCCACGGGTAGGGATGCATCCATATCCTTTGTTCGCCCCACCTAAAGAGCACCGCAAGGTGGGGCTATACAGAGGCAACCCCTCGGGGGTTGTGGAAGCTGAAGCAACTGGGATTTCTAAAGACATGGGGGTTATGGGGGCTGAGCCCCCTATATATTTCCCCGCCCTGAGGGCGGGGGTAGGGGGTGGGAGTTCCTGTCCCCTGTATTTCTCCAACAGTTCCACCAATCTCTTCAGGCACAACCTTGTCGTCGGATGATTGCCAGAACCGAAGGCCATCTCGGGATCAAACTTCAATATGGTTCCTGCTTTCTTGGTGCTTTTGCTCCACGTCGGAACCCAGGCCACCCCGCGATAGTAGAGCGGCTCAAAATGATTCCTCATGCAAAGCTGCCAGTCGCGGTCCTTCAAAAAGCCGTGAGTCACCCTTTTGTCGAGGCCGAGCAGTCGCAACTCATCGGTTGCCATCTTCTTGGTTTTAAAATAGCCTACCAGTGAGAGAGATCGCCGCTCCATCTTCTCGATGGAAAAGCCCAGAGGCCGCCCCAGTTCATTGGAGAGAATGAGAAGTTTTTCCTCAAGTTCTGCAACTTCGGCAGGAGTAATGGCAACACGGATAGTGCGCATGGGAAGATTCTACACCCGATGGGAGTGGGAGATAAACAACGGATTTTGATTGTCAAGGAACTAGCTGTTTATTAGGCAAATAGGTTATCTAGTTGTCACGAAGGAATGACACCGGAAATATCACTGCAAAATCACTGCTCCACAGTGGTTTTCCTCCGGCTATTTTGAGGTAATCAAAGTGAAATAACTGCCTTATAGATATTAGGCAAGTGACGACGCTCTGTTTCTGAGAAGCGGGCATGGGAAGTCTGGGGAGCATGGGAGGAATGGGAACAATGGACGTAGTGGACTTTATGGACAGGGTGGGACTGCCCACGCGCAGGCGGTTACAGCGCGGCCGGCAATATGGATGGGACTCCGGCTTTTGGAGAACGAAGGAATTTCGTGGGGCGTGGGCATTATGAGAAGAAATGACGGGCATGGTATGACCTGCGGGTATTATAGCAGGTTTCAGGAGGGGGGGTCTGAAGGTGTCGCAGGCGGGATTGCCGTGGGCCTGCTGTGCGCTGCTCTGACAAATTTACCGCGCTTCGCGCCTGAACCACCGATACCCGGCTTAACGGGCTGGCTAGAGTATTGCCATAAATTATGTAGTCCGTGATTTCACGCGCCCCCCGTAAAGAGCACCGCAACGGGGGGCTATACAAGGCAACCCACAAGGGGTTGGGCTGATTGGAAATAACATATGTTTTATGGAAGTGCTCTAACATATGCCGCCCGCTACGCGGCTGTGAGGAAGACGACAGTAGTGTGCTTAGAAATTAGGGTATGGGGATCCTCCCAATAATCATCCCTGCCCTACAGGCGCTATAGCGCGGTATGAACTCTCCTGAAGGGCCGGGGGTGTATCAATGTCTTTGCGAAACGCTATATAGAGGCTTTACTGTGCCGCAAGGGCGGGGCCGTAGAGATCATGATCGACCGTGCAGGACTCGCACCCGAGGCATCCTTGATTTTTGTGCGGACAAAGCCCGTGTCTGCGCATCGACTCGACAGCGCTTTGGCTGATGGAAAGGAGCGTTCCGGCGTCAACGCGTTGTCTCTTGGAATATTCCGATGCGTCCCACGGTTTGAAAGGAATCATGCAGGGCTGCACGCCCATTCCGGCCAGAGCTTCAGCTCCCTCCATGGAGGTTTCCGGTTTCTCAAGTCCCACGATCAGACAGCTTCCGACTCGGTTGGTCCCCAACAGATCGACTGCGGCCCTCATCGCGTCAAAGTAACGGGACCTGGGAACGTCGGATTTGCCGGGGCAGGCCTCTTTCCTCAAAGATTCGTCCCACAACTCCAGATTGAACCCAAAACCAGTTGCTCCGGCTTCCACAAGGGCGCGCACATCTTCGGGTGGCGGGGGAACCATTTCCACCCATAGCGGCACTTGGGCGTTGATCCGGCGGATCTCCTGAAGCAGTTTGACAAAGTACGAGGTATTGCGTTCCAACGGAAGCCGCGCGCCGCCGCCCAGGCACACCTGGTAGGCTGGATTCTCCGCGAGGGCCGCGCGCACGGTCTGCGCGACTTCATCGGGCGGGCTTGTTTTCCATTGTTTGCCCGCCGCGCAAAAACGGCAGGGCATCCCTCTGGCGTGGTAATCGCAGCCGGAGTAGGTCAAATGCATGAAAGACGAGCCTTCGTGCAGGAAAAGCCCCGGCATCCGGTTGTTTTTGGCTGTCTGTTGCCCGTACCAGGCGGGCATTGGCACTTCAAAAACCTCGTCGAGCGGGGTGTCATTTTTCAATAGCAGCAGCCGTTTTCCCTCCTGGCGGATCTCGTAGGGCGAGCTGCGGTCAAAGGAGTGGTGGACCGTCGCCAGTACATGGCTGCCGTTGCTCAGGCGCAGATGGACGCCAACATTCCCAGTCTTTCTGTCGTCGCAGGGATTCTGGCGGCGGAATATTCCCAGAGATGTCTCGCTCATGCGCATTCCCACGCAGAGCAGTTCCGCTTTGATTTGCAGGAGTCCATTCTGGTCGCGAGTCGCCGAGGGCATATTAGCGGAGGGTAAGGGGATCCCAGTGCGTCCCATCATAACAATTTTGACAGTCTGCCGTCAATTCGAGAAAACCGCAGATGGGGCACAAGAACTTATTGAAAGGCACCACCCATATTGCCCTGGTAGGGCACAACCATTCTGGGCTTTACTTCAAGAACCTCGCCACAGGACCGGTAAGCGCTTATGTTATAGTCCACATGAATGGCTCCGTTTCTTCCCAAGGCCAAGTGGGCGCGGGTTTCAATCAGTCGTGTTTTTTCCAATTCTCCCACCAGAGGAACAGCGGACTGGAGTCTGCCAAGCGGAAAAATCCTCTTTATGGTCCTGCTGTAAATATATCCGGTCTGCGCGAGATACTGGATGTAAGTATCCAGCGACTCTCCCATGAGAGGCACGGCCCCCTCAATAGCCACCACCACGCCGTGGGAATTCCCATAAGCCATCCGATTGATCCCTTCAAGGAGTTCCGAGTTTTCCAATGTCCTGTTTGCTGTGTCAATGAAGGGATCTTTGCCGTCAAAAATGAAATTCTTGAACGAAGCCAAAAGCTGTTGTGGTTCTCGCCCCTGGATCTCATCCGTGTAGGTAACCTGCTTTAATCCGAAGAGGGAGGAAAGCCGTTTGCATCTTTGGTGTGCGGTCTGCTCGCTATGTTCTCCGGTCGGCACATAGCAAACGGTTTGGTTCGCGCCTCCCAACATACGTTGTATGGCCCTTTGTGCCTCAGGGCATTGGAGAGGATCGGCGACTAGATAGAGTTGCATAAGATCTCATGCTATCATAGCAGGCATTTTATGCAAGCTAGAATATGCACTATTAAGATTTACATCTTCGCCTATCTTTGATGTTAACCATCCACCACGGGTTGATCCAGCCTTCGCACAAGGCTACGGCGGACTGTGAACCCGTGGCTCCGCTGGTGTCGCAGAGGGCTTTGATATTAGCCCTTCTTGAATGTCTTGGCTCCGTAAATCGCCGTCGAGCCCAACTCCTCCTCGATGCGGAGCAGCTGGTTGTACTTGGCGATGCGGTCGGTGCGAGAGAGCGATCCCGTCTTGATCTGCCCCGCATTAGTCGCCACCGCGATGTCGGCTATCGTGGCGTCCTCGGTCTCGCCCGAACGGTGGCTGACGACGGCGGTATATCCGGCGCGGTGAGCCATGTCGATCGCGTCGAGCGTCTCGGTGAGCGTTCCAATCTGATTGACCTTGATGAGGATCGAATTGGTGACCCCCAGGTCGATGCCCTTCTTGAGGAAGGTCGTGTTGGTCACAAAGAGATCGTCGCCGACCAGCTGGGTATGGGCTCCCATTGCCTCGGTCTGCAGCTTCCAGCCGGACCAGTCGCTTTCGGCCATGCCGTCCTCGATTGAGATGATCGGGTAGGCTTTGGCGAGCTTCTGGTAGTAGGCGACCATCGCCTTGCTGTCGAGTGCGCGTCCGTCTCCCTTCTTGAAAACGTATTTTTTCTTCGCGGTGTCGTAGAACTCGCTGGCCGCCGGATCAAGCGCCAGGAAGATATCCTTGCCGGGCTTGTAGCCGGCGGCGGTGATCGCCTCAACGATGGAGTCGAGAGCCGCTTCGATGGAGGGAAGATTCGGGGCAAAGCCGCCCTCATCACCGACGGCGGTGGAGAGTTTGAGTCCCTTGAGGACTTTCTTCAAAGCGTGGAAGACCTCCGCGCCCATGCGCACGGCTTCGGAGATCGAAGAGGCGCCCTTTGGCATGATCATGAATTCCTGGAAATCGATCGGAGCGTCGGAATGTGCGCCACCGTTCATAATGTTCATCATCGGCATCGGGAGGATCTTCGCGTTGGGTCCCCCTATGTATTTGTAGAGGGGTTGTCCGAGCGCAATGGCTGCCGCTTTCGCTGTCGCCAGAGAGACGCCCAGAATGGCGTTGGCGCCCAGCCGCGCCTTGTTGGGGGTGCCGTCCAGCTCAATCATCAGGCGGTCGATGCCGACCTGGTCGGTGGCGTCGAGCCCCACCAACTCGGGTGCGATCTCGAAATTCACGTTGTGGACGGCCTGGCGGACGCCCTTGCCGGAGTATTCCTTGGGGTTGATGCCGCGGAAGAGCTTTTTGGCGGGAATGTCGCCGTCGCGCAGTTCAAGCGCCTCGTAGGTGCCCGTGGAGGCGCCGCTTGGAACGGCGGCGCGGCCGATGGCTCCGCAGGAGAGCTCGACGTCCACTTCGATCGTTGGGTTGCCGCGAGAATCAAGGATCTGGCGGGCTTTGATGTCATTGATGGTTGTCATATAGAATGCAGAAGAGTTGTTTTCTGCAGAGTAGACTTCTTACGGCTTATTTTGCAAGGGTAAAAAACGACAACCGGAGGTCTTGGTCAAACAGCCCAGCTGGGCTGTCCTTCCCGTTTTCATGTGCGGATTTTTGGATCTCCTGATTTTCCTGGCGTCTTTTGTCAATCCCAATGCCTATTGGAAACTTACAAAACTTGATTGGGCGTGCGGCGGGTGCTCTTTATTTGCGATAGTTTTATGGGCCATCACAAAAGAGCCCGCGATAGCTACGGCCCTTTCGATATTGGCTGATGGATTGGCGGCAGCTCCCACGCTTATCAAAGGTTGGCAGGAGCCGCATACAGAGACATCCAGCGTCTACGCAATGTCTTTTGCAAGCGCGCTCACCAGCTTTGCCGCAATGAGGAACTGGTCATTTGTCGAGTGCGGCTTTCCCATCTACCTGCTTGTCATAGACGCAATGCTTTTCTTCTCGATCGTGGGGGGAAGAATGAGGGAGCGGGCAGCGAGCGTGCCCAGATCATCATAAACAACTCTGTCGGAGTATACACCGGAGGGGCGGATTTCCACGCCCTTTTTGTAAAGTTGTTTGGTGCCTTTGCGTCTGTTTGTGCACTCAGCAGTTGCAACTTGGCGTAGATTTGTTATATTGGTCTGTCATGGACTCTTTGTCGCCGCGTAGCCTGGCTGTCTGTTTGGGAGCGGGAATTGCCCTAAGCTGCCTGGGTGCCCGGGCGGAGGATATTGGTGCCCGCGCGAAGAGCCCCGTGCATCATGTGCCCCCTCCGGTAGCCGCCGGGTTGGCTCCGCTCGGTCATCTGTCCGCCACCAATGAGATGCGTCTGTCGTTCTTTCTGCAGCCATCCGCGCGGAAACTCGCGGAGCTGGAAGGCTTTGTCCAAAGCGTTTCCACTCCGGGCGGTGCCAACTATCACAAATTTTTGACAGTGCCGCAGTTTGTAGACCGCTTCGCACCGAGCATTGCCGAGCGCACTTCTGTAAAAGAGTTTGCCTCCACGAACGGCCTGAGCGTGGTGGAAGAGTCCGCGAACGGTCTGCGCGTGGCAGTGAAGGGTACTGTCACGGCGGTGGAGCACGCTATAAACGTCCATCTGAACTCCTACCAGCACCCCACGGAGGAGAGAACCTTTTTTGCGCCGGACAGGGAGCCCACCATTCCGGACTCCATGCCTATCGGGCAGATAGGGGGGCTCCACAACTTTTACAGACCAATGCCCCATGCGCGTGTGAAAGAGAAGGGCGCGATTGCCGCCCACGGTGGTTCGGGGAGCGCAGGCGCGTACTTTGGCTGGGATTTCCGCAACGTCTATATGCCAAACTGCCCGTACACCGGCGCGGGGCAGACGATTGGCGTTCTGGCGGTTGGCGGCTACGACGCGACCGGCTGGAACGCCTTCAAGAGCGCCACTGGTATCACCAATACTTTGAACGTCAATGCGGTCGGTGGCTATGGGGGGGGCACCAGCGGCACATATCTGACGGAGGTCATGCTTGATATAGAAATGGCCGCTGCAGGCGCGCCCGCCTATGGAGGTACAAACGGGGCCACCATTTATGTTGTAGAGATCAGTCCCTCATCCTCAACTCTTGATGACGGCTTCAACGCGATGGCGTCGGCCAACTACAGCGTGGGCACGTGTTCCTACGGAATCACCGGTACCGGCACCTACCCGGACGGCGATTCGACCGCGCACACGATCTTTCTGGAGATGGCCGCGCAGGGCATGACCATGTGCAACGCCACGGGCGATTCCGCCGCGGTCTGTTGGACGAATACATCCTCAAAATATTACAACCCCGCTTATGTGCCAACCGGCGATCCGTATGTCCTGCAGTTTGGCGCCACCACCCTGACCACCACCGGCAGCGGCAGTTCAATTGGATACGGAAGCGAGCAGATATGGATGTACAGCACAACTGTGGGTTCCGAGACGGGCAGCACCGGGGGCTACTCGATGACCTACACGAACCTTCCCTACCAGAAAACAAACGGCATCAACTATACCGTTAACGGGGGCTCCTCTACCATGCGGAACTTTCCGGACCTGGTCTTGGTTGGAGATGATGTCCAAGTCAATGTTACCAGCAGCCAGACCAACGTGGTTATGGGTAGTAGCTGCGCCGCGCCATTTGGGGCTGGGCTTATAGCCTCTATCAACCAAGAGAGCTTGCAGAACACGGGATCAAGGCTGGGCTTTATGAACCCAACCCTGTACGCGCTGGCGTTGGGACCGAAGGGCAGCCGATATTTCCGCCAGAATATCTCCGGCAACAATGTCTGGGGCGGGAGCATCGGATATTATACGGTCAACGGGACATATGACTTTGCCAAGGGGCTGGGATCCCTCTATAATTTTAACATGGTTGTGCCTCCCCCCACACCCATCGGTTTGCGTATCGTTCCGGTGGGGCACTAGGCTGTGACACCTGTCCGGCCGAGGACTTCTTTGACCCAATTCTGGCGCGCGAGGTACCACTGGATTGTCTCGCGGATGCCTTCCTCGAAGCGGTGGGAGGGAACCCAGCCAAGCTCTCTTTCAATTTTCCCTGCGTCGATGGCGTAGCGCCTGTCATGCCCCGGGCGGTCCTTCACGAAGGTTATCAGTTTACGGGAGGATCCTCCCAAGTCGGGACGCAATTCGTCGATGGTGTCGCAGATGAGCTCGACGATGCGGATATTGGCCCATTCGTTGCGGCCGCCGATATTGTAGGTCTGCCCGCATATCCCCTTATTGAGGACGGTCCAAAGGGCTTCGGCGTGGTCGCGCACGTAAAGCCAGTCGCGCACATTCATGCCGTCCCCGTAGACGGGGACTCCGCGCCGCTCCAGGACGCTCTGGATGACGACGGGGATCAGCTTCTCCGGAAACTGGCGCGGACCGTAGTTGTTCGAGCAGTTGGTGATGAGGGTCGGCAGGCCATAGGTGTGATGGTAGGCGCGGACAAAGAGGTCGCTGGAGGCTTTGCTGGCGGAATAGGGGGAGTTGGGGGCGTAGGGGGTCTCCTCGGTAAAAAGCCCTGTTTTGCCCAGAGAGCCGTAGACCTCGTCGGTGGAGACGTGCAGAAAGCGCTTCCCGTCGGGATGCTCTCCCCAGTGGGCGCGGCAGGCCTCAAGCAGGTTGAAGGTGCCCACGACATTCGTCTGCACGAATTCCCCCGGACCGGAAATCGAGCGGTCGACGTGCGACTCCGCCGCCAGATGCATGACGTGCGTGATGGAGTGCTTTTCAACAACCCACAGCACCGCCTGTTTGTCGCGCAGATCCACGCGCTCAAAAATGTATTTGGGGTGGGCGCAGACCTCCTCCAGATTGGACAAATGTCCCGCGTAGGTCAGGCAATCGAGATTGACAAGCTTGCCGATCTCCGGACGGTCGATGACCGACGCTATCAGATTCGATCCGATAAACCCGGCCCCTCCCGTGACAAGCAGATTCATGGACGGGATGATATTTTATTTGAAGGCGTGGGACAATGAGAAAAACCGGGGCGGTACCCAACGAGAATGCGGATGAATGCTCTAACCCGGTTGCCACCAGTCGTTGTTCACATAGATGTAGTAGTTGGCTATGTTCGACTGGCTGTAGTTGTTGCCGTCAGCGCCGGTTCCTGACTGGGCGAATACCTGCAACAGGTAGTAGCATGGGCCGCCATTCGGGCTTATTGTAAGAACGCAGTTGTTTTGGCCGCTGGTTGTTGCCGGTAGGGCGCACGTCCCGGAATATTGCGTCGGGATGGGGGTTATTGTATATGCGCACTGTGTTTGTGCTCCAGATACGGTAACCGTGGCGACTGTTGGGCCATCTCCATCGGTACCGGGCTGCTTCCAATTCGACCAATTGGGAGATTCCAGCCAAATGAATGCATCATCATCCGAACCGGGAACCTTCAACATGATCCACGGATAGCCTACCAGGGTCGGGTTGCTGGTCTGGGTGGTCCAGTTTGCATACGCGCTGGTTGCGAATTGCTGGGTAATCGTATGAATGTTATTGAAACCTATCGTGACGGAGATGGTCTGTGGGAGTGCGCTGGCTACTGTCACTGTGGCCGTTGCGGTATTGGAGGCGGCATAGGCTGAATTGCCGGGGCTGGAAACCGAAACGACATAGGTGCCGGTGGTAAATTGGTAGGTAGCCTGGCTTGCGGATCCGCCACCGCTTGTAAGGGTGGCCGCTCCGCCGCCCGAAGTAGCCGCGATGCTCCAAGAATAACCGCCATTGGTGGACGTTATATTGTGTCCGTTGCCGTCTACAGCGCTGGCATTAAAGGTGATTGAATTCCCCGTCGTGATGGCATCGGTGATTGATGTTGCCGGACCCGCGACGGGAGCGCTGGACGCAATGTCAACCGTCTGCGTGGGTAAGGAGGAACTGGGCAATTTCACTGATACGCTTGACGAGCTTGGATAAAACCATATACTATAGCCCTGTTTGGGATTTACCGTTGCCGTAACGGTGACAGCGTCATTGGCATCCAGAGCCATTGCGGACGCCAAAAGTCCCATGACAACCAAACAAAGCATAGACCTCTGACATGACATACGAGTCGGCATTGATCAGAGTATAACACGGATTTACCGGTAGTCGGCTAATCCCACGATATGGGGTGGCAACCAGAGCTATGTAAAAGAAAAGTAAAAGACGGTCATTTCGCCTTCCATTTCCTGAGCGACTCCTCCAGCGCCTCTTCCACTGGCCTCATTTTGATACCGGCGGAAAGCAACCGTCCCACGTCCAACACGCAGTTGCTGCGGGGGGTCTTGGCGGCCTTTTCGTAGAACTCGCTGTCGGAGCTCCAGAATTTGAGCTTCCTGTGGAATTTCTTTTCCAGAAGGCGGACCACCTGTCTTGTGGTGACAAAACCGGGATTGGTTACGTTGTAAATGCCGTAATGGGCGTTTTTCAGCCACAGATCCAGGCAGGCATTGGCAAAATCGGCGCGGTGCGAGATCGAGTTCACGTTGTCATAGACCTTCTCGTAGTTGAGGAGTTTGCGAAGGTAGTTGCGCGGATTGTCGAACTCGTCGAAGGGAATTCTCAGCCGCCATATGTAGAGTTGCCCCATGCCCGAGATTGCCTCCTCCGCCAGAGACTTGGTGCCGCTGTAGAAACTGCAGGGGCCATCGCGGAAGCAGAAGTTCGGTAAATCGGCTTCGGTGTAGCCGCGGACGCGGTCGGGCTGCGTTTTTAATATTGACTGGATCTCTGGCTGCATGAGGTCTTTGCAGACGCGTAGTCCATCGGGACCGACGATTTTGGCCCCCGAATATATACATCCCGAGGAGACGTGCCCCCAGGGAACGTTGGCCACCTCACAGGCATGGGCGATCGTCGCCGGAAGGAGGACGTTTCCCTTCAGGGTCCCGGACTTATCCAGCTCGCAGGCGTCCACGTTTGGCTTGCCAGTGTATCCGGCCGCGTTGATCAGGAAACGGGGCTTCACCGACTTCAGGAAGGAGAGCAATACGTCAAAACGCGTGTAGTCCACCTCTTTGCGCGAGAGCGACAGAAATTGGATGCCGCGCGCGCGCAGGGCGCTGGCAAACGCCTGACCGATATATCCACTGCCGCCAAGCAGGATCACGACGATGTCCCGCAAAGGCGTTTGGCTTTGATTCGCCCTGGGTAAAGAGCATCCTCCTTCGCCGAGGCTTCGGCGGACAGGCCTCCGACTAGGGTTATGCTATGCAATCCCAACACTTCGGGGTTGTGGTATCGTAAGATTGGAGCAAATATTGGTATCATTAGGGTTATATAATTTATGACTCTATACAATTTCTTCTGGCTTCGGCGACCACCTCGTTGAGCAGATAATCGCGATATTCGCACTGGGGCATCCGGTTGGCGCGCGCCTCCAGCCCGTCGATTGTCAGAAACCCGGACCGCAAAGCCGCTTCCTCGGGGCAGCCGATTTTGACTCCCGTTCGCTTTTCAATGATCTGCACGTAGGCGCCGGCTTCGTGCAGGCTGGAGCTGGTTCCCGCATCGAGCCAGGCGAAGCCCCTGGGCAGCCGACAGGCCCGGAGCGTGCCGCGCTTCAGGTACGCCAGATTGATGTCGGTGATCTCCAGTTCCCCGCGGGGCGAGGGCTGCAGCGCCTTGGCGATAGAGACCACCTCCGCGTCATAGATATAGAGTCCGGGAATGGCGTAGCTGCTCTTTGGCTTTTTGGGTTTTTCCTCAATGGAGATCGCCTTGCCGCGGCTGTCGAACTCTATCACGCCGTAGCGTTCGGGGTCGTTGACGTGATAACCGAAAACGGTCGCCCCAGCCTTGAACTCCGCGAGCGCTTTTGTGAAGGCGTTGCTCCCGCAAAAGATGTTGTCACCCAGAATCAATGTCACTGCCTCGCTGCCCACGAAGCTGTCGGCAACCAGAAAGGCCTGAGCGATGCCGCCCGGGCGGGGCTGCTCGCGGTACTCAAGGGAGATACCGAAGGCCGACCCGTCGCCGAGCATCTGGCGGAACCTCGGCAGGTCCTGCGGTGTGGAGATCAGGCAGATTTCGCGGATGCCGCCCTCAATAAGGGTTGTGAGCGGATAATAGACCATCGGCTTGTCATAGACTGGCTGGAGCTGCTTGCTGGCCACCAGTGTCAGAGGGAAGAGCCGCGAACCGGCCCCACCTGCCAGAATGATACCCTTCATTTCACGAGACTATAAGGATTCCGGTAAATATTGCAAAGAGAATCGTGGTCTTGCCTCTTTGGGCAAACCGAGGCTACAATGATTTCTTATGTGGCAGTATCTGGCTTTTCTGGGAGTGGTGTTCAATCTTCTTGCCGCCTATAGCTACATTGTTGATACGCTGCGGGGAAGGACGAAACCAAACAGGGTCAGCTGGCTTTTATGGACGCTTATTCCGATGATCGCGGTGGCAGCCTCCCTGGTCAAACAGCCCAGTTGGGCCGCTCTTCCTGTTTTCATGTGCGGGTTCGCGGATCTTCTCATCTTCCTGGCCTCTTTTGTGAATCCCAACGCCTATTGGAAGCTGACGGTGCTCGACTGGATCTGCGGGACGTGCTCAGTCCTGGCGATTGTCCTATGGGCTCTCACCAAAGAGCCGGGCATGGCGACACTCTTCTGCATAGCAGGCGATACGCTGGCGGCTATTCCAACTCTTGTCAAAGGGTGGAAGGAGCCGCATACGGAAACAGCCAAGACCTTTGTACTGGCATTTTTTGGCGCGCTGACGAGTTTTCCCGCCATGCGGAATTGGTCCTTCGCGGAGTGCGGATTCCCGATATACCTGCTTGTCATGACAGCGCTTCTTTTCCTTTCGATAGTTGGAGGAAGGGCAAGGGAGAGGTGGTTTAGCGGTAGGAGTTAGGCGGACGAAAATCCATAGATGGAAGGCGGACATACGAATCATGGTAAGCCCCCGTAAAGAGCACCCTCCTTCGCCGAGGCTTCGGCGGGCAGAACTCCGGGCGCCCTAAGGTGCCGTCCCATCCGGGACGGGAATTAGAGCATTTACAAAAATCATGTAGGCTGTCCTTTTGTTTGCCCCCGGTAGAGGACCCGCAACCAGGGGCTATACAAGGCAACCCACTTCGGGGTTGTAGAAGCTAAAGTGGCAAGAAATTTTTTGGTTTATGGGGTATAAGGGCAGCGCCCCAGGCGGGTGTGGGCCCGCAGGGCCCATATGATAGTCCCCGCCCTGAGGGCGGGGGTAGGGGGTGGGTGGAATGGACGAGGTGGACGAGGTGGACATGGTGGACTGAGTGGACGAAGTGGACACAACACAGACTTTCACGGACGAGCACGGACCTGCACGGACGGGGAGATACGAATTATGGGAGAAAGGGGAGACATGAGAGTACGGCGAGTATACAACAGGCACCCGTGCCTACCCCATCCTGTTCCTGAGCTTCCAACTGCCCCACAGTTTCCAAAAAATCCATGCCCGCTCGGTGAAACCCAGTTTGTAGCGCCCTGCCATCTCACGCATTCCGTCCATATAGATTTTCGCATACTGCCAGAATCCCTCTGCCGAGTCGTCAGCCAGCGCGCGCGCGTAACCGCGCATCCATGTAGGGGAAGGGCGTCCGTACTTCTCCAGCACCGCAAGCGCCTCAAGATTTACCTTCACGCGATCCTTTGAGCTTTTGGCTCCGGTATGATAGCGGCTCATTGCCAGTTTTTCGGGTATAAACTGGAACTGCTCGCCGTCAGAAAAGCATCGCAGATAATATTCATAATCCATTGAGAAACGCAGCGCGGCGTCGAATTCCCCGCGATGCTCGTAAACCGATTTTTTCCAGAAACAGGCCGGCTGGCAGATTGGACAGGTCTCCAGCAGGCGTTTCCGATCAAACCGCTCCACCGGATAACCGCGCAAAAAATTTCCATTGCCATCGACGAAGTCGGCAAGCCCGTAGACAAAAGAGACCTTCGGATGCTCTGTAAAGGCCCTGCGGACTATCGAAAGCGTATTGGGCAGCCAAAGATCATCGGAGTTCAGATAACAGAGAATCTCGCCGGTGGCTTTCTTGAGCCCCTCATTGATGGCCGCGCTCTGTCCGCCATCCCGAGAGCTGACCCACTGGATCCGGCCATCGTATTTTTTGAGGATTTCAACGCTCCCGTCGGTAGATCCCCCGTCCTGAACAAAGACCTCCAGTGGTCCCTCCTGCGAAAGTATGCTCTGAAGCGTCTCTTCCAGGTACTGAGCCTGGTTGAAGGAGGGGACTACGACGGAGATCTTCATGGATTTGTGGACAGACTCTTGTATCATACACTGCTCTCGACGGTCGATACCATATTAGATTTTGGTTTTCCACGGTACCAATTTCTGGTAGAATTTTTTCATGCCGCACGAGTACGAGCTGAAGTTTCTTGGCATCGACAAAGACGCCTTGAGAAAAACCCTTGAAAGCCGCGGATACAAGCTCGCAATGCCGGAGCGGCTCATGAAGAGGGAGACTTTCTATTTCCCCCAAAATCATCCGCAGCGCAAAACCCACTGGGGCCGCGTTCGCGACGAGGGGAACAAGATCACTGCCAGTCGCAAGTGGTATGAGAGTCTGGATAGGATCTCCATCGATACCATCCACGAGGAGTGTCGCGAGGTGAAAAGCTGGGAAGATGGACTTGAATGGGTGAAGGAGCTTGGATACACAGACATGATTTACCAGGAAAACACCCGCGAGGAATGGAGGAAATCGGGCATTGAGGTGTGTTTGGACACCTGGCCGGGTCTTCGGACTTTTGCCGAGGTAGAGGGTCCCGATGAGGCTGCCGTCCTTAGTGCCGCCGCAGAACTGGGATTCAACCCGCAGGATGGAGTCGCGGGGTCGGTTTCCGAGGTCTGCCGGATAGAGCTGGGGCTCTCCAGCAAAGAGGTGGCCGCGTACAAGGTTATTACGTTTGAGCAGCCGCTCAGGAGAAAACCCGTTGGAGTGTAGTTCTTCGGATATATGATACAACTTGAGTTTTCTCCAATATTTTTATAGGCTCATACCCCGCATCCCATTCGCCCACTCCATGTCATATTCAGTTCCAGACCAGCTCAGAGAGACGAAATTCAACCGTATTTTGTGGGTGCGTACCGACTCCATTGGCGATGCCGTCCTCGCGGCTTCCATGCTGCCCCTTATCCACCAGCGCTATCAGGGCGCCGTCATCACCGTTTTGTGCCAAGAACACCTCTCCGAGCTGTATGAGACCTGCCCGCACATCAGTAACATTATCTGTTTTCAAAAAAGCAAACTCAGCGATCCTCTTTACCGCCAAAAGATTCTCAGCGATATCAGGCACTTTGCCCCTGATCTGATCTTGAACAGCATCTACTCACGCGAAGGCAGGGTGGAACAGCTGCTGCAGGAGTTGGAAGGTATTCCAGCCATTGGCATGGTGGGCAACCTAGACAATATCTCCGCGCAGACGCGGCAGTCTGTTGATGGTTTTTATACCTGTCTGATTCCGGACCAACGCAAAGACGGCGCCTCGGAACTTGATCACCACCGCGATTTTCTGTCGGCAATTGGAATAGAGGCGGCGGATTTGAAGCCGACAATGTGGTTGACACCGGACGACTGGGCAAGAGCGGAATCCGTATTTTCAAAATACTCCCTAGAGGCGTCCAAGACGATTGCCCTGTTTCCCGGATCCCAGCATGACATCAAAGTCTTCCCCCGGTATATCGAGGCATTAAAGGGACTGGGGGATTATAAAATTCTTATTCTTGGCGGCGAAAAAGATCGTCGGCTTTGTGAAAGCATTGCCGCAAATCTCCACCATCCGCATATTAATCTGGCCAGCAAGACATCTCTGCGCGAGCTTGCCGCCATTATAGGAAAGTGCCGGCTTTACGTTGGCGCGGATACCAGCGCGGCGCACTTTGCCTGCGCGATGGGTATTCCCAATGTCGTCGTGGTGGGAGGAGGAGGATTCCTGCGTTTCTTCCCTTATGCGCCACTTACTTCCATTGTCTGTCTGCCCCTGGCCTGCCTAGGTTGCAACTGGAGATGTCCTTACTCGTACACCCATTGCATCAAGGACCTTCCCACCGAACCACTCGCAGAGGCCATCCGTCAGACCCTGGCGGGACCCTCCGATATACCCCGCGCGTTCGTGCCCTCAAGTAATGCCTGGCAGCCGCACGGCTATGCCCCCCATTCCGCTGATATCGCTCTATTCATCCCACCAAAGGCGGCCCACGTCATCGTGGTGCCTTCAAAAGCAGTCATAGCCAGCACCACAGACTTTCCTGCTCATGGGAAAAATCACAGGGGAAAACGCCTTATCGCGCGCTTAGAGAAAATCGTCGGCAAAGCGCTTCTGTTTAAATATCTCTGGAACCTATATAAAAAGTTGCGTACGCCATACAAACCTGTTTATTTGCTGAACCTTGTCCGCGATGATCTCTTTGGTCTGGAGGGTTTCAGCGGGCGCGAAGAGTGGGGCGCATGGACCAACAACGCAGAAGCCAGGATTCCTTTCAAAGAGGGTCTCAGCGGGGATTTCAAGATAATGATCAAGATTGCACACACATACTTTCCCACAATATGGAACGGCTTTTACTGCCAGATGGGGGAGGAACGCAGTGGGCTTATAAACGGCATCAAGGGAAAAAGTTTGGTGCTGAAATTCAAGAACGTGCGCGACGCGAAAGTCCTTTTATTCAGATTCAAAAAGCCTCTTTCTCCAAAACTGGTCGGCGAAAGTGGCGACGAGAGGCTGCTGGGATTGGGATTGCGCAAGGTGGTCGTGCGCAGAATACGGCACAATCCCGTCGCCTCCTGGCTAAAGGGTTTCCAGCGCTTTGACCTGCGTGGCTATGGCTGCAAGCCCGTAGCGAAGGTGCTCTCGGGGTTTGCTCCGCACGAGGAGTGGGGGGCTTGGACCGACGGAAGACTCGCCCGCATACAGCTCCGTTATCCAGTCGGCGGGAATTGCAGACTGATCGTGAAGTTGCATGGTCGATTCAACGAAAGCCTTTCGGATGGCTTTTATGTCGGCTTGGGAGGGGTTGAAAGCCGCACGCTTTACTCGCTCAAGACAAAAAAAATCGTTCTGGTCTTCAAGGATGTCCGCAATGCCTGCGAGATCTTATTTCACTTTGCCAACCCCAAAAGCCCCAAGGAACTTGGATACTCAGAAGACGCCCACAAACTGGGCCTGGCCATCAGGAGCGTGGAGTTGCGACGCTGCCTTTTGCCGCCTCGTCGGCGCTACGCAGCAGTCTTCACCGATTCCCGTCCGCAGCCGGAACTCGATAGCCTTGCTCGCGCCCACATGAAATATCTGCCGCGGTCCTGGGACTGCGTTATTGTGAGCTGTGCCCAGAACGCCTACGTCAGGAAGAGCGGAGTCAAGCTCATTGAGATACCCGAGGAGACCACCTCCAGCCTCCAGAAAGTCCAGTCATACAGGAGTTCTGCCAGGCTTTGGCAGAGCCTTATGGACTATGATCGTGTATTGATCTTTGAACGGGACACACGGCTCCTGCGCAGGGGGGTGAGTGAGTTTCTGGAGTGGGATTATATCGGCGCCCCGTGGAGAGTGGGAGAACCTTGGGCCAAGGGCCACGTGGTGGGCAATGGCGGCCTCTCATTGAGAAACCCCGCCGTTATGCTGAAGATTTGCCGGCGCTACCAGCATGATGGCATCAACGACGATCTGTTTTTCGTCTCGCATATGGCCGAAGTGGGCGGCCTGATTGCGCCAGTTGAGGTGGCCCGGAAGTTTTCCTGCGAGACGATCTTTGTCCTGGGCACCTTGGGCTGCCACGCCATAGAAAAATATTTGACCGAGGAACAGGTTCAACAGATACTGACCCAATATAAGAAATGAGTTCTTCACCCTTTCCAAAAATCACCGTCATCACGCCCTCCTACAATCAGGGAGAGTTCCTTGAGGACACCTTTCGCAGCGTCCTAGATCAAAACTATCCCAACCTTGAGTACTTTGTCGTCGATGGCGGCTCAACTGACAACTCAGTGGAGATCATCAAGCGCTACGAGAAGCATTTTGACTGGTGGGTAAGCCAGAAGGATAGAGGACAGTCCCACGCCATCAACAAAGGTTTGGAACGCGCCACGGGGGACCTTGTCATCTGGCTTAATTCGGATGACTTTTTTTATCCCAATGCTCTTGATTACGTCTCGCAAGCCTATCAGGCGCATCCGGAAGCGGGGCTTTTCATCGGCAACGGTACCATAGCCGACCGTCAGGGCAAACGCCAGCACCGCTACTCAAAGACGCTTGCCTGGGACTATGATGTCCTCCTGAAGGGCGCCAACTATATCCTGCAGCCGGCGACATTCCTGGCCAGACGCGTCTTCCAGGAGCAGGGTTTCATCGATGAAAAGATCACCTACGGCATGGATTTGGAGCTGTGGTTGCGCGTTGGAAACAAATATCCGGTGGTGACCATCGACGAGGAGCTTGCCGCTTTTCGCTGGTACCCGGAGGTCAAAAGCGTGGCGGGGGGGTTCAAAGAATGGATCTCCATGTATGAGATGACGCGCAAATATTGCAAGGACCCGATTACCCCAGGACTGGTGCTGGAACTCTTCAAGAAACTGCAGGACCCCAATATACAGCCTTATGTGGGATTCAAGGAGTTCGAGAAATTTGCCCATGAAAAATACTGGTCGCTGTACAAGGAATTGCAAACAGTGATGGGGACGGTTGACTGTATCCCCGTGGTAAATAAGGGTATCCCGTTCACCCCCCGCAAGTCCAGCGTTGCCGATGGCCCCGCGGCCAATGAGCGTTCCTCTGTGTCAGCCCCGCAAAAACCCGGTGGCGTAA
Source organism: uncultured Verrucomicrobiota bacterium (assembly GCA_964541675.1). Taxonomy (GTDB): domain Bacteria; phylum Verrucomicrobiota; class Verrucomicrobiia; order CAZIPW01; family CAZIPW01; genus CAZIPW01. The sequence continues at coordinate 37,167 of CAZIPW010000021.1, forward strand.
TAGACATTGTTTTGCCGGAAGGCCATTCCTGGTTCGTTCGAGAAGGATACGTGGAGGCGCTGAAGGCTGCCGGACGCCTTGGCAGGGTCTTCTACATTCCCTCGTGGGCGCCTGACGACCATCGGAACCGGGAGCTGTTTGATTATCTGGATGGCTGCAAGTCGGAAGCCATTTTTCTGATGGATACCATCTGGCACGGTCAGTCGGTTCATGCCACTGCGGAATGGAGGCAGCGCTGGGAGAGGTGCGCGGCCAAGAAAGTTGTTTTTTCCTTTGAGTGCATGAACAATCCGCTGATCTGTGCCAAATGGCGCGGCGATAATTTGAAAGCCGTAAAAAACGCCCTCGCGTGCGCAGACGCTGTTGTTTATGCGCACGAGATCGATGGTCCGCTCTTCCGAAAAGAAGGCGTGGCAACACTCTGGCAGCCCTTTGCCGTCGACCCCGCTCTCTTCAATGGGCTTAAACCTTTTGATGAGCGCAAGAACAGGGCTTTCTTCAAAGGCAAGGCGGAACGCTTTTACGATGACGACAACAGCTATCGGCAGCGCAGAGAAATGATCGCGTGGCTCCGCAAGAACGCGCCGGAGGTGGACCTCATTGACCAATATAATTGGTCTGCCGGAAATGTGCTTGAACGCAATCGGCAGTTCATTGAGGAGATGGGAGAGTACCGTATTGTCATAGGATTGCCTTCAAGCTCTCCCACAATGGTGGTGAGGCCCTTTGAGGCCATGATGAGCGGCTGCCTGTTTTTCCAGAATTACATTGAGGGATGGAAGAGTAACCGACTCTTTAAGGATGGTGAGCACTATATCCTCTACGATCAGTCCAAACCAGCCGAGCTGGTCAAAAAAATCAACAAGATGCTTGCCAATCCCTCCCTGGCCAAAAAGATCGCCGAGAATGGTCGGCGCGAGATCCTTGCCAAGCATACCATCCGGCACAGGGTGGACGAGCTGCTCGCGTGGCTGCCGGGTGTCAGGGCGTCCAGTCATTCAATCGTACGGCAGTGTCCCGGCTTGAAGAAAACCTTGCACAGACTCTTCAACTGATTTAAATCTAGGGGCTGACCTAGGTAATGGGTGTATAATAGACACCTAGATGAATAAAAGTCA
>CAZIPW010000022.1:0-33689 GCA_964541675.1 uncultured Verrucomicrobiota bacterium
AAATAGCTTTTGTAACCAACTAACCCTCAATGGCTTCTAACCGGATGATACTGTCCCGACTTCATCATGATCAGCCGCAACAGCCTTGTTTACTCGCGTCGGGCAGGGATTATATCGGCCCTTGGGCTGGCCTGTGGCATCCTGGTCCATGTCACATATTGTATCATCGGGATAGGATACATAATCTCTCGCTCGATCCTGTTATTCTCCATTCTCAAGTTTCTGGGAGCCGCCTATTTGATTTATATAGGCTGGAAGGCTATCCAAACCAGGCCGCAGAAGGAAAGTAAATTTGTTGAAGAACGAAAAGAGATGAGCGATGTGGCGGCACTGCGCATGGGGTTTTTGACAAATGTCTTCAATCCAAAGGTGACTCTGTTTTTCTTTGCGTTATTTACCCAGGTTATCAGTCCCTATACGCCAAAGCTGATTCAGATCCTTTACGGCGCGGAAATGTTTGTCATGACGTTTGCCTGGTTCGCGCTTGTGGCGGTACTGCTTTCGCTGGAGCGCATCAGGAATGCTTTCGCCAAAGCCCAACACAAAATCGAGCGCGTTTTTGGAGTACTGCTTGTGGCGTTGGGGATAAAGGTAGCGCTGTCGCACAAGTAGACCGATCGGGGAGAAATATAAGGAGTCTATTTCTCTCCCGAGAAGGATTCTTTCCTTACAGATCCTTCGCGTCCCTTGAGGCGCGTCTTCTGGCATCCGCGTTCAGTATCTGCTTGCGCATACGAATGCTCTTGGGAGTCACCTCTACATATTCGTCGGGCTGGATATACTCCAGGGCTTTTTCAAGCGAGAAGACAACGGGAGGCGCGATGACAATTCCAACGCCTTCGCCCTGGGAACGAACATTGGTAAGCTTCTTTGTCTTGGTGGGATTGGCCGGCATATCCTCGGCGCGCGGGTTCTCCCCGATGATCATTCCCTCGTATACGGTGTCCTGATGCTTGATGAAGAGCCTGCCGCGATCCTGTAGGGACTGTAGCGAGTAGAAATTGGCAATTCCCGTGTCGGTGCTCACAAGCGTTCCTGTGATACGTGTAAGCAGCTCTCCCGCAAAGGGTCCGTAGCTCTCATAAAGATGCGACATGACACCGCGCCCATTGGTTTGATTGACCAGATAGGTTTCCAGCCCGATGGTGCCGCGGGTGGTAATTTTGGCTTCGAGCGTGGTGCCATGGGAGTGCTTGGTCATGTTGGTGATCTGTCCCTTGCGGTTGGCCAGCGTCTGGATGATCGCTCCCAGACATTCATCAGGTGTCTCTATCCACAGGGATTCATAGGGCTCCAGTTTTTTATCGCCTTCGTATCTGTAAATGACTTCGGGGCGTGAGACCAGTATCTCAAAGCCTTCCCGGCGCATTGATTCCACCAGAACCGCTATTTGCATGGTGCCACGGGCTTTTAACCGAAAAGCGCCCGCTTCGTTGGTGTCTTCGACTGAGATGGAGATGTTGGTCTTTAGTTCTCGGTAGAGGCGTTCGCGCACCTGGCGGGAAGTGACGAGCTTGCCTTCGGTACCCACAAGCGGGCCGTCGTTGACGCGGATAAACATCTCAATTGTGGGCGGATCAATCTCAACAAAGGGCAGGGGACTTCCCTCCTCCTCGGCCATCAAAGTCTCTCCGATATTGATATCCTCAAAGCCAGAGATGCCAATAATATTGCCCGCTACTCCGGCGGTCGACTCATTGGTGGTAATGCCGGAATATTCGAACATTTTGGTGACCTTCGCTTTTGTCCGGATGCCGTTTGGGTGCGCGCAGTAGAGCCAATCGCCATCCTTGACCGTTCCGGAAAGTATCTTACCGACAGCCACGCGTCCCACGTAGTCGTCCCACCCGACGTTGGAGACCAGCATTTTGAAGGGCTTGTCCAGCTCAACTTCAGGAGCGGGAATGTGCTTGAGTATGGCTTCAAAGAGGGGAGTCATGTCCTTGCGCTCATCGGCAAGATGATTGACGGCGAAACCTTCGCGTCCGCTGGCGTAAATAAAAGGGCAGTTGAACTGTTCATCGGACGCGTTGAGCTCCAGGAGCAGCTCCAGAACCTTATCATGGGAACCTTTGGGATCGGCATTCGGTCGGTCGATCTTGTTGACGACAACAATCGGCTTTAATCCATTGGCAAGGGCCTTGCGCAGTACAAACCGTGTCTGGGCCTGCGGGCCGTCATAGGCATCCACGAGCAATAGAACTCCGTCCACCATTTTAAGAACACGTTCCACTTCGCCGCCAAAATCCGCGTGTCCAGGTGTGTCAACGATGTTGATGGTATACCCTTTCCAGTGAACGGATGTATTTTTGGCCTTGATGGTGATACCGCGTTCGCGTTCCTGGTCCATGCTGTCCATGACACACTCCTGCACCTGCTGATTGGCTCGAAAAGCGCCTCCATCCTTCAGAAGTTTGTCAACAAGGGTGGTCTTGCCATGGTCGACATGGGCAATGATGGCAATATTCCTGATAGAATCGTTTCTCATGAAAAGGTATCATCATATCACAAAAAATGCCCCAATGCCAGCTTTATCTGGAACGCGTGAATTTTCTGAGAATGCTTTTGATCTTGAAAGGCGGCTTGCGGGCGGTCAGGCGTTCCATCTGAAAAGGGTCCGTTAGCTTCATATTGATGCCGGTATGGGTGGTGACAGCAGTTAAAAACCCGGCTTCAGCAACCAGATCACGCACAGCGGGATTATAATCTCCATACGGATAGGCGAAGTGTTTAACACATACTCCAAAAAGATCCTCCAGGCGCAACTTGCTCTCCATAATTTCCCTGCGTGCCTCGACCAGCGGAATCTGAGTCAGATGCGGATGGGTAAGCGTGTGGGCGCCTATCTCATGGCCTTCCTGAAGCCACTGGCGTGCTTCCTCCTTGGTCATAATGGGAGAGAGGGCCACGCGGTTGCCGCGATCCCACTCGTTATGTTTTCCAAGCATAGAGGGAAGCAAGTAGACAATGGCCTTCATGCCTAGTTTATGGAGAATGGGCGCTCCCAGATGAAAAATACTCCTGTAGCCGTCGTCAAAAGTGATGGAAAAGGTTTTCGCAGCAGGCTTTTTGTGAAGACCCGCTTCCAAGGAAATACACTCATAGCCAGAGGCCTTGAGTTCGCTCAATTGAGTCTCAAAGAGCTTGGGCGGGACTGCCATAAAACGGTAGCGGCTGCCAAGCGGAGCCGAACCGAGTTTGTGATACATCAAAACGGGCATTCCTTCCTGGAAAAGTCCCTCCCAAGCCTTAAGGCGATGATAAAAGTTTGCGGGTAACGCGCTCATCATTTCTTTATGCAGCTTTCGTAACAGGACAAAAGTTCTTCCATGCGCAGATCAAAGCGCAGGTGCGCCTGGGCGTAGTCCCGACCCTGTCGGGCAAGTTTCTGTCGCAGGGAGTTGTCTTTGGCAAGGGAGAGCATGGCCGAATACAGGGCATCGACATTGTTGGGTGGTATCAGAAGTCCGGTCTTTTCGTTTTCTATAATCTCTGGCAGGCCGCCTACGCGGGAGGCAATTACCGCCTTCCCGTGCATGAGGGCTTCCGGGCCCACCTTCGATTGGCCCTCCGAGCTGGAAGGAATCACAATGACATCAATGCCACAGTACGGCTCGTGAATATCCTGATAAAATCCCGTCAGTATGATGCGAGTATGGATGCCCGGAAATTCCCTGGATTTCTGGCGAAGCATATCTATGCAGCGCAGCTCAAGAGTCCGTTCCATCGCGCCCTCTCCCACGATGACAAAATATGCGTTGGATTGTTGCTGTAGAATGCGAAAGGCCGCCTCGAGAAAACTAAAATGACCCTTCTCGCCGCGGATGATTCCAATGATACCGAAAACTGGGGCTTCTGCTGGTATGCCCCAAGTCTTGCGGAAATGGTCCCGCAGCCGGGAGATTTCCTCGACCGATGGCGGGGAATCGGCGCCTTCGCCTATCATAACCAGTTTGTTGGAGGGAATCTGATAATTGTCCCTGAAAGTTTCCAGGATCTCTTTCGAAGTGGCTATGAGTTTGTTGCAACTGTGTTGAAAGAAATTTTTTTTACCCCAGTTCGGATGCCGATTTATCATCCAATGACGCGACCGGACAAGGGGTATTCCGGCCCAGTAAAGTGGAAGCGCCAGAGATGAGTCGATTGCTTCGTGTGAATGGACCACCTGTACTTTCTTTTTCCGGACAATTCGGAAGAGCTCGCCCACGGCTGTGACGTTGACCGAGCAGCCGAAGTGAACAGGAAGAAGCCACGGTTGTGCCTCCGAATCGGTCATCTTTGAAAATTTCCCCTTTGGTTCGCAGGCGATCCAAGCATTATGCCCGTGCCTGCGCAACCAAGTGACTTCCTGCAGGCATCTTTTCTCACATCCACCCCACTCAAGGGAGCTTTCTAACTGCAGAATATTCATATTTGAGCTGCGCTAATTTTCCCCATCCAGCAGATTGAGAAAATTTGGTCGCGTTTCCACTTCGGCGTCAGTCAACTTTTCCAGATTGGCACGCAGACGGAAATCCGCCCACGTGTTTTTGTTCATTATATGAACACACAGGATGGTATCCTCCTTGAGGATAAAGTAGAAGCGCAAATCGTCTGTCCTATAGCGGTAATAGACGATACCGGCCCGCTCAAAACGTCCCAGAGGTTCCTCGCCTTTTTCAAGAACGGCTGGCGGGAGCTCGCTGAGTTCGCCGACAATCTTGAGCTGGCGCTCAATGGGCAGAGCCTTGAAAGCCTTTGAGCTTTGATCGCTAAAGGTGACTTGATACATAAAGGGTATTGTTATCTACACGGGGGAGGTGGACAAGCTAATATGTATCAGGATAATAAATACCTTGTTATTGAAGGCGGGGAAAAATATCATTTTGGTTTTCGTCCGTGGTTTGAACGCTTAGAATGCAGATATGGCACAACTATGGGTCGGTCGTAATTTGAGGGAGCTATGGGAGGAATGGTTCTCTAAAATTATCGACAACAGTCCCGGGGGGAAGGTTGTCGTGGAAAGCTTTGCGCAGAAGCAGGCTCTTAAACAGTGGGTGTTGGACGAGAAGCAGGCTCTGGGCGGCTGGGTGTTTGTAACGCGCGAAGAAGAATGTCGGAGAACAGGTTTTTTGAGCCAGTGGGAGTGGATAGTGCTGGCCAAAGCGTGGTCGTCCAGATCATTTTGGGCCGGAGCTTCAAGCTGGTCCAGGGAATTGATGGGCTTTCTGTATGCCGGTTACAGAGCCGGGGAGTTGCTGCTGCCTTTGGAGTGGAATGTCCTGACTGGGAGAATCACAGATAAGGTCAGAAACGCGGGGCTAAGAACAACACCTCCGGCGTGGGGTAAGGCGGCGTGGGTATTGGGTTTTTCTCCGGTCGACTGCTGGGGAATGACCGATCCGTTGGGCGTGGGCGTCATAGCGGAGAAAGAGACGCCGGAGCCCGGCCAGACATTGGCGCTTTCCGAAATGGAGAGGATTTACGGAGGCATTGAGTGGTGCGACAGTGCTACTCCGGAAGGACAAATCAGGGAGGTGGCTGGTATGGTTGATCTTGAGGCGGGAATAAAAGAGCTTCTGAATCCTTCCATCAGGAGAATATTCTGGGAGGGGCAGGGAGCAAGGGCGGTGCTGAAAAGTTTGGACGTGGAGCTGCCCGGAGTCCTGAATTTCGCCACAGAACCATCTTGGATCAGTATAGAATATCTTAAAACCTTCAAAAAAGCCCAGGAGGGCAGAGTCTCGACACGACTGGATTTCTTGCGACAGGAAGCGGTCGTTTTCCCGGAGAAGGACCGATTGGAAAATCTGCTCAAGATGGAACGTGAGCTTGCCAAGGGCTGGGAGAAGAATGGCATATTGGAGGGGGCCGATATAGGAGAAGCTTTGCTGCCCGATGCAGCTACGATAGCTGATTACGCGAGACTTTCCTCGGTGTATTTTCCCACACAGGTGGAGACGTTGGCAAAACGACTGAAGACGATTGGGCCGCTGATGCCGCCTAGAATATCAAAAGAGTTGTGGCTGGAATGTCTCACCATTGTTGCGGAGCCGGTCTCATATTATGGCGGCATCACCGTTCTGCCCATGGACAACGCCAGAGGTCTTCTGGATGAAGAGACCCTGACTGTCGTCAGCGAGTCGCCAAAGACAGAGTCGTCAAGTCTTACATCGGGGGAGAACATAAGAGCCTTCAACGAGATTCAGTATACCTCGGGCAAGCGTCCGCAAAAGGGATATGTGGAGCTTGTCGAAAGAAACCACTTCTCCTCCTGGCTGGCTGCAGGCGCGCAATGCGCGGGGTGCGTCTGTCTGCACGGAGTCCTGCCTAGAAGATTAAAAGAGAAAAGAAACATACGGGTACGTAGGTCGCCGCCGAAAATATCGATCGTTTCCCAACACGCTGATTTGGTGGATAAGCATAGTACCAGGCAGGATCCGCAATGCGCGTTTGGCGAAAACGACTATGCGATGGAACCCCCTGTGGTGGCTAGCTGCAAGAGATGGGAGGCGATCATCACCACTCCGGAACTGGCCTGGTATGATCTTTTGCGGCTAAGACCTTTGTGGAAGGCTGGGGGGGAATCGCCGGAGAATTTGTGGGTGGGCAATTGGGTGCATGAGGCGCTCAAACAAGACGCTACCCTCAAGGGGGTGGATCGCTTTTTCATGGCAATGGAAGGTGGGGAGCCGTCCTTGACATGGAAGGCCGCACGTATGCGCGCATGGGGCATCGCAAGAGGATTTGCGCAGGTGCTGGCAGAAGTGAAAACGGTCGTTGTCGAGAAAGCAATAGAAGGAACCCTTGAGTTGAACGGCACACCGATTCCCCTGACAGGAAGGATAGATCGCGTCGTCAAGCTCTCCTCCGACGAGCTTTGTATTGTTGATTTTAAAACGGGCTCGAATGCGGAAGGTCTTGCAGAAGAGAAAATAGCGGAAGGGGATGGTCTTCAGCTTTGGCTCTACGGAAGATTGTGGAAGGAAGAAGGCCCAATAGTCTTGTGCAGACTACCGGTGGGAAAGAAATTGGAAGCGCAGGCGATAATATCGGCGGAAAAATTGCAGGCCGAGTTTGAAATGGGAGAGATAGCCAAAACAGGGATTTTCGGGCAGAGAGGGAACGTGTGGGGTCGTTTTGCCGGGGAAGACAGAATGCCCATGGGGGCGTTCCCCGTGGACAAGTCCTGGCTCAAGGAGAAGAAGCGGAGGAAAGATGAGTGAGATTCTCGATCAGTCTTCCCGTGATCGTTTTGCAAACGAGATAACACAACCATTCTGGGTTACGGCACCCGCCGGAGTGGGAAAGACACACGCGATTGTGGAGCGGGTATGCAATATGTTGCGTGCCGGAGAGGGCAATGTGGCGCTTGTTACTTATACCAATAAAGCAGCTGCGGAGATGCGGGCACGTTTGGAGGAAAAGATCAATTTACTCCCCCACGACAGGATATTCACAGGGACAATACACGCGCTAAGCCTGATGCTGCTTAAAAAACATTCGGCGCAGTGGGGAATTTTGGGTGTACCAGAGGTCGTTCAGGATGCGGAAGGGTTGTGGAATCGCTTTCTGGAGGAAGTTCCCAATCCGATAGGCGATCTGCCCAACGAAGTACAAGAACGGTTCATGCAGTCTTTCGGCAGCCTTCCGCCGGAGTTGATAATGAAAACAAAAGGCAGTCCTTCCGGGATATTCACAGAGAGTCCGGGATTCTCTTTTGAGGCCATCCACAAGGCCCAAGTAAAGGGATCAGCCAAGCAAACGATAGCCAGACTGGAGAAATGGGCAGCGACCCATGAGGCGGGATTAAGAGATGGTTTTGTGGCGGTTCCAGAGCTGCCGGATGCTCCCCAAAAAGAGTCGCAGGCTTACGAAGCCTACGAGAAATGTTTTGGCGCATATGAAAAATGGCGCACGCGGGAGGGAATGCGGTACGCGCAATATATCGGGGAATGCTTCCGCCAATGGAGGCTCTCGAGAGGGCTCTACCTGTACGAAGATCTGATTGATTCGGTTGCCCAAAAGGCCAAGGAGGGGTACGGACTGAGCATTGTTTTGGACGAGGCGCAGGATACAAGCCCGGAACAGCTGGGGCTTTTGATAAAGCTGGCCGAGAGGCGGGAAGGAAGGCTGCAGTTGACAATGGTGGGCGATCCACAACAGTCCATCTATGCCGATAGGGCACGACTCCCCTATTATCAAAGCACACGGAAACTATTGGTGGGAAAATATGGCGCGGAAGAATTGACCTTCAACGTCACCTTCAGGTGTTCAGAGCGCGTGGTGGATTGGGTCAATCAGATGGGGGAGGATATTTTCAGCAAGAGTGACACGCAAGCCTCGTTTGTGAAGCTGCGGGCTCGTCCCAACGCGACACGGGGAGGAGTCTTCCGATGGAAATTAAAGGGAGAAATGAACGAAGATGCCGATACGGATGAACGCGCTTGGGCATTGGCCAGAAACTTTTCAAAAAGACTTTCCGAGTTGGGTATTCCCCGCGAACAGGCGCATAAGGTGGCTATCATAGCGCCGCGCCGGGAGTGGCTCTACAAGCTGGGAAGTTGCCTGGGAGATCGCGGGTGGGCGGTTCAGATCCACGCGGATTCTCCCTCTGCCACCCTTCCGGAACGGGTCCTGCGGGCGGTAGTTTATCTGATGGCCTATCCGTTTGATGGGTTTGAGCTATTGGGGCTCCTAAGAGAGTTTACGGAGGCAACGGACAGGGAACTTGCCACAGCGGCGCGAAAAGATCCGGGAGTCTATAATCTGGCAAAGGATCCCCCTGAGAGTGGATTGCCGGATACCGTCAGGCGGGTATTGCATATCTTTCACTTGGCTTGGAGAAACCACCTGCATGAGCCGTTGGATAGCGCGGTTGTGGGTTTTCTAAAGGACAGCCAGATAGACGATAAAATGAAAGCCCTGGCGACTATTTACGGAGAGGATCTGACAAGGCAGTGGGAACTGGAGCGCTCGCGCATATTATCACTGGCTTCTCCCGGACTGAGCGCTCGCGAGCTGCTCAGTGCCATGGGGAACTCCCGATCGGAGGAGACGCCGGAAGAGGGTGCCCTGCAATTAATGACGATGCATAAAGCCAAGGGACTGGAATGGCATACAGTCATCATACCCTTCCTCCACAGGTCTTTAAATCCTCCCAAGCAGAGCTATCCCATAGTGGATGCCAGCAGCGACGGATCTTTGCTTACATGGCATATGCCACCGCAGGAAGCCGCACGCCCAGAACGGGAGAACCTTGAGAGACTTTTGTATGTGGCCATGACAAGACCACGCGAAAATCTTGTCCTGGTGGATGACTCGGATTTCTTTGAGAAGAACCGAGGTTCGGCGGCGGAACTGCTTGGGCTGCTTGAGGGAGGCAGGCACAGGAAGGATTTTCTGGAATTGCCGATTCCCGGCAGATTGGCCTTCCCAGATGCCGAAGAGATTCCCGCCATCAAGGAGGCGCCTGCACAGAGATTGATAAAACTGGACCGCAGAGTTGTTGTTCGCACTCCCAGTTCACTGGAGGAAGAACGCAGCGCGGTTGAGACAACGGGTGTGGATGGGGGCATCGAATATGGAAACTACTGGCACGCCTTATGGGGGGAGTTGCCATCGGGTGATTTGGAACGGGAGCTTATGCGGCGGGCTCAAGGTGGGGAATACGCAAAACGGGCTCAGAATGAGTTGGACAGCCTGTTCAGGAACCGTGCGTGGGAGATAATAAAAAAGGGCAGGGCTGGACTCATGTACGCGGAATATCCCTTTATCGTAAGGGTGAAAGAATATATACTGGAGGGACGCGCCGATCTGGTCCTGAAAACGGAGGAGAAGACTGTGGTGATAGACTGGAAAACAGACCGCCTCCCGATGGAGGAAATTGCGCGGATTTATCATCCACAACTCAAAGCGTACAAGGATGCCTTCCATGGGCTGACTACTGGCCCGGTTGAAGTCTTCTTATACTCCACATATCACGGGGAGCTTATAGAGGATTCTTGACGTTGGCTTGCGCCTTTGCTAGGATACGGCCTTTCGGCAAGGTAGCTCAGTTGGTAGAGCAGAGGACTGAAAATCCTTGTGTCACCGGTTCGATTCCGGTCCTTGCCATGTTTATTACCAACAACTTGTGTAATTCACTAAAACGGCAAAAATCCCCTTGAGCCACTATTGAGCCACTTTTCGTGTTCTGTCAGGTCAATGTTTATGCGGCTCCTCTAAAATCGTTTTGAGTGCTTTTGACAGCTTTAGAAGATTTTAGAGCATTTTTGTTGATAAAGGGTATCCTGTGGTTTATTGAGCGAAGCGGGGGTCGAAAGACCGCCGCACAAAACGCCAGCCTTTAGGCTGGGGTAGTTTCACTTTTGCCATTATGGGCTCCCGTATGCACGAAGATATTATCATCTTAATAATAAGCTCCTTTATAGTTATTTTGAAAGTTCCTTGAGAGAAATCCTCTTTTCGCCACCGTTTTCAATCTTTATTAACATCGCCTGAGGGTCAAAACAGCCATCTTCATCTATCATATAGTATGTCCCGGCATCGCCATGTTTTTTAAGAGCGTTTAAATATCTCTGTGCCATTTGTGGGTTCCATTTATAAACTACCAGCACTTTGCTAAGAAATTTTATTGAATCATAACTATAAAATGCCCATGGCGCGGATTGTCTTTGAAAGCGTTTCTCGAAAGCATCTTGAAATTCTTTTGAGTAGGCTGGAGATATGCTCCAATGACCTTCCGCCAGCTCCTTTGGTTTAACACCACCAAAACGCATTTCTGATACGATTGGGGTCTGACAGTTAAGTTCTTTATATTGCGCTAAAAATAAGCTTGGGTCGATAAAAGGAACTAGGACGACAGCATCATATTGACTTAGTTTTAAAATGGCGGATTTGTAGTCGGCATTTTCCATAGGGGCTTCTATTTCAGAAATATCAACACCTTTCCTTTCCAGAATGTTTCTTAATGGCCTAATCCAGCCTTGGGATAATTCCTCGACCTTGGGTTTCGCCGAAGTTCCTCTGATAACCGCAACTTTCTTGTATCCAAGTACTGTGATTGCATTGCTGGCGGCAACCGCACAGGATTCCTCCAAGCGTCTATCTAATGCAATTTCCATATGTAGTACTTGGTCTTTATCTGTTAGGTTTCTAATGCGTGAACGGGAAAAATTTAGAACTGCATCCACCTTCCCTTCGTTCATTAATTTTATTGCGGCTTTCCCATAAAATAATTTAACTCTGTCTCCTATTTCAGGGTGTTCCTCAAGATAGAAATTTATCCCGTCTCTCATGTCATCTCCCATGTCGGCTTCATCGTTGGTTACTTTGTGTATTGTCCCGGCGTATGGGAGCTCTTCTCCTCTTACAGATGCTCCGAGAACTACAATATTCAATACTCTACTATTGGTTGTGTCTGCTTCGGCAGCATGAATATATAAGTTTCCTATTAGCATTAATACTGATAGACAAAATAATATCTTTTTCATAATACGCCTAAGTACGGCTTATTAGATGATCTCTTTATAATTATAGAGTTTAATCATACCTGGTCATCCATGCTTAAGCTGTTTGGCCAGTGCCTAATTTTTAATATTTTCATGGTTTCTATCGATTAATTGGCATCCAATCCTTGAGCCACTATTGAGCCACTTTGTATGTGCGGCAAGGCCTATGGAGCCTATCGCGGCCCGGCGGGAGAGAATCTCTTCTTCATGACGTTCGGGCAATTAAAGTTACAAAAACGAACCTTACAACAGTAAAACTACCCCGCCTTAAGGGCGGCGGGGCTTCGCAACTTGTGGCATACTGTCCAGATTCTTTTTTATTTCTGAGAGCTTGCGTGCGTAATTTCTTGCGAGGAATCGCAAGAATTGCCTAGAATGGTGTTTAGCGCCCATGTTTGTTTGATCAGGGGGTTGTCCTTGGGCAGATTTCGATCATGAAAGAAAAGAAAAGAGTCATTCTGGGAGTCACCGGTTCCATAGCAGCCCACAAGGCGGTGGATCTGGCCTCGATGCTGACCAAAGCTGACTGCAACGTGCGGGTGGTCATGACTGCGGACGCGCAGCGGTTTGTGACGGCGCTGCCATTCAAGACACTGACGCGCAATCCGGTGGTGACCGATCTGTATGATGAGGACGAGGGATGGAAGCCGACGCATATCGAGGTGGCGGATACGGCGGAAGTTCTCCTCATAGCTCCGGCCACGGCCAATATCATTGCCAAGCTCTCACACGGGATTGCCAACGACGCATTGAGTTGCATTGCCCTGGCGCTTAATCCAAAAGCGAAGATTATGATTGCTCCGGCCATGAATGCAAAGATGTGGCTGCATCCGGCCACCCAGGCCAATGTGAAGGTACTGAAGAAGCGCGGCGTGCTTTTTGTCGGGCCAGATGAAGGATCGTTGGCGTGCGGGTACGAGGGTGTCGGTCGGCTTTTGCCGGTGGAGCAGATTGTCAAAGAGGTACTCAAAAATTGAGGTGGGTCAAAGGGGGGCTTACGTTGTCTATTTCCCCCAAAACCGTAGCACGTCATCGACGCTTTCCGCAGGCTTGATGGGCTTGAGTTTGACCGAGTCACCGTTGATCTCGTATCCATACACGGCGGGCGTGGGTCGGCTGTTGTATCTGGACCACATCGAAAGCGTGTACGCACCCACGTCATGGATCACAACGGTGTCCCCTTGCTCTATCTCCGGCAACAGACAACCCTTGGCGACATAATCATTGGTAAAGCACAAGGGTCCTGCGATGTCCTGAAGACAGGAGTCTCCCAACTTTGGATTTCCATCGCCCCCAAAGACGCTTACACGGTGTTTCCAGACATCCGGTACGTAGGCCGTTCTTACCATAAAGTCCGCGCCTAAATGAACAACGGCGATCTTGGCGCCGCCCGATCTTTTGGTATATTCCACTCGTGAGGCTGCCCAACCGGCCTTTGCGCTGACAGCACGGCCAAATTCCGTGACGAGCTTGTACTTGAACAACTCCGGTGCCTTTTGGTGTAATAGCTCCAGATAACGCTCAAGGTTGGTGCCCTTGTTGTCGTCGCCATAATTGGCGGGCAAGCCACCCCCGATATCGATTAACTCAATGGGTTTGCCGCGCCTATCCGCGATTTGGGCGGCCAGCTTCACAATCAGTTCTACGCCCTGGACCACCAGCTCTAGGGAGCAAAACTGCGAACCGGTGTGGATGTGCAGCCCCACCAGCCATGGATATTTGCAATACGCCTCAATAATCTTGTCCGGGTTATCGCTAAGGGGAACGCCAAATTTTGAAGTGGGAATGGCGGTGCTTGTACCAATGTAAGAGCCTGCTCCCGTCTGGGAATTAATGCGAATACCGGCACGGATGGTTTTCTTGCTCGAAGCCGCTATTTTTGCCAGTCGTTCCAGTTCCTGAAAGTTGTCTACATTGATATAGATGCCTTTCTCCACCGCGAGGGCGAGTTCCTCCTGAGTTTTTGCAGGCGAGTCAAAGACAATCTTATCCGGGACAAAGCCGAGCCGCAGCGCATGATGAACCTCCGGCAGGGAGGCGCATTCTGCACCCATGCCGAGAGCGCAGGCCTCTCGAAGCAGGACGGCCAGTGGGTTTGCCTTGACGGCTATGGCGTGCAGGGTTGCTGGCGGGAATTTCTTCTGAATGTCAGTGATGGTGTCCCGGAAAAAATCTAGATCGTAGAAGAGCACCCCCGATACAGTGCCGCCGTACACACGGGCATCCAGGGCCTTTCGTAGTACTTTGGTAATGTGTTCGTTGTTCATAAACCATTATTTTTTGATATTGATCTCGCCAAAGTAGTTCTTGGCAAACTCGTTGACTATCTCGTTATAGCCCAGGTCTCTGTTCAGCAGATAACGCATCTTTACCACCATGGTTTCTATGTTCATGTCCCAGGCAGGGATGGCAAAGGTGCGACTCATCACTTGTGCCGATTGCGCATTTGCCTGGAGACGACTTGTGCCCTGCGGCTCCTGTGTTGTTAGCACAATTGGAATCTCCATATCATTTGCCTGTTGCAATACCTCGGCTTGAATAATTTTGGATGTGTCACCATCGCCAACCGCCCGGATAATGAGCGCGCCGCGGAGCCCCGATTCCTTCTTGAGCTTGAGAAGTACCTCCATGACAGCTAGGTAGGTGCGAGGGTCATCGCCTGGATGAAAGGTGTGGGAGCTTATTAGAGCCTGGAAATCGCGGTATACAAATGGCAGCAGGTCGATCTTCTTCTTGGCAGGTGGTTTACCCTGCCAGGGAGAGCCCTCAATGTCGGGGGCGAAGTACCTGCGGTATTCGTTCATATTGATAACTACCTCTCCTTTGGTGCGTATTTGTCCGAGATCGGGCGCATTGAATGTTTTGAAGGCATCCCATTCGGTGCCGTTTGCCTTTTTGGTCCGAACACCTGGCATGATCCTGCTGGCGAAGACAACCGACACTCCGGGAAGGCCATCTTGTATGAGTTTTTGAACCACCAGAACCGCGTTTGAAAAATTGACCTGGGCGTCGGAGTAGGGCAGCCCCATGGGCGTATTGGAGCCTGTCAACACAATAGGTTTCCCCAGCAGTGGCAGGGCAAATCTTATGGCGCTTGCCGAATAGGAAAGCGTATTGGTGCCATGGGCAAGTATGAAGCCGTCGTACCTGTCGTAGTTGTCGACAATGCATTCTGCAATTTTGCGCCACTCCAGGGGTCCAATCTCGGTACTGTCGCAGGAAAGCAGATCAAGGGTATCTATCAGGGTATCGTTTTCGATGGCTTTTTGCTCAGCGCTGTCTTTGGCGCGCCTCAAGAGAGACTGTTTAAAACGGGGAATCCAAACTTCCTTCAGAAGTGCACCGGCTGCGTTCTCTACGGCTTCGAGTGCCGCAATGTCCGTATTCTGACCGTCTGCGCTGACAATGGTTCCACCGCATGATATGAAAAGTATCCTCATAACCTTGGTCAGAATGATATAACAGCTGGAGTGACCGGTAAAGCTTTATGGGAGGTGTTTTGGCGTGTGTTTATGGACGGAATTTGATCCAGCCTACGACAGGAATGTATGAAGAGATTTTGCGCCGGAGTAATTCCCGGCTTCCTCTGGGGAGGGGGCTTTAACGCGCGGCACATGGAGTTTTACCTTTTTTTACCATTAGACAACTCTGTCATCTGAGAGAAACAAGGGACCGCGGGGTATTATTATCAGCCACGCTTAACTATAAATAGTTAAGAATTGTGTATAAAAAGACGTTATAAGCAGCCATGGAACCCTCAAAAGCATCACCGACAAAAAAGTCGCCACGCAGAAAGTGGATAGTCATAGCAGTAGTGATACTTGCACTGGCCTCGATCTGGCCGGTGGCAAGGCTTATAATGGGAGCACAGAAGCCAAAAATCGCTCCCAAGCCCGTGCCGGTCTCGATAGTTACCGTGAAGAAGGGAAATATGGATGTTACCGTCAACGCGCTGGGGACGGTGACCTCACTGAACACGATCACAATAAAGGCGCAAGTTAGCGGACAGCTGCAAAAGGTCAATTATGTTGAGGGACAATTGGTGAAGAAGGGGGATCTGCTGATAGGCATAGATCCGCGTTTCTACCAGGCCCAAGTGGCCGAAGACCAAGGCCAGCTGGAAAGGGACAGTGCGCTACTCGCGGGAGCAAAGACGGATTTTGAGCGTTACAAAACAGCCTTGGAGAAGAACTCAATTTCCAAGCAGCAGTTGGATGATCAGGAAGCGCTGGTTCATCAGTACGAGGGATCTGTCAAATTGGATCAGGGACTATTGGAGAATGCCAAGGTGCAGCTGGGTTACTGCCAGATTAATTCGCCAGTGGACGGGAGAGTGGGACTCCGGCTTGTGGACGAGGGAAACATTGTGCAGCCAAGCGACACGACGGGACTGGTGGTCATTACACAGACACAGCCGATCACCGTCATTTTCAGCGTTGCTGAAGACGTTTTGCCACAAATAGAGACCCAGCTTAGACAAGGCAGCAAACTTGGCGTGCAGATTTTTGACAGGGAGCAGTTGCAAAAGCAGGCCACGGGTGAATTGCAGGCCGTGGACAATGAGATTGATCCCACGACCGGTACCGTAAAACTCCGCGCCCAGTTTGCAAACGAGAACAATCTCCTTTTCCCGAATCAGTTTGTCAACGTGGTGCTGGTGGTAAAAACGCTGTACGATGTGGCGTTGATTCCGACAGCGGCAGTTCAGCGCAATGGAAACGACGCCTTTGTCTATGTCGTGGGAGAGGATCAGACAGCATCAATCAAGTCAGTGAAACCAGGCGCCACCGATGGAAACTTCGTTGTTGTAGAGGGCCTCGATGTGGGTGCGACCATCGTGACAGACGGTTTTGACAAGCTGCAGGACGGAGTCAAAGTGTCGACCGGAAAAGAGGGAACGGAAAACGTCACCCCAGCACCGGAAAAGACATCCACAGCCAAAAGTGGCGCTGGACACTCGGCGAAAAATCCTGTGCCCCAGGGGATCAATCCGCAGAAACACGTTAAGGATGCCTCGACGGAGGCCGGCAAGACAGCCAGCAGTTCGACTAAGACAAATTCCTTATGAGCCTTTCAAGTCCTTTTATCCAGCGTCCTGTGGCCACCACTCTCCTGATGCTGGCTATCCTGCTGGCTGGTTTTGTCGCTTATCGTCAGCTGCCTGTAGCAGCACTTCCGCAAGTCGATTACCCGATCATACAGGTAGTGACCTTTTATCCCGGAGCCAGCCCCAAGGTCGTCACTTCGGCCATTACGACGCCCCTTGAGCGCCAATTTGGACAGATGCCGGGACTTAATCAGATGACTTCCAACAGTTCTGACGGCTGCTCGGTCATCACACTGCAGTTTGCGCTAAGTCTGAACATAGATATTGCCGAGCAGGAAGTACAGGCCGCCATTAATGCCGCCCAGTCGTACCTGCCGACAGGGCTTCCCAATCCGCCCGTGTATAGCAAGATTAACCCGGCTGACGCGCCGGTCATGACGCTGGCTCTCACGTCGGATACTCTAACCCTGCCGCAAGTGGAGGATCTGGCAGATACGCGTCTGGTGGAGAAGATATCGCAGCTCTCTGGCGTGGGACTGGTGACGATCAGCGGGGGGCAGAAACCCGCTGTTCGCGTCCAGATCAATCCAACTACTCTGGCCAACATGGGGCTGAATCTTGAAGACGTCCGGACTGTCCTGCAGGCTACCAGCGTCAATTTGGCCAAGGGAAACTTTGACGGGCCCTATCAGGCTTATCAGATCAACGCGAACGATCAGCTGCTGACAAGCGACGATTATAGAAAACTGGTGATAGCCTACAAGAATGGGGCTCCGGTTATGCTGAAAGACGTGGCGCAGGTGGTCGATGGGGCAGAGAATAAAAATCAGGCGGCCTGGATGAACAAGGTGCCGGCGGTCATTGTCAATATTCAAAGGCAGCCCGGAGCCAATACGCTGGAGGTGGTTAGCCGTATCAAGAGCCTGCTGCCGCGTTTGCAGGCGGATATGCCAGCATCGGTGCATTTCACCATACTGACAGACCGCACGGTTACTATACGGGCCTCTGTTGACGACGTGCAGTTTGAACTGGTGCTGACGGTGGCGTTGGTTGTCATGGTGATGTTCCTCTTTCTCAAGAATGTTTCCGCCACGATCATCCCAAGCGTGACAATGCCGCTTTCACTGGTGGGAACCTTTGGTGCCATGTATTTTTTGGGATACAGCCTCAATAACTTGACATTGATGGCGCTCACCATCTCGACGGGCTTTGTGGTGGATGACGCAATCGTCATGATTGAAAATATCATGCGCTACATAGAGGATGGTGAGAAGCCCTTTGACGCGGCCCTGAAGGGGGCCGGACAGATAGGATTCACAATTCTCTCCCTGACGCTCTCCCTTGTGGCGGTGTTGATACCGCTGCTCTTCATGGGAGACGTGGTGGGACGGCTCTTTAGGGAGTTCGCGGTGACGCTGGCCGTGACGATAGTCATCTCGGCGGTTGTTTCCCTGACGCTGACTCCTATGATGTGCTCGAGGCTCCTGCGCCGCGGCAAGGATGCTCCGGAAAATCCTGAGGAAAAGAAAAAGACGGCCTTTGGGAGATTAACGGAATTCTACGCGCAGTCCCTGCGGTGGGTGCTCAAACACCAGACAAGCACTCTCATTGTTGCGGTGGGAATGCTCTTTCTGACGGTGCTTCTCTATCTGGTCGTACCCAAGGGGTTCTTCCCCGTACAGGATACCGGCCTCATACAGGGTATCTCGGAAGCGGCCCAATCGGTATCCTTTGAGGAGATGGCCCAAAAGCAGCAGCAGATCATCGACGTCATATTGGGAGATCCAGCGGTGGAGAGCCTCTCCTCTTTTATTGGA
Organism: uncultured Verrucomicrobiota bacterium; assembly: GCA_964541675.1. Taxonomy (GTDB): domain Bacteria; phylum Verrucomicrobiota; class Verrucomicrobiia; order CAZIPW01; family CAZIPW01; genus CAZIPW01. The sequence continues at coordinate 18,357 of CAZIPW010000022.1, forward strand.
GTGGATGGCACAAATACAACGCTCAACAGTGGACGCGTGCTTATCAACCTCAAGCCGGAGAAAGAACGCCATATAAATGCCTCCGACGTAATAAGAAGATTGCAGCCCTCTCTCGAAAAAGTCTCCGGCATCACTCTTTATATGCAGCCGGTTCAGGATCTGACGGTAGAGGACCGCGTCAGCCGCACGCAGTATCAGTACACCTTGGAAGGGCCGAATGCCGACGAGCTGAATCTCTGGACGGGTAGGCTGATGGCGAAACTCAAACAGCTCAAGGAACTCCGCGACGTGGCAACCGATGAGCAGACACAGGGACGTCAAATTGATCTGGTGATAGACCGCGTGGCAGCGGTCCGGCTGGGTGTGACTCCCCAGGCAATCGACAATGCCCTCTACGACGCGCTGGGACAGCGCCAAATCTCAACTATTTTTACGCAGCTTAATCAATACCATGTGATATTGGAAGCCCTCCCAGAGTTCCAGAGAAGCCCCATCAAGCTGCAGGATATCTATATCAAGGAAACCGCGGATACAGGCGGCAGGCCAATCCCTCTTTCAGCCTTTACGCGTATAGAAGAACGATCAGCTCCCTTGAGCATCAACCATCAGGGACAATTCCCCGTTGTTACCATCTCCTTCAATCTGGCCAGAGGAGCCTCTCTGGGGGACGCCGAAGACGCAATAGATCGTTTGCAAAAGTCTCTCGGTACACCGGCAAGCATACAAGCGGCTTTCCAGGGAACGGCGGCCTCTTTCCGCTCGTCACTTTCCAATGAGCCGCTCCTAATTCTGGCGGCCATAGTTACCGTTTATATTGTCTTGGGAGTTTTGTACGAAAGCTTTGTACATCCGGTGACGATTCTTTCGACTCTCCCTTCGGCTGGTGTCGGTGCGATTCTGGCTCTGATGCTGACAGGCAACGATCTGGGAGTGGTTGCCATTATCGGCGTTATCCTGCTGATAGGAATTGTCAAGAAGAACGCGATCATGATGATCGACTTTGCGCTGGATGCCCAGCGTCATGGAGGAAAAGACTCCACTGAGGCGATCTACCAGGCGAGTCTTTTGCGTTTCAGGCCCATCATGATGACTACAATGGCGGCCATGCTTGGCGCGATACCGCTGGCTGTGAGTACAGGAGTGGGAGCTGAACTTAGAAGGCCTCTGGGTATCACCATCGTGGGTGGGCTGGCGCTCAGCCAGTTGCTGACCCTGTATACGACCCCTGTCATCTATATTTTCTTTGATAACCTGGCACAAAGGCTCTCTGGAAAGAAAGAGAGATCCGACGGGATAGAAGGAGGCTTATGAGCAGCCTTTCAGATCCATTTGTGCGCAGGCCGGTGGCAACTGTTCTGATCACCATCGCTATAACGCTTGCGGGAGCCATAGCATATTTTCAGATGCCGGTTTCGCCGTTGCCGCAGGTGGATTTTCCGACGATCTCTGTTTCCGCCGGCCTGCCAGGGGCTAGTCCGGAAGTAATGGCCGCCTCTGTCGCTACTCCCCTTGAAAGGCAGTTTGGGCGTATTGCGGGGGTCACGGAGATGACCTCGTCGAGTAGCCTGGGGTCGACGAACGTAGTGCTGCAGTTCGATCTGGATCGCGACATCAATGCCGCCGCCAGGGACGTGCAGGCCGCCATCAACGCCGCCAGAAGCAACCTGCCCACCAACCTGCCCAGCAATCCCTCATACAGGAAGGTGAATCCGGCAGATTCGCCCATCATGATCATCGCGCTGACTTCGGACCTGTATGATCGCGGGCATCTCTATGATTTCGCCTCGACGCTCATGCAGCAGAGGCTTTCGCAGATAAACGGAGTGGGCCAGGTGATAGTGGGAGGCTCCTCTCTGCCGGCGGTGAGGGTGGAACTCAACCCGACGCAGCTCAACGCCTACGGCATCGGCCTGGAGTCGGTTCGGACCATGCTTGGAGCGCAAAACGCGAATCTGGCCAAGGGTCAGGTCTCCGGCAGGAAGACCACAGCCGACGTGGAGGCCAACGATCAGCTTCTGGGGGCGGTAAACTACAGGCCACTTGTTGTGGCCTATCGCAACGGTTCCGTGGTGAGGCTGGCCGATGTGGCCACAGTCAATGACTCGGTTGAGGACATCCGCAATATGGGTATGACAGACGGGAAGCCGTCCATCCTGGTGATAGTCTTCAGGCAACCAGGAGCTAACATCATCGACACGGTTGAACGCGTCAGAAAGAGCCTGCCTCCTCTTATGGCAACGCTTCCGGCCGGCATACGGTCAAATATCGTGCTGGATCAGACGGTGACGATCAAGGCTTCGGTCAAAGATGTGGAGAGAACTCTTTGTATATCGACCCTGCTCGTGGTGTTGGTGGTCTTCTTCTTCCTGGGGGATCTGCGCACGACCTTCATTCCCAGCATCGCGGTTCCCGTCTCGCTTGTCGGAACCTTTGGAGTCATGTACCTGATGGGATTCAGCATAGACAACCTCTCCATGATGGCGCTTACCATAGCGACCGGTTTTGTGGTGGACGACGCCATTGTGGTCATAGAGAACATCACGCGCTATCTGGAAAAGGGCATGAGTCCACTCCAGGCGGCGCTTACCGGAGCCGGTGAAATAGGATTTACGGTGCTGTCCATCAGCATCTCCCTGGTGGCGGTGTTCATCCCGATCCTGATGATGGGGGGATTTATAGGGAGGATGTTCAGAGAGTTTGCGGTTACCCTGACCACGGCAATCCTGGTCTCTCTCTTTATCTCCCTGACGGCGACACCTATGCTTTGCGCCTATTTGCTAAAGAAGAAGACGAAGTCATCCGCACAGGGAGGTTCTTTTTTGCATACCATGACTAGCGCGTTTGGAAATTTCTTTGGGTGGATGCAAACAGGATATGCGCGGGCTCTGCAATGGGTGTTGAAACGCTCCGGCTTTATGCTCGCCATATTTCTGGCAATATTTGTTTTTAACATATGGCTTTTTGTAGAGATACCCAAGGGGCTTTTCCCTCAGCAGGACACGGGACGTATTATGGGCTCCATAGTGGGGGCACAGGACAGCTCCTTTCAGGCAATGCAATCAAGGGTGGCGCGGTATGTTGATATTGTAAGAACGGACCCCGCCGTTCAGGATGTGGTAGCCTTTATAGGCGGCGGCGGAGGGGGCGGAGCTGTCACCAAGGGCCAGATGTTCGTCATGCTAAAGCCTCTTGGGGCAAGGAAGATCAGCGCGGATCAGGTTATAAATCGATTGCGCCCCAAATTGGCCAAGGTCAAGGGGGCTACAACCTATCTTCAATCAGCGCAGGATTTGCGTGTAGGTGGAAGATCCAGTGCTGCGCAGTACCAATATACCCTGCAAAGCGAGACAATCGACGACTTGAAAAAGTGGGGGCCGATTCTTCTCAAGCAGATGCAGAAGCTCAAGGGCTTTGCCGATGTAAATTCCGACCAGCAGAACGGTGGTCTGGAGACAATGCTGACCTATGATAGAGCTACCGCCATGAAATTGGGACTTAATCCGCAGACAATCGACAATACCCTTTACGACGCTTTTGGCCAAAGACAGGTGTCCACCATGTACACGGCGCTCAACCAGTATCACGTGGTGATGGAGGTGGCCCCGAAGTTCTGGCAGAGTCCGGAAGGCCTAAAAAATATCTATGTGGCGACCCCTGGAGGCGGGATGGTGCCGCTGAGCGCAATCGCGCATTACGAGCCGCAGAATGCCCCGTTGTCGGTAGCCCATCAGGGGCAATGGCCGGCAGTAACGCTTTCTTTCAACCTGCAGCCGGGATATTCGATCAGCCAGGCTGCCGATGAGATAGTCAAAATGGAGCGCCGGGCCGGAATGCCGGAGACAATACACGGAAAATTTGCGGGGACCCTCCAGGTGTATCAGACATCCTTGGCTTCGGAGCCGATGTTGATTCTGACGGCGCTTTTGGCAGTCTACATAGTGCTGGGAGTTCTCTATGAAAGTTTCATCCATCCGGTAACGATTCTCTCCACGCTGCCTTCTGCAGGCGTTGGTGCGCTTCTGGCGCTTATTTTTTTTGGCATGAGTTTGGATATCATTGCCCTTATTGGTATCATACTCCTGATCGGCATAGTGAAGAAAAACGCCATACTCATGATAGACTTTGCCCTGGTTGCTGAAAGAACTGAAGGGAAAAGTCCCAGGGACGCCATTTACGAGGCTTGTCTACTGCGTTTCAGACCGATTATGATGACAACGATGGCGGCCTTATTGGGAGCGTTGCCTTTGGCTTTGGGAACGGGCGTTGGCTCGGAACTTAGAAAGCCTCTGGGCGTTTCGATTGTCGGAGGACTGCTTCTGAGCCAGGCACTAACACTCTTTACAACCCCGGTAGTGTACCTGTACATGGACAAGCTAAACAATTTTCTTAGGAGAATATCTCCAGATGCGAAGGCCGGTATTATTAATACTCGAAAAACTGATTTATGAAAACGCGAATAATAAGTTCATTCCTGATTCTGGGACTGCTTTTGAGCGGCTGCAACACCACTCCAGCCTACCATAAGCCGGAAGTGTCAACTCCTGCCGCGTACAAGGAATCGGCGGGTGGCATTTGGAAGGCTGCTCAGCCAAAGGATGATCAACTAAAGGGGGATTGGTGGAAGCGCTTCAACGATTCCGACCTGAATGCCCTCGAGATGCAGGCTATGCAGGCCAATCAGAATCTGGCGCAGGCGGCCGCGAATGTCCGCGCAGCCTGGTCACTAGTGGATCAGGCCAGATCGTCATTCTTTCCAGTGCTGGGCATTTCTCCTTCGGCCAGCCGGTCCGGTACCCCCGGAACATCCGGGTCCTCAGCGAAAACTTCTACCACTTTCTCGGTGCCGCTGACTGCCTCCTGGGAGCCTGATTTTTGGGGTAGGGTGGGTAATTCTGTGAGAGAGGCGTCGTTCTCAGCGCAAGAAAGCGTTGCAAATATGGAAAATGCGCGGCTTAGCATCCAGGCTGGACTGGCCTCAGATTATTTTCAGTTGCGTGCCCTAGATGAACAGAAAAAGCTGCTGGACGACACGGCCACAGCCTATCAAAAGATCCTAGATCTTATGCAGGATCGCTTTGATACGGGGATAGCTTCCGCCTCCGATGTGGAGACCGCCAAGTCACAGTTGGAAGCGGCCTTGGCCCTGGCGACAGACATAGGAGTATCCCGCGCGCAACTAGAACACGCCATAGCGCTTCTTGTGGGAAAATCGGCGTCTGATTTTGAGATCAAATCCAAAGCACTCACGGTAGAGCCCCCCATTGTCCCGCCTTCTACTCCGTCCACTCTTTTGGAAAGGCGGCCGGATATTGCCGCCGCTGAACGACAGGTGGCGGCAGCCAACGAAATCATAGGGCTGGCCAAGACAGCCTTCTTTCCGTCTATCACCCTGACGGGAAGCGGGGGAGTGGAGAGTTCGACGCTTTCGCACCTGTTCAGCGCGTCAAGCCTGATGTGGTCTTTGGGTGGCTCGGCCAGCGAGGTGATCTTCAACGGAGGACTCTATGGGGCGGAGCTGGAGCAGGCCAAGGCGAACTACGAGGCGGCGGTGGCCAACTATCGCCAGACGGTTTTGGGCGGCTTTCAGCAAGTAGAGGATGATCTAGCCGCTATAAGGCTGCACGCCCAGGAGAGGACGCAGCTGGACGCAGCCGTCGTTTCGTCAAAGCGCGCGTTGGATTTGGAGCAGAGCCGCTACGAGGCCGGAATCGATGGCTATCTGAGCGTGCTGCAGGCACAGATCACTCTCTATGGAAATGAAAGGTCGCTCTTGAGTATTAAAATGGAGCAGCTGACCGACTCAGTCGGCCTTATAAAGGCGCTGGGAGGTGGCTGGCAGGAGCCTTGGAACGAATCTCCCAAGAACGGGGTTTCAGCTATCACAAAGATCATGAAGCTTTTTAATATTCCCGTATATTAAGTTTCCCATCCCCCACCGAGTGCTTTGTAGAGCTTGACGAGATCCAACGAAACAGCCGCTTGGGACTGGACTAGCTGATCTTGCACCTGATAGAGGGAACGCTGGGCGTCCAAGACATTGATAAAACTGGCTAGTCCATTAGAGTAGAGCTCATTGGCCAGACGCAAGGCCTCGCGGCTGGCGGCTTCCGCCTTGCAGAGCGATTCGTAACGGGTCCGCTCTTTGGCATAGGCTACCAGACCGTTTTCCACATCTTCAAAGGCACCGAGTACCGTCTTTTCATAACCATAAAGGGCCTGTTCTTGCTGGGCAGTCTTGACTTTGATATTCGCGCGAATCCGTCCGGAATCGAAGAGATTCCACTCGACAACCGGACCGACCGTCCAGAAACGCGTGCCCGCGGAATACCAATTGCCCGGACGGTCGGCAATGGAACCCGCGGCTCCGGTCAATGAGAATTTTGGGAAGAGATCGGCTTTGGCAACACCAATCTGCGCGGCGGCGGCGGCAAGTTGTCTTTCCGCGGCTCTGACATCGGGGCGGCGTTCCATCAGTTCTGAAGGCAATGCAACGGCTACAGACGGCGGAGTAGGTGGTATGGTTGCGGCGGCGGCTAACTCACCGGACAAGGATCCCGGAGGAAGCGCGAGAAGCACACTCAGACGGTTCATCGAGGCATTGACGGCGCTTTCAAGAGAGGGGATTTGCGAGCGGGTTGTCTCCAACAGGGCTGTGGCTTGTTGGACATCGAGGTTGCTTGAAAGACCGTTGGAATAACGTTTCTGCGTTATCCCCAGGGAGATTTCCTGGGATCTGATATTTTGCCTGGCGATCTCAAGGCGGCTCTGGTACGCGCGCAGCTCGATATAATTTCTGGCGATTTCGGCCTCGATGGAAATGCGGGTGTCTGCCTGAGCGAACTCGAGTGCTTCAACCTCGGCACGGGCGGATTCTTCCGAGCGGCGCACTCCCCCAAACAGGTCGATTTCCCATGAGGCGTCAAATCCGGAAACATAGGTGTTCTTGGATGACGAGAGACTGGCGGGCAGTGCGCCCCTCTGATAGGCACCGAGGGCTCCCACGCCGGGCCCATTCTGGGACTCCGCGATGCCATATTGGGCGCGCGATTCCCGAACCCTTGCCACCGCGGCTTTTATGTCCAGATTTTGCGAAAAAGCCCGTTCAATAAGAGAGTCCAGTTCCGGGTCGTGGAAATTTTTCCACCAGGAGGAAAGTTTTTCCGGAGAAGGATGCTCTCCGATGGAGAGGGGCGCGCTCCATTGCGCGGGCGTCTGGCTGGCAGGTTTATGGTAGTTGGGTCCCACGGAGGCGCATCCGGCAAGAGAAGCCATGCTACCGCAGAGCCCGGCGAGAATGCCTGCTGTTATGAATGTGTGATTTGTTTTCATAAATTAATGCATGGAGGCGGCGCTTCCAGGTTTTACTCTCTTGAGGAGCATAACAAGCGGTATGGCAAAAATACAGACCATCGCCAGCTGATTGAATACGTCGAGGTAAGAAAGGAGCCCCGACTGCAGCTGCATTGACTGGTACAGAACACCCTGCGCGGCGTGCAGTCCCTGCGCGCTGCCAACGGAAGAAGAGAGCCCTTGGTCAAGGACGTGGGCGGAGAGCTGATAGCGCCCGTCATAGGGTGTAAGGTTTTCCGATAGATAGGCCTGATGAATCTGGTTGTAGCGTGTGACCAGCGTAATGACGAGGGCAATGCCGATGCTGCCCGCAAGATTGCGCACCAGCGCAAAAAGCCCGGTGGCGTTTCCCATCTGTTCTTTTCTCAGCAAACCTACGGAGGTTGCCATGAGGGGGACCATGCAACAGCCAATGCCGACCCCCATGATGAAATTGGGGAGGAAAAGATATTCCTGTGGGAAGATGGCGGAGAGGTGCCCCAGAAGGAGGAAGGCGGTGCTTACGCATACAAGCCCAAAGGCTATAAGATAGCGAACATCAACCCTGCCCATGATGATTCCCACAACCGGCATACAGAACGCGGCACCCACGCCACGGGAGAGCTGCGCGAGACCGCTTTGGAGGGCGCTGTAACCCATCAATTGCTGCAAAAGACTGGGAAGCAGCGTCATGGGGGCGTAGAGAAAGACGGCTATGATCCCCGTGAGAAGCGTTCCAACCCAGAAGTTCCTGTTGCCGAAGATACGCAGATCGGTGATGGGGTGCTCGCAATGGAGCTCCCTGTACACAAAGCACAGGCATGAACAAACTGATATGGCGGCAAGCCAGCAGATCCAGGCGGAGGAAAACCAGTCGGCATCCTGGCCCTTGTCGAGGACGATCTGCAGGGTGCCCAGCCACAAAATGAGAAGCGTAAAACCCCAGGCGTCGATCCTGCCCGGTCTGGCGCTCTTGACGTAGGCTGGGTCGAAGACCCACTCTTTGATGAGCAGCACGGCCAATATTCCCATGGGAATATTTATGAAGAAGAGCCACCTCCAGGAGAAATTGTCGGTGACCCAGCCGCCCAGGACGGGACCCAGAATCGGTGCGATGATGACGCCCAGGCCGTACATCGCCATAGCCTGACCGTGTTTCGATTGGGGGAAGCTTTCCAGAAGAATCGATTGGGAGAGGGGCTGCAGAGCGCCACCGCTGGCACCCTGCACGACGCGGGCCATAATTAACATCTCCATACTGGAGGCTATCCCACAGACAAAGGACGCCAGAGTAAAGAGAATGATGCACGCCGAGAGGAAATTCTTGCGGCCAAAGAAGGATGAGAACCACGCGCCAGCCGGAAGGACCACGGCATTGGCCACCAGATAACTGGTTTGAACCCAGGTGGCCTCATTGTAGGTGGCGGAGAGGTTTCCCGCGATATGGGGCAATGAGACACTGACAATGGTGGTGTCGAGCACCTCCATGAAGGTTGGTAATATGACCGCGGCTGCGACGAGCCACGGATTGACGTTCGACTGGGCAGAAGCGTCCGGCATGGATTATCTGACGCGGACAACGGGTTCAACCGACATACCCGGCCCGACAGGAAGGGTGTCCGTGATGGGGGAGTCAAAAGTAATTTTCACGGGGACTCTTTGGACCACTTTGATGAAGTTCCCCGTGGCATTCTCCGGCGGAAAGAGGCTGAAACGCGCCCCTGCTCCGGATTGGATGCTATCCACGTGTCCCTTGAAGCTCCTGCCGGGGAATGCGTCGATCTTGATCTCCACGGACTGGCCGGGCTTCATGTGCTCAAGCTGGGTCTCCTTGAAGTCCGCCGTGACCCAATAGTCCGGTGGCACAATAGCCATGAGATCCTGACCCTTCTGCACGTAATCGCCCCTCTCTACGGAGCGTTTCGTGACACGTCCCGAACAGGGGGCGGTAATTTTGGTGTGGTCCACGTCAAGCTGGGCTTTGACGATGGCGGACTTGGCTACAACCACCTGCGCCTCCGCGGAACGGGCCTTTTGCGCGGCCAGATCTATTTCGCTTTGGGAAACGCCCATATTTCCCATGGAGGCGTATCGTCTGCTGTCGGCTTTCGCGTACTGCGACTGAGCCTCGGCAGCATCGAGATTAGCCTTTGCCTGCGCGAGAGCGGCCTCATAGTCCCGGGGGTCTATCTCCAGGATCAGGTCGCCTTCTTTGACCATTTGGTTGTCCGTGACAAGGAGGTGGGCTACCTGCCCGGCCACCTGTGGGGCTATTTGAATAACGCGGCCCTCAATGGCGGCGTCATCCGTGGATTCAAAGGGAGCCACACAAATAAAGTAATAACACACGGCCCCGACGAGAGCCAGGGAGATAATGCCTTTGATGATCAGGCTTCCCTTGAAGGAAAATTTGAGTAGAGGAATAGTCATAATTCATTTTATTTGCAGGTGGCGTGCCAAGAAAATATATAACAGGGTTAGCGGCTTGATTACGAGACAGATATATATTTGCGGCAGTTTTTGGATTGGTGCAATATATTGTATGTGCAAAAATATGTATCAATCATGTTCAATATATTGTACAATTGGGTATGGGAAAAGGCCTAATAGAGTTTGATACAAGCAAAGCGGTGCGGCTGCTATTGGACATCTCTGGCGAATCCTCAATAGAAGGTGTGCTTGGCAAATTCATGAGAGCTGTTGAGGATAGCCCGAAGGTACGCCCCAAGGTGGTCTGGATGGAGATTTGGCTTCGAGCTGGCGATCGCGATGAACTGTATCTGGCCGCGTGCGGCGGAACGCTGCAGGCTGGCAACAAGAAAAAGGAGATGAGGCAGCAGATGCGCATACCCTGGGGGGCCGGGCTCATAGGCGGAATTGCCGCCACGGGCAGGAATATGTTTGTGGATCACACGGATGGACATGAAGAATTCCAATCGGAGTTCGCGTGGCTAAAGGGTGACAGGGTCTCTTCTTTCGGTGCCGGCCCCATCATCCATAGGAACAGGGTTCTGGGGGTCATGGCCGGCTTTTGCCGGCAGCCGATAGACCGGGAGGCTCGCGCCTGGATGAGTTTCTTTACTGACAGGATAGGTGCGGCCATCGCCAACGCGCAGGCTTTTGAAGAGATACAGAGATTGAAGGCGCAACTGCAGGAACAGAACACCTACCTGCAGGAGGAGGTGCTGGAGGCCAAGGCCTTTGGGGATCTGGTAGGCGAAGGGGAGGCGCTCAAACAGATCATAAGGCAGATAGATCTGGTCGCTCCGACAGACGCTTCTGTTCTGATAACCGGCGAAACAGGCTGCGGCAAAGAGCTGGTGGCTCACGAGATCTATAAACGCAGCTCCAGAAAAGAAGGAGCGTTTGTCCGCGTCAACTGTGCGTCAATCCCCAGAGATCTCTATGAGAGTGAGTTCTTTGGGCATGCCAAAGGTTCCTTTACGGGAGCGCTCAATGAACGCGCAGGAAGGTTTGAGACGGCTGATGGGGGGACGCTTTTCCTGGATGAGATTGGCGAGATCCCCCTGGAACTGCAGGCCAAGCTGCTCAGGGCTCTGCAGGAGAAGAGCTATGAGAGGGTAGGCGAGGACAGAACGCGGCGCGTTGACGTGAGGATCATTGCCGCGACCAACCGGGACTTGAAAAAGGAAATCGAGGCCGGAAGATTCAGGGAGGACCTGTACTACCGCATCAATATTTTTCCCATACACGTGCCGGCCTTGCGCGAACGGCCGCAGGACATCCCGTTATTGGCCAGGCATTTCATCGGGCTTTCCACAAAGGAACTCAAATGTCCCTCTCCGCGTCTTCCCCAGGAGGCGTTGGCGCGGCTGTGCAATTATGACTGGCCCGGAAACGTCAGGGAACTTAGAAACGTCATAGAGCGTGCCATCATTCTGGCCAGGGGAGGTCCGTTGCGTTTTGATCTTCCGGAAAAACACAGAACAGTCCTGGGCGAGAAAATCCAGCAGACATTACCACAGGGATTTCTGGCCGAGAGCCAGCTTAGACGGATGGAACGGGACAACCTGTGGAAGATATTGGATAGCGCGAATTGGAGAATAAAGGGGGCGGGAGGGGCCGCCGAGCTTCTGGGCATAAAACCGACCACACTTATCGCGCGCATGAAGAAGATGGGGCTTCAGAAACCCACACGGACAGATACGCCCCGATGATACTGGAATTGCTTTTGGAGCAGGATTCAGCGACGATACCGTTCATATGATCAGGTTTTTCTGCAAAGGCGCTGCGGTGGGCTCTTGTGTGGAGTTGGACAAGGAGTCGCTAAACCATGCCAGGGCCTTGCGCGTGCGTGAAGGAGAGGAGGTGGAGCTCCTTGATGGTTGTGGAACGGTCTGGAAGGGCACTTTCGGGAAAGAGGGCGTTCGGATATCCAGCGTTCGGGAGAAAGACCGCCAAACCCCTGAGATTATTCTATGCGTGGGGATAACCCAGGGCGGGAGCTTCGATGATGTCGTCAGGCAGGCGGTGCAGATGGGAGTATCGGAAGTTTGCCCGCTTATTACGCAAAGGGTGGCTATAAACTTCGAGAACAAGAGACTTAACAACAAAATGGAGAGATGGGGAAAAATAGCGGAGGAGGGCTGCAAACAAAGCGGGCTTGCGTGGCTCCCGAAGATCAAAAGGCCAACCCGGTTTGCGGAGGCAGTGAGTGCATATGGCAGAGACAGAAATATAGTGGCTTCCCTGTATGGTGCGATCACACCTTGGAAGGAATTGAAATTGGGCGGTGTTCACAGGATAGTGCTGTGGATTGGGCCGGAGGGGGATTTTTCCAAGGATGAGTATGAGGCGCTACTGGCGAAAGGAGCGGAGTTTGTCGGCTTGGGAGATGCCGTTTTGCGCGTGGAGACGGCCTGTGTGGCGGTTCTGGCTTCCTTGAGGGCTATTTTGAGTTAGGCCTTTTCCCCGAAACCCGGAGCCAGACAAAGAGGGAGAGGGGAATCAACAGCGCGGAGTAGAAGACTCCCCTTGAGAGCCCGAAAAACAAAGAGGCATCCGGCTCGCGAAACTGTTCGCAGAAGATTCTGGCCAGGCAGTAAAGGAAAATAAATTCCGCCGCCAGTTGTCCGGGCTTCTTCAGCCGGGTCTGGCGATAGCGCAGTTGCGTGTATATCAAAAGGAACAGACCCTCAAGGGCGGCCTCATAGAGCTGTGACGGGTGGCGCGGAGCAATCAGATTCAGGGGCGTGCCTTCTTCCGCGCTCTTGGGGAAGATAACAGCCCAGGGTACATGGGAGATCTTCCCCCACAGCTCGCCGTTGATGAAATTCGCCAGTCTTCCAAGCAGGAGCCCGGCGGGCGCCATGAGGCAGACCACGTCCAGAAGCAGAGGAAAAGAGATCTTCTTCTTTCCGGCAAAGAGATAACAGGCTGCCGTGACGCCTATAAATCCGCCGTGGCTGGCCATGCCACCCTGCCAGAATTGAAAGAAGGTCAGCGGGTTCTTCAGGAAAGTCGGCAAGTCGTAGAGAATCATGTAACCGAGTCTTCCCCCCACGACGATTCCCAAAAGAAGCGCCAGGATGAATTGCCCGCGCGATTTGGCATCCAATCCGACAAGCCCCTGCCTGGCCAGCCGGATAAGCAGCCACCACCCGATTACAATCCCCGCCGCGTAGGCCAGGCCGTACCAGCGTATCCCAAACTCGGGAGACCATTGCCATACAAAGGGGGAGAGGTTGTCTACAAAGTAGTTCATATGGAGGTTCTTTTTCTGACGGCCCGGCCAAAGACAACTCCAAAGAGCGTGCCGATAAAAATACCGGCGTACAGGTCGCTAAGGTGGTGACGTTTTAGCTGAAAGCGCGCCCACGGGACGGTGGCCGCGGCGATGGTCAAAGGTATGCCGATTACCGGCTCGGCAACAAGGGCGGGGATGGCGGTGGCAAAGGCGGTGGTGGCGTGCCCCGAGGGAAAGGCCTGATAATCATAATCGAAGAACACGAAGCTATGCCTGCCGGTTGAAAAACGTGGTCCGTAAAGACCGTCGGGGACGCCGAGAGAGGGGCGGGGTCGTCCGCTTGTGACGCGGACGGCCAGAGATGAAATGCCGGCGCAGGCGCAGGAGAGCGCCATGGCGATGGCCAGGAGGCGCAGTTTCTGTTTTTTGAGAAGAAGCCCAAGTGTCAAAAGGACGCCTACCAGCAGGGCGCAGCCCTTGTAAAAGTCGCCCTTGTCGCTGATGAATTGCGCGACTTTGTGCGCCTGGCTGTTTTCCGGGAAGCGCAGGGTCTGCAGGGTGATCTCGTCAAAGGGTACGACAGCCAGGATGAGCAGACCAAAGACCATCCACCACGGGCTGACGGGCTTCCCGAGCATCGCCCAGCCCTCTTTTAAAAGGTTCCATGCATCTGAAAAGATACCCCGGACGGCAATTATAAATTTCTGAAACATACGTTACTTGATAAGTCCCTTTTCTACCATAAACTGCTTAAGGACTTCAACCCTGCCGCGTTCGCGCGTATTTTTTTCCATCTCTGTCCTGGTCAGGGGCTTGTCGGCGCTGCTCAAAAGCCGTTTGAGCTGCATCTGGCCTTCTATCTCAAGCTGTCTTACCCGTTCGCGGGTCAGCCCCATGATATGGCCGATTTCGTCCAGTGTTTTCGATGTCCCTCCGTCAAGACCGTGGCGCAGCCGCAATATCTGGGAGAGCCTTGCGTCCATCGAGCCAAAGGCCTCATTGATCTTCTCGGAATCCGTTTTCTGCAGCAGGGTTGCCAGCGGGGTGGCCGACTGTTCGTCCCCCAGGATCTCTTCCAGAGAGTGCTGCCGCGAGGAGTCTGGAGAGGCTCCCAGCGGCACAGTGGAGGCCAACAGCGCCTGAAGTTGCTGTATCTTCTTCTGGCTGAAGTGGGTGGCCCGCGCGAGCTCCTGCTGTGTGGGCTCGCGGTGCAGCTGCGCGGTCAGTTGCGCCGAGGCGCGGCGCAGCTTGGCGATCTTTTCCACCATGTGCATGGGGAGCCTCATCATCTTGCCCTGGTCGGCAAGGGCTTTCTTGATGGTCTGGCGGATCCACCAGGTGGCGTAGGTGGCCAGTCGTCCCCCCTTTCTGGGATCAAAGCGTTCGACAGATTTGATAAGCCCCAGATTGCCCTCGCTGATCAGATCGATCAGGGGCACTCCCATATGCGCGTAGTCGTAGGCGATTTTCACAACCAACCGCAAATTGGCGAGGATCATCCGGTCGCGGGCCTGCTTCTCGCCTGCTCGCGCTTTGTCGGCAAGAGATGCCTCCTGCTCGGCCGTAAGCAACGGCACTCCCCCTATGGCCTGCATATAGCGGTCAATAATATTTATATTTTCGGCGGAGTTGGGCATGCGCTATTGAGGATAGGACTTTGGCGGATATTGTCAAAGAGACAATTGTATAGCTAATAGGACTGAGTTTTTGGCCTAATGGGCGCTTTGGGATTGCCCGCGCGACTTGGATAGACTAGAGTAAACGCAGTCTTCGCAAGGAGGCTGCTGAAGGCCCGGGTGGCGGAATTGGCAGACGCGTCGGACTCAAAATCCGATTCCCCTTAAAGGAGTGTGGGTTCGACCCCCACCTCGGGCAAAAATCAGATACTCCACTTTTTGAGTTCTTCTATGGAGGCTGCGATGAAAGCGTCGGAGATCTCATCAGGGCGCAGTCGGCAGTTTCTGAAGATTTGAATCTCCATTTGCTCAAAGGCCTGCCGTGCCCTTTCAAAGAAAACCGGATCATTGAAATTTCCCCGAATCATATATCTTCTGTGCGCCTCCTCTATCCGCTCTCGAAGTGACAGGACGCCATGGGGGGCAACTCTCATGTCGGAGTAGCAGCCGATTTGGGCCACAAGGTGTTTGTTGAGAGTCTCGATGGTGTGGCTAAACCCAATGGCTTCTATGCAGTCAATGGCAGCCTGCGAAATGCCGATTTCTCTGGCAATATTAGTGGTAGCTATCAGTAGCATCCGGTAGGAACGGGCAACTGAGTTTATAAGTTACGTTGGAGTT
>CAZIPW010000023.1:0-30160 GCA_964541675.1 uncultured Verrucomicrobiota bacterium
GGCAGGTTCAGGCCCAAGAGCAGGCGCACCTCCTCCAGGCTGGGCTGGCTGTAGTGCTGTATATGCTCCTTTTAACAAGGAGGCTCAGTAGCCCAAACGGTTACTCATGTTATTTTAGTAACCGGTCCACTGGACACAAAAGTTTTAGTTTCCTTCATAAGGTTCATCATCCTTGTGTAATTCATTAAACAGTTGTTCTTCTATGGACTGTATGTCATGGAACGATACTTCATTCTTGCCGTCATGAACTTCGTCCGAGTCCATCCAAACCGCCAACAGTTCATTCAATGATTCAGCCTGCTTTCGGCTTATATCCAATAAGATTCCGGGTTTTACCTGGGGTATACGCTCAATACCAACTATTGTCTTACGTTTTTTAGGCTTCATATCTTTTCAAGATCCATGAATCGGTTAAGATTGTCAATAAGATCAAAAGTCCCCTTCCTGACCTTGGCGTTGCTTTCCACCCCGATGCGATAAGCAGCCTTGAGGTTTAGGAAAAAGTTTTCTCCGTCGTTTAATATCTTGTAACTTTCATCGCTTACGTATGGCATGTGGAAGGCGTTTGGTGCGTTTATAGACATCCTAAAGCATTGCTTTGATCCTACCCCGCCTCTATATTTTTCGACTGTCATAGGCCCAGTGTAAAAGTGCCTGCCGTTGTCTTGGCCGACATGACAGATCTCCCTTGCGACAATGATTCTTTAGCTGCGCGATATGCCGCCGGACTGCCTTTGGCTAAAAGCTTGCTTGGAATTCTGTGAGTAAAAATATTGGCTCGCCGTTGCGGTTATACTATACTTGAGAGATGTATCAGCCGACTCGCCAGGTTCTCAGGGAGATTCTACAAAGTGATGATAAGGTGCGGCAGCTTATGGGCGAGTATCATAAGCACTCGTATCTGGTCATGACTGGGCTTATGTATGAAATGATTAAGAAGATGATTCGTGGGGTCTTGGAGTCGGTAGATGGTAGCCAAGAAAGATGCTTGGACTTTGTACAAGGGGTTTATGACGCCATGAGAGAGGAATTCACGGCCAACAATCCAACTACCACGGTAAACACTATGGACTTCTTCCGCGCTTTCTATGCGCATTTTCGGCAGAATCCCGAATATGCGGCCACCGGCACACTAACGGATGCGTATGAACTCCTAAAAAATATCGGCTATATGAAGCCAGGCATCGACATCAACGCATTCTTTGAGGCTATGCTAGAGGCTGACTTTCTTATGGGACTTTACTCTGCCTCTACCGAAATGTTCGGCGTGAGCCTGGATACTGTAGAACCCAAATGAACCTACAATCGGATGTCTGAATCCATTCCATTAAACATTCCCTACAAATTAAAGGATCACTTCAAGGAGAAGTACGGCGGGGCGTTTCGTTGGAATCCACAAGAGAAGCATTGGTACTGGCAAAGCCTGCAGCCTTTGCCTGAAGATCTAAAACCTTATCTTACGGATCAAGTTCCCATTCCTGCTACCAGTAGTGGCCCTCCAATGCTTACTCTAGACCTCATACCGCATACCTGCTGGTTTTCTAACGTCCGCAACCACCTAGAGAAAGAAGATTGGGACAGCGTTCGAAAGAAGGTCTTTCAAGACGCCAACAACGTATGCGAGGTTTGCGGCGGCAAAGGCCGTAAGTGGCCAGTGGAGTGTCATGAGGTCTTTGAGTACGACGAAGGCCGAAAGATTCAGAAGCTCGTGCGGCTCGTGGCACTCTGCCCAGCCTGCCACCAAGTAAAGCATTTCGGAAAGGCACAAATGGACGGGAAAGAAGATGAAGCTCTGACCCACCTTTGCAAAGTCAATGGCTGGACACGCAGCTATGGCCGGAAATACATCAACGAGCAGATGGATATTTACTACCAGCGTTCAGAGATCGAATGGCAACTAGACCTGAGCTATTTGACAAAACACTACAGTGTTCCCGTAAAAGAAGAAAGCTCTCAGCAGCGCCGGGGGCGTGCTGATGCGTATTATAAGAAACGACAGCAGGAACTCTCAGATGGAGAGGAAGGTCGCACAGGGCCTCACGCTAGCGGCGACTATCGAAACTACGATGACCTGCCGCCCCTGCGGGTTGCTGTTCCGTCTCCGTCCGCAGGCCAGGAAATGAAACGGATGCTCGGGTGGCTGAGACCTTTTGGACTTTTTAAAAAGTTCCTAGGATTAGAGATTAGCTGGCATAAGATGCGGAAGAAAAAATAAGCCTCTCAAGCTGCGTGCGATCCATCGCAGTAGGGTTTGTTGCTGGATGTACCGCATCGGCACAATGTCATTCGATTCCGAACCTCATAATCTTTTCCATCAGCAGAAACCACTTGAACACCACCACGAACCCATATCGGCCCGCTGACCTGCTTGGCGGTATCTTCGATCAACCCAAGCGATGGTTGAAATCTTGGTTCGATGGGTTTGCCTGTTTTTTTATCCCAAGCCACTAGCCGCCCGGCGGGGCAATGTCCTGCTTCGTGTTCTACCAACCGACGGGCTTCCGGGGTATCTGTCTGCTTAACCAGATTCCATATCCTGCCCTTAGGGTCACAGAACCGCGCGAATGCGCATAAGTTCTCCTGATCAGTAAGCAGCATTTCAGGGCCTTCGATAGTCTCTGCCTGCTCCAGATAGGGCTGATGGCTGGCTGTTTCTGTACCGTCGAATTGCACTTTCATATGTGTTCCATCACAGAAAGGCTTGTTGGCGGATTGTCCACAGCGGCAGAGCGCACATTGCGGTTGAGCCGGATATTTCTTACCTTCTCGGTATTCGAGCGATTCTCCCTCTGCGTTGGTTGCAATCCACTGCTCGCTAAGTGGCAAGCTTCCACTGACGATATAGGGACCATCTTTGGTGACTTGGATCTTTGCATCAGCTTTATCATTTTTCTTCATATGTTTACTTTTCTTATGTGCGCGCATGGTAGTCTGTTCTTAGGGAATGTCAAATGATTCAAATAGAGTTATATATGGGACATTGATATTAAGATGTGGTTATCAAGACTAATGAAATCTCTTGACTATTGGGAATCCAACGATAAACCACATGCTTGTCGCTTTCACAAATGTTGGATCCCAATAAACTAACGGAGGCCGCGGGGCAATTGTTGGTTGATTCCACCAATATCGCCAAGACGGCGCGTATTACAGAGGTCAGCCCTTGGGCTGTCCTTAGGGCGGCGCTGCAAAGCGGGGACGGCCCGTGGGTGAATATCCTTATTGAGCGCAAAGCGCTCAAGGCTGTAGAACTTTCGCTTTCCAGAAAACTTGAGCAGCAACCGCATTATGACAGCCAGGGCCAGGCTAGGTTCGGTGTCGCGATGGAAGAAGTCTTTGATAAAGCAGAAAAGATTCAGAAGGAGTTGAAGGATCAGTATATCGCCCGTGATGTCATCGAACTGGCGTTAATTTCCGATAGAGAAGTGGCAGAATGGGTTGGCAGGTTTGGAATCAGCGAGGCGCTTCTGCGCGATGAACTGGAACGACTCCGAGCGGGATCCAAGGCAGACAGCCCCCAAGCAGAAGAAGCCTATCGGCCTTTGGAGCGCTACGCAGTCGATTTTACGGCCCTGGCAAGGGCGGGAAAGCTGGAGCCGGTCATCGGACGCGATGAGGAGATTAGGAGGGTTATTCAGATTCTGAGCCGCAAGACGAAAAACAATCCTGTCTTAATCGGAGATCCCGGTGTTGGAAAGACCGCCATTGTCGAAGGACTAGCCCAGCGGATAGTCCGCGCCGACGTACCAGAGAGTTTAAAGAATAAGCGTCTATACAGCCTTGATATGGGATCGCTTCTGGCTGGAGCCAAATACCGAGGTGAGTTTGAGGAGCGCTTGAAAGGGGTTCTCAAGGCTGTTGAAAAGGCGGATGGGCAGATCATTCTTTTCATCGACGAGCTTCACACGGTCGTGGGGGCGGGAAAGGCAGAAGGATCCATTGACGCGGCGAATCTTTTGAAGCCGATGCTGGCAAGGGGACAGCTTCGTTGCATCGGCGCGACGACCATTGATGAATACCGCAAAAACGTGGCCAAGGACGCTGCACTTGAAAGGCGATTTCAGACTGTTACGGTTGATGAGCCAATCGTTGAAGAAACAATTTCTATTCTCCGTGGACTCAAAGAACGCTACGAGTTGCATCATGGAGTGAAGATTCAAGACGCAGCGTTGGTAGCCGCCGCTACCTTCGCAAAGCGCTACATAACAAATCGATTTCTCCCGGACAAGGCGATTGATCTGGTTGACGAGGCGTGCGCCCAACTGCGCACTCAGCTAGACTCCTCTCCTTCGGCCCTTGATGACCTGCGCCGCAGACAAATGCAGTTGGAGATTGAGGACGCGGCATTGTCGAAAGAAAAGGATCCCGCCAGCGCCACACGGCTTAAAAACCTGAAAGTGGAATTGGAGGATGTCCGTGGTCGGGCAGAAAAGCTCAAAACCGCCTGGGAAGCAGAGAAGGCGCAGCGACGCAAGGCTCAAAAGCTACGCGAAGAGATAGAGGCAACCAAGCGTGCAATTGAGGAAGCAGAAGGTGCCTATGACCTCAATCGTCTGGCGGAACTTAAACACGGGCGGCTGCCGGAGCTTGAGAAGAAAGTTAAGGCGGCTGAGGAAAAGGCCAAAGGAGAACTTGTGAGCGAGGTCGTGACCCCCGATGCGATTGCTTCGATTGTAGGTCGTTGGACAGGAATACCGGTTGAGAAGCTTACACAAGGAGACAGGGAAAGACTGACCGGCCTTGCTGCACGTTTGGGAAAGAGGGTCATCGGGCAGGACGATGCAGTAAGGGCGGTCTCTGACGCTATCCTCCGCGCAAGGGCTGGGATCGGCGACCCTAAAAGGCCTATCGGCGTATTTTTATTCTTGGGCCCCACAGGAGTCGGCAAGACTGAACTGGCAAAGGCGGTTGCAGCAGAGCTTTTTGACAGCGAACAGGCACTCGTGCGAATTGATATGAGCGAGTACGGTGAGAGGCACTCCGATGCGCGACTAATCGGGGCTCCTCCTGGCTATGTTGGTCACGAGGAAGGCGGCCAATTGACGGAAGCGGTGCGCCGTAGGCCTTACAGCGTGGTTCTCTTTGATGAGATAGAAAAGGCCCACCCGGAGGTACTAACCGTCCTTTTGCAACTAATGGACGACGGACGGCTGACCGATTCCCAAGGACACACGGTGGATTTCAAAAACACCCTTGTCATCATGACCTCTAATCTGCTGGAGAATCAATTGAAATCGGCGCTAAGGCCGGAGTTCATCAATCGGATTGATGAAATTATTGTTTTCAAACCGCTGGGGAAAGATGTCCTCAAACGCATTGTTGGGAAACTTCTGGAAGAACTCAATACTCGGATGACTGCCGAGCAGATAACCCTTAAGCCAACAGAGGAAGCGTTAGCGTTTATCGCACAGGAAGGACATGACGAGGCCTACGGAGCCAGACCCCTCAAGCGTTACATACAACGCGAAGTGGAGACGCCCCTTGCAAGGGGCATCATTGAAGGGAAATGGAGTCGCGGAGACGAACTCAAGCTTGATGTGACAAAAGGTAAACTAGCGATAAAGAAGTCTTAGTATTGAATAATACCAAAAATGAACCCACGTCCCGAATTTATGGAACGTGGGCAAGGGGGCAGTCGTAATCCGACTAGAAACAATTCCCCTTTTAAGGGCTGTGATGCCAATCGCTGTCATTTATCTCTATCACGCCAGTTCGTCTACTTTATGTTTTCCTGCCTTCTGGCGTGCTATAACAATATACTCACTATCTGGAATTCGGTCGTGAATTATGTAGATATATGAAAAAATACTATTCTATGCTGTCAAATCTGCTCTTAGGTATGCAGATGTATGAAAAACGACATATGTTTATAATATGTGCATAAGATTATGGGAATATACATTGACACTTCGTCAGCCAAGCACACACTACGCACAAGCCCTAAGTAATACAACAAGTGTATATTAAGAGATATATGTCAATATATGAAACACAACACCCAATGGTTAGCCTTCTTAGTCGTGGCGTTATTGTGTTTTCTTGCGAGGTTCCAGACCTACATATTCGCTGTTTCATTGGCGACAGTATTTAAAGAATTTGGCGTAACCATGATACTCGTGTCATGGATGGCGGTATTCGGAACATTTGACAATTATGCAAGCCGTCGATGCACCCAACATAAAAAATCTTATGCGTAAATTACCGCTATACCCAAAGCTATCACCTGAAATCGCCTTGCCAATTCACCGAACTGTTGTTCCACCCTTCGCATGGAGGCTTATCACATTCATCCTATTCATCGCTAGAGCGCTACCGGGTAGCAGAAGAAGAGAGCTCAAGGGTAGGACTGAGTTGCTTTTGGGACCAATGAGCACGCGAATCAATCCCATACAATGCGACTCCAGTAGTATAGCGGCATACGCACCATCGGGAGTACAGAGTATTGAGAAGGAACCCTCCAAAGGAGACGGGGAATAATTTTATGCATAAACTACTCATGGCGGATAAAACATTGCCTGTGATAAGGCGCTTAACCACGGAAGACGAAAAGCAGTCTCCAATAGGTTTGTTTAAGCCTTTCCATTCGCAGAATCACCATGTTGTTTCATCGCTTGATATTAAGCTTATTTCAAAGGTCATATTTGCGGCACGAAATGGCTCATGGAAGAACTAATCATTATGACGCATATATTTAAATCAAAATTTCTGGTAGATCCCAGAGGGGCGGGATGGTCAATTGCGATTAGCATTCTGATGATTGTGGCTGGTTTTTTCGCCATAGTCTCTCCATCACTGGCAGGAATTACCGTGACCTTCATTGTCGGCTGGCTGCTCATTATTAACGGCTTCGCTCATTTCGGTTTTGCTTGGCACTCGCGAGGTGCCGGAGGAATCGCATGGGAGGGACTCATTGGTATTCTCTATCTTTTCCTTGGCGGGTACCTGCTGATCCATCCTTTCATAGGCGCGGAATCACTAACGCTTGCATTGGCGATTTATCTAGTTGTGAAGGGTGCACTAGAGTTCATTCTCTCGTTCCAATTGCGTCCGTTTTCGGGGTCTGGCTGGTTACTAGTGGATGGAATCATAACATTCATCCTTGCCGTCATCATCTGGCGGATGTGGCCGCTAAACTCGTTGTTTGTCATAGGTACTCTGGTCGGAATTAGCATACTATTCGGAGGGATCGCCCGTTTGATGCTTTCATTGGCTGTTCGCCGCCTAGCTATCGAGTCGGCCTAATTATTTATGAAAATAAACCAGCAAGAATCAAAGTGGAAACCATATGGCTCAGGAGAGCACGGTCGCCTCACGACTGCCCAGAAGAACGCTTTGCCGGATAGCGCATTCGCGTTTCCTCGTTCGCGTAAGGAGCCAATGACAGACGCCATTCATGTCGAAGAAGCCATCGCAAGATTCAACCAGGTAGCAGACGTCACCAGCCTTGAGCGAGATATTGCGTTCGCGAACATTCAAAAGGCAGCCAAGCATTTTGGCGTCAAAATGAAGGCGACGAAACGGCGTCAGCTTACAGCCTGATGGCACGTAAAGTGACGCATGTTAGAATGAAGCCATCTTTTTCGGATGGCGGAAGCGCTATGCGCGTTACTGCGGGCAACAATGCCAAATTCTGTCATGTCTTTGGCGATGCAACTTATCCCGTTGGAAAGGGAAACAAAATTATCGCCCATCTATGCAATGATATTGGCACGTGGGACGCAGGTTTTGCTCTGGCCATCTCGAAAAGATGGGAGCAGGCAAAGACAGAGTACCGAAAAGAAAGAGCCACTCGATCCCTGACACTGGGAGCAGTCTCGCTCATACAGGTTGAGAAAAGCATCTGGATTGCGAGCATGATTGCGCGAAGAGGTGTCAGGGCTCTCGCTGGCACTCCGCCAATCCGCTATATCGCGCTCAGACAATGCTTGGGAACAGTTGCCATCAGAGCGGAGGAATTACAGGCGAGCGTTCATATGCCTCGGATCGGCTGCGGTCTTTCAGGGGGCAGATGGGAGCTAATTGAACCGCTGATCCATAGGGAGCTAGGTCAAGCAAATGTCTTCGTATATAACATCCCAGTTTAAACAATTCTTTATGAAAACACATCATCATCCTTTAGGTAAGACACATCCTACAAGTGCGACACCGCCGGGAAATGAAGCTATCGTTGCGACTGATTTGACAAAATGGTTTGGTGAAGGCGAAGCGAGGATGGTTGCCGTCAATGAGGTTGGGCTTGTGGCTCATTTTGGCGAGATGCTCTTTATCATAGGTCCATCTGGCAGCGGCAAGACAACCATGTTGAGCATGATTTCCGGTATCCTACGACCCAACTCCGGAAGGGTAATGGTCAAAGGAGCCGATATTTGGACTTTGAGTAACGATCAGTTAGCTGATTTTCGGCTGAACACAATCGGTTTCGTTTTTCAGGACTATCATCTTTTCCCCCGTCTAACGACAGCCGAGAATGTCGCCATTCCATTGATTCTGAAACAACGCGATTGGAATGAATCCATTGCGGAGGCAAATAAATACCTAGCAATTGTTGGGCTTAAAGACCGTGGGGAAATCCTACCAGTAAAGCTGTCGGGCGGCGAGCAGCAACGCGTGGCAATCGCACGAGCAATCATCAGCAGCCCGGAGATATTAATTCTCGACGAACCAACAGCGTCATTGGATGGCGATACGGGGAAAATGATAATCTCCTTTGTAAAAGAGAAGATTCTCAATGAAAACCGCTGTATTTTGGTTGTTACGCATGACGCCCGTATCAATGAATACGCTGACAGGATACTTCATATGGAAGACGGACATCTCACGGCGACAACTAGGAAAGGCAACGAATGAAAGAGGACCAGTCAGAACCTGAGAATGCGAAGCCTGAGGAAGAGAAGGATGATAATTCTATTGCCAAGGTTAAGGGCAAATCGGCAAGCACTAAGGTTAAAAACAAAGAAGTTGATCCAAAGATTAATGTTAAACCTATGCCCAACGCAGCGGAGCCACAGGCCCAAAATAAACCGGACAAGCCCAAGGGTGGAAATAGGATTCTCTTCATTCTTGCGATATTGGGCATCATAGCCGGACTGGTTAGTGCCTATCTTTTTGGCATGGAGAGAAAAGCCCAGCCCCCTGTGTTTAAACCAGTCAGCAACCCCTATGACTCAGCTATCTACGCCAATGGCATGATCGAAAGCGACCAGCCCAGCGGTGCGGACATCAATATCTTTCCCGAAGTCTCAGGCCCAATCACCCAGGTCTTGGCGCAGGAAGGTCAGCAGGTATCTGTAGACACTCTATTGTTTAAAATCGACGACTCAGTACAGAAGGCCAATGTAGCGCTTGCTGAAGCAAACCTGAAGGCAGCCCAAGACCAGTACAATAAACGCCGGGCCGCGTACGACATTGATCCGCAAGCGATCAGCAAGGACGTGCTTGATACCGCCGAAGACGCGGTTATTCAAGCTGACTCCGCGTTAAAAGCGGCCAACGCATTGCTTCAGTATTATTCTGTCAAGGCACCCATTGCCGGAGTTGTGCTGGCTGTTAATACGGCAGTGGGCAGTTATGTGTCGCCGCAGGGCAGTTATGATACCTACACGGAACTGTTTGACCCGCTGGTGGTCATGAGCGGGCCGCAGGACACCATGGACGTGCGCTGTTATATTGACGAGATACTGGTCTCACGACTGCCTTCAAAGTGGCATATTCAGGCGCAGATGCAAATTATCGGTACCGACATCAAGGTGCCACTGGAGTTTGTCCGCATTCAGCCCTATGTATCCCCAAAAATTGAGCTCTCCAATGAGAAACAAGAACAGGTAGACCTGCGCGTGCTGCCGGTAATATTCAAGTTCAAGAAAGAGGATCTCCCTGTTTATCCGGGTCAAATGGTGAATATCTTCATCGGACAGAAGTAGCCAATGCATATTTTTCAATTATCAGTCAAGAAAGTCGGTTGTGTCGTTATCATGGCGATGCTGGGCGGCTGCATGGTGGGACCAGATTTTGTGCGTCCTACGCCACCTAATGAAGAGAGCTATACTCACGAACTACAACCGCAATCCACGGTTATAGCGGATGGTCAGGCTCAGAATTTTATTTCCGGTGCCTCTGTTCCAAAAGACTGGTGGGAACTCTTCAAATCGGCGCCCTTAGACGCGGTCGTCCAGCAGTCAATTATCAACAATCCGACTCTCCAAGCCTCCGAGGCAAGCCTTCGTCAAAGCCAGGATGAGCTGCGTGCCGGTTATGGCGTATTCTTCCCACAAGCCCAGGCAGGTTTATCTGGAGGTCGGCAGCGCGTTTCGCCCTTACAGCAGGGCTCGCAGGCCCCCAGTACAATTTTCAATTTGGTGACAATCAGCGGTACTGTCAGCTACGCGCTTGACGTATTCGGCGGGGAACGACGGACAGTCGAAAGCCTACAAGCGCAAGCCGACTATCAGCGTTATGAGAGCAAGGCGGCTTATCTTGCGCTCACAGCCAATGTGGTCAATACCAGTATTGCGCGATCCGCCTATGCCTCACAGATATCCTCAACTAAAGAGCTCATCGCATTGGAAAAAGAGCAGCTCCGCCTCACGGAAGCGCAAGTCAGCGCGGGCATGGCACCCTACCAAAACGTGTTGAATGTGCAAAGCCTGATAGCATCCAATCAGGCTTTACTGGCACCCTTGGAACAGAATGCCAGCCAAGCAGGACACTTATTGGCGACATTGGAAGGGCTTATGCCGTCAAAAGCCGACCTGACGGACATAGAATTGACAGGACTGCTATTGCCTTCTGACCTGCCACTTAGCCTACCATCCGAGTTGGTGCGCCAGCGCCCCGATATTCTGGCGGCAGAGGCTCAAATGCACGTTGCTAGTGCCAAAATCGGTATCGCGACGGCCGCCATGTTTCCCAGCTTTAGCCTGAGCGGTACCTATGGTTCAGCAGGATCTGCCAATCTCCCCGCATTGGGTAGCACTTTCTGGAGCATTGGGCCGTCTGTCACTGTCCCGCTACTCAATGGAGGAAGCCTGTGGTATGGACGGAAGGCGGCTATTGATGCATATCAGCAATCGCAGGCGAATTATAGACAGGTCGTGTTAGGAGCCTTTGCACAAGTTGCCGACTCACTAAAGGCGTTGGAACATGATGCGCAGGCCTTACAGGCACAGGTCGAAGCAAAGCGTGTTGCCAGCCAAACACTCAAATTATCACAGGAAAATTATCGCGCTGGAATGGTATCTTATCTGGATGTTCTAGTAGCTGACGTGCAGCTTCATGAAGCGACAATCAGCTATCTGCAGATAACTGCTCAGCGTTATCAGGATACTGTCGCGCTGTTCGCGGCGTTAGGAGGGGGCTGGTGGAATGACAAGTTGCCTGCTGACAAAGGAGTATCTCCATGAGATACAGCGGTATTTTTCGGATTGGCTTCAAGCTTTTGGTGAATGACAAGGCCAAGTTTTTCACGCTTCTGAGTGGAATTACATTTGCGGTCTTTCTGATGATGCAGATGATCTCGATGTTCGCTGGCGTACTGAATCGCGCCTGTTCGACGGTCACAAATATACCCGCGGCAATGTGGATCATGGATCCGGCGGTCAATACCGTGGCTAGCCCAATTCCCATGCCTGGTTACGTACTGGATGCCGCTAGAAGCATGGACGGGGTCAGCTACGCAGTCCCGATATTCATGGGAGGAGCGCTGGTTAAACTTAATAGTGGTTTTTACCAATCTGTTGCAGTCGTTGGTTTGGATGATCAAAGCCTCTTTGGGCGCCCTACTATTGAGCAGGGCAATATTCAGGATATTTATGCAGACAATACCTTTTTTGCAGTTAATGACACTGAATTTGCAAAGTTGGGTAGCCCAAAGATTGGAGACTCCTTTGAGCTTAACGACCATCGTGGCACGATTGTGGGCATTGCCAAGGTCGCTTCCAACGGGCTCAACGGGGTCCCTACCCTGTATACTACATATAACCGCGCTATTGAGTACATACCATCGACGCGCTTTACCATGTCCTATGTCCTGGTTCAACCCAAGAGCGATAAGGCTGTGGCCGGAATCAAACAGCAAGTTGCCAAGCTTGGATATGTTGCCCTTACCAAGCCGGAGTTTAACCAACTCATCACCAACTATTACACCTATAAAACCGGCATTGGAATCAATATTCTATTAATGACTGCGATCAGTTTTATCGTCGGGCTCTCAATTTCAGGACAGACGTTCTATGCGTTTATCCTTGAGAACCTGGAGAAGTTCGGCGCGCTGAAGGCCATTGGCGCGAAGAACCGCGAGTTGATCTACATGATTTTATTCATGGCGGCTTTTACCTCTCTGATTGGCTATGGGCTGGGCATTGGGTTGGTGGCACTGATAATCGTGATTGCCCGGTCATGCATGCCAAGCTACGCGTCCATGATTACCTTTTGGAATCTGGGGCTGGCTCTCGGTATGGTCGTGCTTATCGCCGGAATCTCAAGTTATATAGGAATACGCAAGGTTCTCAAAATTGAACCATTCGACATCTTCAGAGGATAACCGGCTTTTATCATGCCACTGACACAACCAAATTCAGATAAGCCGACAAATCACAAGAATCAGAAGGATTCGATGATCCTTACCATCAATGGCGGCTCATCGAGCATAAAGTTCGCGGTGTTCTCCGCTGCGTTGCTTCCCAATCGACAATTTAGCGGTCAGGTCGAACGCATTGGAACGTCAGGTGCCGCCTTGTCAGTCACCCGCGATAATTCCGTTGAGCGTGATACGCTTCCAATTGTAGCAGCGTCATTCCATGAAGGTATTCAAAACATCCTGTCATGCTTAAAACAGCGACTCGGCAATTCCACAATTGGTAGTATTGGGCATCGCATCGTGCACGGTGGAATACACCTGCTTGATAACCAGCCTGTCACCCCGGAGTTAATTGCAGAGTTAAAACGAATGGAACCGCTCGATCTGGCGCATCTTCCCCGTGAGGTTGCGCTGATAGAAGGTTTTCGGAAGGCGTTCCCCGGAATCCCACAGATTGCTTGCTTTGATACCGCCTTTCACAAAAACATTCCACATATCGCGCAACTGCTCCCGATACCCAGACATTATCAAAATGCAGGCGTGCGGCGATTTGGTTTTCATGGATTGTCCTACACCTATCTTATGGGCCAGCTTGAAACTCTGGCTGGGTCAGATGCCATTGCGGGTCGAGTTATCCTCGCTCATCTTGGGTCGGGAGCAAGCATGGCAGCCGTACGCGATGGCAAGCCGATTGATACAACTATGTCGTTTACGCCAACGTCCGGCTTGGTTATGGGAACGCGCCCTGGCGATATGGATCCCGGACTCTTGGTTTATCTGATGAAGGATCAAAAGCTTTCCCTCCTAGAAATGGATAAATTTATTTCTCAACAATGCGGAATGCTGGGTGTCTCGGAAATAAGTGCCGACATGCGCGATCTCATTGCCATGCGCTCCAAAGATCTCCGCGCCGCCGATGCTGTTGATTTATTCTGCTACCAAGCCAAGAAGCATCTTTGTGCGCTCACATCGACCCTTGGTGGCTTGGATACAATTGTTTTTGCCGGTGGCATTGGCGAGCATGCCCCGGAAATACGAGAAGGAATCTGCTCCGGACTGGAGTTTCTCGGTCTTGAATTGGACGCATCCAAGAACTCACGGGGCTGCGATATTATTTCTACGGACAAGAGCCGCGTTACAATACGGATTATCCCTACAGACGAGGAAATCGTGATTGCCAAAATTGTTTGCTCAATTAAGTAATCAGATGGCAGAATCGTAACAGTAAATAGATAGAGAGGACTTAGCTAGTGATTTTTATGAACACGTTTTTCTGACAAAATACCTGCAGCTACCGACGACTTCCGTGCATATTCAAACCAATGCGACATTCGACATTTTTTCAAAACTCGTTAGTTTTTATGCGAAGGAGCACACGCCGGTTTCCAGGGGGTCTCGCTTAAGGAATTCACCCCTTACCCCCCAGTAGGCCATTTTTACAACAACGGTTTGGCATATTTCGGCCCTTTGAATCTCCAAAGGTACTAAAGGGTGGCGTGAAACTGGAATGCCTTCCTAGCCAGAACCGTACGGCTATTCACCCCAAAGAGGAACCCATCCTTTAGCTTTTGCTTCAGCCTCTTCGGTTACAGACTTGGCAGCATGGCACTCTCGACACAAGGACTGGTGGTTCTGCGGGTCTGTTTTTGAGCCGCCATAACGGATAGCCTTGATATGATCCACAACATGCGCCAAGCGCCCACAACGCACACAGAAGGGATGCTGACTCAGATACCAGCGGCGGTAGGTGTTCCATTTGCGACCATAGCCGCGTGTCTTAGTCGTAGGACGCATATCGTCTCTAGGATCATATTTCTTACAACAGTTAACCTGCGGCAACCGTTCAAGAATGCGTTGACTGGATTCAAAAGAGTTGAATTTTCTGATACGACCGGGAGTTGGCATATTTATAGTTGTTTTTGGTGATTGATGAAGTCTACCGATGTTGTGCCAATGTAAAAAAAGAACGGAAACTCGTTAGTTTTTATGCGAAGGAGCACATGCCGGTTTCCATCTGCGGTTTCGTTAAGACACCCATCGCCTCACGAACTCTCTCCAGCCATTGTTCGTCTGTCATACTGTCTCCATTGAGCTTTAATGCTTTCCAGTATTCCCAATGGGCATTGAGTTCTCTCAGTTCCGCTTCGGTTGCTTTTAATTTCCTGAGATCGCCAAGGATTGATGGTGCAATATTCGGGAACCGATGATCGATTGCGATAAAACCATCAGGCGTACGCTTTGGCTTTTCTAACTGCATAGAGCCAACAGCCTCCCAAGGTCGCTGACGTAAAAATTTCAATGGATAAGGAAAGCCTGGCTCAAACTCGTTATGTTTCCCATCCCGGCGATAGGCCTCCAGTCGCTTTTTCTTTCTCTCAATCGTCGCAAATATCTTTTCTGGATCCACGCCTTCGGCTAACACTTTGTTTAACGCTCGTCGAATATCTGCCTTTGTATTGCCGCTTCGTCTGTCGCGATCATAGATATCGTAGAAGCGTTTAAAGATTTCTTCTTGTTTTGGATCAACTTCACAAACTACCCCCGTGGGGGCCTTGTTTGTATTCCTAAGTTCTATTCCTTTATCCATTCCTAGGGTGACACTCATGTCATGGGGGCGCGACACCGGTGTCACAGGGGGTATGACATCCGTGTCATAGGCTTCTCTGTTCCCAATTACAAGGTGGCCAGTAATGACAATCCGTCTGTTGCCGTTTTTCAGAGGGAATGACTCGACAAGACCAGCGTCCACTAGTTCTCGGATATACCTTTGAATCGTCCGCCTGCAACAGCCAACATAGTAAGCAAAGCGAGCGTTACTCACAAAGCAACCCTGCTTTGCGGACATGGCAAAACTATTGATGTAGGAATAGACAAGTCGTGCCTGCGGAGATAGCTGGTTATTTCTAAGAATAACGCGCGGGGCGCCGTCAAGGCCCGACTGATACTTCTCGTCGTCATGAAACTCTTGCTCAGGTTGACGTCGCATGGAGTGCCTCCTGTTCTTTATATCGTGTCATTGCCTTCTTAAGGCCATCATCACCTGCGGCCTGCTGATCACTTGAGTAATACCAACCACGTCCACTGCCAAATCGCTCGGAAGGCGGATAGGATTCTCTCAATGGATACACCCGACCTGCCAGCATGCATGGCTGCTTAATGATCGGTCGGATGACTTCATAGCCTAATAGTCGTCCCGAACAATAGACTCCATAAAGAGCCACAGTTTCGCTGCGCCTGATCTGCTTATACGAAAGCCGCCCTTGGCGATATTCCAATTTCAAAAGCTCAGGTTTGGCGCGGGGCGCGCCCTGTCGGGGTATGGGAAAAACCGTTTCAAGTTTAGACATTCAATAATCCTTTTTTGATTGGTGCCTTTCCCGACGCTTCGCCACCATTAGGCTGAGCAGCAATGAATTCCATGAGCGAGGCAAGCTCTACAAGTCGGATACCACGACTTGCATATTGCTTCTTGATGACTTTGGAGGCAACCGGCGGCGCAAAATTGTTCGCCTTGGTCGGCAGGATCAACGAATTCATATAGCTTCGCGTCATTCCCGAATGCGGACACAACTCACGGTTGCGGGGCAAACGGATATATTGCGGAACTGGAGGATTACTCATGGGAACCTCCCTTCAAAGTAGCACTAAGACCAGGAGCCTTGGTAACGTTTAAGAGCCTTATTTGTACAGCGATGATTGCCATATGCCAGCAAGTCTGGCATCGTTATTACAAGCTCACAAGTATTCGCGTTTACGATGCCAGCAAAGATATTACGATGCTGGCATCGCGATTTTGTGCTGCATGCTCTTGGGCCGAAAGCGATTGAGGATCGCCAGCACGCGTTCACCAAAAATCGTCTTATCAAAGATTCCGTGTACCCGCGCCAAGGCCACCAGCTCCGTATCTGACCATAGTGTCTCCGACACGGCTGCAGCATTTGTGATTTGCTTGTTGTAAGCCCGTTCTTCGGGCTCCAGTTTGTTATCGAAATACTCCAGCACAGGATCACGCAACCATGAGCCCTTCCTAGAAGCATTTTTCTGAGAGATATTCGGCGGTATAAATATCTGTGTCCCCGACTCCGCGTAGGCCGATAGTTTCAAGATAGATTTCGCCAGGCGTCCCATGACTCTTGTCTGCCATTGTGGCAGCGCCTCCGGCGGCAGATCGGGCGTAGGACAAAGTTCAGCCTCCCTCTTCTGCGTCAAAAGAATAAAGATCTCGCCGAGTAGTAGAATCTGCAGACAAATAATAACACGCGCAGGATCCTCTACAGAGTAAGCCTTGCTAAACGATCTTATGAAATTTCGACCCTGAGGCGTTTGTAAAAGCTCGGCTAAAGCCTGCCCGTCATCAAGTATCGTCGAGAAAACGTTAAAAAAAGCTCCAGACCAAAGATCTTCCGTGCTGATATATGATGCGTTTACAAACTCTTTGTATTTTTGCACTTCCCTCCAGACTTCCTGCGCCAGAGGCCGAATTGTATCCAGTGGTAAATTATAATATCCAATGGCTGGGAATTCTTTGAAAAGCATCAATCGAGCCTGGTCTATGCAGCCAAAGACTTCATCATAAATGATATCATGCTTGATTTCATAAAAGTTATTAATCACCGAGTTTTTGCCATCTCGCAAAAACAAAGGTTCAATGATCATCCATTTCTCAATAGTTCCACGATAAACTCTGTCCTTCTTTTTGCCAGGGAAAAAGTAGAAAAGAACTCCTTCATCATCTACAACGGCAATTAGCTTTGTGAATCTCCCCAGAAAAGGAGGGTTCATTCGCATCCTCTTGAGTATCGTCATAGATAATTGTTGTTGTCTCAATTATCCGTGGATGACCTATCAGGCCTCAAGAAATATCGTATATTTATGGCGTGGTTCTAGGACGATAGGTGTAGTCAGTGTCTTCGGTGTGAGTTATTACAAAAAATATTTTCTAAGAAATGCCTTTGATTCGTCAAAAATCGTCAGCTGACACACTCCTCAATCTTCGGCATTTTATCGACCGCTTCCCTCAATGTTTCAGTTTCAAGGTGAGTATATCCCTCGTGAACTTTGAGCGTGCTATGCCCCGTAACTTTCATTCTTAGCTCCGGCGATACACCTGCATTCGCCATCACCGAAGTTGCCGTGTGGCGCAAGGAGTGGAACGACAATGGAGAAGTCGCACGCGCTCCAGTACTGCTCTTGATCATCTCGCGTTTGATACCTGCACGTTCCATGATGATCGCGAAGCGATAAGACAAATGGCGTGTGCGTCCAAAGAGCGTGGGGAAGACTGGCATCTTCCCGTTGATGCCTACCGGCTGAGTTTTGAACCAAGCGTAAAGTTGATCGCTAATCGGGATTGTAACGACCTTGCCGTGCTTGCGGGTTTTTGTCGGCGTCAGACTGATTATTTTCTTTTCCAAGTCTACCGACTTCCATTGCAGATTCGTTACATCCGAAAGGCGCAGCGCTGTGTAGTAACCCACAAGGATTGCCCCGTACCAGTCGGTATCCTTGGCTTCCTTAAGCAAGGCGCTCAGCTGCTCCGCCGTGAAAGGCTGGCGGCCGGTTGCGTCCAGGCCTCTCGGTAATAGGTCTACGGCAAGCGCCGGATTGCGACTGATATAGCCAATATTCTGAGCCTTGCCCAAGGCCGAGCGGATAATCTTTAAATCCATGTTAATTGTCGCCGACCGTTTAGCCTGCCGGACAAGTTTGTCCCGGTAATCAATGATATGCTGCGGCGTGATGCAATCCAGCGGCTTCTCCGCCATATTCCCTAAAAGCTCTTGGAAATTCTTCAGGCAGAATTCATAGCGCACGTAGGTTGTATCTCCCAAGGCCAGCTTCTTGCCTTCCAGCCATTGCTTAAACCATTTCTTGCACGTGGGAGTCTGGCTATCAATGCCCAGGATCCGCCTCGTAAAGTCGTTAGCCAGGTAACGCCGCCAGCTCTCATCCATCTTGTGATCGCGGGCGTCTTTTTCCTCCAATTCAAAACGGTGCGCAATATCCAGGGCCTTCGCCCGGCTAATTTGCTTCGTTGAACGTCTCATTCGGTGGCCGTCCTTGTCTACCCAAGAGGCCCTGAAGTAGGGTGAACCGATGTCTTTATAAACGTGCGCCATATACTGTGAATTTTTAAAAATTTGCTATGACAAAAAGTATGACAAATCGTTTAAAATTCTACGATATCCAGCGGTATTCGCAAATCTATAATGCTTTTATTGATAACATCTTACGACATATACGCCAAGGGGGATTGTAGCCGGGGGTTCGAATCCCCCCCTCTCCGAAGTTGTTTATATTACGTTACTTACGATTTATAAAAGTATCAAAATAGCCTTAGTCATAACCATAGTCATAAGAACGTCAAAGCTGATTATCGACGGAATTTGTATTTTCTCTTACATCCCTCTGCAAAAAACATGGAGAAACATAAGGGGATTTAAACCTACTTTTTTATAATTTCTCTTTAATTATTCCATACAAGGCGAAGTTGAGAAACCAGCCAAATAGTAGGGCTAAGTGTATTTCTCCTTTGAGTTATGACAAATAAGACAAGTAGCAGTCGGAGCGCCTTACGGCGCAACCGACTGCCCACCTAAAGTCTTTTTACAAACGTAAAAGCCAACCGCCTCCCCCAAAGTCCTCTGAAAATTCTAAAGTCCATTTTACGCAGTGAAGGGGAAATCATGTCTGCTGGAGATTTCTAAAGTCCTTTAGCCCAATCAAGCGGCCAGTATTTCAAAGTACAGGGGAGTTCCGCCGGTTGCTATCCGACGAGCGGATAGCACGCACGCTAAAGTCTCATGGCCTATCACGATAAATTCCAAAGTCGTTCTTGAAAACTAGAGAAATCTCATTTGACTATGAGTTTAAGAAACCAAATACTACTGCTATGAGAATTCTTCGTTTCATTATAGTCATAATATTAATAGGTATTACATACGTACTATGGAACATACATCAAAGGGAAAATGGATACAATACTACTTCCAAAATTTCTGCAACAAATAATACCTTGTTCTTTCCGTGGAAGGAACAGATATACGCTATAGATCTTGATGGACATAACCTTCGCAAAATCACGACTGATAGCCAAAGAAAATTTGATCCAGTAGTTAGTGCCGATGGGACAAAGATATGCTACTCTAGGCAAATAGAAGGCCAGACTTACGATTATGCTGACTTGTATATTGCCGATTCTGACGGCAAAAATCCCCAGCGAATTTTTGAAGGTAAAGATTCTTTCATAATATATCAACCAATCTTCTCCCCGGATGGAAGGAGGATTGCTTTCAATTGGCATAATTCAACGAATCTCCAAGCAGAGCTGGTAGAAGTAAATACAGATAACAAGACTTCAAAAATTCTATCTAAAACAAGCGTTTGGGATGTTGACCCCCTCGTATACTCACCTGATGGCTTGTTTATTTTAGGTGGAAAACATGATACTTTAATAAAGATTAATACCAAAACCCTAGCTCAAGAGGACACTAAGTTCCCCTCAATGTATGGACAAACGATTTCCACAGACCTTAAGAAAACAATTACTAAAGACGAAGGTGCTATAATAATTTCAAACATAGATGGGAGTGAAACTGTTTCACTTATGCCTGGATCTCGCAATGACAATACATTGCAAGCTACCTTTACTCCTGATGGTCGTAGAGTTATTTTCTTCATGAAAGGGTCTCTTTATATTGAGAACGCTGATGGGAGTAACTTGAAGACACTCGTTCCAGTTGGTTCTACGCTATAAAAATAACGGCCTCCCCCTATGGCTAGGCGAGAGGCCGGCGATTTATCCGGCCATCAGATAATCGTTGAGACTGGGAACAAAGAAGAGACGGATGCCTCTTTTCGCTCCAGCTTTGGCAATCACCTTTGACCGAACTTTGCCAGCGAGACACAGCTCAAGAATTGTCGTTCTTGATAAGCCGTAGAAACGCTGGCGGGCTTTTGGCAACCAAAACAAATAGCCTTGAGGCGTTAATTTATTCCTGCTAGCCTTATTCCCCATGCCAGAGTTCCTACACATAGTCTGGTCGGTCTTCCTGATCGTCCTATTCTTCGGCGGCTCCATTTTTGTGCATGAGTATGGCCACTATCTGGCTGCGCGCAAAAGGGGTCTGCAGGTGGACCGTTTCTCCATTGGGTTTGGACCCACACTGTGGACCTGGAAAGATAAAGGGGGAGTTGAATGGTGCGTGAGCCTCTTTCCGTTGGGCGGCTACGTGGCGCTTCCCCAGCTGGCCGATCTGGAAGGAATTGAAGGCGAGTACAAGACCGACCCCAAAAGCCTGCCCAAGATCAGCTATGCAGACACCCTGATCGTGGCCGTGATGGGAGTGGTTTTCAATATGATCTTCGCGTTTGCTCTGGCCACAATCCTGTGGGGCGTGGGCCGGCCCACCACCGACAGCCAGCAGACCACCACCGTCGGCTCGGTGCTTGAAAAGATTGAAGACACAAACGGAAAAGAGATCCCCTGCCCCGCCGTGGAGGCTGGCATCAAGCCTGGCGACAAGATCCTTTCTATCGACGGCATCAAGGTCTTCAACTGGAAGGACATCAAACAGTTCATAGTTACAAGCGTTGGGCGCGGTGCCAACCATGAACCCTCATTGACTTTGCAGGTGGAGCGCGCCGGGAGAACGCTGACCCTCATCGTGCGTCCTGTCCTCTCGGGGCCAGAAAAACTCCGCTCTCTGGGGATACTCCCCCAGGAGGAGTTATACATCGGACAGATTTTCCCCTACTCGCCCGCGGCCAAAGCGGGGCTCAAAAGCGGCGATCAGATTACGGCCATCAACGGCAAGGCGGTGATGAGCTACTACGATTACGACGCGGCAATGGAAGCTACAGGGAAAAAACCGTTGACACTGACGGTCAGGAGGCAGACCCAGTTAAATAAGGCCCATCCCACGCCCCTTTCCTCAGGGGAGGAAAATAATATTGGGGCTTCGCCCCAAACTCCAGCATCGCAGAGCGAAGCCTCAAAAGTCAGGGATGCCCAAAGGCTGGATCAACCCCAGTTCAGCGAGATCACCTTCTCCATGACGCCGCAGGAGGTCAAAGTCGGCAAAGACGGCACCAAGCAGCCGCTTCTGGGATTTGTCATTGAACCCAAGACCATCATTGTCTACCAGAATCCGGTTGACCAGATCGTCGATGCCGCCACCCTTACCTGGCGGACGCTGGCCACCCTTGTCCACCCCGACTCCGATATCAATCTGACACATCTTTCCGGCCCTCCCGGGATCGCCTGGTTCATCTACCGACTGTCAACAGATGTGCGCCAGGTACTCTCCTTTATCGTCCTTATCAACGTGAATCTGGCCATCCTCAATCTGCTGCCGCTTCCGGTGCTCGACGGCGGGCATATCGCACTGGCCACGGTAAACCGCATCAGAAACAAGTCTCTCTCTCCCAGATTTGTGGCGGGGCTACAGAACGTCTTTACCGTGCTGCTTTTGTGTCTGATGACTTATGTGATCTTCTTTGCCGACGTGCCAAGACTCAAAAGGGAGTGGGCTGAACAGCAGGCGGAAAAGAAACAAGAGCAAAACATGATTACGCCTGATTTCTCGCCGGAGAAAAAGTAAAAAAATCCCAGCCTGTTTTTTCAGCACCCATTGAAACCGAGGGTAATAGGCATGGGGCTCTGGCTCTGTCAAAAAACCTTTGCATTCCGGCTGAAAGCAACTTATTCTGTAGGGAATGACACTCCAGCAGAAAACCATCCTGGGCATAGGGCTTTTGTTCGGCTCTTTCGCCGCGGGAATAGTGGTCGTTTCCGAGGCACTCCTCTCCAAAAGCTACAAAGAGCTGGAACACGACGAAGCCAGACTTCAGGTAAGATACCTCTCCGAGGGCTTCAACCGCTTCGGACAGGAGCTGGCCACCTTCTCGCATCCCTTTGCCACGTGGAAACCAACAACCACGTTCCTGTCCAATCCCGCCAGTCTGCCGGAGTATCCCAAGCGTTTGGATGCGCATGTGCTCGCGCAGCAGAATGTCAACCTGTTGATCCTGGCCGATGTCGACGGAAATATCCGCCTGAAAAGCTACTATGATCCGGTCATGGGTGATGGCAAGACCCTCCCCGATGAGGCCTTCACGGACATTCTGGCCTCCATACGAAAGCTCCCCTCCTCCGGATCGAGAAGCAACAGGGGTCTTACCGCCCTCAAGATAGCCAACGACAGTCTGATCCTGTGTGTCGAAAGCGAACCGGTCATGAATCCGGATACTCCCGGAGTTCCAACCGGAATCCTGGTACTGGGCCGCAAGTTGGAAGACGCCGACATTCGCGGCATTCACACGCTCGAACAGGCCAATCTTGATTATACGCTTGCCTCAGCCCCCAATCTTTCTTCGGATTGGAAGGAAGCCAACAACGCGTTCAATCGCGGAGAGGACAGCTACATCAAGGAGAAGAGCGACTCGACCCTTTGCGTCTACAGCACCCAGCGCAATCTGGACGGCAAACCCCTGCTGGACATCAAGGTGGAATCTCCCCGCGTTTTCTACCAGCGGGGCCAGGACACCCTGCGGCTCTTCATGATCCTGACGGTGAGCTTCGGCGTGCTGGCGATTATTCTCTCATACGGATTCCTTGAGCGATATCTTATCTGGAGGATTCGCCTGCTGGGAAACCAACTGGCAGCCATCCGCCGCAAAAAGAACCCCACCCTGCGGTTGACCGTCACCGGCCGGGATGAACTGGGGACTCTTACCGAGGATATCAACCAGACCCTGACCGCCCTAGACGAAGAGGAAAGTCAGCGCGAAATGGCCCAGCGCGAACACAAGATCATCATTGACTCCCTCAAGGAGGTCATCTTCCGCATAGACAAGGAAGGCAAATGGACCTACCTAAATCCCGCCTGGAAAGAGCTCACCGGCTTTTCCGAAAAGGAGACTTTGGAGAAGTATTTTGCCTCCTCCATCTACAAAGACGACTCCATCCAGGCTCAGGACCTGGTCAACAATATTCTGGAGAGTCGGACCGAGTCGGGCTCCGTGGAAGTGCGCTACCATACCAAGAGCGGGGCCATCCGCTGGGTGCAACTCTTTGCGCGCAGTACCCGCGACGGCACTGGAAAGGTCAACGGTCTCACGGGAACCCTCTTCGACGTCACCGAACGCATCAACGCGGAAAAGAAACTGCGGGAAAACGAAAAACTGTATCGGCTGGTTTCCGAAAATTCCACCGACGTCATTTTCCGGCTGACCCTTCAGGGAGACATTCTCTACACTTCGCGCGCCAGCATCTCCATCCTGGGATACACCCCCGAGGAGCTCAAGAACACCTGGATTTACGATTATTGCCATCCCGAGGACTCCATCCGGGTACAAAAGGCCTATCAAAAGATTTTGGAGCGCGGCGGCACCTCCACCGTCGAACACCAGATCCGCAGAAAGAATGGGCAGTATCTGTGGGTGGAATCCGTGGGCAAACCCATCACCGATGAGAACGGAAAGCCCATCGTCGATGAGGCTGGACGCACCATGGAGCTTATCATCACCACCCGTGACATCACCGAAAGAAAGAACAACGAAAAGGTGCTGCTCCTGCGGGAAAAGGCGCTCTCCTCGGCCTCCTGCGGAGTCCTCATCGCCGACGCCTCCAAGCCCGAATTCCCCACCACTTACGCCAACACCAGCTTTGAGCGCATGACCGGATATGGGTCGGAGGAGTGGATGGGCAAGCCCGCGCATTTTATTGCCGGAGAGAAGACCGACTCAAACGCCCTCGACAAGATCAAGACCGCCTTCGCGACCGCCACTGAGACCGACCAGACCTTTCTGTGCTACCGCAAGGACGGATCGACCTTCTGGAATCACATGGCCATCACCCCGCTCTACGACAAGACCGGAATCCTTACGCACTTCATCAGTGTCCTTACCGATGTCTCCGACATCAAGTCGATTCAGGACGAATTGCAAAAGGCCAAGGATATGGCGGAGAGCGCCAGCAAAGCCAAGAGCGAGTTCCTGGCCACAATGTCGCACGAGATCCGGACTCCAATGAACGCGGTTATAGGCTTCACGGACCTGATGGGTGGCACACCCCTCAACGAACAGCAAAAGGAGTTCCTCTCCAATATCAACCTTTCCGCCAATTCGCTGCTGACCATCATCTCCGACATTCTCGATTTCTCGAAGATTGAGGCCGGCAAGCTGGATCTCGATCCGCAACCGACGGTTCTCTCGCAGATCATCGAGGAGTCGATTACGACCGTCAAACCCAAGACCGACAGCAAGGGACTCAAGCTCTCCTACGATATAGATCCCGCGGTGCCTTCGATCGTCATTGTGGACGGCCCCCGCCTCGGCCAGGTATTCCGCAATCTTCTTTCCAACGCCGCCAAGTTCACCCAGCGCGGGCATATCACGATCAGCGTCAAGAGTCAGAGCATCGACAGCACGCACGAGAGGCTGTTTTTTGAGGTCGCCGATTCCGGAATCGGCATCCCCCACGACAAGGTAGGCAAGCTCTTCCAGAGCTTCACCCAGGTAGACTCCTCCACCACGCGCAAATATGGCGGCACAGGATTGGGGCTGGCCATCTGCAAAAAGTTCTGCGAAATGATGGATGGCTCGATATTGGTGGAAAGCGTTTACGGAAAAGGCTCCACGTTCAAATTCAATATCAAGGTGGGTATCGACCAGGAATTTCTCTCTCCGCCACAACAGGTTGTTGTCAAGTCCCCCCCTCTTCCGGAGGGCTCCCCCTTCTCTCCCGTTCCACAGGCCACAACCAAAGGCAAGACCGCCTCCCCGATTTCCGCCAAGGGCAAGACCGCCTCCCCCATCAAAACCAAATCTCCCTTTGTTGCCCCAGCAGCCCGTACCGACGACCAGCCCTACCGGATTATGATCGTCGAAGACAATCCGGCCAACCAGCTGGTGCTTCTCAAGATGCTCGCTCAGATGAACCTGGCGGCGGATATGGCCAATCACGGCAAAGAGGCCATGGAGCTATGGCTGCGACAGCCCTATCATATCATACTCACCGATCTTCAAATGCCCGAGATGGACGGCATTGAGCTCACCAAAGCCCTCCGTGAGCGGGAAAAGGGCATGGGGAACGGACATCCGACCTACATTGTCGGAGTGACCGCCAACGTTCTGCCGGAGTACCGCGAGAAATGTCTGCAGGCGGGAATGGATGATTTCCTAGTGAAGCCGCTCAGGATTGATACGCTCAAGAAGGCGCTCATGAAATACCAATCAAAACTGCAAGTCTAGAGTTCGGAGGAATGTTCTACACAGCAAGGGGGGGGTATCGGCGTACTCAACACCCCCTATAAACTCCAGTCGAAGGGGGGTATACACTAGAATCAAAGGGTCAAAACGCCAAAAACATTATTTATCTATCTCGTTGGCAGTAATTTATAATTAG
Organism: uncultured Verrucomicrobiota bacterium; assembly: GCA_964541675.1. Classification (GTDB taxonomy): domain Bacteria; phylum Verrucomicrobiota; class Verrucomicrobiia; order CAZIPW01; family CAZIPW01; genus CAZIPW01. Next base: position 25,983 of record CAZIPW010000023.1, read on the forward strand.
GCAACGGTCTTGGAGAATGATAGTAAGAAGGAAAGAGAGAAACATAGAGAGAATTCTTCCTCGTCCTACGAGCACGGGACTGCGATGTGTCTCTTAATTTTTAACACTCTGCAGTAAGTCTAGTCCGCTTTAGTCACCTGCCAGTATTCCAGCTCCACAGGAGTCAAACGCCCAAAGATCGAGACCATCACCTTGAGCTTTCCGGTCTCGGGAGATATCTCTTCCACCTTGCCAGTCAGATTCAGGAAAGGTCCGTCAGTAATGCGAAGCTCCTGGCCGACAGCGTACTCCACCTTGGGCTTCTCTACGCCCTCTGCGGCCTTCATCTGTCCACGGATGCGCTCGATTTCCTCGGTTTTGAGGGGCTGGGGCTGCTCGCCGCCCACAAAGCCAATGACGCCCTCAACCTTCTGAATGAAGTACCAGGGCTTTTGCATCACCTTGCCGTGATCATCATAGAGGCGCATCTTGATGAAGACGTAGCCGGGATAAAATTTGCGGACGACGGAGCGCTTTTTGCCGCCCTTCACCTCGCTGACAGTTTCGGTCGGCATCAGGAGTTCCTCAATATACTCTTCCATCTCCTCAACCACGCGGAACTTCTCCAGGTAGCGCTTCACCTTGGCCTCCTGATTGGAAAGCGTCTGCAAAACGTACCACTCTGCGGGCTTGGAGGAATCGGTGGCGGACTTGGCCGCTGGGGCAGGTGCCGGCGGTGTCGCGGAAACCTGGCTATTCTGTGGGGTGGGAGGTGTAGCTTCGTCGGTCATGAAAAGAGTTTGTTAAGGGAGGTATCTTAGCATATTCCGCAGACGGAGGAAAGCTTCATTTTATGGATTATTTCCATCTGGCTTGACCCCTTCTGATCCGTTCATGCTTTTTACATCACCTTTATCAGGCGGGTCAGCATCGTAACCCACTGGAATACGGAGAGGTCGGAAATGGCCACATACAGACCCAGGATAAGAACCGATACAACAATAACCAGTGTCGATCCCTTGAGTTCATTGAAATCCGGCCAGGAAGCCTTTTTGAGCTCACCGACTGTTTCCGTGTAGAAAGTGCGGGTCTTCTGGAAAATATTCGCCATATGGGGCGTATCCTATCAGGAAGGGGGAAGAATGGAAAGAGTTTTTTTAGAGCCTGAACAAACTCCAAGATACCAGCAACTAACACTTGCACTGAAGATTTTATTATGATACTATTTGGTCTTTTCATGGAAGTATTCGCGCAGCAATGTCTTGATCTGGCCCGTGCCATTCTGCAGCACACGCTGCCCGCCATCAATGAGGACGGCACCATCACCCCGACGGAAGGCGAATCTTCCACCGCCTCGGACTCCGGCAGGGCGGCCCTCTGTCTGGGCGAATTTTACAGCACCACACAGGAGACAACCCTCGGGCAGTTTGACCTTGTCGATCTGGCGGCGCGCACCATCACCGCGCAGGTTTATACGGAAGCGGATCCCGAAGAGGGGCTCGGCTACCTGTCGGCGGGACTCCTATCCTTCGGCCCCTCCAAAGAGCGCAACGCCGTCTGGGAGCGTCTTCTGGATCCCACCCGAGAACAGATCGACAAGAAGCTTTTGACGCGTGCGGACTATACGGATTTTCGCCAGGCCTACAATATTGCCAAGGCCATCACCCGCTTTTCCATAGGGCTGAGCAAAAAGGACGAGACCAGCAGATTGATTGACCTGATTGTCCAACGCGCCTCGGAGAAGAGCAGCGAGGGCTTTGTCGACAACGCTGCAGAAGGCTCCTTCCCTGGTCTGTACGATCTGCGCGGTCTTTGGGCGTTCGTCTTCATACGCCAGGCTATACAGATGCACGCCAACATCCATCTGCGCGACAGGAAGATCTCCAGCCTGCGCACTGTCTCCGAGAAATATCTAAAAATTTTGCCGGACATGGTAAGACCCGACGGCATCGGCTGGGGATTCGGAGAGGGCATTGGACTGCGCACCCAGATCTCCTGCATCTCGCTTGTATTGCAGGCCTTCAAAGACAACTGGATCCCGCCGGAAAAACAGCAGATGTATGCCGACTTGTTCCGCAGGCTGTTCGCGAATTTCTTTTCGTCCTATATCGATCAGGAACACGGGTTTGTATCGGTGCTCGACTCCGAGAGAGACGCCGGTGGGGGCATTGGGACCGTCATGGCGAACTTCGACACCGCCCGCGCCCTCTCGCAATGGAGCAAATTGAGCCGCACGGTAAATATACCGGACGCGATGCCAGCTCCAACCACAATCAAAAGCCCATCCGGCAGATGGATATTCTTTGACAGAAGCGCGAAGAAAGAACAGGGAGTCTTTACCTACAACAACCCGGCGCAAAACATTTACCTGCATCTACCTTTGACGGCCAGTCTGCCCGGACAGTCCAATTCCCTTCCCTACCCGCATATGGCCGGAGTCTTTGATGCTCCTGTAGACAAGTATATTCCCGTCATCTTGCCGGAGCTCACCACCAGCGAAGGGACCCTCATCCCCGCGTACTATGGAAAATGCTGCTCGGCGGGCCTGACACCCACGGGTGGATTCTTCTTTAAATACGAACAGCCGGAGGCGATCTCCGCGGAACAAAAATTGATCAACGGACTGGGGTCCTGGAAGGTCAACTGGACATTTAAGGATGCCAAGATCACGGGGGAATTCGTTTTTACGCCCAGGAAGGCCCTCGATCTGGCAAAATTCCGCTTTGTGCTTCCCATCAGCGCGCCGCACTCTCATTTCACTCCACCAGGGCTTTTGAGGCTGGGCGAAGAGGGCCAACGTTGCCAAATACTGAAAGACGATTTTCAGGGAGTGTGGAAGGATCCGGAAGATGTCTCCGGAGATTCCTCCTATCGCAGCCCCTATGGGAAAATCCATTACCTGCAGGTGTTGGAAAGGGATCATGCGATGCCAATGAAGCCGGGCAAGCCCTATAGCTTTTCGTTCAGTTTTGAACCGTCGGTGGTGGCGGGATAGGATAACTTGACAGACACCCCATAGAACGGGTATTATATGCCTATGGTGAGGCTCTCTATTATCGGGTTGGGAGAACATTGTTTACAATCCCACCTTGTTCATCTGTTAAGAAGAGATGATGTGCGGATTGCTGGTATTTACGACCCTAAGCCAAAGCCAATTGAAGGGTTTTCCCCAAGATATTTCCGTTCTTCTGAGGAAGCGGTTGAAGCGGCGGACGCCATACTCGTGGCAAGCCCCGACAAAACACACCTGGAAAATATCGAACTGGGTGTCCGAAATGGCAAACACGTTTTCTGCGAGAAGCCCCTATGCACGGATGCGGACGAAATCGGCAGACTGCGGCAGGCATTGGCTACCGCTGAAGAACGAAATCTGGTTGTCTCCTCCTGTCATCCACGCCGCTTTGATCCGCCATATGTGTTCGTCGAAGACCGATTGGGGAGTTGGACGAATTCATTTGGTCCCCTTCTCAACATAAGTTTGGACTTTACCTATCACCGCCCATCCGAGAAGGCAACTGGACTGCATGGCGGCAGCCTTCTGCAGGATCACGCGAACCATGAGATCGATTATGTCCATTGGCTCTTAGGTAAAGGGAGATACCAGGCATTCAAGTTAAGCGACTCCGTGGATCAGTATCAGATGAACGGCAGTTTCAATGATACCGTTGGATTTCATTTTACAGGAAGTCGCGGATTAGAAGCTCGAAAGTTTCCGGAAAGCGTTCATCTGAGGTTCAGCCGAGGTGAAGTCCATGTCGAAACCTATGGCAGCGGAGTGGAGGGCAACCCGGCGCACGGCACAAGTTACATCTTTGACCATGAGACTGGGAGACAAAGCCCCATCCAAGTGCCGGGGACTGATTACTTGGCCAGGTTCATGGCTATTAACCGAAGTTTTGCTAAGGCGACCCAGGGTAAGGCACCCTCGTACCTCCGACACGACGAATTGATAATGAACTCCTGTTTCTCGGTAGCCTTCCACAACTCGAATTCCTTCAGCTACGAGGCTACAAGATAAGGTCGCTTGGATTTTGTGTCGAGGGTATGGCGGTATAATACAGCTCGTTGTACCCTATATTAAGCAGGTGTATTAGGGTGGACAGCCAAAAAACCATTGGGTATGCTGCGTCAGTATCATCCGGTTATACTAACTTGCCATCTGTAATGAAGTAATAATCCAATCAAAAGAGGTTAGAGAT
>CAZIPW010000024.1:0-29386 GCA_964541675.1 uncultured Verrucomicrobiota bacterium
ACTTTTATTCATCTAGGTGTCTATTATACACCCATTACCTAGGTCAGCCCCTTTTGTAATCCCAATTGTTATTAAGCCCAGTCAAAACAAGAGAACAATTAAGGGATACCTGTTTATAACGATTGGTCTGCCGTTGATCATTTTTGGCCTGATGTTTGGTGCCTGTCTCATTGGTATGAACCATCATTACTAATATGTCTCTATTTAATCTTCTTTTCTCACGCCGGTTTGGGCTGCTATTTGCGGCACAATGTCTAGGTGTCTTTAACGACAATGCCCTGAAATTTGCGCTCATCATCATCGCCACCAACCACCTCAAGGGGGTTAATCCGCTGGTGATGGTGCCGCTGATCATGGCGATCGTCACGCTGCCGTATCTGTTTTTCTCGGCCATTGCTGGCAAGCTGGCCGACCGAGTAGAAAAGGCGATCCTGTATCGAAGGTTGAAGGTCGCGGAGATCGTCATCTTGGCCTTGGCGGGTATAGGTATTTTCAATGGCTTTAATGGAGGTTGGGATGCCACTGTTGCGAGGCAGACAATCGCAAACGGCTGGGCTTACTGGATTTTGGGCTGCTTGTTCCTGCTGGCCACCAAATCAACTTTTGCGAGCCCCTTGGCCTACAGTTATCTGCCGGAGAAAGTCTCCGCCGATGAGTTATTAGGCGCTAATAGTTTGTTGCAATCGGGTGTTTACATGGCGGTACTGCTCGGAACTTTGAGCGGCATTATTCTGGCGGCTCCCGTAATGGGAGGCGTTGCTCTTGCGGGATTATTGACGACTTTTGCCGTTCTTGGCTGGCTGGCGGCCTCGGCGCTGATGAGGACTGAGCGCAAGGAACAGACTTCAGAGGTTGGCAGCTGGTGGCCGCTAAGGGCGGCGTGGGAGAATATCTGCCACTCTTGGCAAAACCGGCGCGTCTTCCGCTGCATCTTGGGCAATGGCTGGTTTATCGTATTTGGCACGGTGTGGATGTCCCTCATCCCTGTCTATGTAAAACAGACCTTTGCTCCCGCCGAAGCACAGCTGGTACAGACGCTCATAATGGCGCTTTTCTCGGTGGGTATTATGGTGGGTTCAATCCTTTGCAATAAGATCTTAAAAGGCGAATTGACGGCCAAATATGTACCGATCGCGGGGCTGGGTATGAGCTTGCTTACGCTTGTCTTTTACTTCGCGGCCCCTCATGTGCATAGCATTGGGACACTGGGCGGCGTAGGTATTTTAATAACTTTGGTGGGCATTGCAATTATGGGTGGCTTGTACAGCGTGCCACTGACTTCATTAGTTCAACACTTGAGTGAAGAATCTCACCGTGCCCGGAATATATCGGTGAGTAACATCATCAACGCGCTCTTTATCGCCATCGGTTCGCTGGGTGTGGCAGCGCTTTCATCTCACGGATGGAATCTTTTTAGCCTTTTTGCGCTGTTGGCGAGTATCAACTTCATTATTGCTTGTTATATTATCAAACTTATTCCTGAATCCATCCTGCACACCTTCTTTAGACGACTGCTCGTCAGACTCTATCGCGTGGAAGTTCATGGGTTGGAGAATGTCAAAAAACTCAGTGAGCGGCGGATTATTATCGCCAATCATACCTCTCTTTTGGATGCAGCGCTCATCGCCTGCTTTATCCCCACGCGCGTGGTGTTTGCGGTCAATACCCAGGTGGCCGACTGGTGGTTTGTAAAGCTCTTTACGTGGATGGTTCGCATCTGCCCCATCGACCCCACCAAGCCGATGGCGATCAAGACGCTCACCGATCTTGTTAAGAAAGGTGAGACAGTCGTTATCTTCCCCGAAGGCCGTATCACAACTACCGGCACGCTGATGAAGATTCACGAAGGCCCCGGCCTCATCGCTTTCAAGGCTGATGCCGACATTTTGCCGGTGCGCATCGATGGCCCGCAGTATAGCCCGCTGGGATACCTTAAGGATCACGACCGCCGGAAAGCCTTCCCAAAGACTACCATTCATATTTTGCCACCGCAGCGTCCGGTTGTGCCCGAAGGCGTTGTGGGTCGCGCCGCTCGCCACGCGATGGCCGATGCAGTTTATAATATCATGAGCGACATGATCTTCAAAAGTACCGAGACCAAGACGACTTTGTTCGATGCCTTGCTTTTGGCCAGTCGCATCAATGGCGGCAAAAAACAGATTATCGAGGATGTGCAGTTTAAGCCGCTCAACTATCGCCAGTTCATTCAAAAGGCGCTTTTCCTCTCTACAAAACTTAAGCAAGGCACGGAGTTAGGCGATACGGTTGGCCTGCTCTTGCCCAACAGCGTGGCAGCCTCGCTGGCGTTCTTTGGTGTACAGGCGGCTCACCGCTTGCCCACGATGCTTAACTACTCAGCGGGCGCAGGGAATATCCTGATTGCCTGCCGCACCGCTAAACTCAAGACCGTTTGGACTTCGCGCGCATTTGTAACGGCAGGACATTTGGAGACCGTGATCGAAGGCATGGTCGCTGAGAAAATTTCGGTACGCTATTTGGAAGACCTTGCCAAGAGTTCCTTGGGACAGAAGATTGCTGATGCTTTAACTCTTTGGGTCGCAGATATTCTGCCGATCTCGTTTTACAATAGTTATAAAACGAGCTATCAGCGCAAGATCGGCAAGGGCAAGCCTCTCTGTGAGACGCCCGCGGCTGTACTCTTCACTTCAGGATCATCGGGCACGCCCAAGGCAGTCATCCTATCTCACGAGAACCTCTTGGCCAACCGCGCGCAACTGATTGCCCGCATCGACTTCACCCGTGACGATCGTGTCTTTAACTGCATGCCGATCTTTCACTCGTTCGGCCTCACTGCAGGGACGATTCTACCAATCCTTTCCGGAGTTTACACCTTCATGTATCCCTCGCCGCTGCACTATGCGGTTATCCCAGAGCTTATTTATATCCGCGACGCGACGCTGCTCTTTGCTACGAATACTTTCCTCAAAGGTTACCTAAAACGTGCCAGCGCCTATGACTTCTACTCCTTGCGTTACATCTTCGCGGGAGCCGAGAAGCTCCAAGACAGCACTCGTCAGGCCCTGAGCGAAGGCTTTGGCGTGAGGGTATTTGAAGGTTACGGTGCCACCGAGACGGCTCCCGTGCTTTCGATGAATACGCCAATGCACCACAAGAACGGTAGCGTGGGACGCCTATTGCCCGGCATTGAATACAAGCTGGAGCCAATCCCTGGCATTGAGGAAGGCAAGAAACTTTGGGTTAAAGGCCCCAATGTGATGCTGGGCTATTGGATGAGCGAAGAGCCGCAGGTCTTGAAGCCGCTAGACGATGGCTGGTATGACACGGGCGATATTGTGGCGTTGGACGAAGAAGGCTATATCAAGATCCTAGGACGTGCCAAACGCTTTGCTAAAATAGGCGGCGAAATGGTGTCGCTGACGGCGGTCGAGGAGATGGTGCACAAAGTATGGACGGGCAAAGAGCTTCACGCGGTCGTTTCGGTACCCCATGAGCAGAAAGGCGAGCAGCTGGTGCTGGTGACCGAAAAGAAGGATGCCAACGAAAGCCTGTCGCAGCTCCGCGAATATGCCCAGAAGAACGGCATCCCAGAAATCGCCATTCCCAAGCGTATTGAGATCGTTCAAAGTCTGCCTTGCTTGGGTTCAGGCAAGCCCGACTACGTAATGATTCAGAAAACTCTAGCATCAACCTCAACCACTACTACATCTTAACTATGGGACTCTTCTTTCCTGACCCTCTAAAAGACGCTCAAGAACTTAACGTCAAAACCTCCGATGGCGTTAAAATCGCCTTTAATCACTATGAGCGAGGACACAAGACACTTGTTATCCTCGTCCACGGCTGGTTCATGTGCAAGGATTCTGCCTGCTTTCGGGCTCTAGCATCTCGCCTGGCCGAGACCTATGACGTGGCAGCGATGGATTGCCGTGGTCACGGTCGCAGCGGCGGAGCCTATAACTTTACCTCCCACGAAGAAAAAGACCTGATTGCGGTGGTCGATCATTTCCGTCCGAAGTACGAGAAGATATACCTGATGGGATTTTCACTTGGTGGCACCTTAGTTATCCTCCATGCCGCGAAAGTCAAAAACGTGCAGAAGGTCATTGCCGTGAGTGCTCCTATGGATTTCAAAAAGGTAGAGAGTCATTGGTGGCGTCCGACCGCATGGGTTCCTACTTTCCAAAAGGGCGAACTGTGGCGTGCCTTAAGCGTGCGTGTTGGCGATCTCTTTGGCAAGAAGCCTGTTGCACTTAATGTTGTAAGGGAAGTCTCACCCACACCGCTCTTACTTCTGGCCGGGGGCAATGACCCAACTGTATTCCCTCGACACGCGAAGGAGCTTTATGCCGCCGCAGGTGAGCCTAAGGCTATCGAGATCTTTGAGCACAGTGAACATGCCGAAGACCTCTGGCGCAACGAGCCTGAACGCTTCCTCAAGGTCGTGCTTGGCTGGTTGAAAGATTAATGCACGCTTCTTGTAGGATGTTTTTCATCGCATCCATGTCGTAGCTGTTGTGTCCGCCATTAACGATCTCAAACCTTGCCGATGGTAGGTCGTGTGCGAGCTTTTTGGCATGATGCAAGGGGATTACCTCATCGTTGCTTGCCCCGATAATCGTAATGCGACCCTTGAAATCTTTAAGCAGTTCAGCGATGTTCCAACGGTAAGCACAAAGCCAGTAAGTAGGGAATAGGCTGATCTTCTCTTGCGCCAGACTCGGCAGGTCGTGGTAGGGTGTCACTAGAACAAGGTCTTTAGCGGCACGCTGACTGGCAACGTAGGACGCCGCGCCAGTACCGACCGATTCACCAACAATCGTTGTTGGAATGTTCGGAAACTCACTTTTCAGGGAGTCGTAAGCCTTTAGAGCAGCCGCATTGATGCTACCTTGAGTAATTGCCCCCTTTCTCTGACCATACCCCGGATACTCAAAGACATATAAAGAAGAATCTTGCGGCAGAACCTTAAAGAAATAGCCACGGTTGTCGGCCTGGCCGCCATTGCCATGCATCATCAGGAATATATGCCGAGGATCCTTCGCGATAAATTTCACTCCATAGTAATCCTTACCAACTATCCACGATTCGTTCTTGTTCGGATTGTGCGATGGGAAGAAAAGCAGCGTCGATTGGTTAAAGGCGAGGATAACTGCTAGCACCAGGTAAGCCCCAATACCAAACTTCAGCACGTTCATGATAAATTTGAAGAAGGCTTCTTTCATAGGATTACAGCCTCATCATACGAAAAGAAGCCCTTGATTGCCAAGACTACTCGTCTATAGAATGAATTCGAAGGAAGCTATCAATGCGTGATGAAACTCAACAGATCGGAAGCCTCGGTGTAGGTATAGCAGCGGGTATAGGGTATCTCATCATCCTGCCATTCTCTTTCGTTCTGCAATGGTTCGGGATTATCCTTTGGATTATTGGCCTCATCGCTATTCCATTTTTCTTGAAGTTCAAAAAGAGTCCAACGCCTAGGACTGCAAAGGGCTTTATAATCGGCGCCATCGTTGTTCCTCTCGTAGTCGTTGGTCTTATGTGGGGCGCATGCTGGCTGACATCTCGACACTACTAAAGGTTTGATTCAACAATCCTTTCCGTTGCTTTCGGCTACCCCAGTATAGACCAGCTATTCCAAAGTCTTAAATCGCCCGATCCGGTATTGTAAAAAATGCTATCGTAGGGGCAAGGGGGGAGTACCCTTTAAAGAAAAAATCTGCAAAACCGCACCCGCCTCCGCATTTCAAAAACAAACTAGTTTTCGTGAAAAAGTCGGAAAACCAATGTATTTTGTCCTAACTTGGATGCTTTGTATCATAGAAAGTCTTTTATATGCATCCAGAAGTTGTATAGAAAGACGCTATAATACATATACTTACGTAATATAAAGCTTTTATACTCTTGGAAACATCCGCCTCTATAGGTTTATTTGGCAGCGCTCTGTGTTATAGAATACCTAGCCCAGCGGTTGATTCCCGTCATAGTTACGATGCCTTTATTGCGAAGGGCTTCCAGGCAACGGGTTAGTTTGTACTTGGGAATCTCTGCTCCTATGCGTGAATGGATAGCGGAAACAGAGCTTTCAAGTCGATTGAAGATGCCCTGCGATTTGAAGGACCGCTCTACGACGACACCATCCGAGACAACACGCTGTCGATAGAGCAGGTTCAGGTGGTGACTGAAAAGGAGCAGCGAGTGGAGATCACGATGGAGATTATCGAGTGAGCGAGTTCTTTAAATTTACTTCATTACTTCTTTTGTGTTTGCCAGTACTTCTGCCGTTCTTCCATCGCTTTAGCAATAATGGCACTCAGTTTATCGTGGGTAATTCCTTGCGTCGATTTCAGTTCATCCTTACAAATCGCCAAGACCTTTTCATGTTGTACTGCATTTGAAGTTAACGACCATTCTGCCGCCGCACCTACAACGAGTTGCATGCCATGCCCATCCTTGGCTAAATGTAAAACTGAAATGAATTTCTTGATAATCTCTTGGTCTCCAGTTGCAAAAAACTCTGCCCAAAGACAATCCTCGTCTCGCGAACCAACTCTCAATTGATCCCTAATTTCCAACGGCGATGACGGTATCATCATATCTGAAATTGCCTTTTCAACCGCCGGTAGCTCATTAGAAAACCATTTCTTCTTGGCTTCCATAGTCAACTGTTTACTTTCAGGAGTCATAGTTAAAGCCAATATTTCAACGAAGAGGCTACGCGTTCTATCATTTCCATTGCTATCAAAATACTCAAAACACTTCTTCATGAGCGCAGAATCTTTTCTAAATAGCGCAGCCCAGAAACAGCAGGTCGGAATATGGCTATTTGAGAAGGCGATTTTAGAATTGCTAAAATAATTAATTGAATCCTGAACTAATTCAGGTTTGGGATGAAGATAATAGGTTGTCATCCATATAGCAAAATCCTGATCAGCCTTAAAGGTATTTGCCGATGCGCCAGTTAAAGACTTTGATGCGCCATTTTTATTATACGTAATTTTCTCTTGGGTCTGAGCATTTCTCCCGGAAATCAAGTCTTTCGCTAAAACTTGGATAACATAAGTGCCCTCAAGGTCTGAGTCTTCTAGTGCTAAATCCATCTTATCTCCACCCATTGCTAATTGACTTGAAGGAATTAATGCTCTTGCTTTGGTGTGGTTTGGTACATCAAATAGAATACTTCCATCGGGCTTAAAGATTTTAACATCAAAAACTACATTTACATTACTCTTTGAAAATGTTGGAGACTCTAAACCGAAAGCTAATGTCGTCAGTTTATTCGGCGAACAGGTTTTAACATTCCTTTGTTCTAAAGGAATAGTTGGATTTGACAAATAAGCGCCGACCTTAGAGAGAATTTCCTCATCAGAACTTCCCACAAGGATGTGCGCCCTATAACCAACTTGGGCAAAAGCAACAAACGGACATAGCAACAGTATAACAAAGAGATTTCTCATATAAACTATATATCGGTAAATAGGACAAAAAGTTAAGCCATCTGATCGTTTCCGGCGCGATCAAGGCGGCTCTCCCAACACCACAACGGACGGCTTGTGGGCACGGTACAAATCATTTTTGATGTTTCTTGAGGATTTCTTGCACCATCGGATGCATAACTGAGAGCGACCATGTGCGTTTTGAAAAGCCTACAGCTAAACGCATCTTTTTGCAAGGTGAGTGTCCTTAAGGGGGTATGGGGGTAAAATCCTTAAGCAAACCCCCAAGAAAACCGCCCGGTGCTCCCACACACAAAAACTAACGAGTTTTGATGATTTTTTACAGGCGTGCCAAAACCCTTGTTTTATGCGGGTTCGCGGGAGCCGCCGTAGCCACAAGCCGAAAAACTACCCTGAAAGGCGTTTTTATCGATTTTGCCAGTATTTTAAGCAGATTTTGGTAAAATATGGCTTATGATTATCCCCAGAAAACTCATCATTGGGCGTCCTCCCAAACCTGCGGGAATAACGGAGGAGGCATCGAAACATTGGGACGAGATTATTGATGAAGTAGATCAAAAGTCTGTTTTGCGCGAGCTTCACGGGCCGCTCTTGGTGGCCTTGTGCGAGAGCTATGTAATCTATGACAAGTTGCGGGCAATCTATCGGGAGTCTCTTTTATGCAAAGACGCGAAAGGAAGATTCGCAAAAACTCCCTTCAAACGACACATGGTAATCGCGTTGAGAGCTTACAATCGGCAGAGGAAAAACTTTCATCTGAAGCCATTAAGGGTGCCGAGAGTTAGGCGTTATCGTTAGCCATTTTTAAAGTATTAGTTTTTCTTCTAGGGCTTATCTTCCCCCGAAGCGATTTATTAACACCGAGTACTGCGAGATGAGTTTGGCAAACCTTAGCAAACCATAAACATCTGGTGAATTTGACAATTTGCTCCAGAATTGTATTCCGTGGAGCGGACTATTCCAGTCAACCAGATCAAAACAGAGGCTGTCAAAGAGGCGTTTGTGTCTGGGAGTGGGAACGATTCGTCTGCTTCCGAAGAGTACACACCGGAAGAAATTCAAAGGCTCGTGCAGTTCTTTGATATTCTGGTGCGCGTCGATCAAAGAATTAAAGCGAAAGGAAAACAATGCGAATTGATGAAATTGAAGTCGTCCCAATCAAACCACGCCAGGGCCACGTAGGCTTTTGCAGTTTCGTTTACGAGGGGCTTTACCTGTCGGGTATCGCCGTTTACACGCGCCCGCAAGGCGGCTATCGGCTCGTCTTTCCGACCAAGCAGGTAGGTGTATCCGATCGCACGCTCTTTTATCCGATCAAGAAGGAGCTGGGGCGGATGTTTGAAGAAAAAGTAGGAGAAGTATTTGAAAAAGTAATGAAAAATCATGTTGGACACGATTGCACTAACTTTTGATGAGGTGGATTTCCGCGTGGACAAGCCTGAGAAATTCAGCCCACCTTATACTCTCCTGCGATCTAAAAACGCCTTGCGTGATCGCCCAGCTTACATGCCTTTTGTGAACAACCCAACGAAAGAAGAAAAGGCGCGTGGTGAGTATCGACCAAGAATGACGGTCAAGGCCTGCATGGCTGGTGGCCGCCTTCAGAACCTTCTGCGGGTAGAGTTCTCTGCACCCAAGATGCTTTACGGAAACAATCTTCAAGAACTCACAGAGACTGATCTGCCGAGGCTTGTCAAACTGCTCAAGGCTACCATTAAGGCCGCAGGCGTATTTATTCCTATCCGAAAGATACGCAGGGCGAGAGTTTCGGCAATTCATTATTCTAAAAACTTTATTTTGACGGATGGGACGCTGCCGTCGATGTATCTGGCTGAGCTCAAACGTTGCGATGTGCCGATACGGCTCAACGACACACAATCGCATTATCAGAACGGAGGCCACGGCCTCAAATTCAGGTGCAACTCCTACGAGATCGCCTTTTATGATAAGATCAGCGATCTCGCCCAAGCGAAGATAAGCCCCAAGCGGACGGTCGAAGGCGATGACAACCTTCTTCAGCGTGGCCTCTACGAGCACATAGAGGCCGTCAGGTGTTCCGGCAGTAATCCGTATGAAGTCTTGCGCTACGAGGTCAGAATCAACAAGCGGCAGAAGTTGCGAAGCATGCTAACAATAGTCGGAGAGAGGGTCAGCGCCATGCACCTGACACAACTTTTTTCTGAGAGAATATCTAAGGCCATTTTGCTCCACCACCTGCACGAGCTTGAGGATAGGTATCCTCTAAGCGCCCTCGGCGGACAGTCCGAAAGTAGCTGGCAGCTTTTTTGTCAGATGGTCGTGGATAATCCTGATTCAAAGATCGGAACCATACTTTCCCTTGTCGGCTGGTCATCTCTACTAAAGGGCTTTAACTCACGGGAGCTAAAAGGACTTTTGTCGGCCAAGCGTACACGGGCGTGGAATCGACTCATGGGAGAGTTCAAAAGGCTCCAAAGCCGCTCAAATAGGCCGCCCGTCTTTAAGATACTGGAGCAACAACTCCTTGATTTTAAGCCTGTGAATGGAGTTGAAACAAAGCAAAATCTATGTGGTTATAGAGCAAAAGACATACATTTATGAAAGCAATCATCTTCGCACGCGTCTCAACGGAGGATCAGAAAAAGGAAGGATATTCCATCCCTGCCCAAATCACGAAAATGCGTGAATATGCCACGCATAAAGGCTTTGAGATTATCAAAGAATGCGAGGTCGATGAAAGTTCCACGATAGACAACCGCAAGCGGCTTAATGAGGTCATCGAACTTATCAGGGTATCGAAGGAAAAACTGATCTTGATCGTGGAGACGGTAGATCGCTTGCAGCGCAGCTTTAAAGAGTCGGTGATCTTTGATGACCTTCGCAAACAGGACAAGGTAGAAATTCATTTTCTCCGAGAGAACCTGAATATCCATAAGGACTCTAACTCTTCGGAGATGATGCGTTGGGATTGCAGCGTGATGATGGCCAGAGGCTATGTCTTGATGCTTTCTGACAACATCAAACGCAGTTACGCACAAAAGCTTAGGAGCGGGGAGATCACGGGGGCGGCTCCTTTCGGCTATAAAAATATCCGAAACGAGGCTGGACGCGCCGATGTTATCGTCGATGATTTCAAGGGGAGTGTTTTACGGAAAGCCTTTGAGCTCTACGCCACAGGCGCTTATTCAATTCAGACCCTTCGGCAAAAGATCGCCAAGGAGTACGGCCTTAAATGGTCGCAGGGCAAAACTGATGCCTTGCTAAAGAATCCTTTTTACTATGGCATGATGTTTGTCAAAGGTAAGCACTACGCGCATCGGTATCCCCCTCTTATAACCAAAGAATTATTTGACCAAGTACAAGCCATGAAAGAAGGACGCCACAAGAAAAAATTCAAGTATGCGGGCTTGCCGTATATCTATCGCGGGATGATTACGTGCGCCCATTGCGGCTGCATGATCACTCCAGAAAAGCACAAGGGAAAGTATGTTTACTACCACTGCACCGAGCACAACGGAAAACACGGAGCTGCTTGGGTGCGTGAGGAAGAGTTGACGGGGCAGTTTGCGGATATCTTCAAAAGAATGCAGGTACCCGCGAAGGTTGTCGCACAGATCACGGAAGGGTTTAAGAGCATGCACATAGGCAAAATAGAGTTTAAGAAGGAAGAAGAGACTCATTGGCTGGCTGAAAAACAAAAGAACCAGTCGCGCATCGACAAGATGTACCTCAACAAGCTCGACGGGAGTATAACTGAGAGCGACTATACCAGATTTTACAACCAGTTCAGAGCAGCTATAGCAGAATGTGACACCCATTTATCTGCCTTGCAACAAACCGATGATGACTACTACGCCGCCTGCAAATGCGTACTGGATGTGGCAACTCACGCACACGAGGCTTTTATGAGTTCGGAAGGAGAAGAAAAACGGCAACTTATCAGTTTGGCCTTTCAGAACTTACGTCTAGATGGCGGGAAGCTGCTGTTTGATGCGGTAAAACCGTTCAATCGCATGCTCGAATTTTCAGATCGTTCGGCATGGTCGGGGCGACTGGATTCGAACCAGCGACCTCTTGGTCCCGAACCAAGCGCTCTACCAGGCTAAGCTACGCCCCGGATAATATTCAGCCACACTAACAAAATCGAAGAGTTGGCGCAATTGAATTCGCTCCGCCGATGAATACTGCAGCCGGGTACCGGCGGTTAGTGCGCGTAAGCGCGGTATAAACTCCCTTTTGAAGGGCCGGGGTAGGCAGCCTAAGCTACGCCCCGGATAATATTCAGCCACACTAACAAAATCGAAGAGTTGGCGCAATTGAATTCGCTCCGCCGCTACATCACGCAACCGCCCTAGCCTTTTACCGCCCAGCAAAGAACGTACAGCCCTATGCGTTCGCCGAAGTAGACCGGAGAAAGACCGAGTTTATTCAATGCCTCTTCGACCTCCGCTTCAGTCATGCGAATGGTCTCATCATGGCGGTAGTGTTCCATCCATTCCTGGGCTTCCCGTGGATAACCCATTGGACCGAGTTTTTTATATTCCTGGATACGTTCCTCCAGCATCTTCTGATGTGCGGCCTCATCGTCAATGGCAATTTTATCGGTATTCACAAAAAGTCCTCCCTTTTTGAGCTTTTGCGCCACAAGGGAATATATCTTCTGGCGCTCCTGCGGGGCAAGATTGTGGATGGCATAGCCATTGACCGCCGCATCGAGGCTCCCGTCTGGCAGCATGGAAAGGGTAGCAGCCATGTCTTCCACCCTCCAATTGATTTGAAGACTGAAAAGAAGGTCCTCCGGGACGGCCTCCAGCTGGTCTTCCCAAACATCAACGGCAAGAATCGCCGACTTGGGAAGCGCGGAAACGATATAACCGGTGGAAACGCCCGTGCCGCAACCGAGGTCTATGACGCGCGGATTGGAATTATCCTTGAGGCATTCGGCAAGCTTTTCGGAGAGCTTTTGAAGAAGAGGATGGTAATATGGAGCCACCAATTCCAAGGCTTTATTATAGGCCTTGCCTCCCATATTTTTCTTAAAGTCGCTCATGTCAGCTTTAAATACGGCATTGTGCGGGATTTCTGAAGGAGAGCAAGAGTACCGTATGGGTGCCTGAGCTGACTCGTTCGGCCTTGAAGGCTGGCGTTTAACCTGCTATGATAGCATTTGTTCGCCGATTTAGCTCAGTGGTAGAGCAACGCTTTCGTAAAGCGTGGGTCGTCGGTTCAATCCCGACAATCGGCTTGTCTTAAGGCATTCGGGGGAGGAGGACTGCGACCCGACCTTTTTGTAGCCGGGTACCGGCGGTTCATGCGCGTTAGCGCGGTAATATCTCCCTTTGAAGGGCCGGGGTAGACAGCTCGTCGGTTCAATCCCGACAATCGGCTTGTCTTAAGTAGCCTGCGCGCGCGTCAAGCGGTCGCACACGCCTCTCCAGTTCTCTCCATTA
This sequence comes from uncultured Verrucomicrobiota bacterium, assembly GCA_964541675.1. Classification (GTDB taxonomy): domain Bacteria; phylum Verrucomicrobiota; class Verrucomicrobiia; order CAZIPW01; family CAZIPW01; genus CAZIPW01. The sequence continues at coordinate 12,869 of CAZIPW010000024.1, forward strand.
GGGGGTGCCTGCACGACAATATACTCGGCGCCCGCCTGATCGCAGGCAAAGAGCGTCCCGTAGAGGTGGCGCGAGAATCCCGCAGCGGATTTTGGCATATGGATAACAGACCCAAAGCCACCCAGCGGAACCTTTCTCCAATCCAAAACCCAGGTCTTGCCGCAGGCTATTCCCAATTGGCGCAGCTGCTTTTTTAGCTGTGGAGCCGTCTTCCATTTGAGGACAAAGAGCTTTGCGTTTGGAGAATAGTGTTTCTTCAACATACCAGGGCTTCTGAGAATGGCAGCCCCTGGCGTCGAACCCAGAGCAACGGGAGAACCCAGGACACGGGTCAATTCGTCCAGGGAGATGATCCCCGGACGCAGGAGCCTGGGAATAGGACCGCTCAGATCCACCACCGTGGACTCGATGCCGACACGGCAGGCCCCCCCGTCCACGATGAGAGGAATCTTGCCGCCCAGTCCCAAACGAACGTGCTCGGCAGTCGTGGGAGAAAGGGCGTTTGAAGGATTGGCGCTGGGAGCCGCCAGAGGAAAACCGCACGTCCTGATGATCCTTTGGGCAATTGGATGGGACGGGTAGCGCAGTCCCACCGTATCGCCGCCAGCGGTAATGATCCCTGGAATTCTTTTTGATTTCGGCAAAACCATTGTAAGAGGCCCCGGCCAAAAAGCCCTTGCCAGAAGCGTTGCCGCTTTGGGCCATTTCGACACGCACTTCCTTGCCATTCCCAGACTCGATATATGTACGATGAGGGGATTATGCGCCGGGCGGCCTTTGGCCTTGAAAATCCGCCTCACAGCTCGCGCATCAAAGGCATTCGCGGCCAGCCCGTAAACCGTCTCCGTGGGAATAGCCACCAGACGGCCCGCAGCGAGAATCCGCACGGACTCCGCGAGGGCCCTTTTAAGACGCATGGGGGAATTTGTGGGCAGAATCTGAGCAACCGAAAGCATAGTTGTCTTGGCTAATCACCATAGTTTATGTAGGATAAGGGGATGGAAGCAACCATTACAGAGAAACTCTCTCTATTTCTGGTACTCGTGTGTAGCCTGTCGGTACACGAGTGGGCTCATGCGTTTGTCGCGGACAAGATGGGGGACTCAACTCCGCGCGCAATGGGCAGACTGACCCTGAATCCCATAGCGCATATTGATTTGATAGGAACCATTCTTCTGCCGCTTATCATGATGCTGTGCGTCAGCGACGGGCTGGTCTTTGGCTGGGGCCGTCCGGTGCTGATCGATCCGAGGAATTTCAAAAATCGCGCGGCCGGCGATATCCTCACTTCCCTGGCGGGGCCTTTCGCGAATCTGGGAATAGCGCTTGTCGCGGCTGTCGCCTTCGGACTTGCGCTGGGCTCAACCCATGACGGGGAAGTTGCCGGCAAGCTGGCTTTATTGGGGGCCAATATTATCAGTCTGAATGTAATGCTGGCCGTGTTCAATCTGCTCCCGATTCCCCCGCTGGATGGCTCCCAGGTGCTGCGCCATCTCTTCCGGATGAGCGAGATGACCTTTGCCCGGTTCTCGCAATGGAGTTTTGTTATTTTGCTGATCCTGATTTACCTGCCGGGCTTTCAGGCGTTTCTGAGTTTCTTGATAGACCAGACCAGCGCGCCCTTCGGGATGCTGATGCAGGGGATGGCGGGATTGACAATGAAGCTGGGCGGAGGCTAGGAACCGCCAAACCGTTCACTCCTCCATGTTGCTCCAGACATATTGGACGTCATCGAGTTCTTCAAGGGCGTCCATGAGCGTCTTGAGCTTGGTCTTGTCTTCCTCCGAAAGGGGAATGGTTGTTGTGGGAAGCCAGGCAACCTCGCTGGAGTCGGCCACCACTTGGGCCTTGCTAAGGGCATCTGCCACTCCGGCATAGGCATTGGGGGTCGTCAGGACTTCGTAATAGCTATCAAAGGTCTTCAAATCGTCGGCGCCAGCGTTGAGGACAAGCTCCATAAGTTTATCCTCAACTATCTTGCTTTTCTCGATGAGGATTTGTCCCTTGTGCTGAAAATTGAAAGAAACGGCTCCCGCCCCGGCCATGCTGCCTCCGTGCTTGGTGAAAGTCGAACGCACCTCTCCGGCGGAACGATTCTTGTTGTCGGTCGTCACCTCGACAATAATACCGACTCCCGACGGGCCGTAGCCTTCGTAGACAATCTCCTCGTAGGATATACCCGGAATCTCGCCGGTACCTTTTTGAATGGCGCGCGTGACGTTGTCTATGGGCATATTGGCATACCTGGCTTTTTCCAGACAGGTACGCAGGCGGATATTGAAATTGGGATCACCGCCGCCAGATCGGGCGGCAACGGTTATCTCTTTTGAGATGACGCTAAAGATTTTCCCGCGCTTGGCATCATTGACGCCCTTCTTGTGCGCGACATTGGCTCCATGACCGTGACCTGACATGGGTATATTATGGGGCCTGCGGGGGAAAAAGACAAATCCTAAAGCATAAACGTACCTTAACCACCCATTGAAATGGGGTGGCTAAACTTGTTGCGTCCACAAGGGACGCAGTACTATGGCAAAACCAAGAGGTCATATAAATGAGTGCTGCCCCTCGGTAGGTACGACACCTCTTGGCAATAGCTCTTACAATTTCATCTGCAATATGTCGTACACGTGTCCGATAGCGCTGCTTTTAACGCCCAGCTCCTTGAATCCCATGGCCAGATAAGAGGTCTTTAGCTTGGGGACGTGCGGATCGACTCCCAGGTGTATCTCCTTCACCCCTTCGGCTTTAAGCGTCTTCCTCAGGAGCAGGAATATCTTCAGGACCGCCGGGCTATTTCTAAATTCGTCCGCCACATAAAGCCCTTGTATCCAGTAGTAGATCGGATGGGGCAATTTCAGTCCCGTTCCTTTCCTGAAAAGTACCATACCAATCGGCTGGGTTCCACTTTTGCAGACAATACAAAGGTTTCCCTCGTCACGTCGCACGCATTCTGTAATACGAGCAAGAGATTCTTCGCGTGTTTGTTTCCATGCCTTTGTCAGGTACGAAACGCAGAACTCGATGCCAGCCTGATCGTCGGAGGTCAGGACTGTAACTTGGTATTCGGCATTCTGTTTGTCCATGAAGCTACTTCACCGTCGTCGCCTTGATGTCGATCACATTGCCCTGGGGAGAGCCGCCTGACGGGGTGCTCTTCTCTCGGTTGACAAGAAGCTGTTGAATGATCGAGATTAGGTTGGAGAGCGTCCAGTAAAGGGTCAATCCCGCGGAGAAACTGTAAAGCAGGAAGGAAAACAGGAAGGGAGTCAGCATCATCACCTTGCGCTGCTCCGGGTCTCCCGCCGAGGGAGTCAGTTTCATCTGGAAATACATGGTAACAAGCATCACCACGGGAAGCGGATTGACCGGGAATGAGCCCAGGTACGCGACCGTGTCGGGCATTGAGAGGTCCTGTATCCACAAAAAGTGCTCAAAGCGCAATTCGGCGGCGGAACGCAGCATATAGAAAAATCCCAGAAACACCGGAATCTGGAAGAGCGCTGGCAGGCAGCCCGCGAGCGGATTGACCTGGTACTCCTGGAAGAGCTTGACGGTCTCGCGCTGGAGTTTCTCCGGGCTATTTTTGTACTTCTCCTGGAGCTCCTTGAGCATCGGCTGGACAGTCGCCATTTTCTTGGAAGCCTGGGCGGCGGCCGCGGTGAAGGGCCACATGGCCAGGCGAATGACGAGCGTCAGAAGGATGATGGCGACTCCATAGTTGTGGACAGCCCCGGCCAGCCAATTGAGCATTGAGATGAACAACTTGCTGAAAAAGGCCGCTATGGCACCCAGCCACGCGAAGATCGGCCACCAGTTATAGGCAAACTGCATGACTTCGTCCTGATGCTCGGTGAGCGTGGAAAGTCTGGCGTACTCCTTGGGGCCGAAATAGCTCTGGAGCCCGTAGGCAACCGTCCCTCCGGCTGCCACAAGCGGACCGTTGAACTGAAGGCTGCCCGTGATGGCCTCGCTGCCGTTGTCGGCCACTATTTCATGAGTAAGAACCCCTGTGGCGGTGGTATCCTTCCTGGGAGTGCAGATAATTGAAAAGAACTTGCTGTCTGCGCTGGCCCAAGCGGTGAGTCCCTTCTGCTCAATAAGATCTCGGGCAGGACTATTCCAGAAGAGGAAAGCACTGCCCTTGAAGGTGTTGATGTAGACAAAATGCGGATCCTTGCCGTCGTAGTAGCCAAAATCCAACGCCATCGCGTGGGCGGCATCGGCCTTCAGGACGGGCTTCCCCTGGGCGTCCAACATATCAAGCTGCGCTATACCGGCGTTCATGCTGAAGGCGGGCAACTGCAAATCACTTGAAGAGACATTGTGCCAGGAAAGCGTCTGGTTGATGAGGTAGCCCTGGGCGCTACGGTCCTTGGTAGGAGAAGTCAATGTATAACGCCTTTCCAGGACAACTCCATTGGCAATAGTGCGCGCGAAAATGATCGAGTCGGAAGACTGCGAGATCATCCTGTAGTTATTCAGGTCGGAGCCGTCTGCGCGATTGGTGAAATTCAAGGCCAGGAAAGGCAGTGTGTCCGGAGAGAGCAACACATAGGGTGTGTTGGACTTTTGCGTCTGAGGGTAGGCTTTCAGCGCCACAGAGCGAAGCGCTCCGCCACGCGACGTAAAGGTCGCCCTGATGAGATCATTCTCCAAAACGTAGAGGGTTTCTTTTTCCGGAAGAGACACGGCCTTTGCCACAGGTCCGCTGGCGTCCGTCGCGCTCTGCGTGGCGGCTACCGACGCAGAAGCGTCGGCCAAAGCCGTAACCTCGGGAGCGGTGGAAGAGCTCTTGGCAGTGGCAGTCTGCGTCTGCGCGGCAACCGCCTGGGAAGCTTCCTTCGTTCTCAATGAACCCTGATAAATCATCAGGACGAGCGCGACGGCCAGAAGCGCCATACCAATTGCTTTGGAGTATTTTTGCATAAAGAATGCCAGTCTATCAGCCCAAAGTCCCCGTGTCAGGCTTTTTTGGGAGGAACCGGGTCAAACCCACCCGGATACCAGGGGTGACAACGGGAGACCCTCTTTATGGCCAGCCATAACCCCTTCCAAGCGCCATGCACGCGAAGAGCTTCCAGCGCGTACTGCCCACAGGTGGGCGAAAAACGGCAGCCCGCCTGAGGTCCCAAAAGCGCGTGCCATATGGGAGAGAACCCTCTCTCATATATTTGGACAAGCCCTATGAGAACCCAACGCATGATTTAAAGTGTTAAAAGATTAAACCGAAAGCCCTCCACCACCGGTAAAGAGCACCGCAACCGGTGGCTATACTTATGCAACCCACTCCGGGGTTGTTGTATCGAAAGCTGTGTATACATACCAGCATTATGCCTGCTTAGTGTAACAAATTGATTCCCCGATGTGCTCTACCAGGTCCGAAAATTTAGTGCGTAGTACAGGATTTTTGGCGTAGAGTATCACACGGTGAGGAGCTGATATTTCCGCAACAGCCTTCGCAAAAGCCGCTCTCAAACGTCTTTTGGCGCGATTTCTCTGGACGGCTCCGCCGAGCCTCCTGGAAGCCACGGCGGCAAAATACCATCGGGTGTCCGTGGAGGGAAGGACAAAAGCGGTAAAAGCGGCCTTCTCAATACGCTTGGCCGAACGCCTGTGCTGGACAAAAGCGGCTTCTCCCTGAAAACGACTAGCGGTAACTTTCATTGTTGTATTCATAGCACAAAGTTGAGAGAGTTTCGACCATGAAAGAAGATCAGGCAAATTGTGTATTCTGCAAGATCCTGAGAGGCGAACTGCCTAGAAGCCTTATCTATGAAGACCAAAGCGTGTTGGTATTCCCAACGCTTGAGCCGGTCAATGAAGGGCATCTTTTGATCATTCCTAAAAAGCACTCCGTTTATTTCAGCGATTTGGATGAGGAGGTTGCCGCCCACATAATGAAAATAGCCAAGAAAATGACAGCCGCTCTCAGAAAGTCCAAATTCAAATGTGAAGGCGTAAATTTGTTTTTAGCCGACGGCGAAGCCTCTGGACAGGAAGTTTTTCATTTTCATCTCCATGTCTACCCACGATATGTTAGCGACGGCTGGGGCTTTAAGATAGACCCGAAACGGCATCTAATAGCACAACAAAGACACGCGTTGGATAGTGTTGCCAATGAAATAAGAAAACACCTGTAAGAGTAAACTCTATTTGACCGTGGTCAGGCGCTTGCGGCCATGCGCGCGGCGACGATTGATGGTATTGCGCCCCCAGCGGGTGTTCATCTTCTTGAGAAATCCCAGTTTGCGGGCTCTTTTAACTTTGTGGGGACGATAGGCGGGTTGCATAGAAGTGCCATCCTATCAAATCCGCAGGCAATGGTCAAGTACTCAACAATACCACGCAACTCCCACCCCCTACCCTCTGGCCACCTTGAGCTTTCTGAGGGCAACTATGTCGTTGGGCCGACCCTCACCGCCCGAAGGAGTCTCCAGACAGAGCGGCTTTGAGGCAAAATCGGGGTGGCGCATGATGGTCTTGAAACATTCCCAGCCTATCTCCCCCTCTCCAACGGGCGCGTGGCGGTCCTTCCTCGCCCCCAGGCCAAACATACTGTCGTTCATATGAACGGCATCCACACGTCCCCAATCTATGAGCTTCTTGAACAGTCGCAGAAACTTTTCAATACCATCGGGGGAGCGCAAATCGTAGCCTGAAGCAAAAAGATGGCAGGTATCCAGACAGACGGAGAGCCTCTTGGACGAGGGGGAGTTATCCAAAAGATAGGCGAGTTGTTCAATCTTGGAACCCAGGACGGTGCCTGCTCCGGCGGTGGCCTCAAGCGCGACTCGGGTGGGGCTCTCAGTCCTTGCAAAAACCCACTCCAAAGACTAAACTAAGGCACAGAAAAAAAGCGCCAGCCATACGTATTACTCGTACAAAGACAAATAGAAAAACATATTTCATACATTTACTTGCCTAGTTCATTAAATCATATATCGCCTGGATAGCGCAGCATTACTAAAGATTAATAAAAGTATTGGTTGTTAACCATTCTTAAGACTATCAATGCAACTGCCAGGAGAAAGTATTTATAGGCAATCAACCGCGCATACAATTCGCTGTTTGTGAGCGCAATAGCTCCCCTAGCGCAAAAGCAGAGGCAGGACAAGGAGATGACAAATGAACCTGCGCATCTGTCTCCATGCCATAACAGAACGGAAGCACAGACGAATGCTGAGTAGGCGATAACGTCAATCAAGATTAATATCATAGGTAATTACAAAAATGTTTTTGACACCATCATTGAACAGGTAATCCATATTGGGACTGCAACTGTTATGTGAACAATCGCGTAAAGAGCAAAAAGGACTCGCGGCTTTTCAATGATGCAAAGAAAGGCGTGCCAAAGCAAAGTAGCGTTCATAAGGACGGCGATAATGCCGTTTTGCATTCCGGTCACTGTCGAAATGTTCGATGTAAGTCCCGCAATTAAAAGAACGAGGCATGTCATACATATAGGGCAAATAATGAAAAAGCGACGAAGCATAACGGATATGTAGCCTTTTAGATTGTTTCATGCTGTTTGTCAATGGCATCTGGTCGATGGTTGCGGTGAAAGCTCGTCCATCAGGGTTTGCAGTGCCGCCCTGTTAGGTGAGATGGGCGCTAGTGGAATAGGATTGTCGCCCCCAGGCATCCAGTTGTGCAAATCTGGAACAGTAGCGCCAGTAGCCATCAAAACTCCGGCAACATAACCATTACTGTTATATGTTTTCCCATAAGCAGGAACTCCTTGGTATGGCAAATCATTCCGATAAGAGAAAGCTGCATCAGCGATCGCATTGATAAATTGCGAGTCGCTCATTCCAAACGGCGGATTCACGACGGTGAGATTTTGTAGATTATAGGGGTTATCAGTATAGTTGTTAAAGTCGCTTCGGAGATTCCCGGGGTGAACATCAAGTGAATATGAAGGTTCTCCAGCCACGGTTGCCATAGCTCCTTGCGTTTGAGTGAATAGAGGATTGTGTAAAAAGTTGTTAGGATTATCGGGCACAAGAACAATAACTTCATGATACCATACACCGCCCAAAACACTATATCCTGGATTAGGAAATGCTTGACGCTCACCGACAAAAACTAACAAACCAGACGGATCGATAGAACTTGTGGGATGGTCACCCGCAAAAATGTAAAAGTTCGGACCGCCATTAAACGAGCTTGGATCGGGATTGATGAATCGGCAAATCGTCGGGTTATAAGGGGCTCTCAGTCCTTGCAAAAACCCACTCCAAAGACTCTATCACCATATCGAGAGCCTCCTGCTCGCCCCGGCTCTTGGCAGCCCCTGGATGCAGAACCAAAAAAGGCAATTCCAGCGAGGCCGAACGCTCCAGCTCCAAGAGCAGACTCTCGCGGGACTTCTGAAGCACCTCGGGATTGTCGGAGGCCAGATTGATGAGGTATCCGCTGTGCCCAAAGACCATTGAGAGTTCCGAGGACCGCCTGGCGGCGTGGTAATTTTTGAGATCGGAGGCATCGATCGCTGAAGCGCCCCACTGCCTGTTGCCCTTGGTAAAAATCTGGATGATCTCGCAGCCGAAGGCCTCTGCTTCCGCAATCGCGTTTGAGAAGCCTCCCGCGATAGAGGCGTGGAAACCGACCCGATGAGTCATTGTATTCTGGCGGGTTTTCGCAATCATAGGTTGGGCGCGGCCAGCTGCACGCTCCATTTGGGGGACTGAACAGGGCCGGAAAGCCTGGCCTCCAAAACCGATGTGATCGGCTGCACCAGGGGAGCCATCAGAATACCGAAGTTCTGTTTGGGGCCGCCAAAAGAACGGAGCCTGACCGAAAAATCAAGACGCTGTCGCGAGGTATCGATGTAACCACTGGCCGCCGCGGCGTGCTCATCCCCCCAAAGATTCACGGAAGGCACATCCACCCTGGACGGGCTGAAGACCAGGCTTCCATCGGCCGAATGAAATTTCAGCGTGGCAAAGGAGAACCAATGCGTCTGCAGCATCTGGGAGAGAGGCCCCAGAAGCGCCCACTCGCCCAGGCGGGCGTTGCGCAGCCAGAAAGTGCCGTAACCTTCTCCCGCGGAATTCACCTGCGCGCTGCCTCCGCCGCTTCCTCCGGCAAAATCGAATTTCACAGAATCAACACTGGTCATGTTTTTGTCGCCGTGAAGCGCGAAAGAGAGATCATTGAAATGCAGTGTGTAGAAATCCGCGGCACCGGAAGATTCCAGGGTCGCGCAGTATGCGGCGTTTTGCGAGAGTTCTCCCTCCATCTTGGGCGGAGCGCCAAACTTCAGTTCCTTGAGCGCCGGGGGAACCTCACGGGAAAAGGCTACCAAGAGAGTCTTGGGATACACGGTCCCCGAGAAGGATCCGGAAACATTCCTCCCCAAGGTCAGGGCGGCCTTGAGGTTTTCCGGACCGCTCCGGCTCGCGAACTCCACCTTGACCCCGCCCGCACACGACTGAAACGTGGCGCGCGTATGATCCACCGGGATATCCCTATAGTGATGATCATCCGCAGCCGCAATTCCCAATGCCTGCGCCGGTTCTTTGGGATGGGTATGCATGGAGAGCGCGACAAAAGGCCGTATGCCGCCAAAGGGAACAAAAAAGTCGTACCACCACTTCCCGAACCAGGGAATGGACATGGGATCCACTTCTCCCATGATCCTGTAGTCCGCGGAGCGGCTGGCGAAATCATAATTCAGGGAACCTTTCGCGACGCTGTTTCCAGACACGATCCGAAAGCAGTCCACCCAGACCGAGCTTTTGCCAAGCGTCCCGCGGGTCTCCAAATCATCAAAGGAGAGATCATAAAACGCACCCCTGGATCCCAGAAGATCAAAAAGAAGTTTCTGATCGGAAACGCTTCCGGAAAAAAAACTGTTCTTCTGAAATGTCAAACTTAGGTTGAATGTCTGCAGAATATCGGGCGGCAGCTCTCCCCATATCTTGGTGCTCAGAGGGACAATGCGTCCACCAGAGAAAAAAGCCCTGGCGTTTCCCTGAAAATTAACAGCGCCAGACACGTCGTGAAGCGTTTTCGGACCCGCCTGTCCGCCCAGGGGCATATGCGCGGTAAATGACGAGGCGGCCGTATGAATCCCTCCCGCGTCGATATCGCCGGCGATCACCCGCCATAAATGGTTTTCCGGAACGCTATAGGAGGCAGCCACGTTCATTGCCCTGCCGTAGGGGAAATCCACTTCATCGGCTGAAGCGCTCATCCAGGAATGTTTGGCTTCCACGCTGATGACGGGGGCGATGATTTGGTAATCGCCCACATGGAAGCTCTCACCGGCAAGAGTCAGATGCCGCAGGGCGTCGGAAAGCTCCAGTTGGGCCACCCACAACGACTTGTCTGAACACAGCCTTGTCAAGAGACCTGCCACCACCTTCCCCACCTGGGAGTTTTCCGGCAGCAGGGCCGTCATGGAGGAGCCACCCTTCGCGGGGGTGTGCCCCAGCGGATAAGTTCCATGCACCAGCATGATGAGAGAATTGGCCCTGAAACGCGTATCGCGGAAGAATATCCCATCGGACCGCTTTTGCACTGTCCCGGAAAACTGGATGTTCTCCGGTATGGGCAGCCTGAGAAAACCCGTATGCAGAACTCCCGAGTCCACCACGACCTCCGGACCGCGTGACGGCAGGAGACGGATCAACATCTGCCGTGCTGAAAATTCCAGGAGTCCCTGATAGTGTCCCTGCACGTCAGCCAGACGAATATTCCCCAGAAAATCAAAGCAGGCATCCTTGTACCGCAGATCAACGGAAAACTCCCTCAGCCTCCGGTCAAGCTCGCGGCGTCCCCAATCCGGCAACGGCCATTCAAAATGAAAGAGCAAACAGGCAGCCCCCAGGACGATGGTCAGTCCCATAAGCCATTTTATCCATACTTTCCTCATAGGTCACGGATAGTGTCAAGAAAAGCCGCCATATCGGGCCCCCATTCGAAATATCCGCCGTCAATCCGGCCTATCCAGCCATTGGCCCTGTGCCAGAGCTCCACCCTCAGGCTTTTCTCTTTCGTCAGCAACTCCATATCGGCAATGGGCCCGCCCAGGGATTTTCCCTCTTCCGCTTCCAGCCAGCGCGTCGCCCGGGGGTTGCCGCCCAGCAGCACGCTCAAGGCGCGGCCTTGCGGGGTATCCACGGAATAGTTCTTCACCGTCGGGCTCTCCAGCATCTTGAACGAGAAACCGGTGAGGTCAGCCATTCCGCGGGGAAATACCGTATTATCAAGGAGAGTCACGGCCCGGGGAAGCTGCGGGCAGTCGTCGATCTCATAGACTAACAGTCCGTCGTGGGTCATCACAGCGGATTTTCCTTTCGAGCGCTGTATCCACAACTCCTCTGTTTTTCCCGATCCTTCCATCCGCAGCTTCTCGCCGGAGGGATCAAAAGCCAGGGGTTTTGATTTTATGACCGGCAGACCCTCCATGCCGGCAACCTTCATCAGGAGACTCTTGACCTCGGAGGCAGAGGCCGCTGCGTTGGAAAGCGAGGCTACGACCCACTGTCCGCTTTCCAGTTTTCTCAGGGAGACGCTGTCTTTTGCGTTACCCCAGTCAACCGAGGAAACGTCTTCTGGATTCAGCGAGAAAGGATGGCTGTCCATGAAATTCTCGGGGCTGAGGATCCCCATGCAGGAGGCCGGCACATTGAAGGATCCCTTCTCGCCTTCCCACTGCACGCGGTAGCTGTCCGTTGTCTTGTCCAAGCCGCCCAAATAGAGAGTTCTACGGCCATAAAGAGTCTGAAAGGTAATCATGCCGACCGAACCTTTCAGCGACTGCTGAAGCAGGTCGGGGCCGAGGCTCTCGGAGAGCTGCGTGACCGAGAGCCGTTCCATCCACTTCTCCCAGGCTCCGTCGCTGACGGGAAGGGTTTTTCCGTCCATTTTCAACTGCCAGAGATTGCTGCCGGGCACCCTGTTATAGGCCAGGGTGCCATCGTGCAAACTCAGCTCCACGGCCTCCAGTTCCATCAGGTTGAAGGGGAAGAATCCTTCCTGGCGCAAAAAGGCCGGTTTGTAAGAGACGTACTCATTAATGCCCGAGTCGACCACCCAGATCTCCTTCTGGTCCGAAGAGAGCACATACACTTTGTTCCCCAGGGGGGTTGTATTGCCGATCTTATAGGAGAAGACTTTGGCACCGCTGGAAACCTGCAGGACCGCCCGCGGATTATCCAACCCATAGGAATGCAGGCTCTGTCCGACCCTGCCCAGATCCTCCACCGCAAAAGCCGAATCCACCGGCAGCGTCAACAGATATCCGCTCATCCTTGAAATAACACCTTCCTTCGCGGGCCAGTCAAAGGGTGCCTTTATCCACCAATGTCCCCAACGGTCACGGGAAGCGCTCCAGGAGTCCCCTGCCGTCGAGACCCCAAGACCATCCCAATCCGATCGGCTGAGCGGTAGAAATGAATGCACCTGGTTGCCAAAGGAACGCTCTGTTGGCGACACATTGAATTGTTCCGCCACGCCCCACAGCAAAAGGAGGTTCAAACCCAAAAGAATGACTGTCCAGCGGATCTTCATCTTGGCTTCGTTATCCAGCGTACCACGCCTATCCCAAGCAAGACAAGCGCGCATCCCAGCATTCCGCCACCCATCCTCCACAATTGGGAAGATGTTATGCCCAACTGGCGCGCCTGTCTGGCCCGTGGGGGGATGGAAAGAAGATTTTTGTTTCCCATCAGCCAGTCCAGGGAGGATTCCAGCAGAGTCTGGTTGCCGTGGTAGGTCAGGTAGGCATTTGCCAGATAATCGCTGCTGCCACACACGAGGAGCCGGGCAGGAGTCCCATCGGAAGACTTGCGCTCCAAGGCCGTAATGAGAACGAAGGGACCCTTCTGCGTGCCTCCCACGGCCACGCTTTTGGCCGAACTTTCGCAGATGGGCCAGGCGGAGACGTCGACAAGGGCCTCGCGGGGCTTTAGGTCCCACCAGTTGCCACGGCTGAGGATGGCCGCTTCGTTCTGGCGCAGCAGTTGCGTGAGAGGATGTTCCTGAAAATCGCGTATCAGCATCTCCCCCATCGGCGTCTTTTGTCGGGGATCAGTCTCTTCCACGCGGATGCCGGGCCAATCAATCCCGTTGAAATAGAGGAACCTCTTGAGCGCGTCGCTGGGAGATTCGTCGATTGTGACGAGCACTCCCGCCCGATGATCGTTGATCACCCGCTGCAACAAGGCCAACTGCGTCACGGTGGCCTTTTCACTGTCACCCAGCACAAAAACAACGTCCAAACCGGCAAGACTGCTTTTTTCCAGGTCGGAAAGGGGGATCTGCCGAGCCTGGATATTCCTCTCCTGAAGGAATTCCCCAAGGCGTCTGAAACCCCAGGGTCCCTCCGCCTCCCAGCGGTCCTTGGAGACCACCGCCAAAGCTTTCTTCTGTTCTGGATTGGCGAGCCTCCAAAGACCGCTCGTGAGGGCCCGCTCGCCCAGGAAAACATCCTCCTGCGGGGAGTAAAGCTCTTCCGGTGACACCCAGACGCTGTGATCGGCATTCCGGATAAGAATCCGATAAGGGTTTTTAAAGCCGTATTCCGCCTGCGCCTTGAAGGCATCCACCCATTTAACCTGCACCTTGGGACTGACCTCCTCGTAGCGGTTGGTGAGGTTCTGAAGTTCCCGAAGCCGGTCCCCGCCCAAAGAGGAATTTTCCCCAAGCGCCAGACAACCGACAATATCCACGTTCTCCGATAGAGTGCGCAGGTAGGAAATTGTTTCCGGAGTCAGCGAGTAGCGGCCCTCCCTGGTGATGTCGATGACCGGTAGCCGTTTGAGGGCCAGGAAGAACGCCATGAAACAGGCCGTCGCGAAAAAGATCATCTGGAGCGTCCTGTTGACTCCCCTGAAGCTTTCCGCTTTCTCGAAACGCGTGATCTTCATGGCTTTTGCTCCGTCTGTTCAAGTGTCCATGCGGGGACGGTGGGAATCTCCAGAACCGCGTTTTTGAATTCGTCCCTGTACCACGCGCCTTTGGGAATATGAAACCACTCTCCCGCCCTGATGGTTCTGGGAGCCCGTCCTTCCATTGTGATAACCAGCTCTCCCCTCAGCATCAGATACCACATATCAACCTCCCGGTTTCTGAACCAACCTGTCACCGGATGCCGACCGTTCATCTGGGCCAGAGCCGTGGATATTTCCCTGCCTGATCCAGACGCATATTCCGTGACAACGCCTTCTGGCAAATGCTTGGTCTCTTGGCGCACCATAACAGCCCAATCAATTTTGGGAGGCTCTAATTGTTTGATTAGTTTCATATCATTCGGCCTTGTGTTCAATGGAGAGCATGGTGGTGAAAAGCAATATCGCGCTCATGATAAAATGGGCCACCACCATCGAAATGGAAATCTCGCCGGACACATAATCGGAGAGATTCTCCAGGTGGTTGAAGGGATTGAGGGCCCCGACGTGGTGGACAGCCGCCTGTTCAAACATTGTCGGCAGCATCATGTAGAGAAGCATCAGACAGACGGTCAGACCGCCTGCGATGATCGTATTGCGCGTCAGACTGCTGCACCACAGCCCCAACGAAAGAAAGAAGACCCCGCTGCTCAGGCAGAATATCGCCCCGCCCCACACGGCCGAGGGACTGAAAGCAATTGCTGCGTCCGCGGCGTTCAGGGCAGTCAGGCGGCTGATGAGCATATATACTCCCACCGAAAGCCATCCTAGAATATACAGATACAGTACCGAGAGATACTTTCCCATTACAATGGCCGCCGGAGTGGTCGGAGTGGCCAGTGCCGACTCCAATAGCCCCCGATTGCGGTCGGGCGCGATGAGCCGCATAGTCAGAAGGGGGACCCAAATCAGATTTAAAAGCCATTGCATCTCCCAGAAGAGCTGCAGGGGGCTGTAACGCTGGGGCTCCATGCTCGCCAGGCGAAAGACCGAAAAGTAGAAGGCTCCGCTGACAAGATAGAAAAGCGCGAAGAGCATCCAGGTCGCCGGGCTGGATCTCGCTCGGCGCAGCTCCTCGGAAAAGATCACCCACACCTGCCTCACAGGTCCTCCCTTTGCTCGTCTTTTTGGGCAGTCGCTTGCAAGAAAATGCTCTCCAGCGTGGGAGTGGAGCGCGCGAAGCGGCTCAATTGCAGCCCGCTTTTTTCCACAAGCATCTTTAATATTTCGCGCTCAAAACTCTCGTCGGAGACGGCAATGCGACAACTCAGGCCTCTGGGGGTTTGTTCGGAGCTCTCAAGTGCCCCGCCTGTTTTCTCCAGAATAGCTTTGATTTCATCCAGAGAGAGATTCGACTCCAGTTCCAGGCACTTGCCCGTACCGTAATGTTCCTTCAATTCCTCCGGAGTGCCGCAGACCACCTTGCGGCCCTTGTTGATAATCAGAATCCTGTCCGCCATCACCTCTGCCTCGCTGAGGATATGCGTCGAGAGAATGATCGTGTGGGCGCCCCGCATACCGCGGATCAGATCGCGCAGCGACATCACCTGGTGCGGGTCCAGCCCAATGGTGGGCTCGTCCAAAAGCAGTATCGGGGGCTCAGTCAGCAGCGCATCTGCAATTCCTACCCTTTGCCGCACCCCCCGTGAGAGGACACCGATGGGGCGGCGCATGATTTTGCCCGCCAGATCGCATAGGGCGCAGACCTTCTCCACCTGGGCAGACACCCTGGCTCCGCGAAGCTCCTTCAACCGGGCCCTGTAGCGCAGGAAATCCTCAACGGTGACGTCCTCGGGAAGCGGATTGTGCTCCGGCATATATCCCACGTGGCGCTTGACTTCGCGGGACTGCCAGGCGGCGGAGAAGCCGGCGATGGTGGCCTCCCCAAAGCTGGCAGACATGATTCCGGCCAGGATTTTGAGCGTAGTCGTCTTCCCCGCCGAATTCGGACCCAGAAACGCCACCACCTCCCCCTGCGGAACGGCAAAGGAGAGGTCTTTCAGGGCCTCGACAGGACCATAATTTTTTGAAAGATCGACTGTTTCAATGGCATAGGGCATTCCATCGTTATTCTTTGGCCTTTGGGGGATTTACTCAAGGCGAAAGGTACCCGACTACTGGGGCTTATTTATCCAGGGGGACTGGAACGCCATTCTTTATAACCTCCAGCGAAGGAGGCGTTTCAAATACCCCATGAGCATTCATTGTGATAGGGCCAGACGCACCAGGAAAATCTCTCACGCCCCGCAGAAACTCCGCGAATTGCTCGCTTGTCAGTTTTTTGCCCGTCTTGGATCCCTCAAAACCCTTATATATCAGGTCAGTCCAATCGCAGTATGTGGCCATCCCCAATGGAACATTTTTATGAAAGATGTCCTCGTACCATTTTCTGGCTATGGGGGTCGGCGTAGAATAGCTGGCAAACCAAGCGCCTTCCAAGCTGGGATCCCTGGAGTACAACTCGAACATACTGATACTTGTTAGTGGCACTTTCCAACCGATCTCCCTCATCTGACGTAAAATAATGGGCAACTCCGGCTCAAAGGCGTATATAAAAAGAACGGGGCTGACCTAGGTAATGAGCTTTTTTAGAAAGGAAAGCTGTTTTTTTGGTGAG
>CAZIPW010000025.1:0-26102 GCA_964541675.1 uncultured Verrucomicrobiota bacterium
ACGCGATGCCGAATTTGTTCTCGTAGGTGCCGGTGGTGATCTTGGCGTGCGTGTGGGCCTCCACGTTGGGATTTACCCGCACGGCAATGGATGCAGCCTTTCCGAGGCGCCCAGCCACGCGGTTGATCCGGAGTATTTCCGGTTCGCTCTCGCAGTTGAAGGAATAAACGCCTTTTTGGAGTGCGAACTCGATTTCAGCCTCCGTCTTGGCCACTCCGGCAAAGACGCACTTGCGCGGGTCGCCTCCGGCGGCGATCACGCGCTGCAGTTCTCCTGCGCTGACGATGTCAAAGCCACTGCCGAGGTTCGAGAACGTGCGCATCACCGAGAGGTTGGAGTTGGCCTTCATGGCAAAACAGACCAGATGGTCGATGGGGGAAAGCGCCCGGTCGATTTTCCGAAAGTGATCTTCCAGGGTCGTCTGCGAATAGACGTACAGCGGCGTGCCCAACTTGTCCGCAAGGTCCCCGACGGAGACGTCCTCGCAGAAGAGCTGGTTTTTGACATAGCGGAATTGATGCATAATATTTGGCTTTTCCAATATACTATAGGTTTTGCCTTTGACTTTGCAAGAACAGGATGTTTACATGGCGGCGTGAAGATCCTGCTCATCGGTTCCGGCGGGCGCGAACACGCAATCGCATGGAGGCTCTCACAGTCGTCCCGCGTCACGCGGTTGTGGTGCGCTCCAGGAAACGCGGGGATGATGATGGAAAGACTGGCAAATGGCGCTTGGGTAGAAGGGGTTGATATAGCGGCGTCCGATTTGCCGGGTCTTTTAAGGTTTGCGAATGAAATGCGCCCTGATCTGACTGTGGTCGGTCCCGATGATCCCCTGGCGCTGGGGATAGTGGACCTCTTCCAGAAAAATGGCCTGCGTATTTGGGGACCCAACGAAAAGGCCGCGCAGTTTGAGTCTTCCAAGTCTTTCTCCCAGGCTTTCATGGCCAGGCACGGGCTTCCTGTGGCCGCCGGAGGCTCTTTTTCCGATCCTGCTTCCGCAAAAGCTTTTGCGGCGAAACTGGGCGGGCGTTGTGTCGTCAAGGCCGACGGGTTGGCGCTGGGAAAGGGAGTGCTTCTATGCGATAATCTTTCACAGGCCCAAAAGGCGATAGATTCCATCATGTCCGACAGATCTTTCGGCTCTGCCGGAGACAAAGTGGTCGTGCAGGAATTTTTGGAAGGGATGGAGATCTCGCTGCACGCGATCTGCGACGGTACTCACGCGCTGCTTTTTCCCACCTCTCAGGACCACAAGAGGGCTCGTGACGGGGATAAGGGGCTCAATACCGGAGGCATGGGCACCTACAGCCCGACGCCCTTTTTAAGCCAGGCCCAGATGAAAGAAGTGGAAAAAACGATTTTGCAGCCGTGGCTGGCGGGTTGCCGATCGGAAGGCATTGATTACCGCGGGATCTTATACCCGGGCGTCATCATCACAAAGGAAGGTCCCAAGATACTGGAATTTAACGCGCGTTTTGGAGATCCGGAAACGCAGGTTTATCTCCCGCGGTTGGCGAATGATCTGGTGGAGCTGTTCGAAGCAACTCTGGATGGCACGCTCAATAAAGTGAATTTGCGTTGGAGAAACGAAGCCGCTGTATGTGTTGTCATGGCCAGTGGGGGTTACCCTGGCGCCTACGAGAGAGGGAAGGTGATTGTGGGGCTCTCGGAGGCCGCACGGCTGCCCGCAGTCAAGGTCTTCCATGCCGGAACCAGAAGAGAAGGCGATTCGATTGTAACCAACGGCGGGCGTGTTTTTGGGGTGACCGCCTGGGCGGAGAATCTGGATCTTGCCCGCCAGAAAGCGTACGAGGCTGTGTCGAATATCCGCTTCGCCGGGGCCTTCTCCCGCCGGGATATAGGAGCGAAAGCGTTGGCTGGCTTAGTTTCACCGTACCAAAGCTCATAAAACGCTTTTAGCTTTGGATAGCAAGTGCCGTAATAAGTGGTTTGCATGCTCAATCCGGACGTTCATAAGAATCCCCTGCGCTTTTTCTTTGCGGTCAATAACAGGCAGCTGCCTGTCATGGCCCTGAATTGTTTCTTTTATAGCCTGGGGCAGGCATTTTCGTTTGGCATCATATTTTTGCTGGGACGGATGGTGGATTTTATCAGTAGCGGGAAGGGAGACACTTCCTTTCTGGTGGTGCTTCTTCTGGTTTGTCTTGTTCTGCACGAGGTTTTCTATCGGCTGGGGCACATCTGCGAGCTCTTCCTGCTCTCCGGACTGCGTTCCAACATCAAGAAAGCCCTCTTTGACCATACCTCAAGACTCTCTTTCAGCTACTTTGCCGATCGTTTCGCCGGTGAAATAACCCACAAGATTGCGTCTACAGCCGACGCGCTGGAGCGGATGACCGTGATTGTTACCAATGAATTCATCGAGAATGGCGTGCTGGTGCCCATAACCGCCGTCTCTCTGGGTTGCCTGCATCCCTGGTATGGCCTTTTTATCCTGTTGTGGACGGCGTATGTGGTGGCAGGATCCTGGCTTTTGGCCAAAGAGATGAATCGCCGCGCCTCACTATACGCGGTTGCTGAGGCCAGAACAGGAGGCATCCTTGTGGACGTATACGGCAACATAGGGACCGTGAAGGTCTATGGCCGCAGCGCCAACGCGGATGTGGTGCATCGCCAGATTTCCACGGAAACAGACGCCTACAAGAAACTGGGATGGTGGGATGTGTTGACCTTCCACTTTCAGGGAACATCGATTGTTTTGCTCATAGGAGGGCTTATAGCCATCACCGTTATTCTCTTTCAGCGGCATCTTTTAAGCATTGGCGATATCGTCTTTATGTCCGCGGCGGCTCTCCGATTAAAGGATATGGCCTGGGGCATTGGGAAAAACATAGCTGACTTTATAAGGTTTTACGGGGAAGTTTATCAAAACCTTTCGGATCTGGTGGTTCCCCCGGCGGTAAAAACCGTGCCCCCGATGTCCACAATGTCGGGGATCGTGGTGTCTGCCTCCGAGCGCAATCGGGATATCAGAATCGATTTCAAGAACGTGGAATTTTCCTATGTCCCCGGACACGCCGTACTCAGCGATTTTTCATTGGAGATTGTCCCCGGACAGAAAGTTGGCGTTGTCGGATTAAGCGGGGCGGGGAAGACGACGCTTGCAAATCTGCTTCTGCGTTTTTTCGATCCGCAGAGGGGAGTTGTTTTGTTCAACGGGATCGATATCCGCGAGTTTACCCAGGAATCGCTGCGGTCGCATATCTCCCATATTTCACAGGATACGTCTTTGTTTCACGATACGATTGCGGCCAACATTGCTTACGGGGTTCCCCATGCGCCCATGTCGGAAATCAAGAAGGTCGCAAAGTTGGCCTACGCGGATGAATTTATCTCAATGCTGCCGCAGGGCTATGAAAGCATTGTGGGTGATCGGGGTATCAAACTGTCCGGAGGCCAGCGTCAGCGCGTCTCAATAGCGCGCGCCATTCTTGCCGATAGGCCCATCTTTTTGCTGGACGAAGCTACCAGCGCCTTGGACAGCGACAGCGAGGGAATGATACAAAATGGGCTGGCCGAGCTGATGTGCAACAAGACGGTGATTGCCATCGCCCACAGGCTCTCCACACTTTCCAAGATGGACCGGATCATATTTTTGGAAAAGGGCAGGATTGTAGAGGACGGTTCACCCGAAGCTCTGCTAAAGTTGGGCGGCAAATATGCCAGGCTTTGGCGGATGCAGGCTGGCGGGTTCCTCCCGGCGGTGTAGCGTGTTATCAGTTTGTGACACAGCCCCCAGTGTACAAAAAAACCCCTCCATTTCTGAAGGGGTTTTGAAAATTAGCTTTCGCCAACGATTACCAACGGCTGCCGCCGCGGTCACCACCGCGACTGCCGCGATCACCACCACCACTGCGGCGTTCACCGGCGGGGCGCTCTTCCATGGGACGAGCGACGTCAACCTTCAGGTTGCGGCCGTCGAGGTCCTTACCGTTGCCATTTTTGGCAGCGTTGCTGGCGTCCTCATCTGTGGCGAAGGTCACGAACCCAAAGCCCTTGCTGCGGCCGGACATCTTGTCCACAGCCACGAAGCTCTCGGTGACCTTCCCCCACTGGGAGAAGAACTGCGTTAATCCATCCTGGGTCGTAGACCAGGCGAGGTTGCCCACGTACAATTTATTATTTGCCATAGTGTTACTACCAAGAGCCTTACTGAACCTAACCTTCTGGCAGTACACTGTCCGTGACCCGATGCGGCTGAAAGTCCCTATACTATCCTGGCGAACACAAGCATACACTATTGGCCGAAACAATGCAAGAGGGAAAATAAAGACTAATATCTATGAAGCTAAGCCGTAGTTCCGCAGTTTCCCTCTTGACGCGCCGAAGACTCTTTTGCTATGATGGACGTCTTATGGCACTTACGATTCGTATGCAGCGCTGCGGTTCCAACGGGAATCCGCATTACCGTCTTGTTGTCACAGAACGCGCTTCGCGCCGCGATGGCAAGTACGTTGAGCTGGTTGGCAGCTACGCGCCCCGCGATGCCGATGCCAAGAGACGTCTGAGCCTCAACATCGAGAGAATCGACTATTGGGTGAAGGTGGGTGCCAAGCCGTCGGATACGGCGCGCACTCTGATTGCCAAAGCCCGCAAGACTGCGGCCGCCTAGTTTTGTCTGCGGCTTTTGGACCACTATCCTTGGGCAAGCGGCGTGGGGGTACTTGTGGCACGGACTTGCATCAGTTCTGCAAGACGTGTAAAGGGGATTGGCGTCTCTAATGCGCCCAGGGCGGCAGCCACGGTTTCAGTGTGGCCCGGCCTCTTCAAATAATAATTGCGTGTGGGTCCTTGGTCCAAAAATACGTTAACGCATACTTGCGCGATTCTCTGTTTCCCCTCCGGGGATAGATTGTAGAACTGTGTGGCGCAATCGAAAGCTGTCTCTACCATCCCGGCCTGAAGCAGAGAGCGGGTGAATAGGCCAACATTCTTGGCCCACTTTGGGGGCATGATTGCTGCGTGCTGTTTCATGGAGATGGTGTGTAACATACGTCTGATGACAGGTTCGTTATTACGGTCTTTGGCTAGTAATTTTATGACGTTGTGAGCTTCTAAAAAATCTGCAGGGGTCAGATCTGCGGCTGTTCTCACGTGTTCAATATAATTGGTCGGATAAGCCTCGGACATTACCTTTGTAAAACGCACAGGAAGTGCCTGCGTCATGTCCAGAGCAATGGCTCCCAAAGCCAGGGACACTGTTTTTGAGTAGCCTGGTTTCCGCAGATAATTAGTGCGTGTCGGCCCATGGTGAAGAAACGCATCCGCACAGGACTGCGCGATGAGTCTTTCATCTCCCTTTGACCAATTATAGAATTGCGTGGCACAATCGAAGGCTGCCTCAACCATACCGGCAAGAAGTAGCGAACGGGTCAATATACCGACATTCTTGGCCCACTTCTGTGGAGTAATTGCCTCGTGTGGTTTCATGGAGATCTTTTGCAGCAGATCTCTGATGGTGGGCTCGTTCTGTCTGTCTTTGACTAGCGACTTTATTACATTTTTCACATGCCAAAGGTCTTCGGGAGTAAACTCCGCTGACCTTCCCATATGTTCAATATAGCCGCGTGTATAGGCATCGGTCATAAAGAAAAATATTACCAACCTTATGCGGTCCCGAGCAATAAGTAAGAAATAAATTCATCTTTATTAATATCAACTAATAGCCAAATTGACGGAGTATAAGCTGCCCTTTCTTTGACAAATCATTGACCCTGGGGGGCTTCTTTGCTATCCTGACTGGGATTTTATGAATAAAGGCCTGAGAATTCCGCTCATAGCGGGTAACTGGAAGATGAACAAGACTCCCTCTGACGCGGTCACTCTCGTCGAGGAGCTCAAAGGCGCGATAGGCCGCCAGACCCAGGTGGGCGTTGTCCTCTGCCCGCCCTTCACGGCGATCGATCGCCTGGGACGCGTTCTGGAGGGTTGCACCATACAGCTGGGCGCCCAGAATATGCATCACGAGGCAAGCGGCGCATTCACGGGCGAAATTTCGGCGGCGATGCTTCGCGACATCTTTGTCCGCTATGTGATTCTGGGGCACTCCGAGCGCCGCACGCTCTTTGGAGAGACAGACGAGTTCATCAACAAGAAGGTCCTCGCGGCACTGAAGCTTCTTATCAAGCCGATTATGTGCGTGGGCGAGACCCTCACGGAACGGGAAGCCTCCCTTACCTTGAAGGTGGTGGGCCGGCAGCTTCTCGGTGGACTCAAGAGTGTCCCCGCGGAGGAGGCCGAGAGTATTGTGATAGCCTACGAGCCGGTCTGGGCGATTGGAACGGGCAGGAACGCGACGGCGGCCCAGGCGCAGGAGGTGCATGCATTTATCCGGACGGAACTGGAGCAGCTTTTCGGCAAAGCCATCGCCCAAAAGATCCGCATCCTGTATGGCGGCAGCATGAAGCCGGCAAACGCGGCGGAACTGCTCGCCCAGGTGGATATCGATGGGGGACTTATCGGAGGCGCTTCTCTTGAGGCGGCCAGTTTTATTGCCCTAATTGAGGCCGCGCGCAAGGGCTAGGAATTCACCTGGTTGGCCCTACCGTTGCAGACGAAAAAAGCCCATTGATCCCTCCCTGGGGAGGACTACGCGGTATAGTCCGCCATTTGTCGCGGGGCTGTTTGTGACGGCAGTCCAGTTGGTTCCGAAAAGCGAGCTGCATCGGCACAGAGAGTAGCCGGAGGTGTTCGTTGGCCAAGAGATTGCCACGTTGGTGCCGAAGAGAGCCAAAGAGGGGGAAGGAGCGGGGGAAACCATGGGACCGAAGGTGGAGAGATTGCCTTTCACGTAGTTGCAGCCGCTGTCATCAGATATCCAAAAGTAGTTGTCGTAACTGTCGCTATAGCTTACCGTATTGCTCAGCCCCGCCTGTAAAGAGCTCTGAATATTGGACATGGTATTCGCATTGTATGTGCCATCCGGGAAAGTCACAGTGATTATATTCACGCCGTTGACAAGATCCGTATAGTTGTGAGCCCAGGTGATGGTGAGGATGTCTTGCGGCTTGCCATGAGAGTCGTTTCCACCTATTTGCAGCCCCAAAGCCAGGTATTTGTAGGTGGCGGGCTGGCCTCCGGCCGTCACTGTTACCGAGGCGTTCGTGTTCATGAAGCCGCCCACTTCGCTGTTATAGGAGAAGTTTGAGGAGTTTATCGATAGAATGCCAGCAAGATTCTCCGCGTTGGTATAGCCGTTGCCGTTTCCTTCAACGGCGGAGACGCTGCCGCCCCACGCCTGAGGGAGCGCGCTCTGGGCGTGGGCAACAAGGGTTCCGGCCACAAGACCAGCCGCAACGAGGCTGGTCAAAGACGGAGACAAAGCGAGGGAGCTTCTCTCCATAACCGCCTCCACTATAGCATTTTGGAGGCGCGAGGGCAATCATAAATGTTACCAATGTCCCGGATACCGTTGGCGACCAGGTGCGTCCAAGTCTGATGGAAAAAGAGCGCCCTTATATCACGAGTTGAAAAGCTCGCTGTGATTGCAAAGCCTTAGAAGGCGCACGCATTGCTCCTCCTGACGATAGATCAAAAGCAAATCAGGTTTTATATGGCATTCCCGGCAGCCGTTCATGTTTCCTGTAAGCGGATGATCGCGATAGTTTGCGGGAAGCGGGATGTCTGCCTCAAGGCAGTGAAAGGCGGTTCATAACCTTTTTTCAACCCCTGTGTCATTCTCGTAATGACGCGAGTCTTTCCTGAATCCGGAAGATTGTTTAAGCCATGACATTCTAAGAAGCCTTTTTTCTCCCGAATATCTCCTCCATCAGTTCTTTTGCCGTATAGCTTCTCGCGTCTGACAGATCCTCGTTCATGGCGTCGAGAGTCTCTCTGCTCAGGGGCCTGTCGGCATCCATTGTAAAGGGAAGCCCATGATGGCGTTCCACCTGCGCGTAGAAGATATTGACGGCCTCGGTTGGGGTGATGCCCAGTTTGCCGAAGATGCGGTCAACGGCGAGTTTGCGTTTGGGGTCGACCCGCGCGCGGACGATGCTGGTGCGTTTGTATTTGGTTTTGGGCATGGACTTATGTAACGGCTGGAAAGAAGCCTTGTTTATGCTCAATTGTGCCACAGACTTGGTAAATGTCAATTATCGTCTTCACCACGTCAGGAAAGCGCTTTGAGACCCCTTATCTGAGCTCCGCGCTGGAGGCTGCGTCGAGCACTTTGAAGTTCTCCGCGTGGAAGGCAGGGTCGGCTCTGAAAGAGAGCTTCGCGTTGTAGCTCTTCTCTATCTCCAAAAGCAACCCCTCGTCCTCGGTGCGAATGCGTTCCATGGTGGTCGGATGGCAGAGAATCCTCATCTGGACAATCGGCTCCTTCATCGGATCCTTGCCGGTGCGCAGCCTTCTTAGGATGCTGACCACGCGCCTCTGGATCTCCACGCTCATCGTGCGGGGGCTCTTGACAATGCCTTTGCCGGAGCAGTAGGGGCAGCCCGTGTAGATGCCGCGCGCGTTGCTTTCGGTGTGGCGCTGCCGGGAAATCTGCATAAGACCCAGCTGCGAGAGCGGCAGGACGTGCGTTTTGGCCTTGTCGGAGCCCATCTCGCGACGCATCACGCTGAAGATCGTGTTGCGGTCGCGTTTCTGCTTCATGTCGATAAAGTCGACGACGAGAAGTCCACCGATATTGCGGAGCCGGACCTGGCGGGCGACCTCTTTGGCGGCCTCGAGGTTTACCTGCAGGATGACGTTCCCGCCCCTGCCGCCTTCCCTGTTTTTGTGGCTGCCGGTATTGACGTCGATCGCGGTGAGGGCTTCCGTCTCGTCGATGACGATCTCGCCGCCGGAGGGCAGGGGAACCTTGCGCTGGAAGGTCTGTTCAATCTGGCGCTCGATGTTGTACCGCTCGAAGATCGGGATACTGTCGGTGTACTTGGCCACCTTGGACTTGGAACGCGGGGAGATCTTCTCGATGTAACTGATCATGCGCTCGTAATCGGCCTCATTCTCAACCAGGATCCGGTCGACCTCCTCGGTGAGGAATTCTCTGGCCGTGCGCTCCACAATGTCCGGCTCTTCGTAGAGCAGGGTGGGTTTTTTGTTTTCCATGCGCTCCTTGATCTTGTTCCACTCGTCTACGAGCATGGCCAGATCGCGGACAAAGAAGGTCCATCTCTTGTCTTCGCCGGCAGTGCGGATGATGACTCCCATGCCGTCGGGGATGGTGAGCTTTTTGAGGATATCGCGAAGTCTGGCGCGTTCCTTGGGGTCCTCGATCTTTCGGGAGACGCCACACTCTCCGTTAAAGGGCATCAATACCATGTAGCGCCCGGGGATGGCGATATTGGTGGTGGTGCGGGGGCCTTTGGTGCCGATCTGCGCCTTGGTGATCTGTACCACGATGTCGCTGCCAATCGGGTAAACAGAAGGGATCTCGCGCAAAGAGGGCTTCTTGACCCCGACTTGCCGGGGCTGATTTTGCCGGACGACTTCGTACTGATCGTTCTGCTCGGGCGGCAGGATGTCCCAGTAGTGCAGAAAGGCGTTCTTGTCGGTACCGATATCCACGAAGGCGGCTTTCAGTCCCAGTTCGTGGTTTTGAATCTTGCCTTTGAAGATCGCGCCAACCATGCGGTTCTCTCCGGTGCGTTCGATCTCCAGCCTTTGCAGGACGCCGTCGACGAGCATGGCCACGCGCCTTTCAAGGGGCTCGCAGCTGACAATGATCTCGGTGTAGGGGGGGTTCTTCCCCTGCAGGGCGTTTGTTATCTTTTGAATAAGAGGGCGCTTTCTGGCGCGCTCGCGGGCCTCATTTTGAAGCTCGCGTGTGTCGACAGAGGCTTCCTCTTTCTTGGGTGGATTCTGCATCTCTGCCTCCAGGGGGCTGCTGTCCGGGCTGTTTTGGCCATTATTATTCGCCTGACGCGAAAGATCGTTGTTATCGTTGTTCATATTGTTTGGGTTTAAGTTTGAAGTTGTTGGGATTATGCAAGAGTTTTCTTATAATATTCCAGCGCGGTTTTTGTCCTGGAGTTAAGCGGGGAGGGAAGAGCCGACAACGAGAACCAGCGTGCCTCTTCAAAGTAGCGTTTTTCTTTTATTTCAAGGGTTCCTCCAATGATTTTGACCAGGCAGTCAACAGAAACCCAATGTTGGTCAGGCGTTATCATGTCGCTGACCCGTATTATTCGCAGCAATTCTATATCCAAATTAGTCTCTTC
Source organism: uncultured Verrucomicrobiota bacterium (assembly GCA_964541675.1). Classification (GTDB taxonomy): domain Bacteria; phylum Verrucomicrobiota; class Verrucomicrobiia; order CAZIPW01; family CAZIPW01; genus CAZIPW01. Next base: position 10,194 of record CAZIPW010000025.1, read on the forward strand.
TTTTACCTCGCGTGCGACAGCCAGGGACGCCTCCTCCCTGAACTCCGGTTTGCCTCCGGGACGTGTCCAGCTTCCCGGCTCCATCCTGTATTGGGGTGTTGTCTTTAGAAGCAGTACTTCTCCTTTGTTATTGATGACAATAGCCCTGTAGCTGACGCCAACGCAGTCAAAGCCCGGCCTGATTGGCTTTAGTTCCAGATTGACTGTGCTATCTTTTTTCATGTCCGGCTAATTTGTTCTCAGCCGGAGATCCATTTCACTAGGGCGCTCTTGACAATCGGAACCGGTCGACCGAAGCCACCATCCCAGTCAAGACAAACGCACCCAAAAGAAACGAACCTCCGTAACTGACGAAGGGCAGCGGTATCCCCTTGATCGGCATCAGCCCTATCGTCATTGCTATGTTGACAAAAATATGAGTCATCAAAATAACGCACACGCCCACCCCCAGTAGCCGGCCAAAACGGTCGGCCGCGCGGCTGGCGACGTAGAGCGTCACAACAATAAGAGCTGCCAGTAGACCAAGGACAATCACTGCCCCTACAAAACCTGTTTCTTCGGCTATCACCGAGAAAATAAAATCATTGTGCGCCACGGTGGAGGGCAGGTAGCCGAGCCTGGCCTGCGTGCCTTCCTTCCATCCCTTCCCGAAGAAGCCGCCCGAGCCGACGGTGATCAGGCTTTGCCGCTGGTTCCAACTGGCGCCTATCCCATGGGGATCCACTACCTCCGGGGCCGCGAAGACCAGTATCCGGTTGCGCTGGTAGTCCTTCAGAGGAAGAAGCGCCTGCTTCTCATAGAGCCCGTGCTGGTCCGGATCGGTGAAGGAGAAATTGTTCTCGCGGACGAAATTAACGTACCTGATCAGATCCACGGTCAAAAGGGCGACGAGGGCCAATGCCACAAGCGCGGCCACACGGAAGAAACGCGTGGTCAGATTGGATGCGTATAACAGGGCCAACGTCATGGGGGGCAACACCATTGCGCTCCCCAAATCGGGTTGCGCAAAGATCAGCACGAAGGGTATCATGACGGCCAGCGCCACCTTTAGCAAGGCTATTAAGGAGTTTCGGAAAGTACCCACTTGGGACCTGGCCAGGATACTGCAGACCATCAGAAGCGTTCCGATTTTGGCCACTTCCACCGGCTGAAACGAGAGGATCGGCCCCAGATTGAGCCACCTGCGCGAACCCTCGCGGATCTCTCCGACGTGCGGCACCCACAAAAGCAGCAGCAGCGCTATGCCGATGTAATATACCCAGTGGGCCCTTTCAAGGAACACCCTGTAATGCACACGGCTGATCATGAAGTAAATGGCAAATCCCAGAGTGGCCCAGACCAGTTGTTTTTGCCAGTAATAGGCGTCCACGGCCAGTCCTCCCGAGGCCGAGACGATGAAGGCCAGTGAGAAGGCTAAAAGTAGGGAGATGACAATGGGCATCGGACGTCTTTAGCTTATGAACCAGCTTGGACGGAGGCGAGGGGAAAATACCGGGGGCGCCGATTCCCGATCCCCCAGGATTGAAATCCTGGGCTAAACCTGTTGCGTCCACGGGGGACGCGGCGCATTTGACGATTTTAATCCAACAGCTCCCCTTCATTGAACTCTATCTGATGATTTCTCAGAAGTTTTTTGTACTCTTCCAGATAGGTTTCCGTTTTATGATGTTCAGGTTGTCTTTGGATGTACCTTCGCACACGGTCCAGTTGGGAAAGACTCACGGAAAATGAGCCGAAACCCTCCTGCCAGGAAAATCCCAGACAGTCAGGGAACTCCTTCTTGAACCAGGCGGAAGAGGCCCCCTTGACTCGTTTGGCAAATACGCTGGAGGACATTGCCGCAGGTCTTCTGACAAGGATATGCACGTGGTCTTCAATACCCCCGATCTCAATAATGAGAGCCTTTATTCTCTCAGCCACCCCTCGAATGTATTTATAGCATCTTACGCGATGGGGATCTTTGAGCCACGGATATGAACCTTTGGTGCAAAATACGATATGGGAATGTTCGCTGGAATGAGAGTGTCCCACAAGACCTTTTAACGAGGCCTATTGCCTGGGATCAATAAAAAACGTTCGTTCATTCCAGCGCGTCCTTTACGGACGCAACAGATTTAGCCACGGCAATTCATTCCGTGGCGATGAGGGGTGCGCTCATTCCCGATCCCCCAGGATTGAAATCCTGGGCTAAACCTGTTGCGTCCACGGGGGACGCGGCTATATGCGCTCCTTATTTCACCTCTTCGAGCTTCACTGCTACCGGCTTGCCGTGGACGACTCTGTAGAATCCCAATTCGGAGTCTATCCGGCCTTTCGCGTTCACGCTGACTCTGCCCATGGCGGAGGGGAAGTCTTTGGCCTGGGCAATCCAGCGCGCGGCGGCGACGTGATTGGGGCCATCCAGGGTCTCGTAGGCTGAGCGGATCAGATTAAGCCCGTCGTAGATGGTGGGTACTCCATAAGTGGCCTCTTTGCCGGAGGCGTCCCGGAGCTTTCGGTTAAACTCATCGGTCGCATTTCCACCGGAGACGTAATAGAGTCCCTCAGCGTCAGTCAGATCCGAGACAAAATCAAAGTCCTCAATAGTGACTACGCGAGGCCTAAAATCCAGCTGTTTCATCTGCCGCAATATAATTTCCATTTGGGGGCTCATAGCAAGAGGAATGACTGTATCCGGGTGTTTTTCCCGGACTTTAAGCAACAACACGCGGAAATCCCTTTCATCTGGGTTGAAGGTTTCCACGGCGACAGCAGGCATTCCGCGCTTCTTTAGCTCGGCTTCCACGCCGGTTTTTAATGCCAGGTGTCCTGGCTGCAGGACAGCTACAATGGCCACGCGTTTGGCTCCCATCTTTTGAATCATATCCACGAAGGCAGAACACTCTTTGGCAGGCAGGGGCCAGTGGGAGAAGTTATAGGCCCCATCGGGAATGGTGTCATCGGAGCAGACGCAGTTGACGTGCGGAATCTGTTGTTTTCTTATCATGGGCGCCAGGACGTGTCCCGCATCGCAGAAGAGCGAAACAATGCCGTCCACGTGATCGATGTAGATGAGCTTGTAGGCCGCCTCTGCCGAGCCGCGGGGAGTAAGCTGGTTGTCCTCAATGACAAGCTTATACTTGTGCCTGTAGTGCCCCTCGGCGCACTCTTTTTCAAAGAGCTTTATGGCGCTCATCTGCGGCTGTCCCAGTCCGGCGTTGTCGCCGCTTAAGGGGAGTATGACGCCAATCTTGAGCGTCTCGGGAGTGGCGGCAAACGCCAGCGAGGTGATTAGGCACAAAGCGCAGAAAAGCAGCCTTTTCATGAGCGGAATCTATGACACAGGTATGGGGTTTGACAATACCGAAATGCCGTGCCTCCCCGAGATCAAACTCGCTTATAGACAAAAAGTCATTACGATAGATCTCCATGAAGAAGCCGATCTTTATACTGGTTGGAGGGCCGAACGGTGCCGGCAAGAGTACCTTGGGGCAATCCGCAGTAGCTGAAATCTACGGAGTGAAAGACTATTTGAACGCCGATTTTATAGCAAGGGGCATGGCGGGCCTTCCAGAAAGTGAAAGAGATGTTGCGGCGGGCAAGGCGCTCATCCGGTTGGTGGAAGGGCATTTTGCAGAGCGAAAATCATTCGCGGTAGAGAGCACGTTAAGTTCCAACATTGCGCTCAAGTGGCTCCATAGGGCGCATAAACTGGGATACGCCGATGTTTTGATCTATTGCTATCTGCCCTCTGTTAAAACAGCCATACAAAGGGTGGCGGATCGTGTCAGAAGGGGAGGGCATGGTATTCCAAAGAGTACAATCATTAGAAGATACAGGGAAAGCCTGCGGCAACTTCTGGAATCTTATTTGCATATATCGACAGAGGTGTTGATCATAGACAACAGTTCAGCGGAACAATTCTTGATAGCCCGCAAAAAGAATGCTATACTAAGCGTGTATGACGGCAGTTTTCTTAAGAAAATCTCTCGATAAGGAAGGACAGCGGATCCAAGCCGTCGCTCGGCGTGCCGTAAAGCGCAATTTAGATTTTTGGAAGCGCAACAAGGGCAAGCTCCCCGCAAACGTGGTGGTGTATTAGTTCTTTAACACAGCCTTGTTGGTATCGGGTCTCTCCCTATTCCGCCGCATACGCCCCGCTATTGCCGCTTAGCCCAAAGATCCTGGGGGTGTTGCCGCGGACAAAGAGCCCGACGGCCGTGGCATTGTCCATGCCGCCGCGATCGCGGGCCTCTCCGACAAGCGTTTTGGCGAGGATCTCCGGGTTTGCCGCTATGGCCATGGCCTTTTCTATGAAGGAGAACTCCATGTATTTGGTTACGCCGTCGGTGCAAAGCAGCAGCCTGTCACCCGGGTGGAGCGCGAGCTGGACGACATCAACCTCCACAGAGGTGCTGTTGCCGATGCAGCGCGTAAGAGTGTGTCCGAGGGCCTCGGGGATGTTCTCGTACTCATCGGTGGGAAGGGCGGCGCATACGGCGGCGCGGACAGTGTGCTCGGCCGTCAACTGGCGCAGGGTCCCGTTGCGATACAGAAAAATTGCGGAGTCGCCCACGTGTCCGATCACCAGCCTGCCATCGCTGATCTGGGCCACCGTAAGAGTTGTGGCCATGCCCAAATCGGGATTGAGCCTGTGGCCCTCGCGGTAGGTCGCGCGATTGATCTCATTGAACATCTCCTTGAGGAAGATATCGCCCCTCATGATGGCAGAGTCGAAGTAGTCCTTCACCATATGGACGGCCATCGCTGAAGCTCTGTCTCCGTAGGGAACTCCCCCCAGGCCATCGGCAACGACATAGACGCCGGTCGCGTCATCTATCAGAAAATTATCCTCGTTCTTATCCCTGACTAATCCGACGTCACTGGTTCCAAATGAGCTAATTACCAGGGAATTAAGTGACGGGGACCGAAGCATACCTGAACTATAACACATCCGGGACTTTTGTCCACGACAAACCGGATCCAAATGATGTTTTTTTGAGATTTACATATGTAAATAACTCTCGTTCATCAGACTCACGCGCAATCCCGCGGCTTCGCTGACGAGCCCTCTCCGTGGTTTTTGATCGCAGGACGGATGGATGGGCTCTTCCGGTGAATAAGATGTGCAGAAGTTTTTTGCCCGCGCTATAAATGACGGCTGACAGTTTTCGAGTGTCAATTAAACGCGAAAAAGCAAATGGAGGCAAGTACCTCGGCAAAGCCGTGTTTGTCTTGCGCCTATGCTCCTACTGTCAATTGCCACGGTTGATTGCCATTCGTGCTAATTGCAATAGGTCGGCCAGAATCTGCCAATCCAGTTAACGCTTCCTTCAGTCGGCGGGATGCGTTGGACAACCTCTCGGCACGGTAGGTGAGCCGCTCGTCCTGAACGGTAGATGGAAGCTTTGTCGCGTAGATTCGATCAAAAGGAACCGCTCCCAGATATTCTGCCATCCCATCTGCGCGGGCAGACCTCGCCAGTTGTATCACGGTATTTTCTGTCGCCGGAGGGGTTGATATGCCGCAGACATAAAGGCCGTCATGTACCATGCCGTCAGAAAGCACTGCCATTACTTTTTTCCCAACGAAAAGTTGCTCTATGTGACCAATGCGAGGCCACCTGGCTAGGAAGGCCTGCGAAGGATCAAGCGGCGGTGGCGGAACAACGAGTTTTGGGCTGGCTGGCTGACTCGATGGCGCAGGGGTGGGTGGACTGGGAGCTACAGTCGCGTACGGAGCAGGAGATCTCCCACTCTTTAATGTCCTTCTGAATAATCCCCATAGCATATGGGGCCATTGTTGTCACGAATTGCCTGCGGGTCAATCTCTAAGAGCGCTACGCCTGCTTTGCCGACTCCTGTATGCTTGCCACTTCCTCGGAGGTCAGCACCTTGTCGATATTGAGAAGTATTTTGACCTGGTCGCCGAGTTTGGCAATGCCGCGAATGTAGTCGGAGCGCACGCGCGAGCCCAGAACCACATTCTCCTCTATCTGCTCCGCCTTGATCTCGCATACCTCGGATACCCCGTCAACAATGAGCCCCGTGGAGTGTTTGCTGTTCCCGCTCTGGATTTCCACCACAATGATGCAGCCCTTCTCGCCGTCGCCGGCCCGGGGAAAACCAAAGCGCTTGCGCAGGTCGATGATGGGAATGATCTTTCCGCGCAGATTCACGATGCCCTTCATGTATTCGGGCGATTCGGGAATCGGGGTGATGGGCATCATTTCATTGATCTCTTTCACCTTCTGGATGTCGATGCCATAGCCTTCATTGGCCAGCAGGAAGGTCAGGTACTTGTCGTGACGGATGGTTGCCATAGTTTTTACAGCTAGCCCGGCGGGGCGCGGAGGTCAAACATAATCATCTTCGGCGCATAAAAGAGAAACTTAAGGAGCATATGTAGAAAAGAACCCACCATTAAAATGGCGGGCATGGTAGTGCGGGGGCTTGCTTGAGATGGGTGACTTGTGGTCAAATACACCCATGAAGCACCTACTGCGCATCTCCTTTATCGCACTAGCTTGCTATATGGCCTCTTTGTGGTGTTTTTGCCCGTGCGTTTACAAATGGGACTTCTCCAACTTGAGGGTTCCCGAGACGAATCGGGCTTTCTGCGAGCTTTTGCGCATTGATAATCTCTCCAACTATGTGAAGGGCGGAGGGGATACCATCCGCTGGCGGCTGCTCTTCCCTGTCATCTGGCACGACCTGCGTCTGCCTCCCATGACCTTTCTGGCCGTGCCCTTTGTGTTCTGCGCGCTCTTTATCCTTTATTCGGCGCAGCTTGTATACGAGCGCACGAAAAGCTATCTATGGGCGCTCTTGGCGGGTGCGCTCGCAGCCACTTCAAGTCCCGTGATTGTCTCCTCCGGCTTCCTGGCGTATTTTGACAGCGCGCTTCTTTTTTGCATCGTGGCCGCGTCCTTTTTGAAAAGGAATGTCTTTCTGTGGGTGGTGGCGGCTCTGGCTCCCTGGATAGACGAGCGCTTTATCTTCGCTCTTCCGGTGATAGCGTGGATCCAATGGAATTTGCGGGCGGATCTTTCCCCGAGGGAGTTCTTCGACAGGGTTCTGGCTCCCTTGTGGCTGGGCGTGGTGATATACGTGATCATACGCATGGTTGCCTGCGCGACGGGAGTGGATACCATTACCGGCGGGTACATCTCGCACCTGCTCAAGGATCCGCATGATCCCGTCAAGCTCCTGTGGGGCTGGTGGGATTCCCTCAGATGGGGATGGCTCTTCGTCATCGCTTCAATTGTGTTTTCCCCGGGGCTCAAACGGCTCTACGCCCTTACTCTCATACCGATAAGTCTGACTGTGCTCATGCTCTCATCGGGAGATTACAGCCGTTCAATGGGCGTGGCCTTTCCAATGGTACTTCTGGGGATGGTGGGGCTCTTCAATCTGCTCTCCCGCCGGAAAAACCTGATCCTACTCGTCCTTGTAACACTCCTTGCCCTTGCCAATTTTATTACTCCCGCTCATCACTCGTTCAGAGCCTACAGGATAGACTTGTTGCCGCTCTGGAAGCAGTGGAGTGACCAGGAGATTATGCGGGGGATGGCATCCCAGCGGGGCTGGTGACTTGGCGTTGCTATTTTCGCGCGCAGCTGCGTAAGGTACCGAAAAAACACCATCCGGTAGGTGGCATTTTTTCTCTGCGCGCCTCTCCTCACGTATGAAAATACGCTCGGAACCGGTGCTCGTACCAGCCTTGCTCCGCATCGAAACTAGCAACGCCAAGTGTCCGACTATCGTGAGCCCCAGTTGCCGAAGGGCACGTATGACACGCGCAAATGGAAAAACAATCTATACTTTCGGGCTGCGGCTACGCGGCGCTTTTTTTGAGCAGATATCTGGCCGTTGTAATTATAAAGATCAGACAGAAGAGCACCACGCTGCAATCCGCCATGGTGCTGCTAAGACCGGATTCCGGCCGATTGTCCCGCATGAAACTGGAGATGCTGTAGACAATCAGAAGCAGGCAATTGACGATATTTCCGATCAAAACGCGTGTTTGTATGGCCGACAGGACGCCCATCAGCGAGATCGTCAGCCCCACCAGACAGGGTGCCAGCCTGTACGTTTCCTGTTGGAGGGGAAGCGCATAAGACAGCGCTCCAACCAGCATGAAACCTATCCCTATGAGGGCGCTCAAACGTGGCATATTGCTTACTGTCGCTGTGCTGGCGGGTTTTGTCAAGCCCCCTTCTGTTTGCATACCCAAAGCTGAAGGCGCACCTGCTTGTGTGCCGTGGCGTGGGAACTGGGCCCATCACTGTCAAGTGGGGGGCTATATATAATATGAAAATAAAGTCTAAACACTTTTTTCAATATTCCGTTTGTTACCCCAACAAGAAAAGGAAACCCATGTCTGCCCAAGCCAAACCCCTAATCCTCGTAGTTGAAGATGACGAAGAGCTGGCCAATTTGCTCGCCGAGCAACTGGAGATTGCCGGTATGAACACCCAGGTATACAACAGAGCCGGCCCTGCCGAAGCCTTCCTGTCCAAAAACTTTGCCAACCTCCTCCTGCTGGATGTCAACCTGCCCGACCAGAGCGGATTCTCTTTGCTGGAGGAACTCAAAAAGAAAAGCATCTCGGTCCCCACCATCTTCCTGACGGGAGCCGACAGCGAGGTCAACCGCGTGAAGGGACTCAACCTGGGAGGAGACGACTATATCCTGAAGCCGTTCAGCTTTCCCGAAATGATCGCCAGAATAAACGCGGTGCTGCGCCGGACAGAGACCTCCCGCGATTTGAATCTGACGACCAACGTGCGCGTGAGCGAAGGACCTTTCGTGTTCTGTGGGGCGGAAGTCCATCCGGACCGGCTGGAAGTTGTTTTCCCGGACAAAGCCGCGGAGAAGATCGGCAAGAAGGAGCTTGGGATACTCGCCTACCTCGTCCACAACCCCGCCACCGTCATCACCCGCAAAGCCATCATCCATGCTGTTTGGGGCATCCATGCCGATATCAGGAGCCGTTCTTTGGACCAGTATGTGGTCAAAATCAGGAACCTCTTCATCAAGCATTCTCTCGGCCTTGACGCCTTCAGAACGATTCACGGAGTGGGATATCTCTACGATCCGAATAATCTGGTGAAGCTGAATTAAGTTTCCAAACTTCGCTATTGAACACGCCGCGGCTTCGTCGCATAATGGGGCCACTATGAAATCCCTGCGACTTCTCTGCCTTTTGGTCCCCACGCTGCTTCTGGCCGATGTGGATCCCTCCGCGGTCACGACGACTCCAGCTCCCGCCCCGGCAGCAGCCACACCCGCTCCGGCTCCCAAAGCCGATCTGCCGACAGTTGCCACCATTGAACTTCGCCTCAAGCCCAGCCTGAGCGCCCCTGTCGTGTTGACGCTTCCCCAGACCGATGTCTCACCATCAGCACAGGACGCCGGATCCTTCGAGGGAAAATCCTGGAAGAGCGTGGAAAAGCCCGTGACGCTTACCGGTTATGTGGAGAAGTCCGCCGTGGACAAGAATCTTGATGTGGCGAAGGGTGCCACCGTCTGGTCCGATGAGTCCAAGACCTCGCAACTGACCGTTGTGGATGAACCGTCCGCCGTAAAGGTGCTTTCCGTGGAGAAGCTGGGCAGGGTGGAGCTGACCGAGCCGCGAGTGCTCTACTATCCGGGCGCCGACGCTCCCCTCTCTCCTGTGACGCCCGTTGCCGAGTCTACTCCCGCGCAATCTGTTCCGTCCCGTGTGAGTGCCGTGCCAACCGTGGCGGGTGTTGATTCCATGACGAGCCTCGAAGGAGTCCTCAAAAAGGGAAACCCGCTTTTGGGCGCAAGGCTCTACCTGGTCGACGTGCATGGAAACTTTGTAGCCAACATCGACCCCAAGAGCCCGGTTGACCGCATGAGCATGGAAGGCTATCTGGACAAGACGGCAGCCTATACCGGTGTTCTAAAAGAGCGTGGCGGCGAGCTGACATTGACCGTCAGAATGATAAGGTTGGAGTAGCCTGCCGGAGCCATAAGCGAAGGCGTTTTTACAATTTGCTTACCTTCAGGGACTTTTTTGTGCTAGGATACCCCCATGACCGCCCGCATCCTAGATGGCAAAGCCCTATCCGAAGAGGTACTTAATTCCATTCGGAAAGAGGTCGCCTCGTTGTCCGTAAAGCCTTGCGTGGCTTTTGTAAGGGTGGGGGATCTGCCCGCTTCCGCGACTTACGTCAAACGCAAACAGGAAGCCGCCGCGAGTGTGGGCATCGAGAGCCGTCTGGAACTCCTTCCGGCGTCTTCCACTCAAGCCGAGATTATAGCCGTCATTTCAAAACTCTCCCGCGATGAGGGCGTGCACGGCATACTGGTGCAATCTCCCCTGCCGGAGGGAATAAATCCGCAGGATGTCTTCAACTCGGTACCCTCGCACAAGGACGTGGATGGTTTCAGCGCCGCGAATCTGGGCAGGCTGGCACAGGGCGACGAGACGGCATTTGTGGCCTGCACTCCTTTGGGCGTTCAGACGCTTCTGCGGCATTATCATATTTCCACCGAGGGCAAGCACGTAGTCGTGGTCGGCCGTTCGATGATCGTCGGCAGACCCCTCTCGCTGCTTCTTAGCTGCAAGGAGGGGCTCAACGCGACGGTAACCAGCTGCAACAAGGAGACCGAGAATCTGCCGCAGCTCTGCCGCAGCGCGGATATCATCATTGTGGCGGCGGGCTGTCCGGGACTGATCAGAAAAGACTGGGTCAAGAAGGGCGCCACCGTCATTGACGTGGGCATCAACCGCATTGCCGACGCGACAAAGAAGAACGGCTATCGTATCGTGGGAGACGTCGATTTTGCCGAGGTGGTGAAAGTGGCCGGCGCCATCACCCCCGTGCCTGGAGGCGTTGGCCCCATGACGGTCGCCAGCCTGATGGCGAACACGGTCAAGGCGGCGAGACTTTCCCAGATCGTCAAGCGCGCGGATTCCCCACGGGTCAAAGTGCGCGCCTAAGCTTTCAGTTCTTTTAATATGCGTTCGATATCGGTTTTAAGCTGGGGAATGTTCATGGTTACGATCTTGTACATGATGACAAAGTCGATGCCCGGATAGTTGTGGATCAACACATCACGCATTCCCGCCATTTTCTTCCAGGCAACCACAGGAAACTTCCTGCGGAAATCGTCGGGAATATTCTTGGCAGCCTCGCCAATAATAAGCAGGGCGGAAGTGCAGGCGTGTCGGACTTTTGAATCGAACTGGAACTCCTCGAAAGTATGGATGTCTTTGACGAAATCCAATACGCAGTCAGCCTCCTCCAAAATGTGACGAAGATAATCTTCTGTTTTATAGGTTGACATATTTGACAGTCGATAGAATTTTGGGGCCAATATAGGGACTCAGACCCTGCGGCGTCAACAGGTCAATCTTCTTCCCCTTGAATATTGACTGCAATGCCTCGTAAACATTCCACAGGTTGTCGTAGTCGTGATAATCCTCTCCAAGCTCCACCAGCACGTCAACATCGCTCCAGAAATTGTCCTCTCCCCTTGCGAAGGACCCGAAGAATCCCAGCCTCTTAACCCCCGCGGATTTCAGGCGTGGGATGATGGGGGCGATCAGTTTTTGAAAATCTCGCTTTCTGCGAAAGAGTCCGAACATGAAGCAAGGTTAGGGCGAAAGGGGCGTTTTGGCAACAGGGAAGGAGGTTAAAAAGACCCTTGATGAGAAACAAGGCTTGAGATGGTATGGGCTCCCAGTTCTGGGGAATGCGAACGGTTGTCCGCGGGGGTTGTCAATTTGCCTTCAAGGTTTCAGGAGAGGCCAGCTTCAGTGATTTGGCGAGGTTGTTCAGTGCCAACTTGAGTGGCGCGCGGGGAATTCTCTTTTCCACCGCTCCCAATACAGAACTTATCCCATTCCTCTCGACACCCTCAGGCGACTGCTCGATGCACCACTGCTTGAAGCGTTTTCCCATTGCCCTGTGCCTGGCTTCCAGGAAAGCCGAGTATAGCGCCTCTGCCACGGGCACTCTCTCCTCGTTGGGCGCGTGCTGCACCATCCAACGCGCCAATCTCTCCATTGAACGGCTTCTTGTTATATGGAAGCTATTGAGGGACTCGTAAATACAGGCGTGGGCCAATTCCGGTCTGCGCGCGTTTCCAGGATGACTGAATACAAACTGGGAGATCCTTGTGGTTCCGATCCGGCTGTAGTGTAGAGAGTTGATGCAGGCTTTGGCTACATCAAAGGTGCTATCTGCCTTCGAGATCAATAGCTTAGCCAGTTTAATGGGCTGTTCGGATCGACCCAATTCGTCTTTGAGAGTTGGAATACCCTCTTTGGCCACTTCGACACGTTCGGTGTCATTTCTGGCCACGATGGCGCACCACTGCAAAAAGCAGAGGGCGTCGTCCGTGTGTCCTTCGTCCGCCAATGCTCTCGGTACCTCTCCGACTATATAGCTCCTATATCTCTCTGCGGCGGAAAGATAAAGCAACTTTGATAAATTCAGAGCCTGAATCAGGGCCTGCTCATATCTCTTCGTATTCCGGGCGAGCGATTGGGGTGTGTTAAACCGACCTAGAAGGCGGTGGGCTGTTTCCGAAAGCCGATCGACGACGATGATGGCCTCCTCCACCTGATCGCGGGTGAGATCAATATCTCCCTCTTCGATGATCGTTATAAGACTTCCCACCGTATAGGTCATATATTAAGGCAATATAATACACTTATAATCGGTTGACAACCAAGAAGTGTGCCTTTCCTGTGCATCTCCTATATCTTTAGTACCGTATTATTGACCACCCAGGCGACCATGCCTATCGCGAAGAGAGCGCCAACGGTAATCCACAGCGGGGCCATGTTGTTGATCTCCTTGGTGTCCATGAGGGACTGGACGCGCCCCAGGGAAGCCCCGTGGATGCGGCCCTTCTGTATAAAGCCGTCGTAGTGGCGCTGCAGCAGGTAGGTCTCGATCTGCCTCATGGTATCGAGCAGCACGCCCACCGTGATCAGCATTCCAGTGCCTCCGAAAAACTGCGCCATCTTGTAGGGAATCTTGAAGTTGAAAAGGAGAATGTCGGGGATGACCGCGATGATCGTCAGAAAGATAGCTCCCGCCAGCGTCAGGCGGGTCATGGTGAAGTCGAGGAACTTCGCGGTGGCCTCTCCTGGGCGCACTCCCGGAATATATCCGCCGTGTTTTTTGATTTCATCGGCCACCTGCACGGGCTTGAACATGACCGATACCCAGAAGTAGCTGAAGATCAGAATAAGGAAACCGTAGAAGCTGTAGTAGATTGTCGATCCCCGCATCAGAGTGGCGGCGGCCTCGCTCATGAATCTCCAGTGCAGCCCCGCTCCGGCCATATTGAAGATCTGCTGGAGAAAGAGGAGGATCGCGGAGGCGAAGATGACCGGCATGACGCCCGAGTAATTGACCTTGAGCGGCAGATAGGAGGTCTGCGCGGCCATCATCTTGTTGCCGACGATCCTCTTGGCGTACTGTACCGGCACTTTTCTCATGGCCTGGGTGAGCGCGATGATGCCGCAGATCGAGCACAAAAGCAGGGCCACCATCAGCATTCCCTGCGGAGCCCCTAGGGCCGCCACACCGATCGTGCGGGGGAAGAACATCTGTCCGGTGAGCATGATCGCGCTGGGCAGATCGGCCAGGATGCCCACGGTGATGATGAGGGAAGTGCCGTTGCCGATTCCCTGCTGGGTGATCTTCTCTCCCAGCCACATGAGGAGCAGACTGCCCGCTGTCAGGTATATGAGGGAGTCGAGAACGAACCAGAAATGGTTGGAAATCCCAAGTGCGCTGCCGGGTTGGGAGAGGACGATGGGTCCGTAGCGCGCGACGCTGAATCCCGGGAAGAGCGCCTCTGGATTTTGCAGAGAGAGCAGCAGCAGCGTACCCTGTATGATGCAGATGACGACCGTCGCGTAGCGGGTGTACTGGATGAGCTTCTGGCGGCCAAGCTCGCCCTCCTGTTGGAGGCGCGCCAGGCTGGGGACTGCGGCGGAGAGCAGCTGGAAGATGATTGAGGCGCTGATGTAGGGCATGATACCCAGGGACATCAGGGCTCCCTTGAGGAGCGCGCCGCCGGTGAACATATTATACAAGCCTATGAGTGAGCCGCCGGAAGTCGCCTGATCGCGATAGAAGGTCTGCAGGGGTAGCGGATCAATGCCGGGCAGAGGGATGTTGGCTCCCACGCGGGCGATGAAAAGCAGCCCAAAGGTAAAGAGGATCTTGGAGCGCAGCTCCGGGATTTTGAGACAGTTGGCGAAGGCGGAGAGCATAAATGGTAAAGAGTCTCATTCTTGCGGATTTTGGGGAGAATGGAAAGCACAAAAGTGAGAGCGGTACGGATGAAAGACAACTCTTCTTCTTTGAGTCTTGACGCGGTCCGCCTTTTTCCGTTAGGCTGCCCTTCCATGGCTAATCTGAAATCATCCCAAAAGGACGCCCGCCGCACAGCGCGCCGCACAGTCCGCAACACCATCGTCAAGAGCCGTCTGAAGACTCTCGGCAAAAAGGTGAAATCCCTGGCCGACAAGAACAGCCCCGAGCTGACAGCCGCTGCCCGCGTCTACGTCTCCGCACTCGACAAAGCGGTCAAAAGCGGCGTCATCCACTTTAACAGCGCCCGCCGCCACAAGGCCCAGGTCGCCAAGATCGCGAAGATATAGTGGTGGGCCGCACGGGGCATTTACGCAAAGCGTGAAATAAAACTTTCCAATCAAAATATCATGGGAACACTCAAAAAAAAGCGTCGCTTGAAGATGAACAAACACAAGCGTTCCAAGAGACGCAAGTCGAACCGTCATAAGAAGAGCGGCAACTTCTAGTCTGCGATTTTGGCTGGCTCTTTTTGTCTGCAGCGGCGTTGACACCGCTCACTGACCTCGCGGGGCGAGGGTTCGCTCTGCGCTCCCGTGCTCACGTAGAGGACACTACGCTGCGCTCGGGTGCTCGTGTCTGCCTCGCTGTAGAACAAAAATAGCATCGCCAAAACGGCAGCCCTATCCCTCGGTTAAATCCAGCGTGGCAGCGCCAGGCCTTTCAGCGTTAGCCCGGCCTGTACGTTCTTGTTTTAATTGATGCAGCCAAGATTATATGTTAGTCTTGTCGCGTGAGATTGCCTCTTTTGAGATTTGTCTCGGATATGTACAAGGATGTTTCTCTTAAACGTGTAGCACTCATTGGATGTCAACATATATTGGGTACGACACGAAACCTCCTTGAAGAGTTATTCCGTCATGGACTAAAGCCTGGGAATACCTACTTGCTGGGAAAATGCTATTCAACACACCATCAAACCTTGGAGTTACTCAGAAAAAAGGGTGTGCGTGTTTACAAGGGATCCACGGCTTTTGCAGCCATCAGCCATTTGATATTCAATTTGGTAAGATCGTCAAATTCTTCTTGTTATACGCCATAAAGAACATAGACCTCGCGGAGATCGATAACATAATCATTTTAGACGATGGCGGTATGCTCATAAAGGAAGCCAACCGTCTCAAAGCGGTGAGCAATATTAGAGCCATTGAGCAAACCTCCTCTGGATACAATTACATACAGCATCTCGCCCTGAGATTTCCTGTCATTGATGTGGCGAGGAGCAAGGCAAAACTGGAGATGGAGTCTAAATTTGTCGGAGACAATGTATGTAAATGCCTTCGATATCTGTTGCAGAAAATACGTCTCAAGAGCCCCAAGATATTGGTGGTGGGGCTCGGTCCCGTCGGAAGAAGCATCTTAGAGACCTTAAAAGAAGAGTTTTACGCTGTTGGCCTCGACCAAGACCCGCAAAAAACGGAGATATACCTGAAAAATAAAAAAATGCTGGCAGACTTTGACGTTATAATAGGTGCCACGGGAAATAAAATTCTGAATATAAAACATGGGGCTGACCTAGGTAATGAGCTTTTTTAGAAAGGAAAGCTGTTTTTTTGGTG
>CAZIPW010000026.1:0-24834 GCA_964541675.1 uncultured Verrucomicrobiota bacterium
CCAAAAAAACAGCTTTCCTTTCTAAAAAAGCTCATTACCTAGGTCAGCCCCAAAATAAATGCCGCCCTCCTGCGGATCGTAGAGCCGCAGGAGCAGACTCACGAAGGTGCTCTTCCCCGCGCCCGACCGGCCCACCAGCCCCACGTGCTGGCGCGGCTCTATCCTGACGGAGAGATCCTTGAGCATATTATCCCTCTTGGGGTAGGCGAAGGTGAGTCCCTTGATCTCCACGGTGGGGATCCCCGGGGGGATCGCGACAGGATTTTCGGGCTCGCGTATCTCATGGGGAGTGAGAAGTTTTTCGAGGTTCTCCGAGAGCCTTGAGAGCGTGATGGCGGCGTTGGCCGTGGCATTGTGCACCCAGGAGAGATTGGCCGCCTGTCCCATCAGGGAGAGCACGATGACCAGCTGCCCCACCGTCAGCTCGTGGGACGCGAAAAGCGAGATCGCCGTCAGGGTCAGGGCGCTGTACAGGAAGAACTGCCAGAGCGTCTGGTTGCTCTTCCGCGCTATGTACTTCAGGTCCTTGCTTATCCCATAGGAGAGGTTTCTGCGCAGCGTTCTTTCGACGTTTCTTGACTCTCCCTCGGCTCCGCGGTCGGTCTTGACGGCGATAAAATTGGAGAGGGAATCGGCGAGCTTTCCCCAGCCGTAGCTGTTGGCGGCGGAAGTCTTCCTGTTGTAGCGGTTGGCGATCTTCAGGAAGCGCACCGCGGAGACCGTGTAGCCGCCCAGGCAGAGCACGGTAATGAGCGTAAAGATGGGGTTGAGCCGCGTGAAGACCACCAGAATCGTGAGAAGGCGTATGGGCGCGTCGAAGAAAATGATGTCAATCCCCGAGGTCAGGTTGATGACGGCGGAGGTGGACTGCCCGATGCGGGAGGAGATCTGCCCGCTGATATTCTGCACGTAGTAGTCGTAGCTTTGCCCCAGGGTGTGATAGAAGAGCTTGGTGTCGGAGGCGTAGTCGAGCCTGTCGTTGAGCACCATGTCCAGAAAGAAACAGAGCGTGTTTGCAATCTGTTCGAGGATGTAGAAGCCTCCCAGGATTCCCATGCCTATGGCCACCCCCTGCAGACCCGCGTGGGGATTTTTGATCAGATAGTCGACGAGAGGGCCGACGAGCACCGAGGTCACGATTCCCAGCGCGGAGCAGACCGCGCGCGCGGAAAAGCACAGCCAGGGATAGCCGCCCAGGCTTGTCAGGACGTGCCAATAGTATCGGAGGGGGGCCTTCTGGAAGCGGGAGAGGTCATTGGCAGTGCTCATATGATGATTTTATTTGATATCAGTATACCCATCCACCCCTTACCCCTCCTTCAAGGAGGGGATGATTATGTGGGCCCTGCGGGCCCACGCCCACCCGGGGCTGGCGCCCCATACCCCCTTGCACTGCGTCTGCCCTGCATTGCTGTCCGTCCCGGATGGGACGGTTCGATGGTTAGCCCGGCATTTCAATGCCGGGTCTTGTTCACGCGTTTTCATCGGGGAGTCTCTTGCTGGCGATGGTCGAGGCAACCTGTTCGATACCCTCCGTCAGTCCGATCGTCTTTTGGTCGAGATCCTTGTGGATGCGGCAGCGGACGGCCACCTTGCGGGCTTCGGCCTCTTTGCCGCCAAGGACCCACATCATCGGGACCTTTTGGGTCTCGGCCTTGCGGATCTTGCCGCCCAGCTTGTCGGAAGAGGGGTCAATCGTCGCGCGGATGCCGCGGGCCTTCAGTTCCCTGAGCACCTCTTCGGCGTAGGCGTTCTGCGCGTCAGTGATCGTGATAAGACGCACCTGCTCGGGAGAGAGCCACAGCGGAAAGTTGCCTCCAAAATGTTCAATAAGGAACCCGATGGTGCGTTCGTGAGTGCCCAAAGGCGCTCGGTGAATGCAAATAGGCGTTTGATCCTGATTGTTGTGGTCGTGGTAGGTAAGTCCGAATCTCTTGGGAACCGCGAAGTCCACCTGGTTGGTGGCGAGGGTAAACTCTTTGCCAATGACGCTCCACACCTGCACATCGATTTTGGGGCCGTAGAAAGCCGCCTCGTTGGGCACCTCCACATATTTGATGCCGGAGTCGATCAGGACTTTGCGAACCATGTCCTCTGTTTTCTTCCACAACTCAGGTTCGTTGACAAACTTCTGACCCAGTTTGGCGGGATCGTGGGTGCTGAAGCGCATCACGTACTTTTTGATGCCGAAGATCTCAAAGTACTTCAGGTACATATCATTGACGGCCCTGAATTCGCTGGCAAACTGTTCAGGCGTGCAGTAGATGTGTGCGTCATTCATGCTCAGGCAGCGCACGCGCATCAGTCCAAAGAGCTCTCCTGACTGCTCGTAGCGGTAGCACTCGCCGTATTCGGCCAGGCGCAGGGGAAGATCCTGGTAGCTGTGCGGTTCAGCCGAGTAAATGCAGTGATGATGCGGGCAGTTCATAGCCTTCAGATAGTACTTCTCCTCGTTTCCATGCTCATCTTTGAGGATTAGGGGAGGGAACATACTGTCAGCGTAATAGGGCAGGTGGCCGGATGTGGTATACATCTTCTCCTTGGCCAGGTGAGGCGTCTTGACCCGCACATATCCAGCGGCAAACTCCGTTTCGCGTGCCAGCTTTTCCAGTTCTTCGCACATGGCCGCACCCTTGGGCATCCAGAGAGCCAGTCCGGGACCTACGAGCTCGGAGTTAAAGGTAAAGATCCCCATCTCCTTGCCGATCTTCCTATGGTCGCGTTTCTTTGCCTCCTCCATCTGCTTCAGATATTCGTCGAGCTCTTTCTGCGAGGCGAAAGCCGTCCCGTAAATCCTCTGTAGCTGCTTGTTCTTCTCATCGCCCTTGTGATAGGCTCCGGCTATGGAGAGCAGCTTGATCGCCTTGATCTCGCGGGTGCTTTTGACGTGTGGGCCCGCGCACAGATCCGCGAACTCGCCGTTATGCCAGAAGGTGATCTTCTCGTCCCCCTCGATGTCGGCCAATCTCACCAGTTTGTAGACGGCCTGTCCGCGGCTTTCGATGATCTTTTTGGCCTCCTGCCTGCTCACCTCTTCAACGGTGAATTTCTGGTCCTCGGCGATGATTTTTTTCATCTCAGCCTCTATTTTGACCAGATCTTCGGGAGTGAATTTGTGCTCCAGGTCGAAATCATAGTAAAATCCGGTCTCCGTCGCCGGCCCGATGTCGAGCTGGGTTTGTGGCCACAGGCGGAGTACGGCCGTGGCCATGACGTGGCTGGCGGAGTGGCGGATCTCATGGAGCGTTGCCATAATGAGAGGAGTTTAGTAAAGCGCCATGTAAAATGCAACTCCGACCAATCTCTCCATGCGGCGTCAGCCGCTCCAACTAGTCCCGTAGGGACTTCGCGGAGCGGATCTTAGCCACGGATTTCAATCCGTGGATGCGAGAACAGAAGCGTTTTATTTTATATAATCTATATTACCCAATAATCACTGTTATCATCACTGTTTAACAGTGATGATCAGGTAGAATTGTTAGTGTTGTTTGAGGCTGTGAAAAGCGAGGAAATGGGGTGGTAGGTCATATTGGACTTATAGGACATATATGCACGATCCACCGGCAACTTTTCTGATAGGAAAAGAGCTATGGCGAACGGAAGGTATTATATCAGGTTTTTTTGGGGGGTAGGGGGTGGGTGTATGTCAATGTTGTTGTTAGACGCTATATATGCTAATTTTCCTGGATAAAGATTGCCTTCAATCAACTCCTGCCTTATTCTTCTCCTTTATGAATCTCTGTGGGAGGGGCGCAAAGGAATGGCTGCTGTTGGCGACGCTTCTGGGCGGTTGGTCTGTTGGAGCGGCTGTCGCTCCCATTCCCAGCGGCATTGCGGCGGCTCTCTTTCAGTTGACTACGCAGGGCTTTAGTCGGGATAGAAATGTTGCCTGCATCTGGCGGGTGAAATAGGAAGAAGGGGTTCTTTGGCTTGAAAAAATCATACAATAAGTGTATGTTATGGCCATGCCTCCCGCCATTGAATCCGTCTCCCCCATCCAGAGGGCTCTCCGCTCTCTGGCAAAAGTTTCCTTTGCCGGAGGCGCGACGCTGGTCTCCCCGCTTACAGGCGGTATAGCCACGTTGCTGATGACTTCGCGGTTGTTCGGGTATAACGGGCGCAATGCCATCTCGATCACTCGCAGCGCGATGTGCGTGGCCGCGCTTGCCGCCATGGTCTGGGTTGGGCGCTCGAATGGCTGGAAGCCGGAAGCGGCTCTCTTTAACAGTAATCTTTTTTCTGGCGGACACAGCGCTCCCGTTGCCGCGCAGCAGCTATTGACGCCAGAACGCTGAGGCGGTATGGTAACTGCGTTCGACATTCGTACAACCCAACAGGGGGCATGGGGGTGGGAGTTGTATTGATGTTGAGTAAATAAAAATGCGCTCTATCAAACGAGAGATCGCCGTGGCGCTCGTCTTGTCCGCGGACGGCAAGATCCTGCAGGGACAGAAAGATCCCCAAAAAAGGCGGAGTATATTGCGACGGCTATTGGCTTTTGCCCGGCGGAGACACCGAGGAAGGTGAGAGTGTCGGGCAGGCCTTTGAACGGGAGCTGCTGGAGGAGGTCGGCCTGGATGTGAAGGGTCTGCCGAGGGAGCTGATAGACTTGGATGATGCCGAAGCGCCCAAGACTCTCAAAAGCGGTGAGCGGGTGCTGGCCAAAATGAAGTGTTATACGTTCAAGGTTGTTTTGAAGGAGAAAGCCTCCGAGTCCAAAGCGCGACCGGGCGACGATCTCACCAAGCTGCGTTGGACAGACCCGAAGGAGTTGCCCGCTCTCAAGCTGTCGCCCCCGTCTGAGAAGCTCTTCAAGAGGCTGGGGTGGCTGTAGGGGGGCAACTATTGGGAACGCCACGGGTTAAAACCCGAGGCTAAGATTCATTCTGTCGCTGCGCGACGTCAGCGGGTGATTCTAAAAGTGCGGGGCAAGGTATGAATGCCGTGTGCTGTGCGACTGGGAGAAGGGACGGGTAATGTTTAACCACGTAGTGGGTGTGATATTGTAGCCGTGGGTTAGCAAGCCCGCGGTAAGAGTTGCATTACGCCCCCCAGCCACGCATTGACTTGGCCGACTCCTCCGCGTATGATCGCGCCATGCCGCAGAAGCTCTCCTTCTACAACACGCTCTCCCGCCGCAAGGAGGAGTTTGTGCCCATCAAAACGGGCGAGGCGGGGGTCTACTACTGCGGGCCGACCGTCTACTGGTTCCAGCACATCGGCAATATGCGGGGAGCCTACTGCGCCGACGTGATGGTCAAAACACTCCGCTATCTGGGCTACAAGGTGAAATTCGTCACCAACATCACCGACGTGGGGCATCTGACAAGCGACGGTGACGAGGGCGAGGACAAGATGATCGTGGCCATGCGCCGTGAGGGCAAATCCGCCTACGACATCGCGCGCTTCTACGAGAAGGCCTATTTTGACGACCGCGCTCTCCTCAATATCGCGCGTCCGGATATCGTCTGCCGCGCCACCGAACACATCGCGGAGATGATCGCGATGATACAGGGTCTGGAGAAGAACGGCTATACCTACGTGGTGGACGGCAATGTCTACTACGACACCTCAAAGTTTTCCTCCTACGGGGAGCTCTGGGGCGGGAAGAGAGTCTCCCGTGAGGAATTTTCCCGCGTGGAAGGCGACACTCGCAAGAAGAACCAGGCCGACTTTGTTCTGTGGTTTGGCAACTCCAAGCACGGCAATCAGGAGATGCAGTGGGACTCTCCCTGGGGGAGGGGCTTCCCCGGCTGGCACATCGAGTGCTCTGCGATGTCGAGCAAATACCTGGGGGAGCATTTTGACATTCACGCGGGCGGACAGGAGCACGCCGCCGTCCACCACACCAACGAGATCGCCCAGGCCGAGGGCTGCTTTGCCCACCTGCAGCAGGAGCACACCCACTGGGTGAACTATTGGCTGCACAACGAGTGGCTGATGAATGCCTCCGGCGACAAGATGTCCAAGAGCAAGGGAGAGATCGCCACGGTCCCCCAGATAATTGAGAGAGGCTACAATCCCCTGGCTTTGCGGCTCTTTTTCTGCGGGACGCATTACAGAAGCCCGCAGAACTTTTCCTGGGAGGCCCTCGACGCGGCCCAGTCAGCGTACCGCTCCCTGCGCGAGAAATTGCAGGAGTGGTCGAAGGCCCCTCTCGCGATCGGGCGCAAGACGAACGCGTATACCGAGAAATTCAGGGCGGCGCTCTCCGACGATATCAATGTCCCCCAGGCGCTTGGGGTGATGTGGGAGGCGGTCAAAGACAACCAACTGACGCCTTCCGACAAACGGGGGCTTCTGACTGACTTCGACCAGGTGCTCTCGCTGGGGCTTACTTCCGTGCACAGGGGCAGTTTATCTTCCGAGGAGCAGGCACTCCTGGACGCGAGAGGAGCCGCGCGCGCCGCCAGGGAATGGACAAAATCCGATGAGCTGCGGGACGCGCTGGCGGCGAAGGGGGTTATCGTCAAGGATACGGCAGGCGGGCAAACGTGGACACGGAAATGATTTTGGGCTTACAGCACCGGCACGCCGATAGCTTTAAAGAAGGCTGCCGAAGATAGCTCCTTGATATCAATGCTATTGGTATTTGGGGAGGGTTTCATGAGCAGCGGTATTCCTGTATTTGCGATCCTGGGCAGTGTTGCGAAATCCCTGTCTTTGGTCTGTGAGGGCTGGACGTTATCCCATTCCACCTGGCAGCCGTTTGGCTCGCGACTCATGTCTTGGAAGAGCTGGTTCATCGCTTTTTTGCCTTTTTCTTCCAGAGTCTTCCCGTCTATCCAGAGGCCAATTTTTGTCGAATGGTCTCGGGTTATTTTTCCGATTTTCGGGCTTATGAACTTCAGTTCCGCGCCAAAACCGTCTTGATGTTGCAGCCATAGCTGGAGATCCTCCTTGCCACTCAGAGTGCCGAGGGCTCGAGTCTGAATAGCCACTACCAGGGATCCCGTAACGAGAGGGTACTGTGCTCGATTACCAAATTCGCTCGTTAGCGCAACATGATTTCCGCCCTGTTTTATGCGCGCTTCATCCTCTGCTCTGCGTATCTTGAGCTGACCCTCGGAGCAATACTGGGCCAGGCCCATGTAAAAGGCATTGTTCTCTTGGGCCATTGCCAGGACGTCCCAAGTATAACCGCCGGTGTCTTGAGGAAATACGATTGCGGAGACTTTCATAACAGTCTGGATCATAAACCTTTGATATACGGCTGTCAATACCTATTACTGATTAGAGCATCAGTGTAGCTGCAGCTCAAAGGCCCCCGCCAGATTCATATCGAGATCCCGTTTAAGCTCGCCCCTGGCCTGGGTATATCTTCCCAGATAATCTATCTCATCGGGCTGATAACACGGCTCCGTGTACATGAAGTACAGATGCCGGCCCTTGAAATGTTTCTCCAGATACGGGGCCAAAGAGAGCGTCTCGGCCTTCTGTCCAAAGACCAATTTCACGCCCTTTACGGGAGGATAGCGGTGAAAGTAGTATTTGTAGAGCTCAGCGGCGCGATTGTGCACATAGATGGTATCTCCTGGGCGCGCGGCCCTCGATACCGCCATGCAGACCTGCTTTAGCTGCTGAGAATCGTGTGAATGGCTGAGCCTGTGGAGCGGATGCAGGAAGGGGAGCACCAGAATGAGCGCGAAAGCAAGAGTGATTGTCCGGTACTGTTTGTTGAAGACCTCCCAGACGTGGAAAAGCCCCAGCGCCAGAAAGGGCGTCAGGAGCACCGCCCAAAAGAGCACCAGCCGATCATAGACGGGATAGAGATGCAGCGCTCCCGCGATAAGCGTCAACAGTATCGGGAAGGTCAGCGCCAGAAGCCGCCTGTTGATCTCCCAAGCCCTGTAGAGCCCCAATACCACGAAGAAGATCCAGATGAGGAACTGCTCCTGGCCAAAGAGCCAGCCTATTATCCCGGGCAGGGTGTTGGTCCACCAATCGATGAAGCCGGGCTGCCAGGGGAGGGGAACGAAATGGTCCTTCCAGAAGCCGCTGAAAAATCCCCTGGCGTCAAGGAAGCGGTAGTTGAGTGCCCACAAAACCGCGAAGACGGACGCCAGCGCCGTATTGACCCAGAGTACGCGCAGGAAGGGCCTTGCGCAAAGCCGGGCCATGATGATACGAAGTCCGCCCAGGGGGACGGGGTCTTTGGACCCCGTATTTCTTCCCCGCCCCGATGGCGTGGGTAGGGGGTGGGAGTTGAAAGCCTCCCACAGCTGCCAGAGCCCCAGTCCGGCTATGATGAAGACGGAGACATAGCTGATCCACAGGGAGATCACCCCCGAAAGCAGGTAGACGGCGTTGCGGTGGGCGCCTTTTGTCTGGTAATTGAAGAACGCCCGCGCCATCAGGAGCGCGGCCAGAGAGTCCATCATATAGGCCTTGAACTCCACGCTGTATTGGATGAGGGTCGTGTCAAAGGCCAGCGCGCCCAGCGCGATAAGCGCGGCCCCCGCCGGGAGTATCGCGCCGAAGAGGATCGCAGAGAGCCCCAAAAGGACGCTCCCCGCGATCAGCGAGACCGACCAGAAGGCGTGTTCATTGTGTCCCAGGAGATGTTCAAAGCCTTTGCAGATCTGCGCGTAGCCGATGGGGATCGCCTGACCGTCCCCGAAAGGATCTGCGATGTGGGCGAAGTCGTGGGTGAGAAAGTTTCTGGCCAGACCCGCCTCGTCCTTCCAGAAGGACTCGTGGCTGTTGAAGACCCAAAGCCGGAAGAAGATTCCCAGGACGACGACCAGCGTGCAGAGGAGCGCATAGAGCCTGGCGTTGTTTGGAGAATGGCGCATCCGGCCTATCTAACAGAATTCCGGCAATGCCGACAAGAAAAAATCACTTCTTTTTATTCTTGGGCTCGGCTTTCTTGGAGGGTTTTGGAGCCGGCTTCGGCGTCGGTTTTGATGTTTTCTTCTTCGGCTTCCCATCTTCATCCTCGTCTTCTTCGTCTTCCTCCTCGTCGTCGTCCTTGGCGTCGCCAAATTCGTCTTCTTCCTCTTCTTTTTCGTCCTCCTCGTCGCCCCACTTCATGGTTTCGTCCTGTTCAAGGTCTTCCTCGTCTGCGGCCTCGGGGATCTCAGGCACAAGAGGCGCGGCTTTCGCGGCCATCGCAGCCATGGCGTCGTCCATCTCGTCCTCAAAGCCCTCCGGCACATATTCCAAGATCATGCTCAACTCGTTGAAGGCGTGCAGGGACTTGTCTTCGCCTTCGGAAAGTCCCGAGCGCTCGCTGAGGGCTTCCTCCAGCTCGTCGGCATTGAGGGGCTGCTCGATATCGAGGGTGTCGTTGAGCAGCTTGACGCGGGCCTTGATAAGCTCGCTCAAAAGCTCGGCGTAGGGACCCTTGTCCTCGTTGCGGATGTCGGGGAGCGCGAAGACCTTCTCCTCGGTGGAGAGGAGGCTGTCGCGGAAGCGGTTCAGGCGGATCTGGCCGTCCTTCATCTCGGTGTCAACGCGGAAGGTGAAAAAAGCCTGGTCGAGAAGGTCGAGGTCGAGCCCGTACTCGCGCAGAGGCTCGCAGAGCTCCACCACGTGGGCGATCTGGCGCGGATCGACGATGGAAAGCCCGTCGGTATCCCAGTGGTTGGCATCCGAGACATCGGTTACCCACCAGTTCATGTCGTCTCCCAGTTTTACAACGCACCAGCTTAATTGAGGGTTTTGCTTATTCATATAAAATCAAAAGTCTATCTAAACATACCATTGGAGGCCTGCCGTCAAGAGAAAATATTTATCGGATTAACGCAAGCGTTATAATCGGAATTACCAATATTTTACGAAAGTTTCACTTCAGCCCCGTAAAAATGGGGGTATACCGGAATCTCTCCTTGCCAAGTCCGCCATTATTCTTTTACAGTCCCCCCTATATGGCAATAAAAGGTGTCATTACCGCCCGCGATCTTTATAAAAAGGTACAACAGGGCGACTCTCCCGTCATTCTGGATGTGCGCACCAAGAGCGAATTCGATGAGGCGCGCATTGCCGGATCGCTGCTCATGCCGCTGGGGGAGCTTAAACCCGACGTTTTCATGCGTGACGTCGGCAGCCAGGAGGTATACGTCGTCTGCCTGCACGGGATGCGCGCGGACAGGGCCATCGAGCGATTCGAGAAGGCCGGCTACCAGAACTGCTCAAGGCTGATTGGCGGCCTGCAGGCGTGGATCGACGAGGGACTTCCGGTGGAACAAGGGTAGGATTTCGCCACCAAATGATCCAACCTTCGCGCAACCCCGACCCTGTTCGGGGCAGAAGCTACGGCGGACTGCCGATTTGATGGCTAACATATGGCCGTCCCATACGGGACGAAAGAGGCTGCCCTTGTAACATTGGCTACTTTTTTCGCCCCGGATGGGGCAGCCCCATGTTAGCCATCGATTTTAATCGGTGGTCATGGTGTAGCAATCCTCCCTCCCGCCTACAATCTTCTGCCCTTGCGATTGATGGTGATCTCGGAAATCTCCATCTGCTTTGGCAGCTCCAAAAGATAAAGCAACACCTCGGCGACGTCTTCGGGGCGCATCCACACGCTTGGATCCTCTATTTTCAGCCCATAATCCTTTTCATGCAGCCTTGTGTTCATTCCTCCCGTGTGGACGTAAATGACGCGGCTTGCTGTCTTTTTCAGCTCCATCCCAAGATTATAGGTGCCGCCGCGCAAACCGTATTTCGTGGCGGTGTAGGCCAGCTGGTTCTCAAAGCCGTCCTTCAAATCCGCAGTCGTTCCCACCTGCAAAATATCCGCCCCATTGCGCTTTATCTCGTCAAAAAGCAGTGAGAGAAAATAGAGCGGGGCAATCGTGTTCACCTTCCACGCCTTTTCAAACTTTGAATATGAAATTTTATTTATGGGTTCCATCGCGACAATCGCCGCGCAGTTGACGATGGCGTCAAAGTCCGGATGCTTTTGGCGTATGGCCTTTGCGGCATTTTCCACTTCTGTCGGGACAGACAGGTCGCATTTGATATTAATAACTTCATCAACCGGACACGGCGTTCTGCTGATATTTATGACTTGAATATCTTTGCCGGAACAAACCTTGGAAAAGGCCCGACCAAGCCCATCGCTTCCGCCAATAAGGATGATCTTTCTCATCGGCGTTTTTTTGCTCCCTGCATCTGTTTTGTCTTTCACGATCCTCATAATGACCCTGCTTTTGTGTAAAACATTCTAGAGCGCAGCCTAAAAAATGGCAATCTTCTTTGCCGCTTCACCACCAAATGAATTTGATGGCTAGAGCACTTCCATAAAATATGTATTATTCCTGACCACCCAACCCCTTGCGGGTTGCCTTGTATAGCCACCGGTTGCCTCTACTGTAGCCGCAGAGCGGCGGTTCATGCGCGAAGCGCGGAAATATCTCCCTTGGGTCGGGGTGGTCAGTTCTTTACCGGTGGCGAACAAGAGAATTGGCTACATAATTTTTGTAAATACTCTAGCCATCGATTTTAATCGGTGGTATTGGTTTGTAAACAGCCCGCAAAAACACTAGGATGGTTCCCATGCCCTTTGTTGGTGGAGTGACGCCGAAATCTGGTACCGGGCTATAATCATATGAGCGACAATCCCCCAGTTCCAATCGCGAGCAATACTTTCGAGCGCATCAAGCGTGTCAGCCCGGAAGGCAGCCATTCCTGGTCGGCCCGCGACCTTGCCCGTGTTTTGGAGTACGCCATCTTCCGAAACTTTCAGCCGGTAATTGAAAAGGCAAAAGAAGCGTGTGTCCAAAGCGGGCACTCAATTGCCGACCATTTTGCGGAAACGCGCACTATGGTCGACATCGGTTCCGGTGCCCAACGAGAAATCGAAGATTGGGCGCTCTCCCGCTACGCCTGCTATCTCGTCATCCAAAACGCTGATCCAAGCAAACCGCTTGTCGCCTTGGGGCAGACGTATTTTGCCGTGCAAACGCGCAGACAGGAACTGGTGGATGATGCAGCCACCAAAGAGGATAAGACGCGCCTATTGCTGAGGGCGGAGATAAAGAAACACAACAAGTATCTGGCGGGCGTGGCCAGGGAAGCCGGCGTGGTTCAACCGGTGGATTACGCTATTTTCATGGATCACGGCTACCAAGGGCTTTACGGAGGCCTCACCAGACGGGACATCCATCAGCGCAAGCGGCTCAAGCCAAAGCAGCACATCCTCGATCACATGGGGAGCACGGAGTTGGCCGCGAACCTTTTCCGAGCCACACAAACCGAAGAAAAACTCCGGCGGGAAAAAGTCCGCTCCAAGTCTCTGGCCAATCAGATTCATCGCCAAGTGGGTTGTAAGGTCCGTCAGACGATCCGCGAGTTGGGTGGCACCATGCCGGAGAATCTACCTGTGGCTGAGAGCATTAAAAAAGCGGAGATTCGCGAGAAGAAACGACTGAAAGCAGACCTAAAAAGGGTATTATCAGACACGAGGGAATAGCGATGCCCTGTAGCTCTGGTTTACCATCAGAGCATTTGGTCGGCTCCCCCCAAGTATAAGTTTGAAGCCCGCCGAGTTTCGTGTTAAGTTGTTCCCATGCCCTTTGTCGATGAGGTTACAGTCAAGTTGAAAGCCGGAACAGGCGGAGACGGATGTCTGAGTTTCCGCCGCGAGAAATTCATTCCCAAGGGCGGGCCCGATGGCGGCGACGGCGGACGTGGGGCGGACGTCGTGCTTTTGTGCGACGAGAACTCTTCCGATCTCTCCAAATACGAGTATGAGCCCGAACACAAGGCTCCGAATGGACAAAACGGCATGGGGGCCCAGTGCGCGGGGAAGGATGCCCGCGATCTTCTCCTCAAAGTCCCCGAGGGCACTGCCGTCTACGACACCCTTTCCGGGAAGCTCGTGGCGGAGCTGCTGACGCACGGCCAGGAAGTGCGCCTCCTGAAGGGCGGTCGTGGAGGTCTGGGGAATATCCATTTCAAAAGCTCGGTCAATCGCGCTCCCCGCCAGACAACAAAAGGCAAGCCCGGGCAGGAAGGCGAGTTTCGCCTGGAGTTAAAGAGCATCGCCGACGTGGGGCTGGTCGGCTTTCCCAACGCGGGCAAGTCGTCCCTTATCAACTGCCTGACCAACGCCCAGAGCAAGGTCGCCGCCTATCCCTTTACGACTCTGAATCCCCACCTGGGGCGCGTAAGGCAGTCCGGGCGCAAGATCGTGATCGCCGACATCCCCGGACTCGTCGAGGGCGCGAGCGAGAACCGAGGTCTGGGTCTCCAATTTTTGCGGCACATTGAAAGGTGCAAGCTGCTCCTTTTTGTGATAGACGCCGCGGGCAGCGAGGGCCGCAAGCCCGCCGACGATTTGAAGGCTCTTTTGCAGGAGTTGGAAAACTACAATCCCGCGATGCTCAAAAAGCCCCGCATTGTGGTTGCCAACAAGATCGACCTTCTGGCAAAGAAACTTCCCGCCACTTTCGCCAAAGGCGAGGATGTGATCCCCCTTTCCTGCGTGACGGGAGTGGGCATCGACAAGCTCAAAAAGTGGCTGGAGAAGCTATAGAGGGTGAGCCATTGCGCCGCGTTGACCCCGACATTTAAATGGCGGGCGACGCAAAGGCTGGATCAACCCCAGGGCAAGATTATTCAATTCTCATTTGGGTATTCGATTTTCATCCGGGCATTGCCTTGGGGATCAACAATAAAGGTTCTCTGGCCTCCGCCGACCATAAATAACCTGGGATGACCGCGAATCCACTCCTCTGATGACTTTGCTGCCGCATCCGTGTCAGGGGCTTGCTCCGGACCTTTGGGGTGGGGAGATCTCAAACGACCAAAAAGACGACGAGGAGAGCGCATCATGCCCTTATTATAGCACGATTTTTGAGGTATCGGGGTGCTCAAAAAATATGGGGCAGAACGATAACCCCGGTCACAAGTCCTTTATGAAAATTTGACATTTCTTCCGTTATAATTATATTAACTTGTTAGAATGACTATGACCCTCAAAGCGTTTGCCAGGCTTGGCGGAAGATCCCGTTCACCAGCCAAGACACTCGCCAACCGCATCAAAATGCGCGCCTATTGGAAGAGCGTCCGCGCGGGCGTTCTTCCCGCCCCCCGCCGTTCCAAAGCGCCGCCTCCGCTCGCGGAGATCGCCCGTCTGGCCAAGCCTATCTGCCTTCGCTTTCACCTGCGTCGACTGGATGTTTTCGGGTCTGTTGCCAGGGGCAAGGCGCGCCGTGGCTCCGATGTCGATCTGATCGCGACCTTCGGGGAAACCCCCGGACTGGAGCTCCTGCGGCTGCGTCAGACGTTCGAGAAGGCTCTTGGAGTTCCCGTCGATCTGCTGGACTCACTGAGTGTCGAGGAGATGTCCAACCCCTATCGCCGCGCCTCCATCAATGCCAACAGATTGACGCTTTATGAGAAGAACTGAAGGTCCCACGGAGGAGAGCCGTGCGTTTCTGTACGATATGTTGGAAAGCGCGCGCAAAGTCCATGAATACATACACGGGATCTCCTTTGAGGAGTTTTGGGAGTCTTCCACCGTCAGGGACGCCGTGGCGCTGCGCCTGGCGATGATTGGGGAGGCCGCCAGAAGGGTGGACGTCAAAACACAAAAGGCGCTGCCAGCGATTCCTTTCGCGCAGATCGGGGGTTTGCGCAATCACATTGTGCATGATTATGGGGCGATCAATTTTCGGATCGTATGGAAAATCGCGCGGGAAGATATACTGCCGCTTGTCGGGGTACTCAAAAAATACCTGGCGGAATAAGAAACTGCTTCTTTGGTTCTTTATGACAAGGTATTTTCCCCTTGAAACTGGGTTGCATCTGGTTATATTATGCGAGTATGGCAACCACTTCCCCCCAAGAAACACCCCCTGCAGCAAAAACGACCGGGCTTGCTCGCTTTTTGGATAGGCCCAGGAACCACGTTGCCGCCATGGCGCTGACTAGTCTGATGGGCGCAGTTATATATCATCAAGCGATGGTCTTTGCCGATCGTCACCATTATGCTTTACACGCGCACGATGATCCGATTATCGCCCGGGCGATGCCTGCGGCAAAGGCGGATATATACAGAATGCAACAGGAGATTTACAGACAGTCACAGAATGGTCTTGTGACTCCGCTTTATGCAAAAACAGGAACCAATATTGCAGATATTGTTGGAGGGCAAGTCGATACCCTGAACAGCTCCAGTGATATTTTTGGGAAGGGTTTTTCATTTAGTTTGAAATCACCCCGCGAGGTTGCTGTTGCAAAAGTGCGCGCCCAATTGAAGGGCAGCGGTAGTTCTGATAATGAGCCAAAATGGCTACGCCACCACTTTGGGATTATAGGCGGAGGAACTGGTATTGCCATCAGTCTTTTGTTTGGAGAATTATGGTTTAATAGCAGACATGGAACCGCCAGTGATAGGCTCAGGAAATGGTGGAAGGACCGTGGAGATCTGAATCAGTTTAGGAGAATAGTTTAATTCTTCGTTCCTTACTTTAAACTGGTTTTTTGACCCGCGAAAGGGTATGATTGCCAAATTCCCATGAACCCCGCCGACTTTGAACGCCATCATCAGCTCTTCCTGCGCGTGAACCGCACCTTCGGCGCGGCTCTTCTGGACGCCAAACTGGTCTCCTCCGAGGCGCTTGAGAAGGCCAACGGACGCATCCTTGAGCTTTTGCGCTCTTCGGAGTGGAGGCAGGCCAGCCTTTTGAGCATCCTTTTGGCGGGGGTCGAGGGCCTCAAGGAGAACGCGCTTATTCAGTACCAGGTGGAGAACCATGAATTGGGGCTCATCGACCTGACGCACATCAATATCGAAAAGTCCATTGATCCCACCGTGGACCTGGCCGCCTGCTGGGCCACGCGGACCCTTCCCTACGAAAGGCAGGAGGAATTTGTGATGCTGGCCACCAATTTCTACATGAGCCAGGCGGCCCGCGCCTACTGGGAGGGAAAATACAAGGGTCTGCAGCTTGTCTGGTCGGCGGCTCCCAGCGGGAGTCTCGCGGAAGCTTTGGAACGTCTGGAAGTGAAACTGGCCAAGAAAGAATAACAATCTTGAAAAGATAGGCAAATAGTAGTATTATAATTTAAATGTCTCATTTAATTGGAGTCACGTCTTATATTCAGCAGGTCAACAGTCCGGAACCCGCGACGTTAAACGGTTTGCTTGATCAAATAGAACAAGGAGTAAACAATGTTACCTTTGTTTTGATGACAAGCTCTGAGAACCTCGATCATATTCGAAGAATCTCAGAGCCATTCCCCAAAATCAAGTTTTGCTTTCGAACCATGTCTCCAATTAAAAGGAGCCGTGTATTGAGCCTCCCGTCATTGAAAGACGTTACAAACAGCGTTATTGAAACCTATAAAGGACAAGCTCCTATTTTGATGGCTGGTAAATCCTTGGATGATATCGACGAGGAGCTAATGGACGGCATAACAAAGGTTCAGATTGTCTCCACATTGTTGGGACATTCTTCCCTTTCGACTAAAACTCCCGGTGTGGACCCGGACGGGAGTGCGTCGAAACGACTAATTCTAAGGGGCAATCACGAGTGGTCATTATCCTTTCAAAAAGCGGCTTTCTATGAGCAAGTTGTGGTGTCTGTAAGAAATATTGCAAATCAAGGTGCAGTGGAAAAACCCATGCCAGTTTAATTAGGATTCCAATTTTAAGCAATTTTAGTTATTATCAATGCCCATGATGGAAGAACTGCTCAAAAAGATCAAATCCCTGCGCGTTGCCGTTGTCGGCGACGTGATGCTGGACGCCTATACCCACGGAGGGGTGGAGCGGATCTCGCCCGAGGCTCCCGTTCCCGTTTTGAGCGCCACCCGCGACGAATACAGACCCGGGGGCGCCTCGAACGTGGCTCTCAACGCGGCTGTACTGGGGGCATCCTCGGTGGAGCTTTGCGGAGTGTACGGAGAAGACACAAATGGCACTATGCTGCGTGAGATCCTCAAAAAGAGAGGCTGCGCGCTCTCCGTGGCGTGGCAGCGTCCGGGCGTGCGCACCATTACCAAGAGGCGCTTTGTGGTGGGTCGCCAGCAGATGCTGCGCGTGGACTATGAGGACGCCCCGGCCCTTTACTCGATCGACCTCAAACGCGACGCGAAGGCGCTCTCCCAGGGACTCCACAGGGCCGATGTCGTCATCCTTTCCGACTACGCCAGGGGTGCCATCAATAGCGAAGTCATTTCGGCCATACAGAAGGTCTGCCAGAAGCAGAACACCCTTCTGGCGGTGGGGCTCAAGCCCAAGAACAGCCTTGTTTTCAGGGACGCCACTCTTGTCACGCTCAACCGCAAGGAGTCTTTGGAACTCTCCGGCATCCAATGCCGCGCGGGTGAGCTCTTTCCCGCGGCCGCCGTCTGCGAAAAACTTTACGCGCGCTATCACCCGAAGCATCTGGCCATTACGCTCAGCGAAGAGGGCATGATCATCTGCACCGACGGAAAGGTCGGCGGACAGATCCCGACCTTTGCCCGCGAGGTCTATGATGTCTCCGGCGCGGGCGATACCGTCATAGCGGGGCTTTCCCTGGCGCTTGCCGCGGGCGGGAGTCTGATCGAGGCGGCGAGGCTCGCGAATTTGGCGGCGGGAGTCGTGGTCGGCAAGGCAGGGACCGCCACCGCCACGCCAGAGGAGATTCTCTCTCTCATGAAACTGATGGCTGTGGCGGGGTTGACCACGGCAGCTTTCGAGGCGCGGGTTGAGACAAAGCAGGCGAATCTCCTTGCAAAAGAGGAATAAGTGGCTATCTTGCAGGTATGAGAAATTTTACGGCCATTATAGAAAAATGCCCTGAAACGGGTCTGTTCGTCGGATATATACCCGGCGTGGCGGGGGCACATTCCCAGGGTGAGACTTTGGATGAATTGATGGCGAATCTAAAAGAGGTTTTGGAACTCCTCAGGGAGACGAAGTCGTTAAAATCGTCAACTGAGTTTATTGGCCTGCAAACCATTTCGCTGAGGGTTGCTTAACGCCGCAAACCATGTCCAAGCCACCGGTTCTAAAGTTCAGGGAGATGATAAGGGTTTTGGAGTCCTTGGGATTCTTGGAGGCAAGACAAAAGGGATCACATAAGTTTTTTAAGCATCGCGATGGACGGGTGACAACGGTTCCATGCCATAAGGGCCGTGATTTGGCCACGGGAATTGTCCGACAAATATGCAAGGATATCAATTTGCCGATAGAAGATCTGAAAAAATTAGTATAATTTCTTGACTTTTGAAGACTATCCGGAGATAATGATCTCCTATGTATCAGGAGACATCCATCCGCGCCAAAGCGCGTGCAATGCGCGCAATTCATTGTTTTGAGGCATTCGGGCCTGGCGGTTGTTGATGATTTAAATCTTCAAAACCCCCAAGCCGAACCAAAAAGTTCGGTTTTTTTATTTTTTACAATGAGCAGATCCGAAACAGTCGATTCTTCTATTCCCAATGGGACCTCCGGCGGTAGAAGCCTTCGTCAGTTGTTGACTCAGACCGATCCCGAGAGTTTTGCGGGCAGAATCCTGCATCAGGTGGCAAAGTTTGCCGATCCGGAAGGCAGGCTTCCCGGGGAAACGGATCAGTCTGCCGCTTCTTCTTCCGGATCCATTCCAGCGCCAGCAAATTAATTTATCCATTTACATATGAATACCGCATTAAACACAACCCCGCCTCTTGCTTCAACTCCCGGCATACCACCCGCGCTGCTCTCTCTTTGTCTTGCTGCAGCTTCGACGGATCGCGCAGAGATTGCGGCAGCAGCCCATCGGGCCTATCAAACGTACGCTGCCAGCACGCCAGAAGCGCAGCGGAACCGTATTGCCGCGGCGTACAGTACTTTTAATGCCATTGATGGACTAAGGATGCCAGCAAAGCAGAAACAAGAGGGGCTGGGACGGTTGCTCCGCAATCTTTCTGATAATCCGCTGGTTATTGTGGTACGAGGCGAGTCTCTTGAGATGCCGGAGAGGATTGCCGAGGCTGTCCAGACGGATCGTAATGAGGCCCGCAGGTTCGCCAGATTCCTCGATTTCCTGGGTCAGCACATGGAAGTTGATGGCAGACCCAGCGTGCTCTTTGACTACCAAAAACCCTAAAAAGAACTTGATTTTAATCAACAAAGGGTGAGTATATGTCCATGAAGCCGAGAGCGAGAAGAGCGTCATCAGGCACCCAGGTACCAGTGGTTGCCGGGTTCACTGTCTCTTTTTTGGGGACGGAGCAAGATGGGGGCAAGTCCGTGTTGATTCGTTTTGTTGTTGGCGGCCTCCCTGACCTTCAGAATTCCTATGGAGAACTTGCCTTTGATAGGGCCAGAGCCGCGGCCAAGGGCAGAAGGCTTCCCAAGTCTGTCCTGTTTGGGCTGACGGAGCGTTAAAGCATTCCCTCAAAGCCTATTGCGCGATTCTCTTTCATCGTCTTTATGACATTTATCCAATCGCCCCCTTCTTCTTCTTTGTTTTGACCCGCATAGCCAAAGAGGGATAGAATGCTCCTCTTAAATGGCTCCCCTCGATAAGATCCGGAATTTCTGCATCATCGCCCACGTCGATCACGGCAAGACGACCCTGAGCGATCGTCTGCTGCAGACCACCCGCACCGTCTCGGATCGCGTGTTGCAGGCGCAGCATCTCGATTCGATGGATCTTGAGCGGGAGAGGGGCATCACGATCAAAAATCATCCGGTGAATATGCGGTATGTCGTGCCGCGGACAAGCACCCACCCCCGGCCCAGCCCGCCGGGAGGGGAGGATAATAAAGGGACTGGTGTCCCTCTGAACCCTGCGGAGGGATCCGGGGGTATGGGGGCGCCAGCCCCCGAAAATAATTTCCCCGCCCTGAGGGCGGGGGCAGGGGTGGGTGCCAGTGAAGGCGAAGAGTACCTCCTCAACCTGATCGACACCCCCGGACACGTTGATTTCTCCTACGAGGTCTCGCGGAGCCTGGCCGCCTGCGAGGGTGCCCTGCTTCTGGTTGACGCCGCGCAGGGAATCGAAGCCCAGACGGTTGCGAACGCCCACCTGGCCATGAAACAGGGGCTCACCATCATTCCGGTCATCAACAAGATCGATCTTCCCTCGGCGAACGTGGCGCTCTGCCGCAGGCAGCTTGAGGAGATCCTCGCCATTCCCGCCGAAGAGGCGATTGAGGCCAGCGGCAAATCCGGCATCGGCATCGACAGGATCCTGGCCGCCATCATCGAACGCGTGCCCACTCCCAAGCTGGCCGACTACCCGAAAATGCGCGCCCTCATCTTCGACAGCCAGTTCGACAGCTATCAGGGGGTGGTCTGCTACGTGCGCGTTTTCTCCGGCTCGCTCAAACGGGGCGATCAGATCAAGACCCTCTCCGACGACCACCCCGCCGAGGTCCTTGAGGTCGGCTCCTTCCATCCGGAAAAGCGCAAAGAGGAGACCCTGCTCGCCGGCATGGTGGGCTATGTGGTCACCAATCTGAAGACCGTCGCCGACATCAAGATCGGGGACACCCTCACCCATCAGAAGAACGCCGCCACCGATATGCTCCCCGGCTTCCAGCCTCTGCGCTCGATGGTATTCGCGGGCATCTATCCCATCGACTGCGACGATTACGAAAAATTGAAGGCCGCCATCGGCAAGCTCCGCCTCAATGATGCCGCGCTCAACTACACGGCGGAGAGCTCCGCGGCCCTCGGCTTTGGCTACCGCTGCGGATTCCTGGGATTGCTGCACATGGAGGTCGTCATAGAGCGCCTGCGCCGGGAATACGACCTGGACATCCTCTCCACGTATCCGTCGGTCGTCTACAAGGTCCGCTACCACGATGGCCGGCTGGAATCCTTCGAGAACCCCCTGCGTATGCCGCAGGAGGGCACCTACGAGGCGATACTTGAGCCGATGATCCGCGCCACGATACTCATCCCCAACACGGTGATCGGAGACGTGCTGGCGCTCATCATGCAAAAGCGCGGCACCTGCACGAATACCGAGACGCTCGACGAGAAGAGAGTGATGCTCACGGCGGAGCTTCCGCTCAACGAGATCCTGGTGGATTTCAACGACAAACTGAAGTCGATTACTTCCGGCTACGGTTCGATGGATTACGAAATGACCGAGTACCGCGAGAGCGATCTGGTGAAGCTGGACATTCTCGTCAACGGCGAACCCGTCGAGCCTTTCGCGACGGTCGTGCACCGCTCAAAGGCCGAGGGGAAGGGCAGGGCGATCTGCGAAAAATTGAAGGAGATCCTCCCGCCGCAGCTCTTCAAGATCGCCATACAGGGGGCCATTGGCGCGAAGGTGATCGCCAGAGAGACGATTTCGGCGCTTCGCAAGGACGTGCTGGCCAAGTGCTATGGAGGGGACATCTCGCGCAAGAAGAAGCTCCTCAAAAAGCAGATCGAGGGCAAAAAGAAGATGAAGCAGATCGGAAAAGTTTCGATTCCCCAGGAGGTATTCGTCAGCATTCTGAAGACTTCGGACTAGAGTACTTCCATAAAATATGTAGCTGTCTGTTCCCCAACCCCCTTGTGGGTTGCCTTGTATAGCCACGGGTTGCAGTGCTTTTTACCCGTGGCGAACGTTAGCCTTCTGATAGCTCAATCGCGCCACGCCTAGAGAGCACCGCAAGGCGTGGCTATACAAGGAAACCCATGAAGGGTTTTGATTCAGCTAATTCCACGCTTCACTCTCGTTAAGCTCCATGCCATAGTGTTTGTAGAACCTGCGGACCTCATCCTGAAAAGACATCCCCAAATGATGCTTCTCTTGTGTTTCAATATATGTGCGCACTTTATCAATCCTTGAAATATCGACAGAGAACATTTTGTAACTGGATTGCCAAGAAAACCCAAGCATTTCCTTGTCACGTTTTTTGATCCACAGAGAGGACGCGCGTTTTACATTTATAATCGTTTTGGCAATATCAACTGTTTTTGAGAGTGTGCATAGGATATGAATATGGTCGGCAACTCCACCGACGGTAATCAGTCCGCAACCAAGCCCATGAAGAACTTTTGCGACGTACAGGTGAAGCTCGCGCCGCAGCAATGGGTCGTCCAAAAAAGCAAAACGGTCCTTGGTCGAAAAAACCGTATGAGTCAGTACCGTGGCGTCTGAACGTGACATACTGCTTGGAAATACTTGATAAGAGAAGTTTTCAAGTCAATATTTTCCGTTAAGCTTTTGGCCTTTCAACCCCTTGCGGGTTGCCTTGTATAGCCACGGGTTGCAGTGCTTTTTACCCGTGGCGAACTGTCCATTTCGCTGGCCGCTTTCATCGGCTTGGCCACATCATTGGCGCAGCGCGGACGACCCTTCTTGCTGCCATAATCGACCAGGCCTTTTTAATGATCGCCTCGGCAACCTCTGTTGGAGACTTACCTACGCAAGAGACAAAGGCCGGTTCTGAAAGCATAAGGTCATACGCCCCCTTGGTTGCGAGGGCAATGGCGGAGGGTCTGGTCAGAGAATCAGACATTTTGTTTACTCCGACGACAATGATGGGTGCGGCCTGCACTCCCTCTATATAGCCATCTGTCGTAATATTCGCGCGGGCGTTTCTTATAAGCCTTCCTTCTGGCATCAAGGTGACGGCCAGGATGCTCGGATTCTCCGGCATCATTTGTTCGACCAGAGGATCAGGCTTCTCATCACCCGTTGTGATCGTATAAACAGCCTTTGCTCCAATCGCTCCCAGACCAACGCTGACTTGCTCTATGAGGCTACCGATATTCTTTCCCAACTCTGTGAGCCGGGTGGAAAGCCCTTCTGGCGATACGAAGCTTTCTACGAGGACGCCGCGCTCGCCTGAAACAATGTGAATAGTGGTAGTATCGGCAGCGGTACCAGTGGCTATGGGATTGGGATCATCGAGCATGCCTTACTCTAACCTTTCCCCGATAAAATTCAACCCCCGCCAAACGATTTTTTTTTAGACTGCCATAGCCGCAACCGGTCGTCCTGCGGCAGGCACGGCTGGTGCTATTTTTACCCCCATGATCGTTCCGGCCAGCGAGAGAATCCTCTCGACGACCTGTTGCGTCGGCATTTCCAGGTTATAGTGAACAAAGGGCGTTTTGGGACTTACAAGCTCGAAGTTTCTCGTCAGTAGGGCTGCTCCGCTGCTCTTGTAAAGGGGATCACAAGGGTTGTCACCGACAACAATCAGGCGGGCATCCCGAAGTGTCTCTATGC
This sequence comes from uncultured Verrucomicrobiota bacterium, assembly GCA_964541675.1. Lineage (GTDB taxonomy): Bacteria > Verrucomicrobiota > Verrucomicrobiia > CAZIPW01 > CAZIPW01 > CAZIPW01. Next base: position 23,109 of record CAZIPW010000026.1, read on the forward strand.
ATTCCTCACCTGTCATCTTTGCGGCGGCATTTAGATGGAGGCTGCTTCCATCTGCTTTGGGAGGCAATTCGATACCTGCCAGGACTTTTGAATTATCTTCTATGATTTCCCTGGCCAGTTTTTTGAGTGAAGTACCTGTCATGATTGTGAAGACAGCATTTATACCCAATTTCCCCAGATCTTCGCTGACTTGCCCTGTGACATTGCGCAATTCTTCGCCCAGGGGTGTCAACCAACTAGGTTTGGACGGATCAGTTGGGGTCTCTACAAGCGTGCCGTCCTGGTCAAAAACAATATGAATTGTGCGGGGCTCATCGGCCATACCCCACTATAACACTTTCCTGGCCGAATTCAACCCCGCGGGACCATCCATTACCCCCGCTTATACCTGAAGAGCATCGGGACTGCCACCGCTGTCAGGATCGAGGGTATCCATGCCGACAGGATCGGATCTATGACGCCCCTGCTTCCCATCAGCGAGAGGACCCTTGCCACTATAAAGTAGACAAAGAAAAAGACCACCGACTGCGAAGCCCCTACCATCGGATTGCGGCTATTGCCTCCCATCGCGAAGGGCAGGGCGATCCCCACCACCAGCAGACAGCTCAAGGGCGCGGCCAGGAGGCTGTGGTATTGCACCAGATACCCGCGTACCTTCGGATCGTTTTTGGCGGGCAGCTCGGTAATAAGCGTATGCAGTTCCTTCAGGGAGAGTGAATTCGGCTTCTTCTCCAGCGCCTGCATCAGCGTCGGGTCTTCGGTGTAGTTCTCCATCTCGATCTTCGCGAAGGGTTGAGAGCGGATGGGATCGGCGGTCGCCGGATCGAAGGTGATTGTCCGCCCGTCCTCCAGTACCCAATGTCCCTGATATTCGTCATAGTACGCCTGATTGGCTATCACGCGCCGCAATTCCCGCCCTTTGTCGTCCATCTCGCTGACGGTGACGCCGTAGGCCATCGTGGTATAGGCGCTGAATCGGTTGATGAACCAGAGGCGGTTGGCTTTGGTATTGTAAAAGGTCAGGTTGTAGATGAGCCCGACATTGTCGGAAGAGGTGGTCTCCAACGCGCGGTTGTACGCAAGGTTGTCCCAGATCTCCCGCGAACGCTCCACCGAGCGCGGAATTACCTGCGCGCTGAGGTAAAAGAGCAGCACCGAAAGAACCACTCCCCCAAGCCAAAGGGTCCGCGTGATCTCCCAGATCGAGCAGCCGCCCGCCCGCATGGCGGTGATCTCGTTGTTTTTGCGGAGGCTCCCGACTGAAAAGAGTATCGAGACGAGGATGGCCAGCGGCAGAATGACCGGCAGAAATCCCGGAATGATCATCAGGTAATAGGTGAGTATCTGCCAGTAGGTGGCGCCAAACCCCAGCAGATCGGGGAGGGTGTCGTACATTCTCTCCAAAAGCAGGAGCCCGATGGTGATGGCGCAGCCTCCCCCAAAGGATTTCAACCAGGTGGCTAGCACGTGCCGGTCAATCAGGCGCATTCCGCTATTCAAGATGAAAACGCCGGAGCTGTCGAGGCGTTTGATGGTGGCATGGTTCATAGCCTATTCTTCCCATGATTTCCATACTTCGCATATCATTTGCAATTCGCTTTGCGCCACGTTAGTCCCGACTTTGTCGGGACGGTAGTGTCGCCACCGAGCAGCAGCGAGGATAGCCCGCCATTTTAATCTCAGCGGGATATATTCCCCGCAGCTTGCTGCGCTTAAAGAAAAAGGT
>CAZIPW010000027.1:0-18900 GCA_964541675.1 uncultured Verrucomicrobiota bacterium
ACTTTTATTCATCTAGGTGTCTATTATACACCCATTACCTAGGTCAGCCCCTTTTTAAAAGAATCCAAGAGGCTGATATTTCGCTGGATCAGTCCGTTGTCTTTATTGGTCCGAATAATTCGGGGAAAACAACGGCTCTTCAGGCGCTGGCTCTTTGGGAAACGGGATTGCGCGCGTGGTTGTCGCAGCGCGGCGGGAAAAAGGGATCTCCCAAAAAACGCCCCGGAGTGGCCATAAACCGCAAGGATCTAATCGCGCTTCCAATTCCTGCCGCGAATTTGCTGTGGAATGACCTGCACGTCAGGGAGTCAAGCGACCGCAAAACGCGCAACATACGTATAGAGGTGGTTGTTGAAGGCCAGAGCGCCGGCAGATCATGGAGCTGCGGCTTTGAATTTGATTATTCCTCCAACGAGCATTTTATATGCCGCCCAATAAGAAAAGAGGGATTTTCAAGCGTGCCCGTTGATAAAGCTGAGTACACTGAAGTCCCGGATGTTTTGAAGGATCCCCAGAACAGAATGCGCGTCTGTTTTCTGCCTCCCATGTCCGGACTGGCTGCCGTGGAACCCAAAGTGGAGCAGGGCAGAATAGAGGTGCTTTTGGGCGAGGGGCAGACCGCGCAGGTGCTGCGTAATCTTTGTTACAATATCTTTGCCAATCAAACCGAAGGATGGGGGGGAATGTGCGAACAGATGAAATCTCTCTTTGGAATGGAGTTGGCCGACCCCGATTATATCAAGGAACGTGGCGAGATTATTCTGAAATACCACGACAAGGATGGAGACCTTTTGGATATTTCCTGTGCCGGTCGCGGAGCGCAGCAGACGCTGCTTTTGCTGGCGTATCTGTTCGCCAACCCGGGTTCCGTATTGCTCCTTGACGAGCCTGACGCGCATCTGGAGATTCTCAGACAACGGCAGATATACAACAAATTGGTCGAGTTGGCCAAAGAGAAGGGATCCCAGATAATTGCCGCCAGCCATTCGGAGGTTGTGCTTAATGAGGCCGCGGGGCGTGATACTGTCATAGCTTTTGTTGGCAAGAAACCCCGCGAGTTGACCGCCGGCAAAACAAGTCAGGTGATCAAGTCTTTGAACGAAATCGGCTTTGACAATTACTATCAGGTCGAGCAGACCGGTTGGGTGTTGTTTTTGGAAGACTCGACGGATTTTAGCATCTTGCAGGCGTTTGCCAAAACTCTTGGCCATGAGGCGGCCTTATTTCTGGAGAAGACCCCCTATGTCCATTATGTTTCCAATCTTCCCAACAAGGCGCAACAGCATTTCTTTGGCCTTCAGGTAGCCAAAGCCGATCTGGTGGGGATGGCTATTTATGACCGTGTTGAGGAAACCAAACTTCAGTCGAATAGCGCGCTGACGGAGTTGATGTGGAAAAAGCGTGAGATAGAGAATTACCTGTGCAGGCAGGATGTGTTACTTCGCTTTGCGGAGGAGGCCGCGGAAAAAATAGTGCCGCTCTTCAGGCAGGAGTATGCCAATACGATGACAAAAGAGATAGACAAACTCGCCAATGCCTTGGAGGTGACGGGGCGGCCGTCGCCGTGGTCCGATGATATAAAAGCCACGGACGACTTTCTGGATCCTTTGTTTAAAAACTTTTCCAGACAGTTGGGAATACCTCTTGTCCTGCGAAAGGGCGATTACTACCAGATGATACAATTCCTGAAAAAGACTGATATAGACGGAGAGATTGCAGAAAAATTGGACGTGATCGTTCGCGTGGCCAAACAGGCCAAACCACGCAGGTAGCCCAACGCGCGCAGGCCCCCGTCTTTTTTCTGGTAGAATGTCCGTATGCCAGAAAACGAAATCCCCAATAACCCCGATGCTTCCGCGCAGAGCCCAGGAATGAATTCCAGGGCTAACCCCGACAAGTCGGGGCGCTCCGCTTCGCTTCGCGAAGTCCCTCACGACTCCAAGACGAGCTTGGAATCTTCGGGACTATCTAGTGAAGGAAATAAAAAGCCCGTGAAATCCATCCTCTCCCCACCGGAGGAGAAAATCACTGCCAGCAGTGATAATAACAGTGATAAAGGGGGCGAAAATGCCGATGAGTATGCCTTCACTTCTCCCGAAGGCGTGGAGCTGCCCGACGAGGTGATAAAGAATTTCAAAGAGCAGGCGAAGAGTCTCAAGCTCAGCCAGGCCGACGCGCAGAAGTTTGTGGATATGGGGGTAAAGGCGCTCACCGACAACCAGAAGCGCTCCGCCACGCAGTGGGAGAAGCGCGTGGAGAGCGAGACGCGCTCATTGGAGGCCGATCCGGTTTTGGGCGGAAAGAATTATCAGGAGACCCGCGCCATCGCCGCGCGCGCCTACAACGAAATACGCTCCACCCTCCCGCCCCAGACGCAAAAGAGCCTCGACGCGCTGATGATAGACGGACGTTTGTCGAACTTCCGTCCGGTCGCCGAATTTCTGCACGCCATTGGACGGCGTTTCTTCTCGGAGGACTCTCCCGTGACTGATCACTCTGGACACGGGTCGCGCCCCCAGATCGAAGGCTTCAATTACGACGCCGTCAAGAGCGTGTTTGGAAAGAAATAGGGGAGGTGGCTATGGCAGCAAGCTCGGATGATTCTTCTTCAACCACGTCTCAACCGTCGTTCGCAGCTCCTTGACGTATTCTTGCAACTCCCTTGCCTCTTGCGGGCTGCAGGTGCCCACAAAGTCATACTGCGCTTCATGTCTTTTCACACGGCACTTCTGGAGATACTCGACATCCGCCGCGTACTCATTCCCCAGCGCCTCGCCCAAGGCCTGCAAGGTACGGTAGTGCGCCAAATTCTTCTCCGGACGATAGCCTTCGGCATAGAGCACAACTGTGCAGAGTCGCAACGCAGCGTTATAGGCTATGGCAAACTGCCAATCAGGAGCGATGTCATCGGAAGCAGAACTTTCCAAGTCGCGGTCAACCAACGCGAACAAATCGCATAATTGCTTGCGACTTGTCTGATGCGCTCTCAGCCACCCGTTACTTTGCCAATCTCTCAAGCTCATCTTCAGTTCCTTTTATAAATTGTTTTGGACTGTTTTTAACATTTCTTATGAAAGCATCATCTTGCGCGAGGCGATTTTTCCAATCAGCTTTGGATAAAGTATATGGATTTATCTCTCGTCCCAGCTTCTCTTGAGCACCCTGCAACGCCCGGACCAATGGCCGCAAACCCAGAGAGCCAATGACCATCAAATCCAGATCGCTGGTCGCTTTCTCGGTGCCGTCGGCCATGGAGCCATAGACAAAAGCAAGACAGATTCCTTCCAATCCACTCAGAGCCTCTTTCAGAGACTCGGCAACGCCATTACCCTTTGCGACAAGATTTTTGAGTTCGGGATAAAACGGATGCGCCTTATTAGCGCGCCAATACTTCCTATTGCCATCCCTCCGTGAAAGAACAAGATCCAAAGATGCTAGGTTCTTGATCTCGTACTGAATGGCGCCAATTGATAATCCAGAGCGCCGCGAAAGCTCTCGCAGATGAAATTCCTCCTCTCCCGAAGCAAATAGGCATCGGAATATTTGAGCGCGAATTCGGGGAAATATCTTATCGAGCCCTGTCATATTGTATTGTTTTACAATACGATCGTATGGTTTATTAGGTCAATATAAAAATAAGAGGCAATTTAAGGCAGAGGTTTGAAGCGGAGGGCTTCAACTACGACGCTCTGAAGAGCGTGTTTGGGAGGAAATAGCGTGTGTTATCCTATCGCCTCGGATTTCAATCCGTGGCGAGGCCCCCCTTAAAACTCTGATACACTGGGCCCATGCCATTTGATACGCCATTTACTTTTCCGTCAAAGACCGCCGCCACAACTTCCGGAAAAACTGGGATTACACCCAATCTTCCTGGAACTCTTTATCGGCACAGGGGCTTTGGTGTAAATCACAAAATTATGCTCAACGACTCTCTCCACGGAATGAATTCCGAGGCTAAAATGCCTGCAGTCCCGCACGCGCGGGACGCAAATTCAGCGTCGCGTAGCGACCGAAGGCATCTTAGCCACAGGTTTGAACCTGTGGTGGAAAAGATGTGGGGCATGATTTAAAAAGAAAAAACAAAACAATGTCTCAATCAATTAACGACAACACGCGCTTTACCTTCATGGATGTGCTCCGCAGGGAGTGCAAAGACGGCGCGCTTCTCCTGGGCAACGCTCTTGCCCAGACAAACGACATACTGGAGGATCTGCTTCTCATCAAAGGCAACGAAAAGATGGGCAATCGGATCTCGAAGTACACCAACCTCGGTCAGGCCACGCGCCGCCGCGCCAATCAGGGAGTCTCGGCTTCCAAAAGCGGAGTCGACCAGCAGTACGACGCCTGCTCGATCTGGGCGGACCGCATCGTCATCGACGAGCTGGTGGCCCAATCGGCCGCCGACGAGGCGCTCATGATCCAGCAGGAGATCGAGGCCAAACGGGAGAACCTCAATATCCAGATGGCCAACGATCTCTTCTACGGAAATCCCGCCTCGGCACTCGACAGTATGCTGGGTATCCAGCCCAGGCTCAACACCTCCTCGATCCCGACGGTGATTCTGGCCGGAGGCTCGAGCGCCCTGACTTCGGCGTATCTGATCACCCACGAGCTGAACTCCTTCGTGGCCTTCTATCCGGAGAGCCATCCGGGCGGCATCAAGTACGTCAATCGCGGCCCCAACCAGCCGATCACTGACGCTTCGGGCAAGGTCTTCTACGGGGAGGTGCACGACCTTGAATGGGCGATGGGCATCAGCCTCAAAAACGAACGCCGCTGCGCCAGGGTGGCCAATATCGCTTCCGGCAGCCTGAGCAACACCGGCTCTTCTTCGGGCGGCTCGGGACCCGATCTGCTCGACCTGCTCCTAAAGGGACAGAACTCCGTGCAGAACATCAAGGACTCCGGGAAGGTCTGGTACGTGAACCGCACCGTGCTCTCCTTCATCACGCGGCAGTTCTTCTTCAAACCCAATCACTTCATCACCCGCCAGGATCTCGAGGAGAGCGACGAGCCCATCTGGAGAATCAACGGCGTGAGAATCAAGCTTGTCGAGCAGATCTCGAACGCGGAGACAGCCGTCAGCTAAAAAAATGGTCTTCTGAAAATGAAATTCGAAGGAAATAATCCCATATCCGCCACGGGTAAAGAGCACCGCAACCCGTGGCTATACCTATGCAACCCCTCCGGGGTAGGGACGATTAAATCGATCCTGCAAGGCATCAGTCCAATCCCATTCCGGGAGTGCAGGGGGGCGCAGCTCCCCGCGATGATCCGGCGGGGGTGGGGGTGGGCGGATAAGGACAATCGTTCGCAAATCGAGAATTTCGCTTTCAAAGACAATTTCATAATCAACAAATCAACATAGAAAGAAAAACACAATGATCATAGACGAATCACTCATGCTCTTCGACGGATACTCCGGCATCACAAGCGCCGGAAATTATCCCAGCAACATCATCGACCTGCGCGCCACCGCCAACGCGACCCTTGCCACAGGGTCCTACGGCATGGGCGCGGCCTCACCCATCTACCTGGTGATCGCCCTTCCGACGGCCTTCGTCGGCGGCACCAGCGTGGAGTTTGTCGTGCGCACCTCGGACTCACTGACTTCCGGCGCGCTGACCTCACCCACGACGCTCTACGACACGGGCGCCATCCTCACCGCCAGTCTGACGCAGGGCGCCACCGTGTTTGCGGGCATCCTGCCGATCAACGGCGTCAAGCAGTACATCGACATCAACGCGACGGGGGTGGGAACCTTCTCCGCCGGAACGGTGAGCGCTTTCCTGACAGACAATGTGCAGTCGCTCAACATTCCTCTGTATTCCAGCGTTGCCGGCGTATAGCCTTTCAATTCCCTAACGGGATACAAGGGTATATGGCATCATAGTCATAAGGGGCCCCCGGTCTGGAAGAAATTCCGGCCGGGGGTTTTTTATGCGGGGCCACGGGCAGTGACCCGGGGTTGAAACACCCGGGCTAAACATCGAACCGTCCCATCCGGGACGGCAAATGTCAGAACAGATATTTTTCCTCAAACTTGATGTCATTTTCCTCCAATAGTTTTTTATATTCTTCCTTGAAGGAAACCGTTTTGTGGTGCTCCCACTGGTTTTCAATATAGCGTCTTACCGCGGATATTCCCGACGGTGGCACCACAAAGTACCCATAGCCCGGCTGCCAGGAAAAACCCCCACAGTCCGGAAAGTTTTGTTTGATCCATGTTGACGAAGATCCTTTGACCTGTTTGATCACCTCGGACAGGGAAAATGCCGGCCACAGATCAAAGAGCAAATGCATATGGTCTTCTGTGCCACCAAAAACAAGCGGTGTGGAACCATGATCTGCCGCGACGGCTTCCATGTAACGCCAGCAGCGTCGTTGGTGATGGGCGGCCTCCAGCCAGGGGTAGCGGTTTTTGGTGCTGAATACCACGTGATATGCGGCCTGTCCAAACGTGTCTCCCATGCGATACCCATAAACCAACGAACCATCGTTGACAACTGAAAGCTGGCCTTTTGCGTCCCGGATGGGACGCGTCGATATTTAGCCCGGGTATTTCAATCCCGGGTTTTTTTGCGCGGGAGCCGGGACGGGGGCTTTTGAATGTTTGGGAATATAAGGGAGAACGGCAAAATTTACAGCAGTACCTAAAGCTGTGCCCACCGCTGCTGCGGCCAGAATGTTGAACTTTTCCTTTGGATACTTTTTCATCAACGCCGCATAATTGCACGAGAACGAGGGTCGTCCCAGCCCATAAAAACCGCCGAGAGAACACGCTAGAGTTGCTACTTTGACTCCCCAATTGGGATAACCAGCACCCCCTGCGAACACAAGGGTTGTGAATGCGATAGATAGCCCATGCAGGAACGCTGCGGTGCATGGATAACATTCGCTGAAGGAGCGCATGGCGCCGGCAATCCTTGAGAGACGGGAGGTGGGCGCGGAAGGGGTTGGGGTAGTGGCGGACGTGGGATCAGTTGACATATTTGCAGTATATGATTTGCGTAATCAAACGCAAGAAAAAGCCGCCGCGGGCAATCAGGCCCTGCCCCTTTCCGCGATGTATTGACATCTGCTTTATTTCCCAGTAATTGGTAGGCAATGGAAATATCCTCTCGGACAGAGGAATACGAGGCAAGGGTCGCGCGGATAGAATCGCAACATACGCGCATATGGGGGTTTCTTGTCGAATTGTATGAGGCCGCGGCAAAGGGTGAGCTGCCGGCGGGTGAGATCTGTCGGATAAGGGACGAAATGATAACCGTCATCATCGAGCATATCTCCTGTGAGGAAGAATTGATGCAGGCGTCTGGTTATCCGGGGTTTGCCGATCACAAGCGGGAACATGATGAGATCAAAAGAACGACTCTGGAGATGAAGGAAAGCGTCGGCCACGAGAGGGAGGACGTATTGAGGGCGTACTCTTATGGGATGGAGCGGATGTCGGAGCATTTTCGGAACTACGACATGGCCTGTATGGCGTACTTTGAATCCCAGGGGAAGGAGTAGGACTCATCAGGAGTCGCGGGTTGAAGCGGTACATTTGTTGACAGAGAATGTGGTATGCATTATAGGTACCAATGTGCTGTATGCCGCCTCGTGATCATAACACCCGGCTCAATCTGTGTTTAACACCCTCTGTCCGAGAACGCTTGGGAAGAATCCAGGGCCGGACCGAGGCAGCCTCACTGGCGGAAGTCGTTCGCCACGCGTTCGCCGCGTATGAGTACGTCGTTGCGAAATCAAGGAAGGGGTGGACCGTCGTCTTTGAAAACCCTGTTACTGGCGAGCGAGAGACCCTAAAGATGCTGTCCTGCCCTTCGGCCAGCGCGCCGGCGGTTTGTGTTGAATCTGCTGGCGGCTTGTCAACGCCGCCCTAGTCTCCATGTTTCTCGCGGGCCGAATTGACTCAAGGCGGGGATTGCTTACCATGAGTAGGTTATGGATTCTTCCTTCCTGCCTCCCCGCGCGCCGCTTCCCCCCAGGAGGGGCAGTACTACTTTCATTAGGCGCTCTTCGGTTGGCCACGGGTAGAGGGTTCCCGGCCCAGCATTGAAATACTGGGCTACCCCCGACAGGGTCGGGGTTGCGACGCTACCATCCCGACTTTGTCGGGATTAACGCGGCGCGTTGGGATATCAAGTGATATAATTATTTTCAAAAGACAAAGCGTCGCGTCAGCTCCGACGTACCGGAGCGGCAAGCGACAGCGCCCCGCGTAAGCGGGGGTAGCCACCCATTTTAATGGGTGGCGAGGGGCAAGCAGGGATTTATCCGGTTCCCCCCAACCCCCCTCCGGTTTTCTGGTAAAATACCCGGATGCCGCAGGTGCCATCCCAAAACAACCTCGGCGTCCTGCCGCAGCCGGCGGAGGCGCCACGCATGACTCCCGCCGATTTCGGGGCGGGGAAGTTCGACGAGCTGCAGCAGGCCTCCGTTGCCATGAGCCGCGTCGGCACCGAGCTGGAGAAACTCGACAGGGACACCTCACGCGCCAAAGCCCGCGCCGCCTATATGAGCTACCGTCAGGGCATGGATCAGACGCTCCAGACGATACAGAGTCAGCCGACCGCTCAGGCGGCGCTCGGTTCGATGGACGCCTTTAACGACTCCGCCGACGAGCTGATGGGGACGCAGCGCGATTCTCTCAAGGACGATCCGACGGCGAGGGACCTTTTCGATTCGATGGCCGCTCCCCACCGCGCCCAGATGGCCGGAGAGGTTCTTGATTACCAAAAAAGCGCGCTCGACACTTTTGAAAAAGAACAGGCAGCCGGACAGCTGAACATGAGCGCGCGCGATTACGCCGCCGAAGATGACCCGGACAAGGCCGCCGCTCATCTGCAGGAGGTCTACGGGCTTACGCACGGGATTGTGCGGGGGTTTGGAGCTTCTGCGCCTGGTGAAGCATCCTCTGTGGGGTCCGGGGGCATCGGCGAGAGCTCCACTTCGGGGTCCGGGGGCGAAGCCCCCGAAAATAATATCCCCTCCCTGAGGGAGGGGCAAGGGGTGGGAGTTAATGACTCCAATTACATTCCCTACGACGAGTCCGCGCATCACGCGGCAGTGCAAAGCGTGCTGGCGCCTGCCATAGCGGGAGAGGTCCACGCGCGCGCCACCGGCGGGGATTTTGACGGCGCGCTCACGGTGCTCAAGGACAAGGGCGGCTGGCTCAATCCCGACGTGCGCGATCAGATGACGCAAAATATCCGGGAGAGCAAAACGCAGCAGACGGTCAGCGATTATCTCAACTGCGCCGCGCATCCCGACAAGGTGCAAAGCCTGGTGGACTCGATTGATGATCCGGCCTTGAAGAGCGTGGCGCAGGAGATGGCCCCGGGGATAATCTCGGCCAAGCAGAACGCGCTCGACCGTCAGCACGCGCAGGTGATGGGAGCTGAAATGCAAAAGATCCAGTCCGATCCGTCCGGGTATGTGCCCGCCGATCCGCTGCTTGACGAGGGACAAAAGGCGGTGCTCACCACATATAAAAACAAATTATTGCAGGATGCCGCGGGTCCGAAAGCCGACGATTCCGCGGCCTGGAGCAACCTGCGCTTCATGGCGATAGACAACCCGTCGGGGTTCGTGAAGATAGACCCGACGGATCCAAGAATACAAAATGCCATAAGCGGGGATCATTTTGGGCAGTTTGTAAAGCTCCAAAATGATATTAAGACGGGCGACTTTGATGCGACCGCTACTCCCGCGCAGTCCATGCTACAGGATTTGCTTCACTCGGATAAGAATCTTGCAACACCGGTGGGCGGTTTCTTTCTGATAACTCCAGAGGGTCATCAACGTCTGGCAACAACCTTCCGGGAGATTTCTCGTCTGAACGAGGACGATCAAAATGATCCGGCGATAATCAAGAAAATCTGGCAAAGCTATGAATGATGACCCCACACTAGAGGATCATCAGGAGTTGTCAGGCGAATTGCGTTCCACATTGGGCTATGATGGCTATCAGCCCAAACAGGATTTCTTTGGCAATATCGTTCCTTCCAGTTCCGATGCCATTGATGACCTACTGAATCCCGCAAAGATTCGTGATGATCCCCAGTGGTCTCAAAAGTTTCTTTCAACCGCCTATCAAACTGCGCTTGGTAATTACAAACAGGAAACAAATCCGACGCCGTTCTTTCATTTCGGCAACGCGACCGATGGCTCTTGGCTGAAGAATCAGCCGGATGCGGTGCAGCCCAATCCATTCGGAGCTTCTTTTGATGGCAGGGAAGAAACAACTCCTGCACAAAAAAACTGGGAAGGTTTTCATAATGAGTTAACGCAGAACCGAGAGCCTTTGGGTAACAATTCGATTTTCGATCTTATTGGGATTGCGTCCCCAGAAGAGCCATCGGGAAAGCCTGTCATGGCTCCAGCGGTTGCTCCGGTGGACGTTTACAGCAACGCCAACGCGAATACTCTTCTTGGTCTTTCAGAGTTGGGCGCGCAAAACGCAATGGCAGAACAAACCAAGCCGGAACCAGCAATCCTGCAGGGCATACATGAAGTGTCTGCGGAGGCGATGGACGTTCCCCCGCAACTGCCCGGATACGGCAAGTGGGTTGAACTTGGGAGTGAGGCCGTAGGGCCGGAACGGATCATTACAGATCCCATGGAAGTTCCGCCTGGCAGTTTTTGTATACGTGGCGCTTGTGGCGGGGGAGAAGGTGGTGGAGAGCCAGGTGGCGAGCTTCCGAAAATCAATGGGCGAAGTCCAATTAACAGTCAATATGCCGGAGGCAGTTATCCGATAGAGAAACTTCCTCCTGATTTGCAGGCAAAGTATCCTAATAGCGTAGATTTTAAACGCAATGGATATGCCAACTTTACTCCTTATGCAAAAGATAGCGTACAAATTGATGGATTGACTGGTAAGCGCGGGCCAGACGAAATTTTAGCCAATGCAAAGGCAGGACTGAACAAAACACCAGAAGGCTTTACATGGCATCATGTGGAAGATGGTAAAACAATGGAATTGGTACCAAGCGATATTCATGATGCTGTAAGACATACAGGAGGGGCCGCAATTATTAAAGGTGGCAATTAAATACTTAGTGTGAAATAATTCATTTATGGAAAATAAGATAATAAAACCTAACGAGAAAATTAGCCATGAAGTGGTTGAGCAATTTGAGGTGATTATCGGCAAAAAGCTGCCAGATGATTACAAGGCACTCTTGCTTGATTCAAACGGTGGAGAACCCCAAAATGATTATTTTGAAATAGCTAAGAATAATTCGAGAGTCAGATATTTTTATGGAATAACTAACAAAGGGAATATATATAATTTAATATACGAACGTAAATTGAGGTTAGATCGTGTCCCTAATGATGTACTGCCTATTGGAACAGATTATTTTGGAAATTGTATCTGTCTATCCCTTCGTTCAGAAACCTATGGCCAGATATTCTTTTGGGATCACGAGCTGGAATCGTCTGATGGCGAACCCGCTACTTTCAAAAATCTCTTTTTGGTTGCGAAATCATTCGGCGCTTTCTTTAAGTCTTTGAAAAAATTTGATGCCAGTAAAATATAAATCAAAATAGGGCAGATTACTGATCGCAGTGCTGATGGGGCAAGAGCTGTAGCGGGAAAAACCTGTAATAAATCCGGCGCAAAAGACCATACAGCGGCTGCTGCACGCGGACTCCGATCTGGCCGTCCCCGATGGGGTATCCGCGCAGGGTAGCCCGCGCTTTTTGATCACGCAGGCCGGCCACGAGAAGCTCCTGGATCTTTTTGATCGGCTCTCGATCCTGCCCGAAGAACATCAGGAAAACCCCTCGATGATCGCGCAACTTTGGAACGCAAAACAATGAGCATCTTTGATTTTGGAAATGATGTGGTGGACTGGACGCAGCCTTCGCGCTCCGCAGTGGATGATTTGCCGCAGCCACAACAGGATAACGGTTATGACGACATGGTGCTGCACTTGGATCCGACTCGCCCGCAGAAGACGGAGCCGGATTATCTGATCTGGCGCAATGATATGCCCTCTTTGCCGCCGGAGCATCAGATATGGCGCTACAACGACCCGCATCCAAAGCCGGAGAATGAATTTCTCTCCGCGCAAACAGGGGAAACCGCGCAGCCTGCTCCCGCGCCTGAAGAAACTTCCGCTCCAGCTCCTGCCGACCCCACATCCTCTCATCCGATTCTCGACAACACTTTAGCCGCCGCTTCCTCCGACGATATAGCTCCTCCGAAATCTCCGGGCATTTTCGATTACGGCCAGGGCACGCCGGACTTTACCCAGCCGTCGAGACCAGCGCAGGGCACAAACGAGACGAGTGTGGCAGCGCCGCCTTCGCCAGCCTCCGATACTGCCGATCAGACGCCATCTTGGAAGCCAGCTCCCACGCCAACATTTGGCTCCGATGCTGGAAATTCTGGTGCTACGACTTCGGATAATGATGACAAAGACAAATCACAAACCCCGCTGCAGCCCCCCGAAGGCGGTGCTCACCACATATAAAAACAAATTATTGCAGGAAGCGGCGGGGGAGGGGAAGAGCTGAGCTTGTCCGTTATCCGCTAGTGCCTGGTGGTGGGACCAAAGGGCGGGGGGTTTGTGTCAAACCCGGTAAAGACCAGATATTCGTACTCCCGACCGCCAGCAACCACCGTTTTTTTCACAAATTTCAATCCCAACCTGCCAAGCCTCTCAAACGAATTAGTGCCTTCGGTGGCCTCTGCGGCAAATGTCTTTTCAAGGAGGGTCTCCTTTATATTGGAAGGCAGGCGGTTAAGACTTTCAGTAGAGCCGCCATTATCGGACACAGCCATATTGCGGTAACGTCTCAATTCGTCCTGGGTGTTCCTTGCCAACATGGGATCCGCCAGATCAGCTTCCGTGGCGGGCGCGACGCTGGTCTGTACCTTGTGGGTTCCCAGTCGGCTCATGGCGCCCACAAGCCCGAGTGTGCCGAGTGTGGCGACCAAGATCATAACACAACCTTCTTTTTTGCTCATCATAGTAATTGGATTGTAGAACATATTATGAACAAAATAACCTTTATTTCAAGCAAAAAAAGAAGGGAGATATGCGTAGACGTAATGCAGCCGCGGTTTAGCAAGCCCACGGCATGGGTTCTTATCTTATCCCCTGTTGGGCCCACCCACGGGCGCATCTGGATCCGGCTGGCGACTTGAATTCCCAGCCATCTGGTCGGCAACCCGCTTAAAAATGGCGCGTCTGGCTGTCTGAGAAGCTCCCAGCGCACTACTGGCGGCTTCCAACGCCTTTTTCGCGGCTTTCAACGATTCTTCCGTGGCTGTCAACGCTTCTTTCGCGGCAGCTACAGCCAGCTGGTTATTGGCAATCTGAATATCCGCATTTTGCAGATCTTGTCCCGCGGCTTGGGACATCTGATCATGAAATCGTTGCCAGATAGTCCCATGTATTCCTCCGGGAATAGCCTGAAAAGCAATGTCTTTGAGATCTTCTGCGGCACCAAGTGACATTACCTCGGCAACGGCGGCCACATAGGCGTTTATGCGCGCTTCGCCCGTCAGTCCCTGTTTCTCCACCGTAATTACCCTCCAGTTGCATAAATCATAGGCTGCCGTCGCATCTGACGGATTTACCTCTAGCCTGGCGCGATCCTTACTTGCTCCCAGCAGGGCTTGCGATAGCGAACCGTTCTTGGCTACCCCAAAGGCACCATCATAAGCCTCTATTTTTTGAACACCAGTCAGTATAAGTTTCCAAACCTCATTGTCGACGGCCGCAACGATCTCCATATCGCTTTTACGCTGCTTCTGCGCCGCTTTTACCTTCCATGCGGATAAATCATAGGTCACCATGGTATCTGACGGATTTCCCTCCAACTTGGCGCGATTGTAATTTACTGTCAGTAGAGATTGCGATAGCGAGCCGTCGCTGACTTTGATTTTACTTATAATTTTTGTGTAGTCTCCAAGCTGCTCGCGACGCCACTCGGGCTTCGTTTCCTCGGTGACGACTGCCTCATAGAGCTTTTTGCAGGCCGCCTCCACACCGTCGGTAATCTGTTGGATCATCAGGGACTCGTCATTGCCATTGGATTCTTCAAGCGCGACAATGCGCTGAATCTCTTCGCGGAAGACCTCCTCCGGTGTGGGTGATTTTTTAAGCGTGCTTGCCATAATAGGTACACACTAACACAGATATTGCCTAAATTCAAGGGGATTGCGGAGGGGGAGATGCGCCGTGGGCCGCGGCTGTGATATGCCGCCCTCTACGCGGGGGACGGGTAATTCCACGGCTTATCCTGCCGATAGGTCTGCTTCAGCCCGCTGACCATTACCCCCAAACTGAATCCGCCCAGATAGTTGGCGTTTCTCTCTTGGGCTGTGATCAGCAGGGCGTTTAGTATCCTAAACGTCGGCGTGTTTGCGATTTTGGCCTCTCCGGAAAGGACCTTAAGGGCCATGGCCACACGGTTGACATCAAAGTAGCAGGGATCCTTGAGCGCCTCCGTCATCGAGGCCACGATCTGCGCCTTGGCACCCAGTTTTCCCGAGAGACCTTCTTTGTCGGCCACGCCCTTGCATACCCGGACAAAAGCGTTTGTCGGCCACTGGCCGCGGGACAGATCCACCCTGTCCATGGCCGGGATGAGCGCGTTGAAGATCTGTGGAGCCACGTCGGTTGCTTGCCCGTGGAAGTGTGAATGCAGCTGGGGGAGTACCCATATAGTGATCACGCGACCGAGCGCCGTTTGATGGTCGCGGTAATCCGGCTTCATTTCGATATTGGCGACAAGACGCCTGAAAATGTCGGTGGTGTACCCAAGCTGCGATCCGGACGCAGGGGAGCTCGATAAGGAGCGTATCTGTCCAGTTGGACTTTGCATCCGGAGAGCCTAAAACAGCCGTCGGAATAAATCAAGCATAGTTCTCCTTATAACGTTTCCATCCTATCCCGCGTCATGTTTGACCATCGCCGCGTCGTGCCTCATCGGAGCGCAGGATCGCGCGTGGAGCGGGGCCGAGACGTGGCTGAAGGCGTGGCTCTTTGTTTTCGCCAGTCCCCATTCGGCATAGGCCAGCATGGCATTCTCAACGAAAAGCACGGCGAGAATAAAGTAGAAGAAGGCTGTGGATGGTCTGTATGGCATGGGGCGAGTTTAGCACAGGATTTGGGGTGTCAATTCGCGGGTGGTTTTTTTACTGATTTTTAACTCGCACCTGTCACTTGATTCCCTCATGTTTTAAGTGATAGTCGGGTATGGATACCATCACACGCGGGCGTCAGGCCGGATCAAAGAAGGTCCTCTTCATGGGAGACGGTCGCGCAGACAATATCGGCGCCCTCCTGCGGATTGCCGAGCAGATGTATGATATCGGCTACCAGATCTATTTCGCGGCCAATCCATACTACCAGAAAGAGATAGAAGAGTCCCATTGCTTTGAGTTTATTCCGGTGGGCGACCAGGCCATTGAGCCCGCCCGGCAGGTACATCCCGATCCGTGGGATCCCCGCTGCCAGGAGCCGGAGGCGCTGAAGGCCATCGAGAAAACCCTTTACGCCGCTTCCGACGCCGTCAAAAAAAAGTTTCCCGATCTCCAAAACCCCGGCTTCGACGCCATAGTCCACGACCATCAGACGGTTGCCGCCGTGGCTCTGGCGAACCTGTACCATCGTCCCAATTTCCCGACCTTCGACTCTCCGCACAACTTCTGTTATTCCGCAAAAAATACCCCCAAAATAGACGACTCACTCGGCGTTGCGGCGCTCAGGAAGCTCCCCACGCCGCTTTTGCGCTGGATGGCCCTGACGTGGTTCAGAATGGAACGCGACCAAAAATTTCTGGAGATCATAAACAAGCACCGTGTGGCTATCGGCACGCACCAGGTGTCCAGTTACTACGAGCAGTCGCTTACGGCCGGCAGGGCTCAGCTTGGGCTCTTCCCGAACTGGTTTGCCCCCGCCGAAAGATCCTGGGGGCGCAATTTCAATCATTTTACACCTCCGGGCTCGACCGCCTCCAGTTCGGGAAACGAGGCTATAATCGACTTTATCAGGGGATGGGAAGGCAAGACCGCAGAGCAGCCCATTGCCTGGATCTCCGATGGAATTCCTTCGAATGCCGACAGACAACTGGAGTTGGCGGCGCGGCTCTCCGAAAAGACAGACCGCCCGGTCATTCTGACGGGAGATTGTTATCCGGAAAGGGGAACTCTCAGCGGGAATAGGGTGCTGGCCATCAGGGAGCCGGAGCTGGCAGGATGGCTGGGGAAGTGCTGTGTATGCGTAAATAACGGGGAGATGCGGGAGTGCGTGGCGGCTTTGGCAGCGAGCGTCCCGCAGATTATTATCCCGCGCGAGGGAGCCCAGCACGATACCGCGGAGAGATTCGCGCGGTTTGGGCTTGGCCGCGTTCTGCCTCTGGCAAAGGTCAATCCCGACAACTGCGCGGACCTCATAGGGAGGATCGATCTTGATAGTGGTATGTTCAACAATGTATACGCCTATTCATGGAGGCTGCGTACCGGAAGAAGCGGCGAAAGGATCGGTCGCTTTATCCACTCCGAGATCGGGGCGTGCTGCGGGGTATCACGCTAGGCAAGAGTAGATTGGGCTCCGGGTAACCCCTTGAAAAAGCCTTCATTTGGGGGATAATTACATATGGCATACACCCGCCCGCTCAATTTTCTGCTCACCGGCTATGGCAGCCAGGGCGACATGGTGCCGCTCCTCTTCGTAGGCGGACAGCTCAAAGAGATGGGACACAATGTGGTGGTGGCGGCCAATCCCTATTTCAAGCCGGAAATTGAAAAGTGCGGCTTTTCCTTTATTCCGGTCGGCACCACCGATGAGTATATCAGATCCCAGTCCGACCCGCGCACCTGGGACGCCAAAACGGCGGAGAAGATGGCGCAGCAGGAGCTTGACCGCCAGCAGTACCAGTTTGCCGCGGCAATCAGCGGATACATGGCGACCCCGCTTCCGGGAGGCTATTCTCCCAGGCCTTTTGACGCCATCGTCCATAGCCCGCTGACAGTAGCCGCGCCGACTCTGGCTGATGATTGGTGCATCCCTCATTTTCCGCTCATTCTCTCCGACCAGTCCTATTGGTTTTCGGGCGAAAAGTTTCCCCGCCACGATGACAGCAAACCGGTCGCCATTATCCGCGGCCTGCCGACGGTCGCCCGCAAGGCCCTCATGCCGCTCATCGGGTTTGCCCGGACCCATGAGCACCGAAGGCTCATAAACGGCCTGCGCGATAAGAAGCACGTTCCTCCCATCGGATCCTTCTACCGCGATCACTGGCTCAAAGGCCACCATGTGCTTCTCTTTCCCGAATGGTTCGGCCCCGCGCAGGAACATGGCTGGCCCGCGAGCTTCCGCCACTTTGGTTTCCCGATGATGCAGACCCCCACCGCGGAGGCGGAGAATCGTTTTCTCTCACTCTTTCTGGGAAGTCAGAAACTGTCTCCGGTGCTTTGGACGGAGGGCAGTACCAATATGTCGGTTGACCATGCCGAGCTGGCTATAAAGGTAAGCGAGAGGCTTGGCCGTGGCGTCATTCTTGTCGGGCCAAACTATCCCGAAAAAGGGGCATGGGGCAGCAACTCCGAGCTCGGCGACCTCTTCAAAATCCGCCAGGTGCCGCTCTTTGGTATCCTGAAGAGATGCGCGGCCTGCGTCTGCCACGCGGGAATCGGCACAGCCTCCGCGGCCATACAGGCGGAAGTCCCGATGGTAACCCTGCCCGCGATGGGCGACCAGTTCCACAACTCCGAGAGGCTCTGCCAGCTGCGGATGGCTGTCGAAGTTCCCCGTGGCAATCGGAATCCAGAGAAGATCGCGACGGCGGTCGAAGATGTGATCCGCAGCCCCGACGCGAAGGGCGCTCTCTCCATATACAGCGGACATCTCAGGAATCCCCCTGGGGCGCTCTCGGCCGGGGAGTGGATTGTTGAAATGGCGCGGGGCGGCCATCGTATTCTGGAGAGGCTCCATACTTAGCGGGCGTCTACCACGGACTAAAGTCCAAGGCTACCTATCCTGTAGTCCCTGCGGGACGCAAATATCCGTCGCGTAGCGACCGAAGGTATCTTAGCCTCGGGTTTTAACCCGTGGCGACAGGGGTCACGTTCTTCCATCCCACATTGAAATGGTGGGCTAAGATGCCTGCAGTCCCTGCGGGACGCAAAAACAGAACACTCCCAAAATGCGCCTTAATCCCACAGATGCTCTTCATCGTAGGTGATGGAGTGTTGCTTGAGCAACAATAGATACTCTTCCTGATAGGTCATATGCTTGTGGTGTTCGCACTGACTTGCTATGTATTTCTGTACTCGGCCCATCTGTGATTTGCTTACATTGAACGCGCTGAACCCATCCTGCCACGAGAACCCCAAACGATCAGGAAAACTTTCTTTTATCCAGCGCGAGGAAGATCCTTTGATTCGTTTTGCAAAATCACTGACTGAAAGAGAGGCGGGCAGCAGCGCCAATACATGAATGTGATCCGGCATACCGCCGATCTCAATAGGGGTTGCCCTTACGGTTTCAGACAACCGGCAAAGATACTGGTGAGCGCGTTCTTCGATGTCAGCCATAAGCCAGGGGAATCTGTTCTTGGTGCTGAATACCAAATGAACTGGCAGACAACTATGGGTATGTCCCATGAGGCTCTTTTAGGACAAGAAAATTCTAAACGCAAGGGATAACTCTCATGGCAATAATCGTCGCAAGATCCGTCGCGTAGCGACCGAAGGCATCTTAGCCTCGGGTTTCAACCCGTGGCGACGGGGTCACGTTCTTCCATCCCACCATTAAAATGGTGGGCTAAGATGCCTGCAGTCCCTGCGGGACGCAATTATCCGTCGCGTGGCGACAGGGTCACGTTCTTCCATCCCACCATTAAAATGGTGGGCTAAGATGCCTGCAGTCC
>CAZIPW010000027.1:19000-24533 GCA_964541675.1 uncultured Verrucomicrobiota bacterium
CTGCGGGACGCAAATATCCGTCGCGTAGCGACAGGGGCCTCCCGTTTCCTGATATAATGTGGCCATGCCTTCGGAAACCGACATCTGCAACCTCGCGCTTGACCGCCTCGGACAGGCTCCCATCTCCTCGATGAGCCAGACGACCGGCAACGGCCCCGTCGTCTCCCGCAACTACTATCAGGAACGCGACGCCCTCCTGCGCGAGACCCACTGGACCTTCGCCCGCAGCGAGATCACGCTTACCCAGCTTTCGGAGAATACCTGGCAGAACTGGGCCTTCGCCTACGCCTATCCGCCCGACTGCCTGAAGATCCAGTACCTCTGCAATCCCAATCTGGTGGCGAACTTCCCCGGATACCCCTACGAGCCGCCCCTGGACGAATTCACCCAGCACAACTGCCCGCACGAGATCACGCAGGCTCTCGACGCTTTCGGAAACCCCACCGGCGGCAAGGTGATCCTGACCAACCTCGAGGCCGCGGTGCTCGTCTACACCAAACAGGTGAGCGACACCGCGCTTTTCCCCGCGAGTTTCACTTCGGCGCTCATCCTGCGGGTCTCCCGCGCGATCTGCCACCGGCTTCTGCCCAACAGCCCCATTCTGCGCGATTTGGCGCTGGAGCTTCAGGGAGCCGACGCGATGGCCAAGCGCGACGCCGCCGCGGAATCGGTGGAGTGGATGGCCAGGAAGAGCGACATAGAGAAGTACCGCAGGTAGGTGGTTTTTTATTGCCCCAGTGGACTTTGCTGGACATAGTGGACACGGTGGACGGCCTTATTGAGAAGCACGGAGGATATCGCAAGCTGAAGAGTTTCCAATTGTCCCGGATTGTCTATGATCTGACGCTGAGATTTTGCGGACGCTACATAGAAAGGGGCAGCCGTACCAAAGATCAGATGGTTCAGGCCGCGCGTTCCTGCTCGCAGAATATCGCGGAAGGCAGCCAGGCCGCCGGTGCTTCCCGCAAGACCGAAATCAAATTGACAAATGTTGCCAGGGCCAGCCTGGAGGAGTTACGTCTGGACTATGAGGATTTTTTGCGGCAACATGGCCTTCCTTTGTGGCAGAGAAACGACCCACGCCGTCAATTACTGATAGACAGCCGTCCTGCTTCAGCCGACGACATTGCCCAATGGGCCATCGGTGTCAAAACATCGTCCACGTCGTCCACTGCGTCCACAAAGTCCACCTATGGGGAGATTGCCGCCAACGGGGCGCTTGCGCTGATAGCCGTGGCCTGTACCCTACTGGATCGGCAGATTTCGACGCTGGAGAAACGTTTTCTTGAGGAGGGCGGCTTTACAGAACGAATGTACCGTTTGCGCAGCCAGAAGAGAGGGTCGTGAACTGGTACAGATCTGGGTATTGACAATACTATATCATTGTAGTATTTTATACCCATGTACAAGACTATTGGTTCGGCTCTCAAAAGCCGTGAGGGTTACCTGTATAGGAATACTCGTTTTCATGCCACATCACAGGATACCTCCACGCGCCAGATTGTATTTGCCGAGAGAGCAGATCGATTATCGATGGAGCTCGGCTCGATGGTCGCGGACTGCATAGTGTTTGCCAATACGAATGATGTGAGGGTGGCCCTTCTTGTTCCGGCAAGGGCAGCCGATGATTATTCCTGCGCCATAGTTTCGCGCTTCAGCGGTCATGATGATGTCATGAAGTTGTTCGATCAAATTCAAGGGAGCCGCTGCAGGATCCCCCGCAGTAGGGAGTGTATGGACGCGGGACTTGAGGTTTTTGTCAAGTCTGTGTCCGGGATGTCCACGAAGAAAGCAATACAGGGCGCGCTCGATCTTTCGCGCAGATTGGGATGTTTGAAATTTCGCGGATGGCCGGTGCTGCTGGAAGATCCCGATATAAGAGGAGGAGCCTATCAAGTCATTACCGCAGTGAATCCGCAACTTAACCTGAAGCAAAATATCAGGGAATATTTGAGGCAGGTGAGGGAGTTTCGGCAACACGGCAGCGATCTGAAAATGCCGAAGGATCCATCCGAGTTTGTGGCTTTGGAAGGTTAGTAGTTGACCGCGTAGCCACCGACCAGAAGGTACCTGACCTTATGCGCGTCGAGTAACCTTAAAAACTCTCTGAAACTGTCGGGAAGTATTTTCTTTGTCATATTGCCAGCTTCTAAGTTCTTCGGCCAACACCATTCTGTCAAGCGGGGACATCTTGGCATAATAGGCTATATTGGCCTCCTCCAATTCCTCCCATGAATGGTACACCCGGAAGGACTTTTTCATGCCTCAAGCATAGCATACCGCCCGGAATTGGCAATCCTTCTGATTTGACTCCGTATGTCCTTCCGCTCTACAACTTCCCTTATGCCGCAGGTCATCTCCGAAGAAGAGCGCAGCTCAATCGGCGGGGGCTTTAATTTATTGAACCTCCTGCTTAAGGGGGTCGGGGTGCTGATCTTCGTCTACTGGTGCTTCCACGCGCCAGCGACGCTCCACGGATATTTCATCGGTTTGCCGACGCTCTCCGAGGCCTTCGCGAAGCTGCCCGCGCTTCTGCTCTTCTGGAGCTTCCCGCTCGTCTTTGCCGTGGCGATGGAATTCCACAGACGGGTGGGGCAGGGGATTGAAGGCAGGCGCGCTTTCGGCTTCTTCTTTCGCTGCGGGCTGCTGCCGCTGCTTGTGCCGCTCATGCTTTTGGGGAGCTGTTTTTTCCAATCGGAGTTCTCTCCTGATGCCCTGGCGCCCTTCTCGCCCTTCACGGGATTTGCGGCCTGTTTTTCGGTAGGCTGTCTGGTCGTGGCTGGGCTTCTGTGCTTTATCCCAAATCTGATGGGGGAGTTCCCGCGCAAAAGCCCCTGCCTGTGGGTGGGGCTCTTTTCTTCGCTGCCGCTTCTGTGGGTGATGGCCTGCCTGGTGATGGGAGTTTTCGCGGGGTAGGGGACGCTAACGCGACATTGGCAACATTGTTGTCAGGTTCTCTGCCAGACACGCCTGCTCCGACTCGTCCGTGAGTCCTTCAAAAAACGCGCCAAACACAGCATTGATCTCGTCCCTCTTGTTCGCGGCAGCTCTGCGCAGCTGATCCAGCTGCTCTGAACTTAGAATTGTCGGGAGCATATGCCGGCTGAGAATCATCAGGCCTTCTCCGACTTTCTCGGCAGCCTCTACACGCTGAGTCGAGTGTCCTGTCATCTGCAGGATGATGTTGCCCGGCAGATTCAGGAGCAAAGAAAGACGACGCTGAGTGTCCTGTTGGGCTGGCGTTGAGGGAGATGTTGGCAATGCTCTGGCTGACATAATCCTCTATTATGCTATTTATTTATCCATTGCGCAAGAGGATTTTTTCACTTTTTTATCTGCGCATAAGACCCTTGTCTTCAAACATGGAATGGGATGAGACGTAGCTGGGGTTTGGTGCCGCCGGAGCATTGCCCTAAAATATGTGGCGTAATTTTCTTCAAGAATCGTCTGCTTCGACCGGAGTAGTCCCTATTTTTCGTTTGGTGTGAAATAGCGCCCCGCTCCCGGCCAGAAGAGCAATACTACAAAGAGCGCCTGCAGCAGAGTGTCCGGCGTGATAAGCTCCACCAGTGTCGCGGTCGTGGAGAACATCAGGAATAGCCAGGCAATGATGGTCAGCAGAGCCCAGAGTATTCTTCCCACGTTTATCTTCATGAGGATAAGAACGGCGCAGACAATATTGACGGCGGCGGCTCCTCCTATCACAATCAGCTTGTCGGAGGTCGTCAGATGCGGGTCACGCAGGATCTCCCCGGTGTGGGAATTGCTTATTTTCTCGATGTCTATCCATGCCGCGTAGGCGATCAGCCCAAATCCCGCCGGCGCGACCGTGACGGGGGGCTTGGAGGGCAGGGGCGCGGAGGTGTCCATATGCGGATAGACAGTAGATATTCTTTTATCGCGCCAAGTCAACGCCAATAACATCCCTTGTTTCGCGCGGAGGATGGTAAAACAATTGTAAATGTCAAAAAGACCTCAAAACATCTGCTAGAATACGGACATGACTTCCATGCTCTCCGGAAAAAGAGGATTCTCGCTCATCGAGATTCTGGTTGCCATCTGTATAGTGGTGATCGTGGCCACCATTGCCGTGCCTGTTTACTCGTCGCTTCAAACCAGCGCCCAACAGACCGTGGCAAACCAGATACAGAGCGAGCTTAATGGCGCTTACGCCAAATGGAAGGATTCAGGCGGCATGATAACAAATGGCAGTTTCCCTGCCAACGCGGATTTGCTGACGATCCTGACGTCTGTGGGCGGAGCGCCAATGACGATTCCCGCCCATGACGGCTACGCGGGAGTGCAGGACGCCGGGGCGTCCACAAACATCCGCGTGGGTTCTCTGGCGGGATTGCCGGATCTGACGGTGGCGGGGGGAACGGCGGTCTCCGGCCAGGCGACGGCGAATTGTCCCGTGGTGGCCGGAAATTACACAATCTATTTCAATGGCGCCAGCGATTGTTTCTATGTGGCGTCAACAGGTGCTAGTGGGACCCTGGCCAATGGCAGTTTCACTACGGGGGATCTTACCGGATGGATTCTTGACGGTTCGCCGCTAACCACCACTGTGGCCAATAACGCGTGTACCTTCTGGGTGGGGGATCAGGTCGGTCCCGAGTTGGAAGGGGCGGGTGATTACAATCTCGACTCCGCAGACATCTACCAGAACGTGACGGTTCCCGCCAATGGTACCCTGGCGTTTGTCTACGCGATTCCCAACGGTGGAGCCCATGCCTCGACCTTCGATGTGAGCTTCAACGGGACGACACTATTTAACCCGCCAGTGTACGATAGCCTGAGCGCGAATACCATGCCGCCCCAAATGGTGTTTCTGGATATGTCGACGTACGCAGGGCAGACGGGAGTGCTCAAATTCAGCGTGAATGACACGGGCGGGGACGACAGCTTCAAATTGCAGCTGTCGAACATCTCTTTGTTTTGAGGGCTTGGACAGGATCCGGGACTTCCCGCGCCTTTGTCCACGGACACAGATGAGGAGTTGAGGCGGAGGATGGTAAAACAATTGTAAATGTCAAAAAGACCTCAAAACCTCTGCTAGAATACGGACATGACTTCCATGCTCTCCGGAAAAAGAGGATTCTCGCTTATAGAGATTCTGGTTGCCATCTGCATAGTGGTGATCGTGGCCACCATTGCCGTGCCTGTTTACTCGTCGCTTCAAACCGACGTGCAGCAAGCCGCGGCGATCCAGATTCAAAGCGAGCTCAATGGCGCTTACGCCAAATGGAAGGATTCGGGAGGCATGATTACCGCCAATGCCACGACCTCGGACATTCTTTGGGTTTTGAGCGCTCCCACGCCCGCCGACGGTTCGGCCAGAAAATCCCCCAACGGGGCCGTGGTGGATGGCGGGGTCTCCAACCTGGTCAGCGTCACGCTGCCACAGGGCACCGATCTGAGCCCGTACTTGACCTCTTCTTCCGTGACCGTGATGACCGGGGGTCCGACGCCTTTTCTGATTGAATCTCAGCGGGATATATTCCCCGCAGCTTGCTGCGCTTAAAGAAAAAGG
>CAZIPW010000028.1:0-24504 GCA_964541675.1 uncultured Verrucomicrobiota bacterium
ATAGCTTTTGTAACCAACTAACCCTCAATGGCTTCTAACCGGATGATACTGATTCCAAATAACGTTCCGACCTTTCCTGTCTGGATGATTTTTCTACATGCTTCTCTCTTCTCCAGATTCCTTTGATTGTCCAACAGTTGGAATTTTGATCTTATTTCTTCGTCAGACATCTCATCGGAATTTTTCTCCCGAGTATTTTCATCCCAGCTTATTTCTGGAAATTTATGATCTGGCAGAAGAACATTGGGAGGACGCACTTTGCCCTCGTAGGCATCGTAACTACCAAGCACAGATATAATTCTCTTTCTTAGCTTGGGGCTAAACGTTTCATAACCTGTCTTAACGCCTCTTGGAAATGGCAACAGAAGAATATGCGTGGTACTCCTTTTTAACTTTGGGCAATACATTCGAGTATCAGTCGCAAGCGTATACCCCATTTCCTTGATGTCTTGGATTCTTCGCGCCCAATTCCGATTGGCAGGCAAATCACCTTCAACAGAGTTCCATTTTAAGTTCAGCAGCTTATAAAAAAATGCCTTTGTTACACCCTTACCGCCATATTCTTTCCCCCACAATTCTTTTTCTGCAGCAATCCAAATCCTTGCGCTCGCCTCGGATACCCAATCGTAGGCCTTCTCCACAAGGGCCGTTAACTCTTTGGCAGATTCTATGAAAAGCCCTGTTCTTCTATAACGATAAGGGATTGAACCGCTCCAATCCGCTCCACCTGGATAACTAAAAACTACATCAACATATTCTTCGCTCGCCTTGGAATGAGCGCGGAATCTGATAATTTTAATGTTTTTGTTTGTTAATAGCGCCTGTACTTCCGAAGGATTCATATTAAAATAGATTTGAGATCTTTACGCCAAGAGCCTTTGCCAATTTCTCAATGTTTTCCAAAGTAATATTCTTCTCCGCCCTTTCTATCATCCCAATGTAGGTTCTATGCAGATTAGCCCGCGCAGCCAGTTCTTCCTGGGATAATCCCAGTTGATTCCGCTTTTCACGGACTTTATTTCCAAACTCAACTAAGACGGCTCTCTTCATTGATAACTATAGTATACCTCTACCACAAAAATCGTTCTACAGACTATAGTTAGCAGTTTCTGATTTAATAAAAACTGGACTCTTGCTTGGGAATAGCTACCACTTCACCAGGGCAGCGCCCCAGGTAAGACCGCCGCCAAAAGCAACCAAAAGCACCGTATCACCCCGTTTGAGTCTGCCAGAGGCCTGTGCTTCGCTCAAGGCAATCGGAATCGAAGCCGCAGAAGTATTGCCATAGCGATCCACATTCACAAAAAAGCGCTCCATCGGCACCTTGATCCTCTCGCTAATGGCCTCTATAATTCGACTATTGGCTTGGTGGGGAATAACCAAAGAGACGTCCTCCTTTGTGAGGCCATTGCGCTCCAAGAGCCGCGCCGCACTTTCCCCCATCACCGTCACGGCCAGCTTGAAGATCTCCTTGCCATTCATGGCTACAGTCCCGCTCCGGGGAAGGGTCAACAGTTCGCTGGCCTTGCCATCCGCGCCGAGAATAACATCCATGATTCCTGTCTTAGGCTCATCGGTTAGTTTCAAAACAGCAGCTCCGGCGCCGTCTCCAAAGAGAATGCAGGTTGTGCGGTCAGTCCAATCGACAGCAGTAGAGAGCTTCTCCGCGCCAATTATAAGCGCCGTCTTGTACCCGCGGGACTTCATCAACGCTTCAGCAGTGGCAATGCCATATACAAAACCGCTGCAGGCGGCTGCCAAGTCAAAAACGGGTACACCCTCCAGCCCCAAATCCTTCGCGACCATGCAGGCCGAGCTGGGCATCACACGATCGGCCGTCATGGTGGCCACCAAAACCAGCTCTATAGACTTGGGGTTGATTTTGGCGTTCTGGATGGCATTCTTGGCCGCGGAGACAGCCAAACCAAGCATGGTCTCCTCCGGACCGCAGATCCGCCTCTCGCAGATACCCGTACGGGTGCGTATCCATTCATCCGAGGTATCAATGCCCTTGGCGACAAAATCCCCATTTTTTAGGACACGCTCCGGCATATGATGCCCCACTCCCGCGATGATAACTGACGACATAAAGCCCATCATCTTAAAAAACCGGCTACGGGTCAAGCCGCACCCCAAGCTCGCCTTGGGTCCACAGAATAAGTGACTCCAATATTCTTATTCCCTCGTCCGCGGGAAGACCTTCCAGGGGAGCCTTTAGGAGCGTTTGAGCCTTCTCTCCTAATTCACCATCCAATGTATTGAGCCACCCCTCGCCAACAGGAAAACCCTCACTGCTGAGCATCTTGTAAAACGCCTTCAGGGTCACTACAGCAGACGCGGCGCCATGCTGGTAGTTGTCAATGGCCCTATTGAAAATCGCGCAGATCTCATGATAATCCGGCAAATGCACAAAAGATAGTTGCATCAGGCGCACCAGCCTTGCCGCCTCATTGAAGGCCCGCATATTGCGCGCCAGCACCTCAGGACGCTTGAGCAGGTGGATCTCACTGAGAAAGAAGCCGCGGCCACGGATATTAGCGACTATCTCCACGTGATCAAAAGGCCCAAAGGGACAGGCCGTCTTGCGCGGAGCCGTAACGCCGACAAAACCATCCGGGCAGATCAAATCCACGCGGCAAAGCTGTTCCGATCGGGGGGCTACCGAGAGGATTGTCCCTGTCATTTTATGTGTGGGTAAGGACATACCTTTGCGCGTACCTGGCCCGGGCACCCCTCAACATTTCCTGAACAAGAGAAGAGTAAGAATACCCGCAGGCGGCCGCAGACTCTGGCAGAAGACTCAGCGGCGTCATGCCCGGAAGGGTGTTAATTTCCAGAAAGTAGGGCGTGCCATCCTCGGCCAGCCTAAAATCGGCCCGGGCAAAATCACGACAATCGGCATTGTTGTATATGGCCAGAGCGTATTCTTGCAGGCGTTTGGTAACCTCCGATGAGATCCTCGCGGGGCACTCGTGCACGGCTGCTTCGGCCGTATACTTGTGTTTATAATCATAGACGCCCCCGTTGGGAATGATCTCCACTATCGCCAAGGGCTTGTTGTTTAAGAGCCCCACGGTAAGCTCGCGGCCCTCAATATAGGTCTCCGCCAAATAGGGCTGCCCGCCAATCTGCCCAAGCGCCTTTACAAGGTCAGATTTATTATCAATAACAAAAAGTCCCACCGATGAGCCCTGCGCGTTGGGCTTGAGTATGAGTTTAGGCCCCAAGAGCGTCCATATCTTGTCTGCGGGTGGCGGGCTCGTGAAATAAATACCCTCGGCAACACTCACTCCGGACCTGCGCGCTATCTCTTTTGTTTCTTCCTTGTCGAAACACTTTGCTGAACTCCGGGAATCGCATCCGGTATACGCAAAACCCTGTTTCTCAAGAAGCGACTGCAATTGCCCGTCCTCTCCAAACGACCCGTGCGTTGTCAAAAACAAGATGTCCCTGCGGGGATCCAGCGCCTGCGGAAGCCTCTCATCCATGATCTCCAGCGAGGCGTCTCCCGTACTTTGAAGCGCGGAATAGACTCCCTGGGCCGAGATGATGGATATCTCTCTTTCCGCGGACGGGCCTCCGCCCAAAACCACCACTCTCTCAGACATATTTGAAAGTAAATATCTTCCCAATCTGCTTTGCAAGAGATAATCCGATTCTCTCCTGCCGGCGCATCTTTATCTTGGATTTTGGCTGCAGATCATCATAGCCCAAAAGATGCAGATATCCGTGAATCACGTATCTGCACAACTCATTTTCTGGAGAACCTCCGTGCTCTTTGACGTAGTCTAGTGCCGCCTGTGGGGAGACGCATAACTCGCCAAAAGATTCCGCTTCCAGGGCAGGAAAGGTAATCACGTCCGTGTGGGCGGGGTCCGCGCAGAACTCCCCGTGAAGACGAGCCAACCTGTCGTCAGTAACAAAGGCTAAAGA
This sequence comes from uncultured Verrucomicrobiota bacterium, assembly GCA_964541675.1. Taxonomy (GTDB): domain Bacteria; phylum Verrucomicrobiota; class Verrucomicrobiia; order CAZIPW01; family CAZIPW01; genus CAZIPW01. The sequence goes on from CAZIPW010000028.1 coordinate 3,934, forward strand.
CAAACTCCCCCTATTTGAAGGATTATAATGTACATCCAAAGCATCAATCAAAGCCGCCAGAGAACGCCTATTTACGTGAAAAAATCTGCATTCATTAAATAGCTCCAGCCGACGCGATCGAGGCATACCGACATTCTAGTCTAATTTACTCCTCGCAGGCACTAAAAAACCGCGACCCACAGTAGAGCCGCGGTTTTGGAGAAAAAGCGTTATTTGCTCAGAGTCGAGGCAGTCTTGCCGGACTGAGTGCTGGCCTTGTGATGCTTATGGGCCTTCTTGGCTTTGTGAGTCTTCGTGCCAGACTTGGTCGCGGCTTTTACTGCAGCAGTCTTGGGAGCAGCAGTCTCGGCAGCGGGTGCCGTCGTCTCGGGGGAGGAGGGAGAGGGAACCACACTTGCGGGAACCGCGGAATCAACGGGAGCTGTGGGGGTAGACAAGGCTGGAGCGGCGGTATCTGTAGAAGCCGCGTAAGATAGCGCGGCAAAGGTTGCAATCGTTAGGGTAAGAATGGTTTTTTTCATAGGTTTATAATGCAAGTGTCAGACCAAAAGGCCATATATCCACTGGAAATAGAATCAATTATTAGCGCTTGCATGTCAATAATAAAAACTCTAGTTTTGGGTGTTCCCGACTCGGGAAATTATCTCGAGATAATGGTTCTCCCACCATGAAAAAGGCACCCACGCAAGCTCCTCGGTTATCATTTCGCTGGCACACCGCTGTCGATGATATAAAGTATGAATGGAAATCATGTCTCGGTCAGGATAATATTCTGAAAGGTGCTGATTTGCAGAGGACTATAGAAGAAGCAAAACTCCCGGATGTCAGCACATGCCATCTTGTAGTCGAAGATAACGGCGAATCGGTTGCTGTGATCCCCTGTTACCGATTCAAGCTCTCCCTGGTGGGCGTATCGTCCCCCTGGATCCAAAAGCTTGTGGGAGTCGTTCAAAAGATATTCCCGGGATTTCTGGTGGCAAAATTGTTTGTCGTAGGCAGTGCCATCAGCACCTACGGAGACCTGTTGGGATTCAAGGAGATGGAGAATCATGAATATTGGATGACCGCCAGAGTGCAAGCCATATTCAAGGAGATCACCAGGAAAGCTAGGACGCTTGGCATCAACCTCATCATCGTGAAAGAGATGGAAGATTCAGTGAAGAAGTTTTGGAGCCAAAAGGTCAACGACCGTATGTTTTATGTGGAAAGCCTGCCTTTGGCGACCCTTGGGGTAGCCCCGCGCGAACGCGGCGGGTATTTGAACTCCATTCGCACCCGATACCGCAACAAGCTCAAAAAACGCAAGTCCGTGAGCACGGAACACGGGCTTTCCTGGAAGGTTGTTCCCAACATGAAGGGCCAGGAGGATGAGGTTTACGGGCTTTATCTGCAAGTCTTGCAGCATGCTGAGCAGGTCTTTGAAAAATTGAACAAAAACTTTTTTGTCAAGGCTGGCGAATATCTCGGGAAGGATTCCTTCTATGTATGCGGTTATCAAAAGACGGGGGAGACTCAGAAACTTGTCTCCTGCGAATTCGTTGTCAGGGAAGGGGACACTTTGCACGCGCTCTACAGCGGGTTTGATTACGGTCTGAAGCGGGACTCCGATATGTATTTCAACACTTTTTACGCCATCATAGAAGAAGCGGAAAGATTGGGCTGCGCGAGGGTGTCGCTTGGCCAAACCTGCTACGAGGTCAAAGCCGAGCTGGGATGCACACCGACACGCCTATGGGTGGGTGTCTACCACCGCAACCCTTTGATGAACTCCTTTTTGAAGGCCACCCGCCATCTCTTTTTCCCCAAGACCAAATTTCCCGAGCGGGACGTTTTCGCCACCCCTCCCGCCCCCAAGAAGACGGGCCGAAAGTCCGTCGTCGCACAGGAAGCATAGGCCTCACCGCCAGATCTTGTCTTCAGTCTCAAAAGAGACTATACTCCCGTCTCATGTCTACAGACCAGAACCCTCCCTCCTACGAGCCGGGAATCATAGAGCCCAAGTGGCAAAAAAAGTGGCTTGAGACCAAAGCTTTCGCTGCAAAGGATTTTGACAAAAGACCCTCGTGCTATGTATTGGAAACATTTCCTTACCCGTCTGGTGCAGGATTGCATCTAGGCCATTGCGAAGGGTACACCGCCTCCGACATTTTCGTCCGCTTCAAACGCACGCAAGGCAGCAATGTGATGTACACCATGGGCTGGGACGCCTTTGGTCTGCCAGCGGAACAATTTGCTCTAAAGACAGGCCAGCACCCGAGCGTAGCTGTAGAAAAGAATGTCGCCACCTACACAAAACAACTAAAAAGTCTCGGTTTTAGTTATGATTGGGACAGAGAGATTAATACCACAGACCCCAAATATTATAAGTGGACACAATGGATCTTCTTAAAGCTTTTTGAGAAAGGTTTGGCCTATGTTGATCGCAGGCCCGTATGGTGGTGCCCCGAGCTCAAAACAGTTCTAGCCAACGAAGAAATCATCGACGGAAAGAGCGAGGTCGGTGGTTTCCCGGTCGAGAGAAAGTTTTTGCTGCAATGGGTATTAAAAATAACCGCATATGCAGACAGCCTCCTTGCCGGATTAAAGGATGTCAACTGGGCCGAGAGCACGCGGAGAATGCAGGAAGCATGGATCGGTCGCAGCGAGGGTGCGGAAATCTCTTTTGACATAGAAGGATTTCCCGACGATAAGCTGATCGTTTATACCACACGTCCGGATACTCTCTTTGGCGTTACCTTCATGGTGATAGCGCCCGAACACCCGCTCGTTGATAAACTGACGACGTCGGCAAATAAGGCTAAAGTGGAAGCCTATGTAAAGGCCGCGGCATCCAAAAGCGACCTGGATCGCACTGAACTCAACAAAGATAAGACCGGAGTATTTACTGGTAGTTATGCCATTAATCCCGCAAGCGGGCGAAAGGCTCAGATATGGGTAGGCGACTATGCGTTGGGCTCATACGGCACAGGGGCCATCATTGCCGTCCCTGCTCATGACGAACGCGATTACGACTTTGCCCAAAAGCACGGCATTGAGATTGTCCCTGTCATAGAAGGCCCAAACAAAGAACCACTACCATATACTGGGACAGGCAAGATGATCAATTCTAGCAAATACGACGGCATGGACTCGGAAGTCTTTAAGAAGAAGATCGTGGAAGATCTCGCCAAAATTCAGCGGGGAAAGCCCACCGTAAATTATAAGCTGCGCGACTGGCTCTTCAGCCGCCAGCGTTACTGGGGGGAACCATTTCCGATTCTATGGATTAGCGATGCGGATTACCGTAAAATCGATAGGGCAAAGACTAAGTTAGTCCTGCCTGCTGCTAATGTCTCTTATTCAGAAAACGGCAAGATCCAGTATGCCGTTGGGTTACCTTTCGATAACCTGCCACTAAAGCTACCGGAAGTAGACAACTATAAACCATCGGACACAGGCGAAAGCCCATTGGCCCATGCCACGACCTGGGTGAACGTCTATTTAAATATTACAACAGGAGAAACGCACGATAATCCGCAATGTCAAAATTGCGTACCCGCGCGCCGTGAAACAAACACCATGCCTCAATGGGCAGGATCCTGCTGGTACTACCTGCGCTACATAGATCCACATAATAGCAGCCAGCTTATCGCTCCTGAAAAAGAGAAGTATTGGGGTATGCCACAGTTGTATATCAACGGGGCCGAACATGCTGTGTTGCATCTGCTCTACGCCAGATTCTGGCATCATTTTCTGTTTGATATAGGGGTTTTAACGCACCGAGAACCATTCCCCAGGGTTGTACATCAGGGAATTGTTCTGGGAGAAGATAATCAAAAGATGGCCAAGAGCCGTCCGGACTTTGTCGTCTTACCAGATACCGTCATCAAAGAATACGGCGCGGACACACTGCGGTTGTACCTGATGTTCATGGGGCCCCTTGAGGACATGAAACCGTGGAGCTCGAAGGGCATCGAAGGCGTACACCGTTTCCTACGCAGGTCCTTCCGCGAAATCATCGGAGAGGACGGCAAAATCTCCGCCAAAATCAAGGAGGGGCCCGAAACCAACGCTGAGACGGAAAAGCTCCTGCATGCGACCATCAAAAAGGTCTCGGCCGACATCGAGAACCTGCGCTTTAATACCGCCATTTCGGCGCTGATGATTCTGCTCAACCAGCTCCAGGCGGCAAGTTCCATCAGTCTGCAAACGGCCAGTTCCTATGTACAGCTCCTGGCCCCTTTTGCCCCGCACTTGGGCGAGGAGCTGTGGGAAAAGCTGGGCGGAGAAGGTTCCGTCGGAGAAGCCCCGTGGCCGTCTTTTGATGAGAGCAAGCTGGTTTCCTCCACCGTCAAAATCGTCGTGCAGGTCAACGGTAAGCTTCGCGCCGAACTGGAACTGCCAACCAATGTGGATGAGACCAAGGCTGTTGAAGCCGCCAAGGCAAATGAGAAGGTCAAACCGCACCTGGAAGGAAAAACCATTCGCAAGGTGGTCTTTGTAAAAGGAAGGCTGCTGAATCTGGTGGTGGGATGAATCTATAGCACCTTCACAGCTTCTTTGAATGCCTTCTCAATGATCTCAAAGTCTGCATCGGTATGGCCTGCGGAAACAGCCGAGCGGATCAGATCCTTACCGATCGGCACCGCCGGAGAGACACTCATCACCGTAAAGACACCATTCTCGAGAAGCTTCTTCCAGAACATGAACGCCTTCTCGCGATTCCCGATGACAATTGGAGTAGCCGGAGTCTCACTGCCCCAAATATCCAAATTCAAGCCCTTGAGAAACTCGTGGTAGCGCTTGGTATTGGTCCACAGTCTTTGATGATGCTCCGGCTCTTTTTGCAGGACCTGCAAGGCCGCCAAGGAACAAGCCGCCTGGGCGGGAGGAATAGCGGCACTGAAGATGAGCGGCTTGGCGTGGGTTCGCATATATTCGATGAGTGTCGCCGAACCGGCCACAAAGCCACCTACGCTCGCCATGGACTTTGAGAGCGACCCGGTGATAATGTCAATTTTGTCCTCGAGTTTGAAATGGTGGGGAGTCCCGCGACCGTTTGGCCCCATGACTCCCAGACCATGCGCGTCATCCAAGATCGTTATTGTACGATCATGATTTACGACCTTGAGCAGATCGGGAAGCTGGGCAACGTGGCCTTCCATCGAGTAGACACCCTCCACGACCAGGAACATCTCTCGCGTCTCCGGCTCCGCGTCGATGATCGAAGCCAGATCCTCAGCACTATTGTGACCAAAGCGCACCACCTCGGCCCCAGACAGATTGATGCCAGAAATAAGAGAGGAGTGCAGGTTTCTGTCAGCCAGGATTAGATCGCCCTTCTGGGCAAAACCACTGATGGAAGCCATACAAGCCAGATATCCGGCCGCAAACACGTGACAGCTCTCCTTCTTTAGAAAATCGGCCAGGGCTTCTTCCAGTTCACGGTGATATCCGCGCGAGCCGTTCGCCATACGGGAGCCAGTCGGGCTGGAACCCCACTTTTTGATGGCTTGCGCCCCCGCTTCCATCACCTTGGGATGCCAGCAAAGCCCCAGATAATCGTTGCTTGAGAGCATCACATACTCTTTGCCATCCATCCATACCCGTGTTTTATTCTGCCTCTCAAAGCTACGAAAGTAAGGATTGTAAAAGTGCCTCAGACGAGTGGCGTCGTCATCAGCGAAACGTTTGAGTACCGGCCTCATATGCGGAATTTGTACATTCTTGGGCAAAAAGAACCCCGCCTCAAGCAAAAATTCCAAACTCACCTCATGAACAGCTTATCGGCCACCTGCTCCCAGCTCTTTGAGGAGGCCCACTCTCTGGCCGCTTCTGACATCTCCACGCAAAGTTGGTCGTTTGCGGATATCTGCAAGATGGCGTCCACAAGCGCATTCCGATCGCCGGGGGGCACCAAAAGTCCGGTCCGACCGTGTTGAATAACCTCGCTTATCCCGCCGCTATCATAGGCCACCGCCGGCAAGCCCATCGCCGCGGCATCCAAAAGCGAAAGTCCGTAACCCTCTATACGGTTATCTTTGACAACCGCTGGCAAAACAAAGATCCCCGCCTGTGCGTATAGAAGACTTAGTTGGCGGTCCGGTACTTCCCCCGCAAAATTCACAGGCAGCTTTTGGGCCGCTACAAGCTTCCTTATCTTCACGGCATAGCCGCCACGGCGCGAAGGTCCAGCGACCTCATAAGAAAACCCCGGCAAAGCCCCTTCCTTCATCGCGTGAATCACCGTCTCCTGCCCCTTCCGGGGATGAAGCCTGCCCACCGTGATAAGTCTGTGAGGATCGTGGAGCCCTGTAATCTCGGTCAGATTTGGATTGGGGGCTCCTCCCGTCAGGGTAACTTTCACCGAAGGCTCCATCCGCAGGACCATCTCCGCCACAACGCGAGAAAGCGTATAAATCTTTTCGGCTCGCCGTAAAAGTTCGTGAAAACGCATTGAATGCTCCAGCTCCAGTATCTCTGAGCCGTGTAGAACAAGCCGGATCTTCTGTTTTTTTGTCCAGTCCCAAATCCATAGGGAGGCTCTTATAGCCGCAGCCTCCGCCAGGTAAACTACAGGCGCGGTCAGCTTCTCCATCGTTAGTCCAGCCCTCCACAGGTTAAACGGCATCTGGCCGTGGTCGCAGTCAAGCGGGATATCCACATGCGTCGAACCCCTGGGGGCGGCCAGCTTGACGCCCAACCCTAGTTTCTTAGCCGCCAAGACCGCATTCTCCACGTAGGTTGCCACGCCCCCCACCCGGGGAAGCGCCTCCAAACTCACTGCAATAGGATCTTGCACACATCTATCATAGAGGATTATCCTGCTTATATGCGACTTCGATTTAAATCCGCACTTGTGACTGGGGCCAGCTCCGGTATCGGGCAGGCCATCACCCAGGCGCTTCTGGACAAAAATATCGAGGTTGCTGCTGTTGCCCGACGCTCCTCGGGCATCCCGGACGGGGCCACGCACTGGCAGTTCGACCTCTCCAATGAGACCGACCTGCACATTCTTCAGGGCAAAATTGTCAAGAGTAACTTCGATCTGGTCATCAACGCCGCCGGGATGGGACAGTGCCTTTCTTTTGAGGAGATCTCCGCTGAACAGTCAAGGCGCTCCTGGATGCTGATGGTGGAGGCCCCGCGCAGAATCGCCGTGGCGGCCCTGTCAAACCTTCTCAAACAGAAGGGAGCTCTCGTCAATGTCAGCTCGATGGCGGCCGATTTCCCTCTGCCGTATATGTCCCTTTACAACTGTGCCAAGGCTGCTCTCTCGGCCATGACCCAGTCTATAATCGACGAATATCCCAGGCTGCAAACCATTGATCTCAAGCCCGGGGACATCAACACGGGTTTCACGGAAAACTGGAAAGAGGAGCCCGGCAAGCCGTGGGTAGCCACCATGAAACACATGAAGGCCATGATGGACGAGGCCCCAAAGCCTGACGTGGTCGTCAAAGCGTTGCTGAATGCATTGGGGTCGACGCAAAGCGGTTCCATGCGCGCAGGCGGGTTTCTCCAGACGGTCATCATGCCCTTTGGGGCTAGGCTGGGACCTTCCAGGATCATTCAATCCGTCCGCAGGGCCTATCTGAAGCGCTGAATATGAATTTGGTGGTCTTCCAGGCATCACTGACAAAAGGAGGCACCGAAAGACAGGCCATTTCGATTGCCAACGAGGCTACACGAAGAGGCCACAAAGTGACGCTGCTGACCAGTCGTCCTGGGGGTGCCTTTTTGGATGAACTAAAGGCTCCTCGCATAGCACTGCAGCCCTTTGACACAGGCATAGAAGAGTGGATGCCGGGACTTGTCTCTACTCTCAAGAGGCTCTCGCCGGATCTTATTTTATGCATGGGACAGGCGGCCAACACAATGATTCCAGCCATAAAAGCCAGAGTCCCCGCCAAAATAGTCGCCACCGTCAGGACTGGCAAGAGACTCTCCCAACAGCGCACCAAGTCCTATCGGCTAGCCGATCTGGTCATGGTGAACAGTTTCGCGTGGGAAGCCGCCCTGCGCGGCTACGGTCTACAAAGCAGAATTGAGGTGGTCGGAAATGCCCTTATGGAAAATCCCATCAGGGATGAGGCTGCGCGCGTGCTTTTGCGCAAAAAATACGGAGTCAAACCAAAGACTACCGTCATCCTGTGCCTCCAGCGGTTTCTCCCCGGGAAAAGACAGCACATCCTCATGGAAGACTTCATGTGCGCCGCCCACGATCTGGACGCGCAGTTGTGGCTGGTGGGCTACGGAATGTTCGGCTGGGTGCTAAAGGCCTACGCAAAAGCCCTGGATGCGAACCGAATCAAGATCATCACACAAGAGCTGCCAGTCGGCTACTATCATAGCGCTGCCGAGGTGGCCGCCACCGTAAGCCATGAAGATTCCCTGCCCAACTTCCTCATCGAGGCACACGCTTTCGGGTTGCCCGGCATCTGCGAAGATTATGCCGGCTGCGGAGAAGTCGTGATAGGCGGCATTACGGGCTTTGTAATACCTGTGGACGATGACGCCGCCTACTCGACAGCGCTGCGGCAGTTGATCCTCTCTCCTTCCCTGCGGCGCTTTATGGGAGAAAACGCGCGAAATCTGAGCTTTCGATTCAGTCACGACAGGCAGATGCAGGGAATTTTTGAGATATTGGAGGGACTGTGCCGAAAGTAGGACAGCCGCTTCTTGTTCTGGTGCGTCCTGATAGGTTGGGGGACGCAATTCTGAGTTCTACCGTGCTTGCTCCCACTCTCAGAGCCTATGGGAAAACGCACCGCCTCATCTGGAGCGTAAGAGGGGATTATGTTCCGCTTTTTGACGGTATCAGCGGAATCGAGTCTCTCTCCTGCGAGACACTCCACGCAGCCCTGAGCAGCCAGAAGGACACCAACATCATATTTCTTAATCCAGATACTGAGCTTGAAAACCAACTCTCCGCTTCTGGCACTATTTTCACTTGGGGCAAAACACTTCCGGACGAAAGAAAGCTCTGTTTACGTCCCGAAGCCGAAGAGGCCGCGATCTTGATGAAGGCTGCTCGTTTCCCCATTGAATCACCGGGATACCCACTCGTCATCCCCAAGGAGCCTTTACACTCCGCCAGTCTCCCACCGGGGCCTTATATCATCTTACATATCAGCGCCTACGGCAAAAAACCGACCCTGCCCGTAGAGACCCTTTTGGAGCTGACTGTCCACTTTCAGCACGCCGGGAATACTGTCGTCTGGCTCGGACTTGATGAACGGCCCGATTCGCAATGGCTGGGCAGACTCTCTATGGAGAGCAAAGCCATCGCCATAAATCGCCCCACCATCCCAGAGCTGTACCCGATTCTAAAGAACGCGGATGGGGTAATCGGGCGCGACAGCGGAGTCTGCCATCTGGCCGCGGCCATTGGGACGCCGACCGTTGCCATCGTGGGGCCCTTGGGCAAACGCAAGGCGGCACGACGTTGGAGTCCCGTTGGGCAGAGAGTCAAGATCATCGAGGCAGATCTAAAGCCCCGCTGGTGGGAAAGCGACCTTGTCTACCAGAATCGTTGCTTCGCTGCCGTCAAGGCGGTGGAGATTGCCGAGGCACTGGAGAAATTGATGTAGCAAACTCTTTATTTTCCGTTCCATCCCCATAGTTGCAGAGGAAAAACATTGTCAGGCACGGGACTCATCCACAGAATGTCTGTATGCGTTTCTTTGCGATCCTGCTGTTTCTCGTCTGTTCCGTCTGCTACGGACAGGTTCTTACCACACACTTCTTCCCTGAGATCAAGGAACTGTACAAGTCTGCCGAAGAAAATAGTCTCACCGCCAGACTGATATCGCTACGCTACAAGGAAGCCTCTGCCAGTGCCACTATCGACTCTTCATGGAGATGGCCCTCCTTGGTGGCCGGAGTGGACTGCGACGAGACACTCAAACAACAGCAGGGCTACAACAGTACTGTCTACGATCAACAGACCACCCCTTCTGTCACCTTGACCTATCCTATTTACCATTCCGGAGCCTACATGGCAGCTTCCCGCAGGGGTAAAGAAGCCGTTTTGCAGGCCAAGATGCAAAACCTCTCGGACAGGCGTGCCCAGTTTTCCCAGATAGAAGAGCTGTATTTCGACCTGATGCTCAAGGAAAAACGCTTTGTAATAGCCCAGGAAGACTACGAAGCTTTTGAGAGAGGCCTAAAGGCTACCGTCACCTCCACGGCCTCCGCGCTCTCCCTTGAGGATCAACGGCTACAAAAAGCACAGAAGAAGCTGGATCTGGATCGTATGCAGGGGGACATTCTTGCCACGGAAAAGAACCTCAAGAAGGCTTCCGGCTGGCAGGGAAATCTTAAACTCGACTTCACTTTCACAGGATTCCCAGACAGCCTCATCACCCCCGCAGAGTGGCTACCGGAAAGTCTGCTGGGTACGCCCGCAACGCGTTCTTATGAAAGCCAGGCCCGAGAACAAGGCGACTATGCGGTGGAATCGAGGGCCGAGAACCTTCCCACCCTGGATTTCACCTCTGGCTTCTATCAAAACCAGATTGACCTGGTAAACGCACATTCCGTCAACCAGCAAAACTACTTCGTGGGCCTCCAGCTAAGATGGACTCTCTTTAACGGCTTCCGCGCACAGGCCAGTACCGCTGCCGCGCACGCACGCCAAAGACGTTTGCAGGAACTGGCCCATCAGGAGCTGGGCAATTCCAGGGATGCCTTGTCCGAAGATCTGCGGGCTCTCAAGGAACAGGCCACCGCGTATGATATTGCCATCTCCAGAAGGAAGATAGCCGCCACGCAATACGAAGCGCAGGAAGCTCTCAAAAAACAGGGACAGACCTCCCAAGAGACCTATGAGGCGGCAAAACGCAACTATGATAGCATGGAAATCGACGCCCTGCAAAGCCTGACCGACTTTCTGAAGCTTTATGCAAAAATTCAAAGAAATATGGAAATGGATAAGAACGCCTAAAGGCATGGCCGGCTGCTTGGGCGGCCTGATCGTCCTCTGGGTCATTCTGGGGTTCCTCTCCCCGCATATGGAGGTAACGCATGTCATCAAAGGAACCGCCATGGATTCCGTCATGGGAACGGTCAAGGTAACGGCCGCGCGCGAAGTGACTGTCAAAACCCAGGCCGACGGCAAGCTCTCCTTCATCAGCAAACTGGGCCCCTCTGGAACGCTTCCGCTTAAATCTGGCGAGGCGTTCGCACAGCAGGATACTTCCGAGCTTGACAGGGAGATCGGGCTCTATCAGGAGAAACAGAGTACTCTTAAAAACAGAATTGCCATCGGTTCCGATCAGGAGATTGAGATCGCCAATGCCAGAACCGATTTGGGGGTGGCAGAGACTCTGTACAAGTCCGGTCAGTACGCGCAAAATGATCTTGAAAAGAAAAAGCGTGATTTGGAAAGACTGGAACGCGACTGGCAGAAAGAGAGACTGGATCTGGACAGGGAGCTCTCGGACGCGACCTACGAGTGCCAGACCCGTCAGGACCGCCGCGACAAGATGACCCTTCGCAGCCCGATGGATGGAGTCATGTGCGAGATCTATGCCGTTGCCGGACAGATACTGACCCCTGAGGCACCGGTGGCACTGGTACGTTCCAATGAACTCAAAATAGATGTCAGCTTGGACGAGGAGGACTTCCCTGGAGTAGCCGTGGGACAGCGATCCACACTAAGCTTTACCGGCATCAATCAGACCTTCAGTGGTCATGTCAGCGAGTTGTCCGCTTTCAGTAACCCCGACACCCGCAGAAGAAGCGCCTACGTTACTCTGGACAAACCCAACAGCCAGATTGTGCCGGGATCCACGGGATACGCAACCATTGTGAAGGCTGAGAAGAAGCAGGCCATTATTATCCCGCGCCGGGCGCTCTTCGGGGACAGCGTCTATGTACTGCAGTTTGGCAGTCTTCATCGCCGCAAAGTGGAATTGGGGTATCAGAGCTTTGCCACAGTGGAAGTCACAAAGGGACTTTCCGACTGGGATAGCGTCGCGCTCTCAGGCAGTCACGACATCGAGGACGGCATGAGAATCAACGCCGATTGGGTCCAAGAATAACATGAAGCCCACCCTGCTCATTGCCTGGAGGTTTCTGCGTGCGCAGACACGCGCCGCAGCCATGGGAATCATCGGCATAGCGCTGGGGGTGTCATTCTTCATTCTCACCCAGGCCCAGACACGCGGCTTTGAGGAGTTCTTCATCAAAACAATCCTGGGTACCAATGGGGCCATCCGGATTTCAGACAAATATCAGAACAGCCGCGATTACGTCGAGGAGGTTGCTTCCAACAATGAGCGCCACGGTTCCTGGCGGCCCACCGAACGCACCTATATTGAGGGGGTTGACTATCCGAATGCCCTAATGAAACAGCTGCGCCCCGTCTCCGGAATCAGCGGCATTTCCGAGATAGTCGAAGGAGGCGCAGATCTCACCTTGGGGGGTAAAACTTATCATGTAAGGATGAATGGCATCCGGCTGTACGATCATCTACGGGTCAGCTCCCTGGCTGGCCAGATTGTAAGCGGAGACCTCTCCTCCTTTGAGACCAACAGTCTGCCCATCCTTGTGGGCGAAAGGCTGGCCCACCGAATGGACCTAAAGGTCGGGCAGAAGGTAATGCTACACGTGGGGGACCAGAATACCCAGGCACAAATCGTCGCCATCTTCCAGACTGGATCGGGCGACATTGATCTGGAGCGTGTCTACCTGCCGATCAACCAGGTGCGCACCCTCCTTAAAAAACCTTTTGGCAACAGCATTCTTCAAATTGGCATGGATAATCCGGCAGACGCCCCTGCCCTGGCCAAGTCCATAGAGGATAGCTTTCACTACCACGCCGTATGCTGGCAGGAGCGTGAGAAAGTCTGGCTGGATGTCTTCGCGGCCCTGCGCGTCTCATCGGCCATTACTGTCTGCAGTATTCTGGTGATAGCGGCCATGGGTATTTTCAATACGCTGACCATGATGGTACTGGAAAAGACCCGCCAGATCGCGATTCTGATGGCTATGGGTTACTCCACCGCCGATATACGCTCGATCTTCCTGTGGCAGGGGGTCTTTCTGGGCAGCGTGGGCTGCGTTCTGGGCGTCGCACTGGGGGCCCTGGGAACTTTTATGGTGGAGAAGCTCCCCATCAAGATTCGTGGAATCTTCTCCACTGATCACTTTGTGGTCAGCTGGAATACCTCGCACTATGTGCTGGCCGTTGTACTTGCGCTCATTGCTGTTTTTGTGGCAACCATCGCCCCTGCCCTGAGGGCAGCCAAGCTCCAGCCCGCCGATGTTCTGAGGGGAGGCTCCCTGTGATAAATCTCCAAGCCATAAAACTCTCCAAAACGCTCCTGCTTCCTTCCGGCGAAGTTCCCGCTCTTGTTGAATTCAGCGCCTCCTTCGAGGCAAGGAAGTGCTACGCCGTCACCGGACCGTCCGGCTGCGGCAAGAGCACTCTGCTTTACCTGCTTGGGCTTCTGGACACACCCACAAGCGGAGAGATTATCCTGCATGGGATAGCCACTGGGAAAATCTCGGCTGAGACAAAAACCAAACTCAGAAACCAAAATCTCGGGTTCGTCTTCCAATTCCACTTCCTGCTGCCTGAACTCACCGTCACAGAGAATATTATCCTGCCAGCGCTCAAGTTGGGGCTCCCTGAAGAAGCAGCCACCCTCAGGGCGCAGACTCTTCTCAAAGAGATAGGTCTCGCACAAAAGGCGGATCGTCTCGCCTGGCAACTCTCCGGCGGCGAACAACAGCGCGTAGCCGTAGCGCGCTGTCTTATCAATAATCCGCCTGTCGTGCTGGCTGACGAACCGACGGGGAATCTGGATACACACAACTCTGGCCTCATTTTCGACCTACTAAGCCACGCCTGCATTGATAGGGGGTCCACGCTGATCATTGTCACGCACAACTCTGGCCTTGCCGCAAGGTGCGACGTGGCGCTAAGGCTGAAAGACGGCAAGTTGGTGGAATAGGCTTGAAACAATAAGTCTTTTGAGATAGGATGACTGTTCCTACCGGGTCGGTAGCTCAATTGGCAGAGCAATTGACTCTTAATCAATTGGTTCCGGGTTCAAGTCCCGGCCGGCCCATAACCATTTTAGATTCGTCCAACACAAGCTTTTGGGCTGGCGAACCACAGTCTGACCCTTTAAGCTCTCAGGATGCTCTCTAAAGTCGGGAGATACAAAGACATAGTCATATACAGAATATGGGCCCAGCTGAAAAGTGAGGCCAGGCAATATTATCTCGGATATCTGTGGTTCGCGCTGGAACCGATGCTGATGACCGGCATCTTTTTTCTCGTCTTTGGGTTTCTCTTGGGAACGCGCTCCCCAGAGTATCTGTGGTTCTTGATCACAGGCATGATCACCTGGCAATGGTTCGAGACAGCCCTCAACGAGGGGATGCTGGGCATAAAATTCAAATTGCATATTCTCTCCCAGATGCCACTGCCCAAATACCTCTTCCCCGTGGTGAACGTGGGCGCGGCCACCTGGAAATTTCTGTGCGTATTGGCCGTCATATTGGTTGCCAACGCGATCTGGTGGAAGGGCATATGCATATACTGGCTCATGTTGCCGGTGATTATGCTGGTACAACTGGGAATCATTATAGGCTTATCCTGGCTTTTGGCTGTAGCCACCAGCTATTCCGAGGACACCATCAAAATCACGCAGGCCGTTCTCCGTCTTTTATTTTACTTGTCCGGTGTATTCTTTGCCTCCGATCGGGTTCCCGTGGAACTGCAAGGTGTGTTCTGGATGAATCCAATGGCGGTTCTCATGCAAGGCTATCGTGACATCCTCCTTTACCAGCAGCCACCGGATCTGCCTTCGCTGGCCTACGCCGGGCTTTGGGCTCTGAGCCTGATGGTGGCAGGGTTTGCTCTCTGCAAACATATTGACAAAAGACTCATGAAGGAGGTGGTCGCGTGAAAAAACTTATGACGGCCCACGAGGTTGGGCTTTGCTACAGGCTTCGCAAACAGATTCTGAAGAGCAGTCGCGAGATCTGGGCCCTCAAGTCGCTTTCCTTCGATCTTTTTGAGGGCGAGAAACTGGGGATCATCGGACGCAACGGCACTGGCAAGAGCACCCTTATGAAACTCCTGGCCGGGATTTTCTCTCCCTCCAGGGGCCGCATCACCTGGCATAGGGCCGTTCATGTGGGACTCTTATCGCTTGGCGTCGGCTTTGAGGGCAGCCTGACCGGACGCGAAAATGCCGTCCTGAATGGTATGCTTCTGGGTAAGAGCCGTAAAACCATGCTAAAACGGGTGGATGCCATCAAAGAGTATTCCGAGCTGGGGGACTTCTTCGAGTATCCCGTCAATACCTATTCCTCCGGAATGTTAACGCGCCTGGGATTTGCTGTGGCTATGGAGAGCGATCCAGATGTACTGCTCTTGGACGAAATCCTGGGAGTGGGTGATGCCAGTTTCCAGGCCAAGTCGGAAAAGACTCTTCGGGAAAAGTTCAAAGGGGAAAAAACCGTGGTGCTCATCTCTCACGACGGAGGACAGATTCTTCACGTGGCCACCCGCGTCATTTGGATAGAAGGGGGAGTCGTACATATGTCTGGAGATCCCGAAGAAGTTATCGCCAAATACAATGAGGCGGTAAAGTAGGCACGTCGCCAATCTCTAACCGGATTTTCCCAGTCTTTCCAGATATTGATTTTCTATTGGCTCCCTCCATTGCCCTTCATATTCTTCTCCCAAGGTTTCTTCTGCGGGGGGACAAATTCCACCGACTTGGCTTTGATGTCCACCACGCAGGGGGACTGCGCTATCTGATGAAATTTTTGCGGATCAAAACGCCATTTAAGGGACTTGGGCAACTGCGCCACCACCAAAGCTTTCTCTCCAGCCACGATCAACTCTACTTCCGTATCCCCCGAGAATGCCAATAGTTCCTTTTTGAGATCCTTCAGCCATTCCAGGCAGGAGGCACCGCCTTTTATGGTAAAAACAACCTTCTTGATAAGGGAGGGCAGGTTATCCCTGAGAACCTTCAGGCTATCAACACTAAACCGTTTTTCTCCATTCTGATCGCGGACCATGCCCGTCGCCACAACGACCGCACCATCCGCAAGCATTCCCCCGAAAGCCGCATAGGACGATGAAAATAACGACATCTCATAGGCGTTTGTCTGAGTGGAGAGCTTAAAGAGCGCCCAGGGTTGATTATCCCGCTTGGAAAACTTTTTGGTGACATCACTGATCACTCCGCAGAATCTGAAATTCTTTTTATCCTCAACTGTTTTGAGATCGTCCGCTGTATTTATTGCGCTCGCAAGCCCCGGATATTCATCAAGCGGATGCCCACTCAAATAGAAGCCAAGCAACTCCTTCTCATATTGCAACCGCATCTGGAAGGGCAGGGGATCCACGGCCTTTCCCCTGGGAAGCTCCTCCTCAAGGCTGAACAGCATCCCCTGATTGGCGTCTTTCTTCTCTCCCGCCTTCATCAATTCCTCCAGATTCTCGATCAGATAGGCCCGCTCCTCCCCCAAGCCATCGAATACACCGCTTTTAACAATGTTTTCGACCACTCTGCGGTTGACCGCTTTGTTTCCAAGTCGGCTCATAAAGTCCGCGAAACTCTTGAAAGGTCCTTTTGTTCTTCTTTCCTCTATGATCTTAGCCGCACCGCCTTCGCCAACGCCCTTTATGGCACCCAAACCAAAGAGAATTTCTTTTCC
The DNA here is from genome assembly GCA_964541675.1 of uncultured Verrucomicrobiota bacterium. GTDB lineage: Bacteria > Verrucomicrobiota > Verrucomicrobiia > CAZIPW01 > CAZIPW01 > CAZIPW01. The sequence continues at coordinate 20,608 of CAZIPW010000028.1, forward strand.
AACCGGGGTAAAGTTCAACCCCGATTTATTGATATCGGGACCCAAAACCCTTAGTCCCATCGCGGCGCACTCTCCAATAAACTTGGCCACATTGTCGGCGTTTCCCAGCTCGCAACCCAGTACTGCCGCCATGAACTCCGTGGGGTAATACGCTTTTAGATAGGCAGTCTGATAGGCAACAATCGCATAGGCCGCCGAGTGCGACTTATTAAAACCATATCCGGCGAATTTCTCGATCAACGCGAAGAGCTCCAGCGCCTTTTCTTTGGGAATGTCATTGGTTTTGGCACAACCCTCCACAAAGATATTCTTCTGTTTTTCCATCTCCTCTATCTTCTTCTTTCCCATGGCACGGCGGAGAATATCCGCGCCTCCCAGCGAGTATCCGGCCAGAATCTTGGCCGCCTCCATCACCTGCTCCTGGTAAATCATGATTCCATAAGTCTCCTTGAGCACATCCCCCATGAGCGGATGTGGATAGACAACCTTGCTGGGGTCTTTTTTGCCCTCGGCGTAGTTGGGGATAAACTGCATGGGCCCTGGGCGATAAAGGGCGATGATGGCGCTGACATCGTTGATGTCCGTCACCCCCACCAGCTTCAGGGTGTTTTGCATACCACTCGATTCCAGTTGGAATATGCCCGGGGTGCGGCCCTGGCGTATAATGTCGAAGACCCTGGGGTCGTCCATCTTTCCTATCGCTCTGGCCAAATCAAAATCGGGGGCCGCGTATTCTCTGACAAGTTTTACGGCGTCTGAAATTACAGTAAGCGTCTTTAGCCCCAAAAGATCCATTTTCAAGAGCCCCAGTTTCTCCACCATACGCATATCATACTGCGTGGTAATGTCTTCTTCCTGCAGGGTCAGGGGCAGGTACTCGACCAGGGGCTTCTCCGTAATGAGAATACCGGCGGCGTGCTTGCCGGTGGAACGCGTCATTCCTTCGATGATCGTGCCATTCTTATAGATCTCCTGGGCAAGCGGGTTGGCTTTGAGCTCGGCACTAAACTCCGGGTTCTCAGCCACATCCTCCAGCTTCCACGCGTGCTGCGTCTTCGGATTGATTCCTTCTGGAACCATCTTGGCTATCCTGTCGGCTTCTGAGAAGGGCACGTCCTTCACGCGGCAGATATCCCGTATCACCATCTTGGCGCCAAAGGTGCCATAAGTCACAATGTGCGCCACATTGTCGTTTCCATAGCGGCTTCGGATATAATCAATCACCTCGCCGCGCCTCCTCATACACACATCCAGGTCTATATCAGGAGGCGAAATACGTTCTGGATTCAGGAAACGCTCAAAGAACAATTTGAACTTGAGCGGCTCCGTGTTGCCAATATCACACAGATAACTGACCATGCTGCCAACCGCAGATCCCCGCGCGCTGATGGGAATCCCCGCGCGCACCGCCCACGCCACGATGTCGCGCACGATAAGGAAATAATCCACAAACCCCATTTTTTTGATCATTGCCAGCTCATAGTCGAGCCGTTCGGAAACCTCCCGGGTTCTTGTGTCCAAAGAGTTGGGATCGTAGGCGACGCCATACTTTCCCGGCAGCTGCGCAGTGCAGCTCGCGTGAAGAAGTGCGAAGTGCTCTGCGTACTTGGACTTCTCCTCGGGAGTCATGTGGTACCGCGGGTAATTGTTCTTCTTGAAATCAAAGGCAACATTGCACCTTTCGGCTATCGCCTGGGTATTCCTGAGGAGCATCGGTTCCTCCCCGAAAATCGCCTCCATCTGCCTGGGGCTCTTGATAAAGAACTCCTGCACACCAAATCGCATCCGGTCAGGGTCGGCCAGCTTGGCGCCTGTCTGGATACACAGCATGATATCGTGGGGAATCGCATCCGTGTCCTCCACATAATGACTGTCGTTAGTGCATACGGCCATCAACCCGTAGTCCTTGGCCAGCTTCAGCAACATCGGGTTGAGCCTCTTTTGTTCCTCAAGCCCGTGGTCCTGCAGTTCTATGATAAACCTCTCCTTGCCGAAGATCTCCAGAAATTTCTCCAGATAGTATTTCGCCTTATCAATCTCCCCATGAAGCAGGTGCTGGGGAATCACTCCGTTCATACATCCGCTAAACCCGATCAGTCCGGCGGAATAACGCGCCAGTGTTTCCAGATCCATTCTGGGTTTGTAATAAAACCCCCTTAAGTGGGCGTCCGAGACCAATTTGATGAGATTGTGATACCCCGTATTGTCCATGGCCAGGAGGCCCATGTGAAAGATTCTCCCCTGCAATGAGCCTCCCCCTCTCTTCCCATAATCGTCATCGTCGGCTCTCGTACGCTGGAGATGTTCCGTGTTCTTGTGATCCACCACCAGGTAGCATTCGCAGCCGATGATCGACTTCATATTCATCGCCTTGGCCTTCTCGTAAAACTCGATCGCGCCAAACATATTTCCATGATCGGTGAGCGCTATCGATTTCATACCCAGGCTGGAGGTGTACTGCAAGAGCCTTCCAATCTTGGCACAACCGTCCAGAAGCGAGTAATCGCTATGGACGTGCAGATGGACAAAATCGGACATGAATGTATTATGGCGCTGCTTTGATTTTGTGGCAAAGATTTTCGAGAGGAGAAATCACTGCAAAATCACTGCTCCACAGTGATTTTGGGCTCCTCACCACGGGTTTGAATCCATCGGCTGTATTGATTCTGTCACACCAGCGGAACGAGAAAAATACGCCACGCCCGTTAATAGGTCTATAACGCTCCTTAATCACTTTTATCTCACTGTTTATCAGTGATGATTGGGTATTGTCGCCTGTATTATATTGGGCCATGAAAGCCCCCTGAGAAAAACTATTGTACTTATTGAACATATAAGACATATGTGAAAACCCGCTGCTGATTCCTTTGGTTGGAAGAAAGCGAAAGTATACTTGGGGCATTATATCAGGTTTTGGGAGAGGGGGGTATCGCCCACCACGTACCATTCTTTACTCCACAGGTCGTATTTGATATAGTTCCCCCATGTTCTCAAAGTATCTCCCGCACTCCTGGAAAGATTCCCAGTCAATCGCCATCATGGCGGGTCAGGGCGGGAAAGACTCCTACCCGTGGCTGATGGCCAGCGCCGCCATCAAAAGTGGAATCCCCGTCAAACTTGTATCCTTCAAGGGCGAGACATCTCCGGAACTGGAAGCTCTTTTTGCCCCCAAAGATGTTGCGCGCGTAGCCATAGGCGATATGGGGGGGCTTTTAAACGCACTCAAAAAACTTGGGGCCAGCGGAGCTGTCATGGCAGGACGCGTCAGCCCCGGACACGTATTAAAGGGAGTATTTCCCGACCTGCGCGCCATGTCCATATGGGCCAGCCTTAAAGAGAAGAGCGCCGAGGCCATACTGAAGGCCATTGCAGACGAAATCCAAAAGGACAATATAGAGGTGCTCGACGCCAGGATATTCATGGACGGACTCATGGCAGGGAAAGACACTATGTCCAAGGGAAAGGAACCTTTAAAGGAGGGGGATGTATCCCACGCTATAAGAATTGCAGAAGCTGTTGCAGATCAAGACATCGGGCAATCGATAGTCACCCGAAAGGGCACCGTTTTAGCCGTCGAAGCCTTTGAAGGAACCGATGCCATGATAGCTCGGGCCGGACAGTACCGTGAAGGTAACAAGATTTTTGTAAAAACGGTTAAGAAGAATCAGGACTGGCGGTTTGACGTCCCTATTTTGGGGCCCAAAACGCTGGAATCCATCATTGCCGCCCATATCGGTACCGTTGTGCTTAAGGCAGAAGGCGTTATCATGGTTCAGAAAGAGGAGATCCTCAAAGAAGCATATCTTAACAAGATCACCGTTCTAGGTTATTAAAAATATTAACTTTTGGGGCTGACCTAGGTAATGGGTGTATAATAGACACCTAGATGAATAAAAG
>CAZIPW010000029.1:0-23367 GCA_964541675.1 uncultured Verrucomicrobiota bacterium
CAACTCCAACGTAACTTATAAACTCAGTTGCCCGTTCCTACCGGATGCTACTGGGCGTCGATGTCTCAAAAAGGCAAGCCTTTAGCGATTCAAGTACTATGCCACAAATTAACATCAAAACAAGAGAGAATCCATAGCCCCTAAGAATTTAGTCTTTCGTAAAACCTGCTTTCGTTTTTCATTATGGTTTCTACACCTCTGATTGTTTGTATGTTCCAACCGGAAATCTCTTGTTCTTCCCTGTCATTGGCCCAACAGAACCATTTGAAGGCTCCAAAAAGCAGACACTCAAATATATGGCCCTTTTCCCACGAGGTCAGCTTACGTTCGCTTTCGTAGCCTCTCAATATGCTTTTTAATAATTTAAAATTTATTCGACCTTTGCTGGCCGAAGGCGAGAGGGCAAAAGCTAGATCATAGAACATATAATCACGGCTTGCTCCATCCCAATCTAGGACTTTGACTAGTTTCCCGTTCTTAAAACGCACATGTTCGGTGCTGTATTCATCGTGGCAGACTGCCTTAGGCTGGCCATGTGATACCTTTAAATCCTTCAACTTTCTTTTTAGATATTCTGCAGCAGATACAGCACTCGCCGGAGCCGTTTTGATAAAGCTGAGGCTTTCTTTAAAGATTGGAAGCAAGTTTTGATAGGTTCTGCCTTCGCCCAGCTTGTAATAACGGGTCAAGCGGTGTAGCCGACCTAAGGCTTTGCCAAATTCAAATCCTTCTTTAAGCGTAAGCCGATCCTTTCGGCGTTCCTTGAAAAACTCCCAGACCGTAAAGGCGGTTTTGTTATAAAGGACATAGGGCTTACCTTTGGCTGTTTGCAAAAGCTCGACTACGGGATATTTTTTCTTTTGAAGGAAAAGGATTAGATTCACGTTCCCCTTCTTGGTTCCGAAGCGTGATGGCTTATATTGCTTAACGAAGAATTTCCCCTTTGACGTTTCGAGGATAAAACAGTTCTGCAGTTGTTCCATCCTTTTGATTTTAAAGCACGAAACTAGCTCGCCTAGGCGGTATTCGTTTAACAAATTTGGAATCCAGTATTCTTTCATATAGCTAACTTCCAAATGTCGTTAGATTTGCGCTTTCATAGCGTCTGACGCCTTTGTAAAAGGCCCAAATGGAAATAAGAAACCAGAAGAGTGCAAGTAGTAAAAGGAGCCCCAGTTGCCACAAAGAGACGCTCTTTACGGCTTCCACGGGAAGTGCTCCGACGAGTAATGAAGGAATGATGAAGGTAAAAAAGACTCTCAACCATCCCTGAAACGCTCCGCCGTGAAACAGCGTTGGAGCCATAAAGAAGGATTCGATTCCATCGACCACCACTTTGGGGTCTGAAAAAAGGAAGCTGAGCGAGGAGATAAACAACCAGAAGGTGGACATTACGACCGTTGCGATGATGGCACCAGAAATCACAAAAACCAACTGTAGGAGACCTCCATGAATCATCGCCAAATACAGCCATAAGCAGATTACTCCAAAAACAAAGTCGCCGATGGCAGAAACACTCATGGCAGAGGTCGCTATGCGCACAATTAGGTTTTTTGGGGAAAGCATAAATCTATCAAAGCTTCCTTTGGCCACCGCATCGGGTATCAGATGTATGCCTCCAAGTAAGGTATGGAAGACTCCGAAACTGAGCGCGGAAAAGCCCATCAGTCCATAAATGTCAGCTACCGTCCAGCCGTTCACAATCCCAACAGCTTTCACGAAGCATGCCCAGATGACAATAAAGGCGACATTGTTCAGGGCCATGCCGACGATGTTCATCAAAAAGCTCGTTCTTAATTCCGCAGAGTTTTGGAAGTTCTTTTTGATTGAGTATAAAGCGAATGATAGTTCGTTACGCATGGTTTATCCTCCGTTGATTGAGACTCTTTGTTTTGCGATTCTAAACATAACCACTAACACGGTTCCCAGGATTAAAATCCAAAGATACTGAACGCTCAAAAGCATCCACGCATCGGTTTTCCATGTGGTATAGGGCATCTGCGAAAGAATCAATGTGCCGCCGAAAGGACTAAACCTTGCCAGTACATACATTATCTTCGGGAAAAAGGCCACAGGCAGATAACTACCTGCCAGTACCATTACAAACTTGTCTGCAATCCATTGTATTGGGGCAGGGTCGGTCATCCAAAATGCGATGACCCCAAAGATACCATAAAACATGAGAGATAGCAGCGCAGAACCAAGCATGGCAATCGGAAGCGTTGCCAAGAAAAACCAGTTTGCCATTGTCGTCGGCACTCCCAAAAGAGCAACCATGACGAGCACGCTGATGGGTGCGATAACCAAAAAGGATAACATCCCTTCGCCAATCTGCCACCAGAATCTATAGACCAAATACGAGACGGGTTTATTAAAGAGCATCTCGACATTGCCTGAAATGACATCTTGCGTGATGGTTTTTGTCAGCGATCGTAATCTCAACGTCGAAAAGGCGAAATACAAAAACATACTCCATGCCACTACATCGAAGGTGGTTCCTTTTATCGTTCCGCCGTTGAGTGTGAAAACATAGCGATATAGAAGAAGGCATACGCCGCACCACGAAAGCATTGCAACAATGTCCAGCAGTAGCCTTCCTGGGTATTGGAGGCTATTCTTCAGAAGTGTAGAGACAATCTTGCAGCCAAGCCGTAGCTCTCTCATACCCGCCCCCTTTCGTAGATGTGCCGGATGATGGTTTCTAACTCCGCGTTGTAGACGTTGATGTCCTCAACATCAAAACGCTCCAGTAAAGCTCTCAAAGCAGATTGCACACCCAGCTTTTTCAAATCCACGCCGACAGTTACCTTCTCTGGTGTTTTTGTTACATATGAAACGCCATCAGGCAATTCAGGAAGCATCTTGAACTCATTTTTCCCGACAATGTCGATGTATTTTTCCGAGACAAAGGTTTTGGCCAACTCATCAGTTGGCATGTCCTTCACGACCACGCCGTGATTGATGACCATTGTTCTATCGCACAATGCTTCAATATCGCCCACATCGTGCGAGGTCAGAAAAATAGTCGTGCCTTGCGTTTTGTTGATTTTCAGAAGCAAATCACGCAGAGATTTCTTGGCTACTACATCAAGTCCGATGGTTGGTTCGTCGAGGAACACAATCTCCGGCTTGTGCATCAGCGAGGCCGCAAGCTCTCCGCGCATCCGTTGGCCAAGTGAGAGCTTGCGCACGGGCTGGTCGATGAAACTCTTGAGATCAAAAATATTGATTAACTCTGCAATGCGCTCTGCTATGGCGTCATCGGTCATGTCATACATTACGCCGAAGAACTCCAAAGAATCAGTGAGAGGCAGGTTCGGCAGCAACTGTGAACGTTGGCCGAAGACCGTGCCGATCTTATATGCCAGCTTCTTGCGATCTTTACTGGGATCAAGGCCAAGGACGCTCATTGAGCCGGTGGTTGGAAAGAGAATGCCTGTGAGCATTTTTATGGTTGTCGATTTTCCTGCGCCATTAGGGCCTATGAACGCCACGCGTTCTCCGCAATTTACCGAGAACGAAATGTTGTCGACGGCAAGCACCTGTTTCTTTGTCGGCGCAAAGAGATTCTTGAACCATCCAGCCTTCGGGTCTTTGACAGAAAACTCAAAGCGTTTGGTGAGGTTATTGACTGTGATGCAGGTAGACATATAAGCGTGGATGGAGGTTGCCTCATATTAGCGCCGAGGTGCGCTAGGCAGCAAGAATCAAGCGCAGGAGAATGTATGAACCCAAAGATTTAAATTTGTTGCCTGTCGCCGACCTTTTCTCCTTCAAGTCTACCAAGCCAGTAACACGCAAGCGGTGCCGGAATCTTTAGGAGTGTCGTCTTGGAGTCTCCATCAGAGACTGGCATTGGGCCAAAGTCGGATAGATCTTTAGTAATCACATACCCGCGATCAACTTTGCGTTCTGTGCAGAATTCTCTAATTCCCTTAAGATCATTACGAGCGGTTGCCTGAGAACGATATTTGACCTCAAAAGGCACAAGCCGCGTTCCGATGGTTGCGATGACATCCACTTCCTCGTCTTTTTTCCCGTGCCAGTATGAGAATCCAACGTTTTGCGTGGAATAAAGAGAGAACAAGTGATTAAAGAAAGCCGTCTCTGCGGCGGCCCCTAGGGCGGTTGCATCCTCCAGCAGGGCTTTGCCCTTTAGAAGAACGCTTGGGGCAATAGCAGCATCAGAAAGATAGATTTTGAAGCGACCACGCAGCACCTCTTTGCCATAACCGAAAGGCTGTAAGCGGTGGATCAGGTGTGCGGATTCAAGCAGCATGATAAAGTTGCTGGCGGATGCCTTTTTAACCTCAAGATTTTTACAGAGATCAGGCATATTCAAAATACCGCCATCGTGTATGCACAGATAAAGGAAGGTCTGCTCCAATTCAAGGACGCGTCGCACGCCAAACAACATCGTCATGTCGCGCTTGAGCACTTTGTCCACGATATCCTCTCGCAAAAGCCGCTGGGCTTGAGGGACGCTTTCAATCAAGGCGGTTTGCGGGTAGCCGCCGCGTAGGAGATATTCGTGAAAGTGCCCTGTGAGCGGACGGGCATCCGAACCGACCGCAACAAATTGCTGAGGATGCCAGTCAAAAAGCTCTGACAAACTTTGCAGCGGCTGAATGGTCGTTGGGATCGCTACTTTCTTAAATTGGAGATACTCGTAAAAAGAGAGCGTCGAGAGACGGATGGTGTGCCAGCGGCCAACTCCTGATTCCTGTGCTTCGGTGGCCAGCGGCGTGGCCGACCCGGTAACAGCAATTCTGCGGTTCTTTTGGAAATCGGCCTGATGTTTCAACCAAACCTGCCAATCCGGCGCATATTGAATTTCGTCAAGGAAGACATACTCAATGCCTCCCTCGGAGGGTTCGACCTCTCGCCATAGTTGCAAGAGGGCATCTAAGCCGACTGTCCTGAGCAGAGGATGGTCAAGGGTAGCGTAGAAAATTTTGGCCGGGGCAACGCCCTGATGCAATAGCTCTTGAATAGTCTGCAGGAGCAAGGTCGTCTTGCCGACCTGCCGTGCACCTGTCAGGAGGATGGCCCTATGAGCGGGCGGGGCAGACACCCATGAGTAGACCTCGTGAAATGCCGCCCGCCTCCAGTCAGGAAGGTCTTGGGTTCGGCCATCACGCCACCATGGATTATATTGCCGTAAAACTGAGAGAATGTCGGAATTAGATGCCATAACATGTCTTTTCAACCAAAAAGACAGATTTAAGTCAAGTATAACAACCTTAAAGTATGTTTTTAAGCTGTTTTTTGATAAATTAGCGGCTTAAAATCAAAAGCAGGTGCTTCTTCGCTTAAGAATTATGTCTTTGAAAGCTTGCAAAGGTATGGGCGCGTAGACCCTGCCGAGAAGCTGCCCAGGAGCCCTGACATTGCCAGTTTCGTCTAAGTACCCTATCTACGTCTGCCCCGCAGCAACATCCGGCCCATGTCAGCCAAACTTAGGCTACATTCGTCAAACCCTTACGGCTCAGGTCGCCCTCGGCGTAAGCGTATAACGCTACCGGGGGTAAGGGGGTCAAATCCTTAAGCAAAACCCTCAGAAAACCGGCTTCTGCTCCCACACACAAAAACTAACGAGTTTTGATAATTTTTTACAGGCATGCCAAGTTCCTTGTTTTATACGGGTTCGCGGGAGCCACCGTAGCCACAAGTCGAAAAACTGCCCTCAGAGGTGTCTTTTGTCAATTTTGCCAGTATTTTTAGCAGATTTTGATAAAATGGGGCGTATGATTGTCCCTGCAAAACTCAAAAGTGAGACCCCAACCAAACCGTCCGGGCTTTCGGCAGAGGCCTCGGCGCATTGGGACGAGATCCTGCCGGAGGTCGAGCAAAGATGTATTCTGTATAAACTCCACGGGTCACTCTTGGAGATCCTCTGTGAAAGCTTTGCGATGTATGAAAGATTGCGGGTGATCTATCGAGATTCCTTTTTATCGAAGGATGCCAATGGGAAATTCATCAAGACTCCTTACAAAAGGTATATGATCATTGCGCTACGGACTTACAATCAGCAGAGGCAAAACTTCCACCTAAAACCGCTGCCTGTTCCAAGAGTGAGATAACACCATGGGAGGCACGGCATTCCTATTCCTTGCACTTAACCGAATTACCCCTTAGACTGACTATCTAAGGATGGATACAGTTCACACAGAGGCTATCACCTCCATAGTAACCCTTGTTGGGGCTATGTTGTACACTTGTATTACAATTCTCCCATATTTGCCAAAGAAGATTAAAGAAAGAGCTTTGAGAGAGGACAAAAAGGATGCAGCAATCAATAAAGCATTGGGAATTACAGCTGGGGTATTGGCGGCAATAGGATTAATCCTTTTGGTTTATGAAAGCTATCTCTTTGCAAATGGATTTTATTTTGCTTCAATCGTTGTTTATATCATCAAGTTTAAGAGAAGAAAAATTCCCATGACACGCAAGGAGGTTGTCGAAATTGCCTTCTGTGTCGTTATGATTTTCTTTTTAAGCTTAGAAAACACGATTCATGAAATCATTGGGCTTCAAGGGCAGATGAGTATGAATATGGGGCACTTGAGTGAGAATCTTAGGAAGGTGGTCGATAATGAAGGCAAGATTATAGACCACGAAGAGAAAATTATAAAAAAGCTTAAAGAGTTAGATGAGAAAAATGGGGAGAAATCCTCGCTGCATTCTTTTTAGGAAGGGACTGTAAATTGGCTTGGAAAGAGTGTCCCTAGGTGGCTGAAAATTCATGAAACGTCTTTTTCACCGTGTCCCTGGCGTGTCCCCAAGCTAGAAATCTCTTAACTTCTGAAGTCTTAAATCTTACATAAGTCGTTGACTATTAAAAAGGTGCAGGGGCTGGATTTGAACCAGCGACCTTCAGGTTATGAGCCTGACGAGCTACCAGGCTGCTCCACCCTGCGGCAAAGACTTTACTCTACTATACACGGCAGCATTTGTCAAGCCATCTTCGGGAGTGCAGCCTACCGACTACCCCGTCACCATGCCGCCGTCAATACATAGGCTCTGTCCTGTAATATAGCCGGCCTCTTCGCTGGCAAGGAACATCACCAGATGCGCGACTTCCTCCGGCGCGCCCATCCGTTTGAGAGGGATCCAATTCATGATGCCCGCCTTCTGTTCGGCCGTAAGCTTGTCGGTCATATCGGTCTGAATAAAGCCCGGGCAAACAGCATTGGCGGTAATCCTGCGGCTGCCAACCTCCTTCGCAATCGATTTGGTCAGTCCCATCACACCCGCCTTGGCCGCGGCATAATTGGCCTGCCCGGCATTGCCTATGAGCCCTATCACGGAAGCAATGTTAATAATGCGGCCCCAGCGGTTCTTGGTCATCCCAAAGGCCAGATTCCTGGAGAAATGGAAAACGGAATTCAAGTTGGTGCCAATCACGCTGTTCCATGCCTCGTCACTCATGCGAAAGAGCATTCCGTCCGCGGTAATGCCTGCGTTGTTGACCAGGATATCAATTGGGCCAAACTCCTTCAAAATCTTATCACAGACCTCCTTGATGGCGATCGGATTTGAGACGTCGCAGGGAAACGCGGCTGCCTTGCCTCCGCTCTGGGTGATTTCCCCGGCAATGGCCCCGCACGATGCTTCATTCTTGGATAGGCACGCCACAGCCACTCCCTGTTTGGAAAGCTCCAGGGCAATCGCCCGGCCAATCCCGCGCCCAGCGCCGGTCACCAGAGCCCGACGATTATTGAATGTCAGAGACATAGTGCGTGGATTCTTGCGGATATCGGGTATCTTGTCGAGGCAGAAAAGCCATTCTTGCCATTTGCAAACAGATGTCAGATAGTAAGGCCAACTATGAGCCTTCCCTATTGGATGGATCCATACATAACCACACCCACCTTTGTATGGATCCTCACCATTATTTTCTATCCGATAGCCATCATGGGAGCCGAATGGGCCACTGATTCTTTGTGCACGCTGGCGTTGGGACTTAAGGTTAACCCTCTTGTCACAGGGCTCATCATCCCCAATCTCATGGGTGCTCTCCCCATTATAGTATTCACGGCAGTACTGGCCCACATCGGTAACTCGGATGGCGCTATGGGAGTCACGCTGGGAGGAAGTTGGATCATGACAATTATCCCACTGGCCCTTGCCGGAATAAGAGTACCCATCACCGCCCGACCCAGCTGGATATCCATAGATCTTCCCATTCTTGCCGTATGCGTTGTTCTTTTTATTTTCCTATTTACGAGTGACGGCGATCAGAATATCCATGTCATTGTCCTGATAGCCGCTTGCGTTGGATACGCCATATTGAAATATATCCAAGCCCAGGAGAACCGTTACAGCGCATCCGATTTTGGGAGAAATTTTATCTTCGGTGTTTCCATCATCAACACCCTTGCCAGGCTGGCGATGGGACTGATTCTGCTTATGGGAGCAAGCCTGTACCTGGGCCGCGTCTTCGCCGCAGCTCAAGCCCGGTGGCACCTGCCAGGTTTCGCATTGGGGCTTATCGCCGCCCTGCCATTCTGCCTTCCGGAAATAAAACTGGCACAGGAAACAGCCAAGGCTGGACAGGGAGAATTACTGCCCGGTCGAGGCATCTGGCTGGGCATATTGGCCCTCTTGCTGGGGGGCGCTGCCATCAGCCTCTTCCATCAGCGAGCCAACTCAAACTGCTTTAACTTCTCGCCGCTGGGCATCGTGGCCATATTGCTCTGTCTGTGGACGTATCTGAGGATCAAGCGGGGGGTATTTCAAGGAATCAGTTCTCTTCTGCTCTTGGTCTCCATTCTTCTATTGGCGGTAGTCTGGGCACAAGGATATGGGCTGCTCACAGAGTTTGCGCTTCCCCGGACTTTCGAGATCTTACAGTAAAGAACGGGATCAATCCGCCCAAGCTGGATATTGTCTGCACGAGGAAATAAACAAGTCCGGCAGAAAAGCCAACTGTTGGATCCGCTCCGAATGTTGTAACAAGTCCGGCCCAGCCACTCTCGCGAACTCCAAGACCGTTGATTGATACCGGCAGCAAGGTGGCTATCGTTACAACGGCATAGGCAAATACTACCTGCGCAAACGTCAGATGCGCCGCCAAACTTTGAAACACCATCGTATATATGAAGATATTTAGTAGCTGTATGACAAGCGACAGAAGACCAATCGGTATGAAACTTGCGCTTTTCTTCCGCATGATCAACGCCATGAAGCGCAGCTTCCTGGGCACAAATGAAAATTTGGGCAGAAGGAAGAGCAGGGCAAGAGCACCTGCGATCATGGCCACCAGGCACCCGCACATCAGAACCCGATACATTCCCAACTGGTCCTTCAACTCCAGAGACGCTATACCACCGATTAACAGCAGGGCGGCCAACCCGGAGAGCCTGTCCAGAAAAATGGTAATCGCCGAAAAGATCTTCGAGGGCGGCCGCCGATCCGTCGCCTGATACAGGACCTTTACCACGTCACCCCCGTATCCCGTTGGCAAAAAGAGGTTATAGAACATCCCCAGAAAGTAGAGCGAATTGTAGTTCCAGAAGGATCCCTTAAAGCCCAACACCCGTGATACGATGGCCCACCTCCAGGAAGAAAGGATCTGCGCGGCCAGATATAGGCACACGCCAACGCCCAATACTGGCAGGCTGATCTTGGCGAAGGTATCTGTCAGGTTGTGCCACCCCAGTTTGTATGCGACCCACCATAGGACACCCGCGCTAAAGAAAATCTGCAGGGTCAACTTGAGATATCTCTTGAGAAGCATTCGTCATATGCTAACCCAAAAACGGCATCCTCGGCAAAGAAATTCCGATACCCTGCTTACTTGCAAAATACACGGAAGAACCTTTCGTCCGTCCCGCTCTTGCCTATGGCAACCTTGCAGACGGCGCCACACCTGGGGCACCGACCCTCATACGCCAAGCCCTCAGCGTTCTTATACAAACGCCCATAAGTATTGCAGGTCATAAAATAAACCCCCAAGAACGGTCGACCAGCAGCAGCCTCTGGCATACGCCGAGTGTTTCACAGTTCGATGCAACACACAACCAAAAACCCCTGCCGCCCATGGAGGTGAGCGGCAGGGGCGTATCCCCGTTCCTAACCTAAGCCCGCGCCTGAACTTAATGGCGCATGCTTTTGGTTAAATTGACTGTTGAAAATATAAATATCTTGGGGGACATCAATCAGATCGGCGGTTATTTGGGGGGATCCTCACGCTTTTGCGGGACTTTGCCGGTCTTCTTTGCGTAATGAGCCAAAATTGTCGCATCGGCAGAAGCTGGTCCGGAATTGGCGGCCTGTCTATTGGATTCCCTGATGGCCTCAAATACTTCCTTACGATAAACTGGGATGGAACGTGGTGCCTGTATGCCGATCTTCACCACATCGCCCTCTATTTTGGCGACGGAGATCTCAATGTCATTCCCAATGACAATCGACTGATCAACTTTTCGGGAAAGGACAAGCATGGCGATATAGGTTATCGGCCTTCAAAAAGAAGGTGCTGGGCTGAATATTTGTGGGAATTGGCTAGAATGACCTGCCGTGCCACAAGGGTCTTCCTGTTAACCACAATCGGTCCAACCAAATTAACGGTAATTCTACTCGTCTTGCCACGGTGCAAGGCCGCTATCACGAAAATAGTGGCATCCTCCGGTGACTTGATATCCAACTCCTCCGTATCAGCGTCTGAGATCTCCACCTCATAGTCACGCAGTACATTTGCCGGATCAACAATAACAAAAGAAAGCCTGTCCTTCCCTCCTCCAGTGAGTCTCATGAATGGCAGCTCATCCTCTTTATAAAGGATCTCCGCCTCCTTGAAGTCGGGAAAACCGATTACTCCTGCGGGGAATGCGATCTTTTGCTGCGCTGTTAATTCTGGCGCTTCTTGAACTGCTAGCGAGGAGAATTTCATATTGGATTGAAAATATTAAGCACAGACCATGCCAAACTATGCTGTTGTACCGGATATATAATTCAATAACGAGTAGTTCATTATTTTCCCTGCTGCTGTAACAGCCGCCGTATAGGCTGTTTCCATCTCCTGATATTTAACCGTGGCAGACGCCGTATCAACGTCGGCTAAGGATGAAATATTACTGTCCACCGTATTCGAATTCGTTGTCAGCATCGTCTGCATCGCGGAAATTCTTGATTCAACCGAACTGGCAGCGGATATCTGGTCAATCACAACATTTTCGCTATCTCCTACCGATTTGGTTGTCGAACTGATAGTCGTACTGTCGCCGTCTGTAACGGCATCACGCAGTTGAACCAGGGCGTTGATAGCCGTAACAACCTGCTGATTCTGGGTACCGTTTGAATACGGAGAAATTGTCTGCCCTGCTGAAACCGGAATCGCTATTGAGGTTGTGCTGCCCTGATATGTAACGGGCGGATTATCAGCTGAATAGGCTGCGACATTGCCATTGGAGTCGCGTGTCACAGATATCGGAGAACTCGTACTATCCGTTCCTCCAAACAGGTATACTCCATTGCTCTGGGTATTCGCCACATCAATGGCCTCTTCTATATAGCTGTTCAGGGTGGTCACGTCGGCGCTTGTATCGGTGGTCCCCGTATCGCTGCTGGCGGAGAGCCCAAGATCCTGCGCACTCACCAAAATGGACTTTAGACTGCTGAGTGCCGAATTGGTTGCGGTACTGATTGTATTGGCAGAAGTCAGATTACCTTGATATTGCGCATTCTCCCGCAGGGTCTGCTCCATGTTAATCACCTGACTCACCTCCCCCGGATTGTCCGAAGAGACCGTCAACTGTTGGCCTGAAGAGAGCTGCTGCTCTGATGTATTCAGTCCCTGCTGCAGGCTGTCCAATGTATATATCAGCTGCTGCGACGTGCCGTATTGAGTGACTCGCATAGGATTAGAAAAGCAAGAAGCAGGCCAGAGTCTAGCCTATCCCCATACCGCTCACTACTGTACTCAACAGGGTATTCATCACCGAAATAACATTGGCAATACCTTGATAAGCTCTCTGATAGACCATCAAGTTTGCTGTCTCCTCATCGGTTGAGACACCTTCCGCTGACTGCTGCTGGCTCAGCAAGTTATTGTAAACCAATTTTACTGTTTCCTGCTGGGTATTAAGATTCGAGACCTGCGTGCCAATCGCCGTCACCACATTATTGGAGTAATAGTCGCTAAATGTACCCCCCAATGCGTTGATAGTGGTGTTCTGAAGACCCGCTATGGCCGAAGAGATCGTATTGTTTCCCGTGGTAGTAAGACTATCCGCCGTGACGGCGTTGGAGACTCCCATATTAGTGACTGGCAGAGTGGCACCTGTGGGAAGCGTAAAGTACAAGGTGAAAAACGGGTTGCCACCGTTGGCTGTCTGGACCTGCACCTCCAACTGACTGGCCAAGCTGTCCACCTTGTTTGAGAGGCCAGAGATCGTATTCCTCATTGTTTGATAACCCGCCATACTGCCGCTGGAAACATCCAGTGTGGCTCCATTTGCGCCTCCCGTAAATGTGCCTGTACCAGAGTTGTAGGACAGCGTTCCATTGACAGTGCCTGCAGTAACAAGGGATACTGTATTGGCACCGGCATCTATTGTCGTGATGTCCACCTGTCCGAGTCCGGCCGCAGAGCTGGAAACCGTTATGTTCATGAGTCCCGAAAGTGTATTAATATCTCCCTGCCTCTCGTTGATTAGATCCATGGCAGTCCCACCGCCAACTTCCGTTTTGGCAATCTGCGAGTTTAGAGAGGCTATGGTTGTCAGGAGGCCTTGCGCCTGAGAGGTCTGCGAAGTAATCTCGCTGCTTATACCAGCGTCGGTGCTGCTCAGATTGCTGCTTAGAGCGTTGATGTTACTCGCCAGAGTCTGTGCGTTTGAAAGAGCCGTTTGCGCATAGGAGGACTCCGTCGGGTCGGACGACAGGCTGCTGAAGGCATTAAAAAAGTTATCAAGCGCAGTCGTAATTCCGCTCTCGGAACTGCTGGCGGAAGTATCACCGCTAGCCGTACTGGAATCAGCAGAGGTGTTTACACTCTCCCCCAGAAGCGACTGCAAGGTACTGGCTGTGTCAGACTGCACGGACAATGATCCCTGGTCTGAAAGCGACTGCGAAATTTGCGAGTCAATGATGGAATTTCGTGTGTCCGTGACACTACCGGCAATAACGCCCCCGTCAGTTGTCGAAGTAAGATTGGTAACTTCCCGCGCGTAATCGGGATTGTCAACATTCGCGAGGTTCTTGCCGACCGTATTAATAGCCGTGCTCTGCGCGTCAAGCGACTGCGCCTGAACATTTATGGCATCTAGCAGTCCTGACATACTTTAGCCAATGGCCTGAATCTGTCCACCCACAGGGTACCCTACCTTGATGTGGATCGAGCCGTTCTTCCCGTATGTTTTCACAACGCCCTCGGGACGGAGGAGCCGCAGTGTCTGCTCCATGATCTCGCAGGTGCGGGCCAACAGCAGTTGATTCTGTCTGGAGCGGCGCCGCAGTATCAAGATCATCGAGTCGATTTCGTGAATAAGAGCCTTCAGAAGCTCTTGCGCTGGAGCGGGAAAAGTAGTCTTCATCTTATCCAGGGTGATATCGATGGGAAGTTCATTGTAATGGGCAATATCCCGCATTACAGCCACACGAACGTCGCGGAATTTCTTGGTCATCTCTATCTGCACGTTCAAAGCACCGTTGAGTTCATTGACCTTCTTACCCTCACGGGCAAGGATGGCTTTCTGCTGCTCATCAAAAATATTGCGTAGAGCACCATATTCTTTGAGTTCATCTCTTAGTGCTGCGACCAACTGCTGCCAATCGGGGATCATGTGGAGGAGGGGGTTGATTTCTTGGTAATATTAGCAGCTGTCGTGCCAGTCTGACAGATGACCGCATGAGAAGTACTTACGCTATCCACGCTCTGCCTCTGCTTCAGCTGTCCGGAAATCTTCTGTCCCAACCCGAAGACGCCCTGGCTGGCAAGGCTCTGGGAAAGTCTGTCCGTAATCATATACCGATAAGTACTACTGGCTGCATCGTCATCTCCATCTGCCGCGCCTTTGACCATGGGTTTGAGCGCGTCATTCAGAAACTGGCGCACAAATATCGCCTCAAACTGCATACCCGCCTGATCAATTTTCTCAGCAGAACTCTTGGCTCCGCCACTAATGATATCCCTAAGGGCACTAGGGTCTATGGATTCCGAGTTAATGGTGGAAACAGTATTCATATGTACTAATCGACAATCAATTCAGCCTGCAGGGCCCCGGATCTTTTCAAAGCCTGCAGGATGGACATCATCTCCCGGGTGGACACTCCGAGAGAATTTAGGGCACTCGTCAGCCGATCCAGGCTCGGAGCTCCAGCAATATTCTGGAAGCCGCCCTTGACCTCTTTGACGCTCGTGGAAGTATTAGTGACTATTGCGGTCTTGCCTTCGCTCAGGCTTTCCGGCTGGCTGGCTTCCCGCGACTGCGAGATGGTAATAGTTAGCGCTCCGTGCGAGATCGCCACCGGCGCCAGACGGACCGTCGATGTGGCCACAATGGTCCCCGTACGTTCGTTAATGATAACGCGCGCTGGCATATCAGGCTCCACATCCAGCTCGCCAATGGCGGCCAGAAAGTTAACCGGATAGCTTTGATAATCGGCAGGTAATCGCACATTGATTACCGATGGATCCGGCGAATAGGCCGATCCCTTGAAGACGCCATTTAAGGCGTCCGCCACACGGGCAGCCGAGGCGCTGTCTGGGTCCATTAGAAGCAGATTTATGGAATTGTCTTTGACAAACTTCGTATCGATGCCGCGCTCGACGATCGCCCCGCCAGCAATCATCGCCACCGTGGGGTGGTTTTGTTGAACGGTATTGCCGCCACTGCCACCGAGAAAGCCTCCTATGGCCACAGGCCCCTGGGCTACCGCGTATACCAAATCGTCCGCGCCAACCAGGGGAGTCTGCAGGAGCACTCCTCCCTGTAAGGTCTTGGCATCGCCTATGGAAGAAATAGTTACGTCAAGTTTGGAGCCTGGCTTGGCAAAAGGCCCGATACTGGCAGTCAACATGACTGCCGCTATATTCTGTGGCTTGATACTATCCGGAGTCACAGCAATACCAAATCTTTTGAGATAATTGGAAACAGACTGCGTTGTATAACTAATCTTACTGTCTCCGCTGCCGGAAAGTCCCACTACAAGGCCATAACCTACCAGTTGGTTGTCGCGGCACCCTTCGACAGTCGTTATGTCTTTCAGTCGTGCGGCATTTGCCGCCAAGACAGGCAAAAGTACTGCGAAGATAAGGAACAAACGTCCGGACATACTCATACTCGTGACAATCAAGCACACAGAGTGCCAACCTATACCTTTTGGAAATTAAAAAGAGGAGCCTCGTCAAAAGCCCCTCTTTTCAGGAAGATATGTCTTATCTCTTAAATATTGTCTAGAATGGATTTAAAAAGTCATTCAGCTTAAGCAGCCAGCCTTTTTTCTGGGTATTGGCCAGATCGCCTTCATCCTTGATACTGATAGTCGCATTGGCAACCTGGGTCGACGGGATGGTATTGGTAATACTCACATCTTCGGGTCTTACAATACCCTGCAACACGATATATTGCTTTTCACCGGAATAGGAGACCGACCGGACCCCCTCTATGAGCAGATTCCCATTGGGCAGAATGTCCGTGACCATGACAGCAATGTTGGCCTGAACCTGCTCCTGATCAGTAATATTGCCCTTGCCGTCATACTGGTTGCTTCCGGTCAGATTCATATTCTTCGACTTGGCTGCCTGGGATCCCAGAAACCAGCTGGCAATGGAATCCTGCACCGTGGAAGTCTTGTTGGCCTTTGTCTCCTTTGTGGCGATATTGTTCGTATTTTCGTTGACGACTATCGTCAGGATATCTCCGGGACGACTTGCCCGGTGGTCCGAGTAAACCAAGCGTGCTTTCTCGCCAGCATTCAGCCAGATGCTTTCGCTGTACACAGCGGAGGCAATGCCCAAAAACAGAAAAGTCAGCATAGAAAAGATAGTCTTCTTGAAGGAAGGCGATTTCGCCGCTGTGGGAGCCAACTGCCTACGAACCTTACTGACGGTCACGTGGGATGTGCGGACATCGGCTTTTCCGGCGCGGCGGCTTGGTTGTCTACGGGCGGACACCCGGTGCCTGGCTCCGGAGGACCCCCAGTTTTTCCAGAGTCTCTGGAAAAAACTAGAAATGGATTTGGACAAGGTTTTCATTGATAACATAAGCTTCAAACTGTCTATTGGAGGTGGGATTGTGCATGACAACCTGCTCTCCCCTGCCCGCATCCTGCATGGCTACGGCGCGTGTGGTGATCTTTATGACGCCTTCCTGGGCGATAACATCCACCATAGAGCCTTTCTTAACGAGAGGCTGGGATCTAAGATAGTTCCACGTGAGCGGGGTTCCTGCCGGCAGGGCGCTGACAAGTTCATAGTCGGCAAGCTTGGTGGAAGGCTCGACCACCGCCTGATGGATGGCCAGACGATCCACCATCTGCGTATCAAAATCGGAAGAGTTGAGGGGAACTCCCCTGGCAATCTGACAGCGCGGAACAAAAACCGGAACTTTCCACTGCGCGTGGAATGTGGCCGCCAGATCGCCCACCTTATGGCTACCGTCCATGTAACGCGCACGGATAATCGTAGTTGAGCAGGGCACCTCGGGAACCTCAAGAAGCTCCACTGAGGTCGGAGCAGCCGCAATGGGACGGATGTCCGAAGTCGCCGTCAGCGAGAGATCTCCCGAGATCCCGTAATAGTTTTTTACCGCCTGCGTGATAAGGGATGTCTGAGCGGCACAGTCCAAAAGTTGCGAAGCTTCCGTCCGGGCGCTCTCGGCATGGAGAGCCCCGGGCAGAAGTAACCCTAACGCTAAGTATAGAACTGACATTGAAATATTATTCTTCATCCGTTACGTCTGTTTGAGGTTGGTAGCGCGCTGCAGCATCTCGTCGGCCGCCTGAACCGCCTTGGAGTCAATCTCGTAGGAACGCTGCGCAACGATCATGTTGACCATTTCTGTCACGACATCGACATTGGAGGATTCCAAATATGACTGTTGGAGAGTACCAAAGCCGTTTTCTCCCGGATTTCCAAGTTCTGCGGCACCACTTGAGAGGGTTTCCTTGTACAGATTGTTGCCAAGACTCTGCAGACCGGCGGGATTCGCAAAGCGCGCCAACTGAACGCGGAAACTCTGGTTGCCAGAAGACGTGGTGACGTTAAAGTAACCGTTCGTGGAAATGGCAATATTTGTATAATCGTTGGGAAGGGACTGAAAACCCTCTTCGAGAGCCAGACCGTCGCTGGTCACCCACTGTCCCGTGGAAGAGACCTTGAGCGCACCATCGCGTGTGTAGGCTTTGGTTCCATCCTGAAGCTGCACTTCAAAAAAACCGTTCCCCTGAATAGCCACGTCGGTCTGAGTGCCGGTTTGGGTCAACTGGCCTTCGGTAAAGACCTTGGCGGTCGCGGCCACCTTGGTACCGTTACCCATGCACACTCCGGTCGGCACATAAATGCCGTTACCATTATCCGAACTGCCACCGTTGAGATTTTGGTAAAGCAGATCCTCGAATTCCACCTCCTGCTTTTTAAAGCCCGTGGTACTGACGTTGGCAATATTGTTCGAGATGTTTGCCAGATTGAGTTGCTGGGCATCCATTCCTGAAGCGGCGGAATATAGGGCTAGATTCATAGACTCTTATCAGCGGGTAAAGGTTTGTATGGTTTTGCTCAGGCGGCTGTCGTAGTTGGTAATAACCTTTTGGTTGGCCTCCTGAGTGCGGCTGGCCTGGATCAGTTTGACCATCTCATTGACCGTTGAAACATTGCTGTCTTCGAGGAATCCCTGCGAAATCGACACACTATCGCTGGGCTTGGCGAGGCTCTCGTTGGCTGCCGTAAAGCCTCCAGCCACGCGAGTTAGCTTGGAGCTATCGTCAAAATCGACAACCTTTATTTTGCCGATCAGCTGCTGCCCCTGACGGATCTCCCCGCTGGCACTGATAGCTGGAGGAATCCCATTATTGAGAAGCTGCACAGCCCCTCCAGTCCCCTGCACCGTGTCGCCGTTGGCATTTGTAAGGATACCGGAAGAACTAATATTGAATTGCCCATTACGGGTATAGATCAGCTTGCCATCGGGCTGTTGGACCACGAAAAAACCCTTGTTGACGGATAAATCGGTCGGATTATTGGTACGCTGCAAGGTACCCTGCTGGAAGGAAATTTGTGTCTGCATGGAGGGCATGACAGCCGGCTGGGTGCTGGATTTGACGCCGGTGGAATCCTGAATGGAACCGTAATCAAGGCCAGTGGTACTCATTTCCAATGCTTTGTAGCCGGGCACGGAGGAGTTGGCGATATTCTGGGATATCACCTCCTGCCACTTCTCCATATTATCGAGAGCGGTGGCTCCTTGATATAAACCGACATTCATGGTCGGGGTCTAAAAAGCAGGAGCCGTGCCATTCGCCCTGTTTGGACTGGTTCTTTGCGCGCGATGCGGCGTTGGTAGAGCAAAAGCACCACGCAGTTGTTGGCATTTTTGCCCTACATTTGCTTGACCACCTAGGCACATACACGGCACTCGCAAACTTCGTGCTAGCAAATCAAGTCAGCCAAAACCAAACAATAAAAAGCCCCGCTTTTGCAAGCGGGGCTTTTAAAAAGAATCGCTTTTATGCGTTCTGTGGCGCGGCAGGAGCCGGTGTCTTTTCCCCGCGCTCAGCCATTGCGGCCTTGCGGGAGAGCTTCACTCGTCCCTGTTCATCAACCGCGATGCACTTAACCCAGAGTTCATCCCCCTCGCGGCAAACATCCTCCGTGCGGCGGACTCGGAAGTCGGCCAGCTCACTAATGTGGCAGAGTCCCTCCTTGCCTGGCAGACACTCGACAAAAGCTCCAAACTCTTTGACGCCGCGGACAATACCGTGATAAGTCTTGCCAACTTCGATTTCGGCGGTAATCAGGTCAATCTCTTCGATCGCGCGCTTCATGCCATCCTCGGAAGTACAGTAGACCATGATCTTTCCGGAATTGTCCTCGTTTACATCGATCTGGGCGCCTGAAACCTCGGTAATGCGACGAATGGTCTTGCCTCCCGGACCAATAAGAGCACCAATCTTGTCGGGGCTGATCTGCTTTACATAGATCTTGGGAGCAAAGGAACCCAGCTTTGCGCGCGGTTCTGGCAGCTCGGCGGCCATGATGTCGAGAATCTTCATGCGGGCCTCAGTGTTGCGATGAACAGCCTCTTTGGCAATCTCAAGGGGAAGCCCCATGAGCTTCAGATCGAGCTGGAATCCGGTGATACCCTTCTTTGAACCGGCAATCTTGAAATCCATGTCGCCAAAATGATCCTCGGCACCCAGAATGTCGGTAAGAATCACACGCTTGCTGATCTTGCCGGAGGCATCATTGGCCGTCACCAATCCGCAGGAGATACCCGCGACCGGGGAGGTCAGCGGCACACCGGCGTCCATCAGGGAGATGCATCCACCACAAACGGAGGCCATCGATGAGGAACCGTTGCTCTCCATGATCTCGCTGACGACGCGGATCGCGTACGGGAAATCTTCATCCGTGGGCAACACCGGAATGAGCGAGCGCTCAGCGAGGGCGCCGTGGCCAACCTCGCGCCGTCCAGCGCCTCCAAACCTTCCTGTCTCACCTGTGGAGAACGGTGGGAAGTTGTAGTGCAAGATAAAGGTCTTCTTGTTGGAACCTCCCGTGAGGGCGTCGAGTTTCTGCGCGTCCTTTTGGGCGGCCAGGGTCGTGATGACTACAGCCTGTGTCTCGCCGCGCTGGAAGAGGGCTGAACCGTGCAATCTCGGAAATATCCCGGCCTGAACAGTGATTGGGCGGATATCCGTGACTCCACGGCCATCGGCGCGCTTGCCATCGTTCAAAATCGCATCGCGGTAGAGCTCTTCCTGAAGGACTTCAAAGGCCATCTTGAGGTGGTTTTCGTTGTAAGTCTCTCCGAGCTCGGCTTTGAGCTTTGTGGAGGTATCGGCAAAAATGCCGGAAACGGCGGCCTCGCGTTGGAGCTTCTCTCCGGGCTGGAAAGCGGCAACTTTTAGGGCACTTCCAACCATCTCACGGACCTTCTTGAGAAAGGCGGGCTCGAGGAGCACGAGCGGCCACTGCTTCTTGGCTTTGTTGGCCTGCTTGGCAAGCTCCTTCTGTGCGGCAATAATCGGCTGGATGGACTTATGGGCAAACTCAAGAGCCTCTATGAATTTTTCGGGGGGCAGCTCCATCGCGGAACCCTCGATCATCATCATGTCTTTCTCGTTACCGGCGTAGATCAGGTCGAGGTCGCTTTGGGCTTTCTCGGCATTTGTCGGATTGACGATAAACTTGCCATCAATCATTCCCAACCGGATACAGCCGACCGGGCCGTTCCAGGGGATATCGGAGACCATCATGGCCGCGCTGGCGGCGTTGACCATCAGAATATCGGGCTCGTACTGCAAATCGGCGGTCATAAGGAGTCCTATTACCTGGACTTCGTTCATGAATCCGGCAGGAAAGAGGGGACGCAGGGGGCGATCCACCAGACGCGAAGTGAGGATCTCCTTCTCGGACGGGGCGCCTTCGCGGCGGAAATAGCCCTCGGGGAAACGCCCGGCGGCTGCGTATTTGTCACGGTAATCAACCTTTAGGGGGAAGAAGTCCTGTCCTTCGGCAACGGTGGGTGCGGCGCAAGCGGCTACAAACACGGTCGTCTCGCCGAGGCGGACTGTAACGGAACCGTTGGCCTGCTTGGCAAGCGTACCGGTTTCGAAGGTCATATTCATGCCGTCAGCGGTGACGGCGTACTTCTGCTTTAACATATTGCTTCTTTTCTTCTTCTCTTTGTTTATGGCTTTCAGGAAAGCCCCAACACTAGAAGAAAAGGGCGAAAAGAGCAAATCTTAATTTTGGCCCCAACCCAGGTCCTGCGTGGATGTCTGACGACTGCCTGCCTCTCCATAAGTAAGGGGCTGAGGCACAGAATTTATAGTATGTCCCCATTCATTCACAGTAGCACCACCTGGGTGCTTATAACACTGGAGCATTTGCTCCCAAGCCCTCTGACTGGGTTGAGCGGGCTGAGGCAGGGTGGAACGTGATCCCATTTGCACAGCGTTCATACGCTTATACGAACGTACTTTTTTCCTTATCTTCAAGAGGAAAAAGAGAAGAAAAAACAAGTCGCAAGTTATTTGCAAGCAATGTATTGCGATTATGTCTCTAAAAAATCAGTGGCGAGAACTACTCCTTCCACCTTCTGAACGCCAGACAGGCATTCTGGCCGCCAAAGCCAAGATTGTCGCTGATGGCAACCTCGGCCTGATGCTTGATCGAGTGGTTCGGAATGTAGTCCAGATCGCAGTCCGGATCGGGATTCTCGTAATTGATGGTGGGAGGCAGCTCCCCGGTGACAAGCGCCATGGTCGTAATGGCGGCCTCAACCCCACCCGCCGCGCCCAACAAATGGCCTGTCATCGACTTGGTGGAGGAAATTTTTGTCCTTCTGGCACGTTCTTCACCCAGTACCTTCTTGAAGGCGAGCGTCTCAAACTTGTCGTTGTATAGCGTGCTGGTACCGTGGGCATTGATGTAGCCAACCTCGTCGAGATTGACTCCCTGCAAGGCTTTCTTCATACACAGCATCAGGCCGGTGCCTTCGGGGTCGGGCTGGGTAATATGAAAGCCGTCGCTGCTGGCCCCGTAACCGATGACCTCTGCCAGAATCCTGGCACCGCGGGCCCGGGCATGCTCCAGAGTCTCTAAGATCAGGACACCCGCACCTTCCCCCATCACAAACCCGCAGCGTTTGGCATCGAAGGGACGTGAGGACTTCTCGGGAGTATCATTAAACTCCGTGGCCATCGCCTTCATGGAACAGAATGACGCAAAAGAAATACCGGTAATAGCCGCCTCGCTGCCACCGGAAACCATCACCTCGGCCTCGCCATGCTTCAAAATATTGTATGCGTCTCCAATGGCGTGGGAACCTGAGGCACAAGCGCTGACCACGCAGTAGTTGGGACCTTTAACCTTCAGCTCTATGGCCACC
This sequence comes from uncultured Verrucomicrobiota bacterium, assembly GCA_964541675.1. GTDB lineage: Bacteria > Verrucomicrobiota > Verrucomicrobiia > CAZIPW01 > CAZIPW01 > CAZIPW01. Next base: position 22,062 of record CAZIPW010000029.1, read on the forward strand.
ACCCCGCTGGCCATGTTGGTAATGAGCATGGGGATGGTAAAGGGAGAGACCCTACGCGGGCCCTTGGTATACCAGGTAACCACCTGTTCCTCCATGGTCTTCATGCCGCCGACCCCTGAACCGATGATGACACCGACACGTGAGGCATCCTCTTTGGAGAGATCCAGGCTGGCATCCTTGACGGCATTTCTGCTGGCGGCCACGGCCAGTTGAACAAAACGATCATTGCGCCGGGCATCCTTTGGATCCATGTAGTTCTCAGGCTTGAAGTTAACACATTCACTACCCACCTGGCAGTTGTAGTCCGTCGGGTCAAAGCCCTTCACCCGGCTGATACCACTCTTTCCCGACAGGAGAGCATCATAGAATGCCTGTTTGTCTTCTCCCAGCGCATGAATGACTCCGATTCCCGTGACTACAACGCGTCTTTCCATAATGATGATAAGCGATATGATTATTTGTAAGTCGACCAAAATGGCAAGTAGAAAGATAGCTTCGTCTTGCCTACAGGCACGCACGCAGCTATCAGGGACACCCGCGCGCATTATCCAATCCCATGTACATGTGTTTATCTCAAACTACAGGGCCCACAACAGGATTTTTGTAGAAAGCGACAGGATTTTCATTCGTGCGGCCACAAAAGACAAGAGCAAGGGGATCGCGGGTACTTTCACATTTAAATTCTGGACTTCTGGCTTGAAAATCTTGTAGTATAGGAGATAATATACTTATTATTATGAGTCATATTGATCCAGGAGGAAATCAAAAGCAAGACATCGTCCTTCGCATATCTCCCCAAGACGCCGCCAGGGTGCTTCCGCAATTTGTCAAAGGCGGACGCCTCGATTCTGTGGGAGTTGTCAGACATCTTGAAGGTCTACTGGGGCTAACTTCTCCTAAGATCCAAAGAAAGGAAGCAGCCAGATGGTATCGCAAAGCGGCTATGCTGGGCCTTCCCGAGGGTCAGTATAACTACGGAGAATCATATGTTACAGGTCAAGGTGTCGAAGAGAACCGTATATAAGGAGTGGCCTGGATGCTTATTGTAATTAGCGGTGGTTATAATGACGCCGCAGGTATAGCAAGAGGGCAAGACGATGACGTATTTGGAAAGGCCCTGCAGCGAGCGTTTGAGCTAAAAAGAAGCAACTCCAAGCTGCCTTAGAGCAGAATATTACTTAACACGCGTTAAATGAACGCATTATGGCATATCATCTACGTCAGTTAAAACTAGAACGCCACGGCAAAATACATGGGGCTGACCTAGGTAATGGGTGTATAATAGACACCTAGATGAATAAAAGTC
>CAZIPW010000030.1:0-21463 GCA_964541675.1 uncultured Verrucomicrobiota bacterium
GACTTTTATTCATCTAGGTGTCTATTATACACCCATTACCTAGGTCAGCCCCTAAAACATACTTGTTTCCTAAAGAAGGGCGTTCTTCTTGTGAGCGCCTCCTCTTCTGACAGAGAATTCTCTGCCTGCGATTTTCGTAGAGCAGTCAAAGCATATTCAGACTGCCATCGTATAATCAAGGCAAACGGGGTTATCCTTGTAAATTCGGGATTCCCTATCAATTTCAACGGGCAGAAGCATAGCGTCACACCTTCCAAAATACAATTAACGCGCTCCCTTCTGCTTGCGGCAATCTTCCAAGGTCTGACAACACGAGTCCCTAATGGACTGGTCCCATTGGGGGCAAAAATCCAGAAAAGCATAGTCCAGCGGTTTAGTTCATAGTCTGCGCTCTTAGCTTCCGGCCCTAAAAAGACGTATACTCTCTCTGCCATGAGGCAGAAGTGTACTCTATTCGCGGATCTATGCCCGGGAAACTCCTGGGCGGCAGTCGCTTCCGGCGTATTTCCCGCGTATACCCTGGAGGCTCTGCTGCCATTGGAGAATTTGGAGAGCCTGAAAGCCATCTGCCACCGATACAACCCGAAGGTGCGTTATACCCATGCGGCGTTGGGCGCTTATCCGGAAAGCAGGTTCCTCTGCATGGATGTGCTGGAGAATACCATCAAAGCGAAAGAACAGGGTTTCTTCGAGGAATTCTTTAAAACGCGCCATCAAATAGAGTTGTCCGCGCATTCGGTCGCCATTATCAATCCCATGACGGGTCTGATCGTCGATCCCGACAAGGGTTTTCCCAAAGAAGTGATCTTGGCTGGAGCCAGGGAAGAAGAGATTCTTAAAATACAGGCTGAAATTGTCGCGCAAAGCGTCTATCCGGACCGGCTGGAGCTTGGCAGCCTGTCGATGCTGGGTGGATTGATCCATTACCAGAAATCGCTCCAGTTGCCTTCGGCGATGGCGGTGGTGGAGTGGGGGTCACAGAAATCCTCCCTGATGATATGCTCCGCCAAACGCGTGGAGATGCTGCGCACGATCCCCTTTGGGGAGATCACGCTCCTGCAGCGCTTGAAGAGCACCCTGTCGCTCAAGGATGAGGCCGCCGCCGCGCGGATTCTCTCTTCGCCGGGGTTTGACTTCAATGAAATGGGAACCGTCCTGCTCCGTGAATTCATCAAACAGCTCCAGGCGGCCATCAGCTTTTTTGAGGTGCAGACTGGCCAGTCGCTCAAGAGCTTCATTGTCACGCTCCTGCCCAAACATCTCTCCTGGGTGGATGGGGTGCTCTCGCAGCACCTGGGGCCTGCCGCTTTGACGGTGGATTATGCCGCCTGGCTCAACGCGTCAGGCTTGAAGCTCAGTGCCGATGTTCCCGCCCTTTCCAATCATCATTTTGGAGTTGCCAGTCTTGTAATGACCGCAGAAACCGATGCCGAAAAAAAGTCCAGTTGAATTTCCCTGGAAGACAAACTTCCGGATAGTCAAGGCGCTGCCAGATATCAAGGCGGTACGTAGCGCCTTCTTCGTGAATTTCGCGGTCATCACGCTGACGATCATCCTTTTGACCGTATGGGCGTTCTTCGAGTGGCAGGCGGTGATGGTCGGCCAGATGCTGCTTTCCAACAATGCAGAGATTGCCAAGCGCAAGAAGGACAATACCGAGTTGCTGCGGCAGAGTTCCGAGTTTGAAAGGTGGGCCAGCCTCATCAACGAGATCCAGGGATTTGTCGGGCTGCCCATGAAGCCTTCGCAATTTCTGTCCGCCGTCGGGTCATCACGTTCCCCGCGTATGCTGCTTTCGGGCATGGCGTATCATCTGGAGCTGCGTTCTCAACCCGCGCCGGGCAAGAAAGCCCCCACCAAAACAGAGGTATATGTCATCACTTTGACAGGGTCGGTCACCGGATCGGGCGACGCGGCAGCCCATTCAATCCAGACATTCCGTGCCCATTTGGAAGGGCTTGACGTGTTCAGGGGAAAGAAGTTTCTGCTCAGGCCGACCCTCAAGAGCTTTGAGCGGGAGGCGGATTTGGAAGTGTATAGATTTATCCTGACAATGGAGGTGTCCCTATGATAAACGCCATTATACCCGTGCTGAAGCGCAATATTGGGGTCATAAGCTGCCTGATCCTCTCGGTTATTCTTCTGGTGTTCATACACTCGCGCATGGAAGATCTGCCGGAACTCAACAATCAGTACGAGCAGTCCGCCCGTACCCTGGACGTGATGATGAAGAATCAGGCGCAGGGCTCTGAACTGGGCGCCCAGCTTGCCGAACTGGAGCGCCTGACGGCGGGCTTGGACAGCCGGGTGATGAAATCCGACGATAAGGCGATCAATGCCGATTTCTTTTATGCCATCGAGAAACGCAGCCACGCGAAGATTGTCGCCCTGAAGCAGCTCTCTTCGTCCCAGACGGGAGATGCCAGGCAGTCCCTCACGCAGTTTACGGCCACCGCCTTTGAACTTTCCATAAGCGGCAGGATCGGTTACGCGATGAGCTTTCTCAAAAGATTGGAGAACGCGAAGTACTTTGTGCGGTGCAATGACGTTTCCATCAAGGGCGATCCCGTACTCGCGCCCGATGCCGTTGATATAACCATCAAACTGGAGGTCCTCTCCAAAAAAATATGAAAAGAACGCGCCTCATAATGCTTTGCTCCCTGCTGGCGCTCTCAGCGACAGCCCTTTTTGCGGCCGAGGCCTCCGCGCAGTCCAATTCCCTCAAGCAGGTGATGCCGGCACTCAGACGCGCGCAGATCCTGGCCACGGCCAAGGCGCTTTTTGCCCCCGAAGTCAAAAAATCCATCAAGGTCGGACGTGTGGAGAACCCCTTTGGTTCGGTGAAGTAGGGACTCAAAAAATAGCTTGATAACGTTCTGTTTTTGGCCAATATTTGGGAATGGAACCCCTGCGCGCAGATAGACCCAATCATCTGCTGATTTTGCTCCTTGTCGAGCTATCGCGTAGAAGTATGCCCCTGCCGGAATACGCGGCAGTTTAGTTGCTCTATATTCTGGCGGTGAGAGTGCCGTTAGATCTGGCATGAGACTCAAGCTCCAAATCACAGGTGTATGTTTATTGCTGATTGTCGGGGTCGCCATCGCGGCAATGGCCGCGGTCGATTCCCCGAAACCTTCCAGCAAGCTGATTAAAGCCAGCGGCAACCAGTCCAAGACCACGGAGGTGCTTGGCAGCACGATGGACTCCTTCCCAACCCCGAAGAATGTCGCGGGCGCCACGGTCGTCAGTTCCTCGGCCGGAGACGAGTCTGCCGGTGATGATGATCCTTATGCCGACGAGAACAAACAGCAGGGGACTTCCGAGAACCAGCTTGTCCTGACCAAGGATCCCTCGAGTGGACTTTTGACGATCGATGCCCCGGGAGAAGACGTCCGTTCCATCATCCGCAAGGTCGCGGATCTGTACGACCTTAATATCATGATTCCCGCTTCGCTCAACGGTACCGCCACCCTGAAGTTCCGCAATGTCACCTGGAAGCAGCTCTTTGACGTCATGCTGCCCCCCACCGGATGCGGCTATATGGAGGATAAAAATATTGTCCTTATCAAAAGCAAGGAGGAGATCTCAGCCGAGCCAACCCAGACCACCGTTTTCCCGCTGAATTTCTCAAACGCCACCGACCTGGTGACGTCGATCACGCCCCTTGTTGATTCCAGCAATGGGGGAAAGATACAGATCGACAAGCGCTCCAACTCCCTTATCGTCACCGAACGTCCCTCCAAGTTCAATGGCATCAAGGACATCATAGAGCGGTTGGACAAGCCGACTCCCGAAGTGATGATCGAAACGAAGTTTATCGATATCGATGATACAGACGGCAAGAATCTGGGCCTCAACTGGGGTTCGTTGAACGGCTACAATCTCTCCGCGGGTTCCTCCAGCGCCTCCGCGTGGACGCGCGCCTGGACCCATACCCACAACGCCGCCACTACCGTGACGGCAGGGACCGGAGTCACGGCCTCCAACACCGCTCCCCCCACCACATGGACAGACACGGCTGTCTTCAACGCACCCGAGTTCAGTATGATCATTAACGCGCTCAACACCCTTTCTGGCACGCATTTGATTTCCAATCCGACTGTGGTGGCGCTCAACAACACCGAGGCCACCATCAATGTCGGCGAAGAGTATCCCGTGCCGCAATATACATACAATCAACAGCAGGGCGCCTTTGAAGTCAGCGGCTTTGACTACAAGGATATAGGAGTTAACCTCAAGGTGACTCCCCAGATCAACCCGCAAGGCTATATCACTCTCACTGTTACCCCAGAGGTCTCCGACTCTGACAACACTGTTACTTTTGGCGGCAGCAGCGGCGCTTCCATTCCGATCATCACAACCCGCAAGAGCTCCAATACCGTTTGCGTCAAGGACGGCAATACGATTGCCATAGGCGGCCTTATCGAGACCCGCAAGGTCATCAATCAGAACAAGCTTCCCCTGATTGGGGGACTGCCCTTTGTAGGCAACAGCCAGAACAATCAGACAGAGAAGCGCAACCTGATCGTTTTCATCACTGTCCGGATCATTTCTGCCGACGGCAGCGACCACAAGACGATTCCTCTCAGACAGATGCACGAGATGAACGTGACGCCTTCCGATATGTCCGGTTACACCGTCACCCCCGAAGAGGAGGCTCTCCTGAAGAAGATCTCCGATCAGCGCGAGGCGGCCGGCCGGAAGCTTGAGATGGAAACCCTGAGTCAGGACGAGAAGGCCCTCACCGGGAAAGTATCAAAGCCCGAGTCCCAATACGATACAACGGTTCTGGATCTGGACAGCCGGGCGCACTAGTTCCAACGATGCGTCTTGCCTTCAGGCACCTTACCCTGTAGGATAAAGTCTTTATGTCCGGCAAGAGTTCCCTGGCTGATTATCAGAAGGCACTGAAAGCCCCATTATCCCAGTTCGAGCGTTATCTGAAGTCTCTGACAGAGAGCTTTGAGCCGGAGATCAGGGATGTGGTGGTGGAGGTCCTGCGGCATCCCGGCAAACGGCTTCGTCCGGGGTTTGTCTTCGCGTGCGCGGGCATCCTGGAAAATCCCCCGCCCCGGGCTTTGAGATTCGCCGGTATAGTCGAGCTGATTCATCTTTCTTCGCTTATACACGATGACATCCTGGACGGCGCGCTCATCAGGCACGGGGCTCCCACCCATCATGTGGTCTTTGACGCGCGTACGAGCGTTCTGACGGGCGACACGCTTTTCTTGTGCGCCAATGAGCTGGCCTCGGAGGAGGACGATGGCTGGCTGGGCAGGGCGGTGGCCGCCGCCGCGAAGGCCACCTGTAGCGGGGAGATCGCGCAGGGTCTGGCGGCCGGCAAGATGCTGACCTACGCGGCCTACGAGAGGTTTATTCTTCTCAAGACCGGCAAGCTTTTTGGACTTAGCTGCGAATTGGGAGGCGTGCTTAAGGGCTCAAGCGAACCGCAGCGGGAGATGCTGAAGCGCTATGGGGAGAACTTTGGTGTGGCTTATCAGCTTTACGATGATGCCGTGGATGTGTGGGGAACCCAGGAGAAGTTTCAGAAGACGCTGGGTTCTGACCAGTCGCAGCGCAAATGGACACTCCCTTGGATTCTGTTGGAGGCCAAAATAGGGGAGGTGGCGATGGAGCCGCTGTGGGGGGATCGCGCCAAGGCTCTGGCGGCTTTTGAGGCGCACGATGTTTTGAATGAATGCAGACGCGCTTTTGAGAGCTATTTGACCAGGGCGAAGGAGGCGATAGCGTCTTTTGAAAATCGCAGCTTTCTGCAATTGCCGCTTGATTATCTGCGCGAGAAGTGGCTCTCGCTTGGCGAGAAAGAAAAGACGCTCAGTCCAGCCTTCGCCAAGGCTACAGCGGACTGCCGAGTGGCGGAGAAATAAGGGGAGATATGCGTATAACTGTCGCAGTCTGAAAAACCGCAGCAATTTTTTCGCTGCTCAACTGTTTGCCTTCTTCTTTCTTTGTGCCGCTATGATTCTGTAAATTGGAAGGAAGAGGGCTTTTCGGAACCCCCATGGATACCCCCCTCCAAAAACCTGGTATAATGCCCCACGTCATACCATGCCTACATATTCTACCATGATTTCTCTGGATCTCTTTCTAAACCGCCACGCCCTCTATCTCCCAATATCTATGCGGCAATTTTTTCACTCGACTTGTCCCAAAATAGCTGGGGTAAAATCACTGTGGAGCAGTGATTTTGCAGTGATATTTTCGAAATTACTTTCCAAGACAACTAGATGATCAATCTACCCAATAAAATTCAGAATTTGACTTACGCCAGTATATGAGACATTGTGTCTCACTCGCCTGCGTCTGCCTGAACGCAACTACGGCGCGCCAAGCGATCCTTTTATGCCCATACCGCTCCTTATAGTCGATGACGAACAGTCCACACGGGATGGCCTGCAATCTGCGCTCTCGGAGAAATACGATGTCTATACGGCTGAGAGCGCCGATGCGGCTTTTGATCTGATGGGCCAGATCGAATTCGAGGTTGTGCTGACGGATTTGCGAATGGTGGGAAAAAGCGGCCTCAAGGTGATCGACAAGGTCCTCACGCTTCCGCAAAAACCGGCCGTTATCATGATGACCGCCTACGGCAATGTGGAAACGGCGGTGGAGGCCATGCGGCGGGGCGCCAGCGATTTTATACAGAAACCGCTCAACCTGGAGGCGCTGGAGATGGTGATCGCGCGCGCCTTGAAGGCCCGGCAACTGGAGACGGAGAATGTCCAGTTGCGTGAGCGCTTGAGCGACAAGTTCAGCTTTGAGAGTTTTGTGGGAGCCTCGAATTCCCTCAAAAAGCTTGTTGACGAGATCAAGCTGGTGGCGCCCTCCCGCGCCAGCATTCTGCTCGTTGGCCCGACGGGTTCGGGCAAGGAACTGGCGGCACAAGCCATCCACCAGAACTCTCCGCGCTCTCAGGAGGCTTTTGTGGCTGTCCATTGCGCGGCACTTCCGGCGGCGCTTCTTGAAAGCGAGCTTTTCGGCCACGAGCGCGGGGCCTTTACGGGGGCCAGCGAGCGGCGCATCGGGCGCTTTGAAAAAGCAGACAAGGGGACGATATTCCTTGACGAGATAGGGGAGATTGACCCGGTCACGCAGGTAAAACTCCTGCGCTTCCTGGAGACGCATACCTTTGAGCGTCTTGGCAGCTCCGATCCGATCAAGGTGGATGTCAGGCTGGTGGCCGCCACCAACCGCGATCTGGAGAAGATGGTGCTGGAGGGAAAGTTCCGGGAGGATCTCTATTACCGCTTGAACGTGGTCAAGCTGATCCTGCCGCCGCTTAAGGAGCGCAGGGAAGACATACCGCTTCTCATGGATTTCTTCTTCGGAGAGTTTGCGAAGGAAAACGGCGTCCGTGTGCCACTCGTTTCCCCGGAGGCCGGGAAAATACTGATGGCCTACGAGTGGAGCGGCAATGTGCGAGAGCTTAAAAATTTCTGCGAGAGAATGGTGGTCCTCAAACGCGGGGGGAAGATAGAGCGCTCCGATCTGGAGGAGAAGTTCTTCTCCGCCCCGGCGGGAAAAGCCGCGGATTCCCTCTCAGTGAAGGAGAACGAAGAGCGCCTGATTGGCGAGGCGCTGGCCAAGACGCGCGGCAATAAGTCAAAGGCCGCGGCGCTCATGGGCATCAGCCGCCGCACGCTGCACCGGAAGCTGAAGGAACAGGAAAAATAGTTTATGTTGGAGGAGAAATTCATTCCTTTGGCTCGTGCGGCGGTTCTGCGGGCTGAGAAGTCCCTGTGGAAGTACTTTGGTGTGCCGCGGGAGGAGCTTCAGGCAGTCACCAAAAAGGACGGAACGGTTTGCACTGTGGCCGACCTGGAGTCGGAGAAAGCCATCCGCGAGGAGATTGCCACTTGGGAGGGAAAGTATTCGTTTTACGGAGAGGAGCTTGGAGGTGAAAAAAGCGCGCCCTACACAATCCTGATTGATCCCCTGGACGGCACCTCCAACTACTATCGCGGGCGTGTCGACTTCAGTATTTGTGTAGCGCTTGCAAAAAACGACGGCGGTGGAAGTCATGTTATCGCTGTGCTGACGTACGAACCGGCCACAAAAAGAATCTGGACGGCCATGAAAGGGCAGGGTGCCTATTTGGAGTCGTCCGGGAAGAGCATTCGTGTCTGCGTCTCCACTTTGCCTCCCTCCAAAGGCGATATTTGCTACGATGCCTATACAAACCGCGGATTTGCGCTTGCTTCCGAAGAACAGAAGGCCGGGATTTTGCGGGCAGCCATCCTCAAATACAGGAAGATCAGACTTCTGGGCAGCAATGTGCTGGCTCACGCGCTCGTTGCCAGCGGCAATTTTGAGGCTGCCGTTACCGACGCGGTAGGCGGTCCGTTTGATATTGCGGGTATTCTGCTGGTAAAGGAGGCCGGCGGCAAAGCCACCAATCTTTCATTGACCGAGGTTGACGTCTGGAAGGATAGCGTCGTCGTCAGCTCCAATGGGATCCAGCACGAGGAACTTGTCAGGACCCTTGCCCCCCTGTACCGCTCCTAGAGAGCTTATCGGCAAAATTCACGACATCCATCTTGACAGGTTTTGAGAAGTTCCTTAAGCTGTCCATCTTAACGCGAGCGTGGCTCAGTTGGTAGAGCACTACCTTGCCAAGGTAGATGTCGCGGGTTCGAGTCCCGTCGCTCGCTAATGTCTTTTGCCCTGGCGTTGATATCTGTTATACTCTGCCCCATGTCCAAAACGCCGTCTGCGCTTAGTTGGGAGTTCCTTCAAAACGCCGCGCTTGTTTATTTTGCGCTTCCCGCGCTTATCTTCCTTTTGTTTTGGTTCGCGTCCCCATGGAATATCATATTTGCGCTGCTTGCAGGATATGCCATGCGGAAATCCTTTGGGAGCAAAGAAACAGTAGCAGGGGATTCTTTCTCGTACTCTTATTCATGGGCCATTTGGCTCTTTGTAGCGGTATGCATACTGTCTTTAGTATTCGGCGTGGGAGGAGTAATGCCGCAGGAGGACGACTACGAAAAAACAAACGCCTTTTTCAACGGGCTTAGGTCCCTTTACTGGCCGTGGGGAGCGCAGTTTACAGATGGCAAGACCGTCACCATGATATATTATTTTGGCTATATCATTCTGCCGGCACTGGGAGGGGCAGTGGCCGGAGACTGGGGAATGATGCTGGCTGCATTTCTTGTAACGACTTTTGGCTTGTGGCTGGGGCTTATATGCCTGGGCAAGTATTTCAAGCTGCCGACATGGGCGCTCTTTGTTTTTCTAGGGTTTAATGGACTAAGTTTTACAGGGACGCTGCTTCAGCCGGATGGATTTGCCTTTCACCAATTTTACGGGCTTTGGTCGTGGCCTTTGGTCAATGTATCAATGATAGAGACCTATTTTTGTTCTCCCCATCACCTGATTACGCCTCTTATTTTGCTTCCCTTGGTTCTGCGAGCCTTGGATAACAAGCGTTACGACTGGGCTCTCATATGGCTTGCCTTGGGGCTTTATTGGAGCCCTCTGACGACCGTGGGAATAGGACTTTTTGCATTGTGGGGGGCTCGAAAGGCTGTCCTAAAGGAACTCATCACCTTTCGCAATGTCGCCGCTTTCTTGGGGCTGGTATTTCCCATACTCGTTTTCTTTTCTGCGAGACTCTATCCAGATCACATTGTTGCCCTGTGGAGCTATCCGTGGGTCATGCGCAAGGTGCCGCTCTTTCTCTTTTTGGAATTTGGCGTGTGGCTTCTCTTTATTGGAGGGAGATATTGGCGGGACTCGCGCACATGGGTGGCTGTCATTGCGTTTGTTGTACTGACTTTCTTTACCATGGGGCAGTGGTTGGATCTGCTCTTTAGGACTGGGCTTCCCTGGCGTATTTTCCTTTTTGCCATGGTTCTCAAATCCTTGGAAGATACCCCACGTCTGAGCTTCCGGATTCCTTTTGCCATCATTTACCTGTTGGGAGTCATAGCGCCTTTGACCTTTACCTGTCTGCAATTCTGTGACAAAGAGCACCCCGCTCTTACTGGCTTTAGTCCGCACGAGTACAAGGGATACCTTTTGCGACTGGACTACGTTCTCAAACAGTATTTCGGAGACAAAAGAGTAAATCCTATTGCGAATGCCCTTCTCAAAGAACCTCCCGCACCTGTAAAGATACCCGGTAAATACACCGATATGGAGATCTACTCTTATGTTATTGGCTCCTGCCAGCTTTTCGATTCTCTAAATCGCCCCTATTACATATATAAGGGCAAGAGCCAGTTTGCATCTTTTTGGGTAAATCACGATGGCACTCGTCTCGTGCAGCTTTCTTTTGATATTGAAAATAAAACGGGTCGCCCCATTCAGATGGAATTTTTAAAGCATAAGGATACCGATGCGACCGACTACTGGCATTACTATACGGCCCTTGAATCTCTGCAGGGGGACTTTATCAAAGCTGCGTCCGAGAATATGCCCGACCAGTGGTCACGTATCAGTGTTCCTGCGAAGGGTTGTCGTATTACTGCTATCACTAGGCTTCTCTCTGGCGTTACGGAATTTGCCCTCATTAGGGATCCTCGTGAGGAGAAAGATGTGCGTCCTTCCGATGAGATCTTTAGAATTAAAAATATGTCTCTAAGAATCACCGATCAGGGCACTCCCGAGGTGCTCCATTTGGAGGAGCTGCCTTAGGCGATCAATCCTCCTTGCGATTTGCTGCAATTTTTTTTAAAAAGATCTTATGAAAGCCAAAGATCTTTTTACCATCAAGTTGCCCAGTGAATTTGAGCCCTTCTTCGATCCTTCTGCTCCTGCCTGGGAGTGGGTGCGGCAGATAGAGAAGGCGCTTGGCGGCAGGCGCTACATTGATCCGACTGCGCAGGTTCACCCCACGGCTGTCATCGACGGGGCGGTTTATCTGGGGCCGGGGGTGAAGGTGGGGCCTTTCGCCTATTTGCGCGGCAATGTCATCGCGCTGGAGGGCGCGCAGTTGGGCCACGCCGGAGAGTTCAAAAACTGTTTTCTACTTCAGAAGGTTCAGGCCGCCCACTACAACTACGTGGGCGACAGCGTCCTGGGAGTCAATTCCCATCTGGCGGCCGGCTCCATCTGCGCGAATTTCCGCCTGGACAAACAGCCGATCAAGCTGCCAGACGGCGGCAGCATCCGGAAGCTTGGCGCTCTTATCGGCGATGACGCGCAGGTGGGCTGCAATGCCGTCTTGATGCCGGGGACTATTCTGGGACGTGGAGCCATTGTCCATCCCCTGACCAAACCGCGTGGAGTCGTAAAAGAGAAAGAGGTCGTCCGTTAAGGTGTTTGGAACTCAGATTCCAGTCCATGTCATAGATTTTGAAGGAGCGCCTTCTTACGGCGTGGTGGAGTATGGAGTGGCAACCCTTTTTGGGGGAGAGATCTCGAAGACCAGCACCCGCCTCTGCCGCGCTTTTGCCCCGATCGATCCAAGCGATGTGGCCATTCACGGCATCACCTACGAGGAGTCACTCTCGTACGCGCCGTTTGAGGACGACTATGATCTCTTTTCGGAGTTGCGACGCAGCGGGCCTTTTGCCGCGCACAATGCCCGCTACGAAAGCCGCCTGATAAGGCAGGTGTGGGCGGTTCCTCCCATAGGCCCGGCTTTTGTGAAGGAAGGCGAGAGCGCCATTTGGGGCCCCTGGATAGACAGTTGCGCCCTGGCGCGGGCACTGGCCCCCGGGCTGAGCCGTTACCGGCTGGAGACCGTGGTAACCGAGCTGGATCTTTCGAATGAACTCAGCGCGCTGGCGCTTGAGTACTGCCCGGAGAACCGCAGGCGCTATCATACCGCGCTCTACGATGCCATCGCGGCGGCGCTTATCATAAAGAAACTGGTCATCGGACGGACTCCGCCGCTTAGTCGTGAGAGATTCTTCAGCGTGAAGGGGTAGGGCGATCATCCCTTGGAAATGACCAGAAGCTCTTTTATATTTTGCAGATGCTTTTGGATTCTTTGATAGGATGCATCAAGCGCTTCGTCTGTCAGGGATACTTTGAGCAGCGCTTCCTGATAGGTATTGCCGGAACGCGTGAGATGCCCGGGAGCGGGTTCCGCCGCCTGCACGGTACTGATGGACAAATGCAGAACACAGGCTGCCGCGGTTTGCGCTTTATCAAGGAGAGGCGTGAACTGGTTCTGGATGGGCGAGAGTATCGTGGGAGGGGTGTACCACTTCTTCAGGAGGGCCACCCCCACATCGACATGGGTGAATCCCAGAACCCGTGTCTCTGCCTCTATAAGGGAGAGTTTCTCTTCCTGTATCAGCTTGTATATGTCAACATACTTTCCGCTTACCGCCTGATTGATCATTACTTTGCCGAGGGAATGGAGCAACCCGATGGTGTATGTGCTGGCAGTGTCCAGTCCCACGCGCGGAGCCAGATCCTCCATCATCAAGGCGATGGCTATCGAATGATCCCAGAGTTTATCGGAGCCTGGGTAGGTCGGAAGGGGAGGAGCTCCGAACATCTGGCTGGAGCAGACCGCGCCCACCAGCTTGTACGTCTCGCGGAAGCCGATCCGGTTGACGGCCTCTTCAAGATCATGGGTTGGCTCGGTCGCTCCATAAAAGGCCGAGTTGGCTATTCGGAGCACCTGCGCCGCCAACGTTGGATCGACCTTGATCAGGTTGACGATCTGGTATGGCCCAGAGTCTATGTCCTGCAGCAGCTTCATCAGCTTGAGCATGACCTGCGGGTTGGGGGGCAGCCGTTTGACCTGGCTGAGTAATGTAAGGACATCCATAGGCAACGGCTTGGGCCGGGGAAGGCATTCAAATTGAAACGGGTCTTTCTGGCAAGACCAATCGCAGTATACTGCCTTCTAGCGCAGCCCTTTGGGCGGGCCCAGGATCTCCGAGAGAACCATGCCCATCCTGGCCGATCTCTGTGAGGCAAGGAGTTTTTTGATCTCCCAAAGCTGTATGGAGTTGCCGGCCTTCCTGCTGAGAGCGATGCCGCTGCTGAGAGTCCCTGCCGGCGAGACTGTCGGTGCAATCCCCGAAACGCCCTGTGCCTCCTGGGCTGCCTGTGCGGCGATGTTTCCTTCGGGAGAGTCGTCCTTCTCGGAGGTTGGATTTCCAGCCATTCCTTCCGCCTCTCCTGCTTCCGTGCCGAAAAGGCGGGAATCAAGGCTCTCGTCTGGGGCATCACTCTGACGGGAGTAACGATCTCGGACGGACGGGGCGCTTTCCGTTTTTTGGCTCCGCATGGACGCGTTCTGGGCGCGCCTTCCCGTGCGCTTACTTTCCCTGCCGGATTTGGCCATCGTCCATATCGCGTTTGCCAGGAAGGCAAACAAAATAAATCCTACAAATGCGGCAGACCCATTCATAAATTATGTCTTGGGTGTGGTAGAGCTTCCCCCCGGCCCGTCCTGCCCGATCGACTGCCTCATGGCCGTGTCGGACTTGATGTTTTCGAGCCTGTAATAATCGAAGACTCCAAGCTTGCCTTCGCGAAGAGCCTGAGCCAGCGCGGTTGGCACGAGGGATTGGGCTTCCACTACTTTGGCGTGCATCTCCTGGACTTTCGCAAGATTCTCCTGTTCCTGGGCGATGGCCATCGCGCGGCGTATTTCCGCCTGCGCCTGCGCCATGTTCTTGTTGGCCTCGGCCTGCGCCACCTGCAGCTTGGCGCCGACGTTTTCGCCCACGTCGATGTCGGCGATGTCGATGGAAATGATCTCAAAGGCCGTTCCGACGTCCAAACCGCGTTTGAGAACCGTGTGCGAGATGGAGTCCGGAGTCTCCAGAACGTGTTTGTAGCTCTCTGCGCTGCCGACGGTGGTCACAATTCCCTCGCCGACGCGCGCGATGATGGTCTCCTCCTGGGCGCTCCCAACGTAGCGCTCCAAATTGGAGCGGACGGTGATGCGCGCGCGGACCTTCACCTGTATTCCGTCCTTGGCCACCGCGTCTATGGTATTGCGGCCGCTTTTGGCGTTGGGACAGTCGATGACTTTTGGATTGATCGAGGTGCGGACCGCCTCCATGACCGATTTGTCGGTGCCCTTGGTGGCCAGATCGATCGCGCAGGCTTTGTCCCAGGTAAAGAGCAGTCCGGCCTTCTGGGCGTTGATGAGGGCCTGCACGGTCTGGGTGACGTCGCCCCCCGCGAGGAAGTGCGTTTCGAACTGCGAGATCGGCAGATCGATGCCGGCCTTCGAGGCCGTGATGCGGGCGTCCACCAGTAACTGGTAAGGGACTCCGCGCAGCCGCATGGCCAGCAGGTTCGGGATGCTGACAGGGGCTCCCGCGAGCATTGCCTTCAGCCAGACGTTGAAGAAGGAGAAGAGTACAGCCAGGATAGCCAGTACGAGGACAACAAACACCCAAAGCAGAACGGTATTCATATGCTGGGAGCATCAAACGGGAGAATAGCCGCGTTCGCAAGAGTAAAGTGGAGCCTACTACTCTGTAACAACCGAGATTCCGGTTTGCGTCTCCCTCCTTGTACCCGGGGTTAAAACACCCGGGCTTGGGCATTTACAAAAATCATGCAGGCAATTCTCTTGCCAGCCCCCGGTAGAGGACTGACCACCCCGACCCAAGGGAGATATTTCCGCGCTTCGCGCATGAACCGCCGCTCTGCGGCTACAGTAGAGGCAACCGGGGGCTATATAAGGCAACCCGCAAGGGGTTGAAAATAGGCAGCTCCAAATCTTTTGCGGGTTTTAAGCCACTATGCTTTCTTTACCTTCAGGCCATAGGGGCCAATATCTTCGACCAACACGTCGTCCCCCTCGCGAATCTGCCCTTCGGTGCTCTGGGCTTCGTACACCTTGCCCTCCACTTCGACGCGACCCGATGGATTAAGGGAGGTCTTGGCGACGCCCTTCTTGCCTTTGATCTCGGGGGAGAGCGCCTCGGGACCGCTGTGGGAGGTGTTCTTGTCCTTCAAGAAAAAGGCCTTGCCTACGAGGGTCTTGGGCAGAAGCCGGAGTTCCAGGTAGAGCGTCAGCGCGGCCAGCGTGACCGAAGCGGCCAGCGCGATGAGCCCGCCTATGTAGCCGTAACTGCCCCAGGCCTGGGCGACGCCGAGCGCGTAAAAGCCGAAGGCGAAAAGCGCCCACAGGCCGAAGGGAAAGAGCACCTCAAAAAAGAGGATGATGGAAGCGACGAGCAGGTAGGTGATGATGGAGACCATACGGGATCATTCTGGACGGTAAACCCTGTCTTATCAAGTTCTTCCTTGTTGGCGGCCTCGACAATCATTTGATGGCTGGATAAATCGCCGGTCTCTCGCTTAGCCAAAAGGGGAGGCCGTTATTTACAGATTCTTGAGACACTACGCCTTATTAACTGTTATACCAAAGAGTCTGCGCGATGACTCTGTTGTAAAAGCCCATATAGAGAAGAGTCCTATGGCCAGTCCCCATAAAGATCCAAGACCTGCGGTAATGTCAGTTGTGGGTATATTGCGGAAGTTGATCCATGCTGACACCATGCAGATTAAGAAAATGGAGCTTTGAAATGTCGAAAGCCATGCGCCAATCAGTACCAATATCCGGCATATTCTTGACCTGTAGATAATGCCCAAAGTTATGGCAATAACCATGAATGAAACTATAAGAAATCCTAGTGTTGACTGCCATATGTAAGTAGTGACCTTTGCTGAGGAAATGTCTGGCTTATCAACAACTGCAGCCAGTTTGGTATAGAATGTAGCTTTGTGACACACGTCGGGAATTGCTGTTGCTAATCCTACGAGTAGGGTAATGATACTCATCCAAACGTAAATTTTCAAGGACGGCGTCAGTTCCCGATACTTCTCAACAAGTTTCATACGATGTTTCCGATGTTATAAGTTATTTTTATGTTGTCAATATCCTGCTTTCATTAGCTCAAGATAGAGTGGTATCTTCTGTATCTCAGACCAACAGCGCACAAGCAATACCATGATTACCGCAGCCAGAAAGAGAAATTGGTAGAAGGACGATATTTTGTTGTCTTTTGCGACATCTGGGTCTTCTCCTGTATTTTCCGAAACTTGGCTATCAATAAAAATCTTTCTTATAGGCTCGACCTTCGTGTCATCAATCGGTATGTGGCATATCAGCGTATTTTTGCTATCATAACACCTTAAATACCATACGGGCTTGGGCGGGGCAGAAAACCTCCCTGCACCGAATTGCTTTAGATTAAAAGAAAAGGACTTTATTTCACTCATACTCATTTTTTTCCAGAGCAAGTTTGTTGACGCATTTGCCCAAGCAATTTCCCTGCTATTGATTTTGGCCTTGCTGTAGCTTGAGCCGATTATCATAAACGCAAAAATAAAAAAAATAATTAGGACAACCCCAACAAAGGCCAAAGTATGTTGAGTGGTTTTGCCTGCGCTGTTTGTGAAATATGCCAGAAATAACGGGGCTAGGCCAATGCCTATGGCTGTACAGGTATGCTTCACAATGCTATTTCCATTATCAAGAGTGACCTCATTAACTTCCGTCTTTGTTGGCATATTTATGACAACGGCATTACCCATAGCTAATTAATTGCCATCGGAAACTTTAGGATTGCTTGCGACTTTAGTTGCCGATAGTTTGCCCCCAAAATAATAATGAGCAAGAGAGCTTGGGAATCGCGCGGCACCATCGTCTGGCACGATTACGAAGGGCTGGCCGGGCGTGCGCGATGTCCTGGGAGAACTACAGGCCAAAGACGCGCGCTTTAAAGGTCTCCGGCACATAGACCAGACCAGCTTTGCAATCTTGTCGGGGCAGCTGGCGCGGCCGGGGTAGATGGAATTTCTGCCCCTGTCCCTCCTATGTCTTCGGGCTTTACGATTCCAGTACAATTGCCTGACTCACAGCTTCAATATGTGCCTTCAGAACTGAGGGCAACTCTGCTGATGTTCCTTGCCCAAAGTTGAGAGCCGAAGGTTGGAACCTGTGCCTCTGAGCCAACCCTTTCTTTATAGCAGCGGAGCGTCTGCCATAAGCTGACAAGGCTGGTTCGACAAGCCTTTCGTCTATCATTCCCAAACCTCTGACAAAGCTCGTATGCAAAACCCTAGCTTGATCGGGCGTCAGACAGCGGTCCGGTTCCTCAAGTACTTCAATCAAATGTGAAGCTGTTGGGGCTGCAAATTGCTCCAATACCTTCGACTTTCTCTCGGCCTTCTGTGCCATGCTCCAGAGTTCACCAACTACTATATCTAATGAGCCTTCTGGCAAGATAGTGTTGGCTGTCTCAAAGCATTGGCTGGGTTGTGCATGGCCCCAAGCTTTCTTTGCCGCGTAGTAATCCACAACTCCATCCAGTATAACGGCGTGATCCTTTGGTTCAACTTCCATTTCCAGTGCCAAGGGCGGGAAGATAGCATAACTCGCAAGACCTTCCATAACAGTTGTTGTCCCCCAAACAACTGAGCCAGGAGTCATGGTACTCAGAGCTCCCTGCGCGTAGAAGGACAAAATTACATCAGAGCACGACTTAGTCCCAGGAGATTGTGATGCTCTTTGGCCGACGGCATTTAAGATTGTAATAACAGCCTCCGGGCTACCCGTCAGCTCTGGATGTGTTGAGAAGAAGGCTCTTGCAGCCTTTTCGACGTAGGAGAGAGTCTCATCGGTAGGGCATCTAATGTCGCTCATAGTAGGAGTGGACTATACACCAACTTTCTATAAGGTCAAGAAGAATCGATTAACAGTTGAGCTCCAATAACGTATCAAGAAGATCTGCCCCCAACGGGATTCGAACCCGTGTTACCAGGATGAAAACCTGATGTCCTAGGCCTCTAGACGATAGGGACGATAGACAGCACGATAGTAGCCGACTCCTGCGGAAATCTCAAGAATAAAGTACCTCTATGGTATTCCCAGTGCGCTCAGCGTGGACTTGAATATGCGCGATGGGACCGGATTATTACTGATCATTCAATAATAAGGTATTTAAAATCTTGAATTTTAAGGATGAATGTGGTATAATCGAGCGATATGTCCATGCCGGAGGATAAAGAACTAAGAAAACAGGAATATGCCCAACAAATCCAATTTGTCCCGGCGCACACAGGCCATGCCGTAAATGAAACTCCGTCCAGCTATACCAACGAAGAATTGATTGAGCAGCTGAAGGCGGAAGGAATATTATGGAAACGAAAGCCGACCTCCCGCAGATTGTTAATTGCCTCAAAAGCAGGCAGGACGGCCCATCCTGAAACTTTCCGGCAGCGTTTTGGCTCGTTGGAAGAAGCCCAGAAACTGGCCGACTTTGATGTGAAGCCAAGAAACTTTACCGATACTCAACTGCTTGAACAGCTTGGGAAGGAATGCGAACGGCTGGGATATCAAATTACCAAGTCCGAGATCAAAAAATTGTCGAAGCTCGGCAAAATGGCCGGGTACACCATTATCTTGGAACGCTTTGGCAGCCTGCCGGAGGCGATCAAAAGAGCTGGCGCGGGAGATCTTCCAAGCAAAAGGCAGTGGCTGGCAACGCAGCCGGCTGCTGATATCCAGGAGAAAAAAGCCAGGCGGAAACGCCGTCATAAGTTTACCGATGATCAACTGCTTGAACAGCTCGGGAAGGAATGCGAACGGCTGGGATATCAAATTACCAAGTCCGAGATCAAAAAATTGTCGAAGCTCGGCAAAATGGCCGGGGACACCACTATCTGGGGACGTTTTGGCAGCCTGCCGGAGGCGATCAAAAGGGCTGGCGCGGGAGATCTTCCAAGCAAAAGGCAGTGGCTGGCATCACAGCCGTCCCATGAAGCCAAGAAGAAAGCTGAGCGCGAACACCGTCATCAGTCAATTGATACTCAACTGCTGAAACGGCTCAGGCGGGAATGCGAACGGCTGGGATATCAAATTACCAATGACGAAATCAGGAGATTGTCCAAGCGTGGAAAGATGCCCAGGTACACAGTTATCGGGGAACGTTTAGGGGGGCTGCAAAAAGCGATCAAAAAGGCTGGCGCGGGAGATCTGCCAAGCAAAAAGCAGTGGATATTGACCCATCCAGAAAGCCAATGGAAAGATATGTCCTCGCGGGCGTTTGTGAAACCGGACGTGCTGACTAATGACTTAGAGCAAGGAATCCAGGAGCGGGAGCACTTTCATGATCCGTTGGGCGGGGTGTTGACGACTGCAACCCCGGACAATGTTTTTGAAGCGAGAGAAGAACACCGCCAACCTGTCGCCCCTCCTGTTTCCGAAAGCTCCGCGGGCGCGGGTCCTGCTCCGGTCAGCGCCAGCCTCGGGGGTACCCAGCAGAGGCGACTGATCGAAGGTAAATCGTGCATCTGGCTGATCAACATGGATATTCCATACAGACATCCGCTTGTAAAATATTTCTTGGGCGAGCAAAGGCTGGACGAAGCGCAAAGACTGCTCGACAAGATGCTGGTTTTAAAAGTTACAGACAGGGCAAATATAAGCCGCCTGAGAATTATTAAAAAGGATCCCAGATATATTTTGGATGCTCCACAGGATACAAGGGATGCGTACGGCAGGAAAGGCTTTACGTCCGCGGAGTTGGAGGCCGAGGGATGGTGCGGCGTTTTCATGGAGGAAACCGTATACAGAAACTGCCTGAGCAGGGGGCATGATCCGGCCGATTCGCTCTAACTACGGTATTCCCAGTGCGCCCAGCGTGGACTTGAATATGCGTCCCATTGCCACGCTGGCTTGGTTTCCCAGAGAGCGCATTTTTGCCAGGCCCTGTCTGAGAGCCACGCGTCTGCGCGGAGCCGTTCTTAACTTTCTCATGACCGCCGGAGTGATCACCGCCGCCGCGGCCAACATACCGGCCCTGGCCAACCGGCGCCTCAGGGTTGGAGCTTTCTTGCGTAAATATCTTGCCGCCACGGGTATTGCCAGGGGGGCTATCGCTATCGCCGCCGTCGCGCCCAATACCATTTTTGCCCCTGTTTTTACTCCCCGTATGACGGGCGACTCTCTTTGCTTTTTTTCGGCCTCCGCGGCTTCCTTCTTTTGCTTGGCCTCCTGTGCCTTTAATTGCTCCTGTCTCTGGCGTTCCATCTCGGCCTCTTTGGCAATCCTGGCCCTCTCCTGTTTGATCTCATCCTGGGTTCTGCGCGCGAGCTCCTGCTGGGTTCGGCTTAAATTGGAGAGTCCCTCGGCGCGTTCCAGATTCATAAGCGCGTCAAGGTATTTGCCGTCGGAGCGGGCCAGCTCGGCCGCGTACATAAAGCGATTGATCTCCGCTTCCTCCAGACTGATCGCGGGATCTTTGGGTGTTTCTGGCGTCTGGCTCATATGGTATCCTAAGCGTAGTATAGCACAGGGGAGGCGCTCTGAGAGCGGAAATGTATGAGTGGGGTGGCATGATATGTATACCACTATATTGCAGACAGTTACGCTATACGATCTTCGCTGTAACTTGTCAACATAGTCCTATGGCATTGACATGATCTTTTGTGGAATACTCTAGTCAGGAAGCTGTGATTTTATTTGTGCTCCAAGTCGGGAAAGTTTAGGATGACCCCATGCCAGGAGTTGGAAAATTACTTAAAGAAGCACAGAAAATGCAGGCCAAGATAGCCGAAGCGCAGGCAGGCTTGGCCACCCAGATGTTTGAAGCCTCGGTGGCGGGAGGGGCCGTGGTGTCCACCGTCAACGGACAGGGACAACTGGTGGGGCTGAAGCTGGAGGCCGAATTCCTCAAGGAATCTCCCGACATGGTTTCTTCCACGATTGTTTCCGCCGTCGCGCAGGCGCAGGAAAAGGCAACAAAAGCCACAGAGGCCACCATGGGGGCTTTCGGCGGATCGTTGAAGGGTCTGCTGGGATAAGATTTCTTATGACTCCCGCTTTTGACACATTGGTAACGCTCCTCAAGCGTTTGCCTGGAGTTGGGTACCGCTCCGCTGAGCGGATGGCTCTGCATTTGCTTTTGGAGCGTCCGGAGGAGTGCCTGCCGCTGATGAGCGCGCTGGAGAATGCGCGCGGTTTCATACACGCCTGCAGACGCTGCGGAAACCTCGCGGAGGAGGAACTTTGCCTGGTCTGCCAGAATCCCAGGCGCGATCAGACCAAGATTTGCGTGGTGGAGCGGGTTCCGGATCTGGTCTCTCTGGAGAGGTCAGGCGTGTATAACGGTCTATATCATATTCTGGGAGGCAGGCTTTCCCCAATCAACGGGGTGGGGCCGGACCGCCTGCGGCTGGAAGCGCTGCGTTTGCGGATGGAGGCCGAACCTGTCGCCGAGCTGGTCTTGGCGCTCTCCAACGACATCGAGGGCGAGGCGACCTGCCATTATATCATGCACGAGCTGCTGAAGGATTACGCGAACCTCAATATCTCCAGAATCGCCTTTGGGCTGCCCAGCGGATCGAGCCTTACCTACAGCGACCAGATAACGCTCAAGAGTGCTTTGGAGGGCCGGCGCGCGCTTGTCAGGTAGGGAGGGAGGAGGGAGGGGTAGCCCCCCAGGCGGGGAAGCCCCCGGACTGAACTCCGGGGCTACAACCGGATCGTCCGGACAAGCCG
>CAZIPW010000031.1:0-19573 GCA_964541675.1 uncultured Verrucomicrobiota bacterium
TGACTTTTATTCATCTAGGTGTCTATTATACACCCATTACCTAGGTCAGCCCCAAGAAGATTGCTCCGGCGATCAGCGCCGCCATAATCAATACCACCACCACCAGCTCCAAAAGAGAGAAAGAGTTGGTGCGGGGTCGGCGCGGCATAAGAGATACTTATCTGTACCAAGAAAGCGCGGGCTTGTCAAGAACGGGGAGCGGGAGCCCAGGCTCTACGGCAGCGGGATGCCGTTAATCTTACCACGCGCCGCAACATAGGCCGCTCCGAGCAAGGCCGCGTTTGTGTTTGTAATCAGTTCTACGGGCGTCTCACGGAGCAAATGCGACATCCGGCCTTTGCTCAAAAAGCCCGCGACAAACGCCTGCCCGATAAGATCCCAGTTTTTGGGAGCAATGCCGCCGCCAATATAAACTCCCCCGGTAGCTCCCAGTTTCAAGGCCAAGTTTCCCGCCTCAGCCCCGTAATATGTGCCAAAGAGTTCGACGGTACGAAGGCAGCAGCGATCACCGTTCCTGGCCCCCCGGTCAATCAGCATTCCGACATTCGCTCCCGGCTCGCGGATCTTGTCTGTCAGGATGGGAGAACTTTCTTCCGGCCTTATCTCGCAGAAGAATTCATAGATATGCGGCAGGGCGCTTCCGGAGACCACCCGCTCCCAGCTGATATGCGCGCCGGACGGAGAATCCTGCTCCCATTGTTTTCTTCTTAAATAGCATTCCAATTCGGTGCCAAATTCAAACTCTCCAGGCGCAAAATCCGTATGACCGCCCTCACAGGCGTTCGGATGATGTGTGCGCCCGTCCCAAATAAGACCGGCTTCACCCAGCCCCGTACCGGCCGCGATCAAAGCCGCGTTTTGCCTTGGTCTTATTCCCCCGTTGCCCGGAAGGACGATCTTCAGGTCCGACTCTGGATCCAGCGCTCCAAGTCCAAAGGCATTCGCTTCGAGATCATTGACCAGGGTAACTTCAGGATGACTTTCTATACGGTCAGAGATCGACTCTTCCGTCAGGGTCCAGCCCCCCACATTGGTAAGCGTCACCCGACCGCCCTTGACTGGCCCGGCCACTCCAAGGCAAACACTCTGTATTCTATCTTCTCCAGCCCAGCGCGGGACATCGATCAGGATTTCCTCCATACTGCCGTAGCTGGCCGTCTCATAGGATTTCTCTATAATGGGAGTCAGTTTGCTCCCGTCCCATGTGAACACAGCCAGGCGCACATTCGTGCCACCTACATCGCCCGCCAACACCGTCTTGGACTCTGACATACATATAAAAGATCACATTATCATCCCAATTGCAAGCCTTTTTTACTCCGAAAATAGCTGGTAGCCCAGAGCGTCTGTAATGGTCACCTCTGCGAAATCTCCCACGCGGAGACTCTTTGAGACTTCCACTGTCCCATCCACCTCCGGGGCATCCCACTGCGTGCGGGCCACTCCGCGTGCCTCCACAAGCACCCGCAGCCTCTTCCCGACCAGTCCCTCGCCACGCTTCTGGGCGCAGTTGTAAAGCGTTTCCGTCAGGAGATTGCGCCGCTTGCGCTTGGTGGCGGGGTGTATCTGCTCCGTCAGCTCATAGGCGCGTGTATCCTCCTCGCGGGAGTATTCAAAGACCCCACCCCTCTCGATTCCGGCTTTCCCGACGAAGGCCATCAGCTCATCGAAGTCCGTCTGCGTCTCGCCGGGGAATCCCACGATAAAGGTGCTGCGTATCATCAGCCCCGGAATGGCCGCCCGCAGATCCTTGACAAGATTGACCAGATGCGCCTTGTCGGTCTCGCGCCGCATGGCCTTGAGCATGGGGTCGGAAACGTGCTGCAAAGGCACGTCCACGCATTTGACCACCTTTTCGCACTCAGCCCAGCTCTCCATAAGCTCCCTGCTCCAGTGCGCCGGATGCGTATAGAGCGGGCGTATCCAAAATTCTCCGGGGATCTTGTTTAGCTGGCGCAGCAAACTCGCCAGACTCTCGCCCCGTGAACTGTCGACCTTGCTCGTGGGTCTGGGGCGCTCTCCCAGCCATTTGTCCATGCCAAAGTAGGTGCTGTCCTGGGAGACAAGATTGATCTCCCTGCAACCGTTCTTCACCAAAGAAGCCACCTCGCGGGCAATGTCTGCGATCCCGCGGCTGCGATGGCGCCCACGAATGCGCGGAATGGCGCAGAAGGAACAGGTGTGATTGCAGCCCTCGGCAATCTTTACGTAAGCGGTGTGTTTGGGAGTCAGCCTTACGCGGGGCGTGGCATAATCGGGAATGTAGAGGGACTTCTCGCTGACGATGCTCCTGGGAGGCGTACCGGCCTCTCCGGATTTAGAGAGCATCTCCCGGACGATCGTCCCAGCCTGCGCCACCTGATCGAGCCCTATAAAGCTGTCCACTTCCGGCATTAACCCGGGAAGCTCTTTGCGATAGCGCTGGGCCAGGCATCCCGACACGATCAGCCTCTGCCTCCTGCCTCCGCGACGGGCGGCCGAGGCGGCCTGAATCGTCTCTATGCTCTCCTTCTTGGCATCGTTGATAAAAGAACAGGTGTTGATGATGAGAACATCCGCGTCCTCGGGAGTCTCCACAATGGCATAGCCCTCCTTGCGCAGTCCCCCCAGCATGATCTCCGAATCAACGAGATTCTTCGCGCAACCCAGCGAAATGACGGCTACCTTGGCGGACATAAGGGTAACACTCTAGCAGAAACAGACGCTCTGGGCAAGGCCGGGACCCCCACCATAATCCTCGCCTATTGCGCGAGGCACTCCTGTATAGCCTTGATCACGGCCTGAGCCTCCGGACCGGGTACGCCGCTGGAAACCACGACTATGGGAAAACTCACGGCTGAATCGTTGACCACCTTGTACCCAGGCGAGATGTCCCACTGGCTCATAAGAGCGACAGCCCCGGGATAAAGTCTGGCGGCGGGCAGGATCTCCGTGCTGTCCGTGCGCACAAAGGCTCCTGTGGCAAGAGTCTCTATATTAAGGGCGTCATCAGCGACGACCCGGTAAGCGAGCGTCCTATCCACGCAAAAGATCAATATGGGGGAGTCCGGACCGCCGACATCCTTCCAGTTCGTTACCTGTCCGGTAAGTACCGCCCTCAATTGCGCCACGCTCAGGCTCTCCACTGTGTTTGAGGGGTGGACCACGAAAAGCACCCTGCCCTTTCCAACGACTGTTTCGCTGAGGGAAGCCACCACCTGCTCGTTAAATCCGCTAGCCGCGTAGAACCGCTTTGCGTCGCAGGAGAGCACCGCCAGATTCGCGGAGCGCCCAATCACATCGTCGAGGCCCCGTACACTGTTCTTGGCTTTTATCTTGATCGACTGGCCCGATTTGCTCTCGATTTCAGCCCGATGAAGCTCCAAAAAGCGTCCCACCGATTGCGCCCCGCTGATGATGACCTCGGCATGGGCAGACGCAACAAAGGCGCAAAGAAAACAAAAGACCGACACCCACTTATAACCGAATCGCAAACGCATGACTCATCCAAAAGCACAACCCCGGCAAGGGCAACAAAAGAATGGAGTTATTGCAGTTCTTTCAGGAAGGCCGTCACCCTCTGAGCCTGGGCGGGGCCGACAGCCTCCGCAAGCTCCGCAGGGGAAGCCCGCTTGAGCCCAACGAGGGTTGTGAATCTCTCAAGGAGCTTCTTCTTGCGCATCGGGCCAATGCCGGGGATCTCGTCGATAACGGAGCTTTTCAGGGCGCGGCTTCGCCACGCCGCGTTGAAGGAATTCGCCACGCGATGGGCCTCGTCGCGCACTCGCTGGACAAGCTGCAGCCCCAGATGGGAGCGCGGCAGCGTGAGCTGAGGACGTCCATCGGCAAAAACGAAGGTCTCCTCGCGCTTGGCCAGCCCGATCATTAGCGGCGGCGTGAGGCCCTCCTCCAGGAAGGCGGCCAGGGCGCTTTTAAGCTGCCCCGCGCCTCCGTCAATTACAATGAGCTGCGGCAGACCACGGTCCTCGGCGACCAGCCTCCTATAGTGTCTGCCCACTACCTCCCGCATCGCGGCATAGTCGTCGTTGACTGCAACACCCTCGTTGCCTCTTATCTTGAAGTGCCTGTATCTGTCCTTATTGGGCCTTCCCCCGTCGAAGCGCACCAGACTGGCCACCACAAAGCTCCCGGAGATGTGCGAGATGTCAAAGCACTCGATGCTTGCAGGCTGCTCCTTCATTCGCAAAGCCTCCTGCAAGTCCCGCAAGGCCTCCTTATCCGCGCCCTTGCGCATGAGAGGATCGCGCAGGAACTTCCGCTCCGGGTTCTTGGACCGCTGGAGAGCCTGCAGCAGATCCCGCCACTTGGCGGCCTCCTCGAACCTTTTGGCCTCGGCGGCCGCCTGCATTTTCTCAATCACCTCCTCCTTCCACAGCCGCGTCTGACCGTCGAGAAAGGCGCAGGCCCTGTTCACACGTCCCAGATATTCCTCGCGGCTAACCACGTTGGGGAAAGGGAAGATCTCCGCGCGCGCGTCATCGTAGAGCCGGTACTTTCCGCCAGGCAGTTTGGTGGGCGAAGCATCATTTAGGAGCACCCCGTAGCGCTTCCGCAGCTCGTAGTAGATGGTCTTGATGGCGCTGCCGTGCACAAAAGGCCCGTAGTAAAGGCTGGCATTGTCCACCCTCGCCCGGCAGAGGCTGAAGCGGGGTATTTCGCCAGAGCTCACCCGCACCAGCAAAAACCTCTTGTCGTCTATAAAGTCGGTATTGTACTTGGGCTTATACTCTTTGAGGAGTCGACTCTCCAAGATCAGCGCCTCGGCCTCGGTTTTGACGGTGATCGTCTCGATGCGGCGGATCCAGCGGATCATCGCCTTTATCTTCAAACGGTTGTCGGCAGCCACGGCACGGGGATTGAAGTAGGAGCGCACGCGGTTCCTTAGGTTCACCGCCTTGCCCACATAGATGACAGTCCCCTGCCCGTCCCTAAACAGGTAGACCCCCGGGCCCTGGGGAAGAGCCCGCAACTGCGCGGCTATGACGGGATCGGGAGACATAGAGCCCTATTATAGTAGACCTGCCATCAGGAGCAAGAGTTACGCGGGGTTGAAACCCAGAGCGAAGAACTCGTTCGCGCATATCGCCCGGGAATAAATTCCTGGGCTCCCTAAAGATGCGTCCCTCCGGGACTTGATTAGTCTTTCCAGAGATCGGCTTCTTTGAAGGCCACTTTGTTCTTCTGCAGAAGAATCCTGTACTCATC
The DNA here is from genome assembly GCA_964541675.1 of uncultured Verrucomicrobiota bacterium. Classification (GTDB taxonomy): domain Bacteria; phylum Verrucomicrobiota; class Verrucomicrobiia; order CAZIPW01; family CAZIPW01; genus CAZIPW01. The sequence continues at coordinate 5,206 of CAZIPW010000031.1, forward strand.
CTCATAGGAAATGTTTTTGTGATGATGCTTTTGATTGGCAATGTACTCTTTGACCCGGTCAATGATCGATACGCTCACGGGAAAATACGCGTATCCAGCCTGCCAGCCAAACCCTCCGCAATCCGACAGCTCCCTTTTTACCCAGACAGAGGAACTCCCCTTGATATTTTTGACCATGTCGGACAAGCTGAGCGCGGGAGGCAGATCAAAAAGCAAATGCATATGGTCCGGCATCCCTCCAAAGATGATTGGTGTACCGCCTTTTTCGCGGGCGATTGCCTCCATGTATTTCCAACAGCGTTTCTGATGGTCATCCGTCACGAGCCACGGATAACGCTTCTTGGTACTGAATACCACATGAAAGAAAGCATTGCCGTAGGTGTCACTCATTATGCCCTTGTAATCACCAATTGTTTCTATCGCAATATATTTCCTTACTAACTAAGTCCCGCATGGGACGCATCTTCAGGGAGCCCAGGGTTTCAACCCCGGGCGATAAGGTCTGGCAGGATTCCCGTTCGCGTATGGGTGCCTATAGGGGGTGAACGGGAGAACGGGGGAAAGACTGAGGCTCCGACCCCGAGCATATATGCATATGTAAGGGTCGGAACGCAGAGTAAAAATGCCACCTACCGGATGGTGTTTTTACGGCTCCAACGCTGCTATGCGCACAAAGCGCCCGGCGGCTCCTCCTTCAGCACATACCGTCTGTTCTTCACCGTGATCAGCCCCTGCCGTTGCAGCTCCTGGGCGGCCATGGAGACGGTCGATTTGGCCAAGGAGAGCTCCTCTGCGATCTCCTCGCAGCGGGTGATGCCCGCCTTGATAAGTTGCAGCACCTGGCACTCCTTCCCGTAGTGGGCGTACTCCACCACAGCCTTCTGTCCCGCTTCCCCCATCCGAAAGCTCCAGACAATCTCATCATGCAGGTCCGAGCTCTGGCAGTTGCGGCTCTTGGTGAACTCCGTTTTAAGGCGCAGCACCCCCTTCTCGTTGGCACCCTCCCGATGCGCCCTGATGCGTATGATAAAGTCCGCCTGATCCTCCCTGCGCGAGGTGCCTCTCATCGCCTCCCCGCTTTTGTTGGTGTGGTGCAAAATGATGACCAGCACACCGCTGTGCTTTAGCTCCGCCAGAAAGGGCATGATGCCCTCCCACGAGTCCGACTCATTCTCCTTGAGCCCCGAGAACAGACAGCTCAGGTTATCCAAAACGACCACCTTGAAGCCGTCCTCACGCAAGACAGCCGCCAGAGCCTTTTGGGAGTGCGGGGAGTTCAAGTTCAGCCCCCGGTAGGTGCCGTCCATCGACAGCCACATGATCTCCGAAGAAAGCATCTGAAAGTTGTCGGGGTTATCATTGGGGAGCTTGTCTATGCGCTCCTGCAGGCTCTTGACGTTCATCTCGCCGTCAATGTAGAGCACCTTGCGTGGGGCGCTCACCGGATAAGGCCCGAAAGCCGCCCCGCTGGCAATGCATTTGGACAAGTGAAGCCCCAGCCAGGTCTTGCCCTCTCCTCGCGGCGCGAACAGATACCCGATCCCGCCCTCCTGCGCAAAGTCGCCCACAATCCTGTTTCTTTCCGGCAGACTGAGGTTCTTGAGAGCCCCCTGAGTAAGCAGATGCCGCCGGATATGGCTCGGCGATACGCCGCCTTCGCGCAGCGCGTCGGCGTTTTGCGCGGTTTCTCCCGCCGAGGTTCCCTTTTGGAGTTCCTCACGCCAGGCGGCCTTTGAAGCTTGGACACGCGCGTCGAGGGCAATCTCCTTTTGCATCATCGCCTGCGAGAGGTCGTTGGCGTGCAGCAGATCGGCCAGCTCGCGGGCCTCCGGCGGAGCTATGGGCTCGGCAAGCGAAGTGGCAGCCTGCACGTAAGCGATAGCCTCGTTGGGAGCCGTGGAAGAAGCCGGAAAGTCCACTGGAAGAGGACCGACATCGGCAAGCGTGGGCCGTTTGAAGCCTTTAACGGAAGCGGCGGCGTGATTGGTGTTAAGTGCGTCTTGTGTCATACGCACAGTATTCTATCAGAAAAAAACACCCCCTCCCCCCAGGGTCTCGTTCGCCAAATGGTGTCCCCTGCCCGTGAACGAACGAACGGCTACCTGGCAACACGGGACAAGCTCTCGTTCGCTCGTTCATACATGGGGGGCACCCTATACCGAACGAGAACTCTTCCCCTAAAGAGATAGTCTGGCTCTTTTATAATCAATCATAGTATGGAACGAACCTACTATAGTTCGTTCATACTATTGTATGTATACGTTATGAACGAGAAAACGAAGGAATCGGCTTGCCAAATAGATATGTTTATGTTCTAATTATACCCATGCACAAGATCCTTGTCCCCATTATTGCCCTGATCGCCTGCCTTTTTTTGAGCGGTTGCGCCTGCTATACCAACGATCCACACGCGCGCATGGACTCCGTCACGGCCGGGTTGCTGGGCGGGCCTTTTGAGATCATCTCTGACATCGGCAACCCAAGATGGGACTGGAGCGGCATGGATGGCCAGGACGATGCCGAGCGGGCGCAGATCTATCAGGAAAGGGAGGTCGCGCTTGTGTATGCCGAGGTGGAGAAGGCCAATGTGGTGGCCCGCAGGGACGAGACGCTGCGGCTGGATGAGCCGACGGCGGCGGAGTATTGGACGATGCCGGCGTGGCAATATCCCCTGACGTATTAGCTTGGCAAGGTTTTGACTCTCTTATTCCCGCCCAAGAGCAAGTTTCCTGCTGTACACTACCACGTTCATTAATTCCAGATGTGAGCCCGACTCTATAGGCGTCTTTCTAAAGCCCAAACGTCTCGCCAGACGCAGGCAGGCCCGGTCATCTGGAAGGATCGCTATATCGGCTGTTCGAACGCCATGCCTGTGCAGAATCTTCATGGCTCCCTGCAATGCCTCCGACATCAGTCCCTGCCTCCGCGCTTGAGTGCCCAGCCAGAAGCTGAACCCGCCACGGGTGATTTTCCCTTTCTCGTCATGATCTTCTGCCGCAAACTGCAAGACACCCACCGGCTTTTCACGATTCTTCCGCAAAGCCATTCCCCAGGTATATCGATCCTCACTATCCCAATACTCATTACAAAGAGCGATCCACTCCCTCACATTATCTGGTCCAATCAGGCTCCCCGCATCGCTCGGACCGCGAGATCCATGCCCAACCAGCCCCGCCTCCAGAGCCTTCTCAAAGCAGGCCGGCAGCATCCTCTTTTTCATCAATTCCCAGGCGTGCAAATGATAAAGCTCCACCAAGCCGGGGATCATCGCCTCACTGACCTTCCGCATCACCAGGCGGCGGGTTTTGAACTCTTCCAGTATCGGCGCCATCCCACAATGATCACCCTTTCCCGCAAAAAAGCAAGGAATAGTCTGCAGCCAAAATATTGACTTTAAGCCATGCCAATCATAGGCTATCCCCCGTGCTTTCGCAGCTCATCGTCAACTCCTTCATCACCGGCTCCATCTACGCCCTGATCGCGCTCTCCTTTGCCTTCATCTACGGCCCCACCAAATACTTCAATCTGGCGCACGGATCGTTCGTGGTGGTCGGTGCCTACCTCTATTACACTTTCAACGTCGACCTGCACCTGGGGATCGCCGTCTCCACCACCATCACGGCCCTTTGCGTGGGACTGCTGGGGGTTATCATGTACGAGATGGTCTTCGGTCCCCTCTCAAGCGGACGCAAGCTCGGTTGGGTAACGCTCGGCACAAGCCTCATGGTGCTGGCTGTCGTGGGAACCTACTACCTGACGCACATGAAGGGGCTTCAGGAGCCGGACACAAGCCCGCTTGTGGTGACGCTCGTGGCTTTCGGGGTGCTGGGGCTTTTCGCCCTTCTGGCAATGCTTCTGCCCGCCAAAAAGATCGGCAGCAAGACCTCCGGCGGGCTGGTCCCGATCGTCGCCTCGCTGGGCATCATGACGATCATCCAGTCGGTTTTGGCGCTCATCTACGGCTCGCACTACAAGAGCATTCCGGGCACAAGCGACATCCCCACCTACAGCCTTTTCTTCGGGGCGCGGATCACGCTCGTGCAGATCATCATCTTCCTGACGGGAGTGGGCAGCTGCGCCTCTCTCATGTGGATGACCTTCCACACGCGCTTTGGGAGATCAATCGTGGCGCTCTCCGACAGCCACGAGATGGCGCGGATCGTGGGCATCAGCCCCGACAAATCGATCGCGTGGGTCTTCTTTGTGGGGGCGGCGCTGGCGGGGGTCAGCGGAGTGCTGGTGGCCTATGACGTGGGAGTGGAACCGGCAATGGGCATGGAGCTGCTGCTCAAGGGAGCCATTGCGAGCATCATTGGAGGCGTGGGGCATCTGTGGGGAGCCATCACGGGAGGGATGATTTTGGGCACGGTGGAGAACTTCGGCATTTGGAAGCTGCCGGTGGAGTGGAAGAGCGCGATCGCCTTCGTGGTACTGATCTTCTTTCTGCTCATCAAGCCGGAAGGGCTGCTGAAGAAAAAATAGGTCTTCCTTGACTACAGGGACTCAAGAATTAAGATAGGTATATGCTCGATACCAAATACAAGGATCTGATGAAGTTGACGCCCCGAAAACGCATGATGCTGGCTGACGAACTGTGGGCATCGGCGACAGACCTTGACGCGCCTCCAACAGAGCAACAAAAGAGGGTGATTCAGCAACGCTGGGATAACTACAAGTCCGGTAAGACGGAGATGCTCGCCCTCAAGGAATTTGAAGCACGCGTGGAAAAATGAGGAAATTCCGGCTATTACTGTCTCCTGATGCCGTGCAGGATGTCCAGCAGGCCGTCGATTATTATCATTCATGGAAACTGGATAAGGGCAGGAGTTTCTGGGATCTTTTTGTGGAGACCCTGGCTTGGATTGAATGGAATCCCCTGCTGTTTAAGACCAGCTTCAAAGGATTCCGGAAGGCTCTGATCAGGAAGAGTTATTACGCCATCTTTTACGGCATGGATTCAGAGAACATTGTTGTTCTGGCAGTCTTTGATACCCGACGGAATCCTTCCTGGATACAGATGAGTCTCGTGCAACACCGCAAGAAGAAATGATTTCTATGAAAAAGATCGTCCTCCTGATAACCTTGCTGGTGGGAACGCTGGCTCTTGCCGCCGACAAACCCGTCATAAAGATCGGGGCTGTGCTGCCAATTTCGGGCGGGGTATCTTTTGTGGGGGAGAATGCCCGTGACGCCCTGCTGATGCGTATGGCGGAGATCCCCGCTGACAGCAAATTCAACTACAAGCTCGTTATAGAGGACGACGGCTTTGAACCTCAGCGGACCAACATGGCGATTCAAAAGCTCAAAAATATCGACAAGGTGGATATCCTGATCTCAAATTGGGCGCACGGCAGCGAGCTGGCACTTCCCCTATTGCAAAACTCGCATTCCTCCATCCTGCATCTATGCAGTGATCGCTGGGCGCTAAAGGAGCCAAGCTACCCTTATGATTTCGCCGTGGGCGCTCCTGTACAGACAAACGTCCACAAATTCATCGCCGCTTTAAAGGCGCTTGGCATACATCGATTGGGTATTTTTCAAATTGCCGACCAGGGAGCACGTACTTGGCGAACCGAGTTTTATAAGGAGCTAAAGAAAGAGCCAACCATACAGGTTGTGGAACCTCTTTCTTTTGACCAAAGCGAGAGAGACTTCCGCGTGTGGATATTACGCCTGCGTGAAGCCAAACCTGACGTTTTGCTCTGTGACTCGATCAACCCCTGTGAGGAAATTATGCTGCGCCAAATGAAAGAGCTGGGGTACCATGTGCCCCTTTGCAGCCAGAGCGCGGTTTTTCTTGAAGGCTCCAAGGGCTATAATGAAGGCAGTTGGTTTGTGCAACCCCCGCCGCCCACCGGACCCATAGCCGAGAAGTTTCAGGCCCTCTATCACAAGGAAGCCCTCTACCCCGTCGGCCACTACTATGATATGCTCTCGATGCTCATAAACGCCTGCGAAAAGCTCCCTGCCGGAGTCAAACCGACTTCGAAAGCCATCAGCGACGAACTGCGAAAGACCAAAGACTACCCGGGACTCTTGGGAAACACTTCCTATTCCCCGCCGGATCATCTGGCTACAAGCGTCGACTACTATATCATCAAGAATGGCCAGCCCCAAAAGGTAAGCCTCGATGAACTCGTCAATTTCTATAGAAAACAAAAATGAAAAAACTCATTGTACTCATAACCCTGCTATTCAGCGTTCTGGCAGCCTTTGCCGCCGACAAGCCTGTCATCAAGGTAGGGGTGGTGGTGCCACTCAGCGGGAATATGGCCTTTCTGGGCGAGAATGCCAGGAGCGGGATGCTTCTGCGAAAAAAGGAGATGTCTGCCAACACCCACTTTGACTATCAGCTGATCTTTGAAGATGACGAATTTGTTCCGGCAAAAACCAATATGGCCGTCCGCAAGCTTAAGGCGCTCGATAACATTGATGTCTTGGTAACCCTGTGGGCCAACTCTTACGATGTCGCCATGCCCCTTATCAAGGGTTCTCATATTGTCCATATGTCACCAGAGTGCTGGGCCAATCCCACGGGCTACCCCTATGACTTTGTTCTGGGAGGAGCCTGCGATGACTACGCCAGTATGATGGCGAATGCCCTGAATGCCCTTCACGCTAAGAAAATCGCCGTTTTTAGCTCCCAGGCCAGCTATAACACACTTTTTCACAAGGCATTGAGCCAAAAGTTGGAAAAGATGAAGATTACCATTGCAGACTTCCATATGACAAATTCTGAAACAAGGGACTTTAGGACATACGCGCTGAAGCTGGAGGAAATAAAACCAGATATTCTGGTTGTAACAGCGGGAGTCCCCATGGCAGAGATTGCACTCAGACAGATGCATCAGATTGGTTATCACCCGCTGGTAGCTGGGGGCACCGCAGATTTTCTGGATATCAATCATGAAGTCACAGACGGTGGTTTCTATGTATTAACCATTCCCACAACCGATGCCTTCGAGAAAAAATTCCAGAGCGCCTATAAACACTCCTCAGTCTATCCTGCGGCAAATGCTTACGATACTCTATCGGTTCTTATCAATGCCTGCGAACAACTGCCTGGCAAGAGCAAGCCCAGCGCGGAGGCAATCTCGAACCAACTTCGTAAGACCCAGGAATTCTCTGGAGCCATGGGCAACACATCTTTTACCGCTCCCAACAAACTATCTTGTCCCCTGGCCTATTACCTTATCCAAGACGGAAAATCCAAGGTAGTCACCCTCGATGAGCTGGTGAAGTTTTACAATAAGTAGCAGTGGATATGGATCCAAACTTGACTTTATTCATCTATAACTTAGCATTTTAGAGACTGTTGCGCGCTTTGTCTTTCGTTCAACGAAGTCCCACATGGATTACGTCATTTCTATAATCACCACTATCGGCGTCTACGCCATCATGGCGCTTAGTTTGAATCTTCTGATCGGCTACACGGGACTTCTCTCTCTGGCCCACGTGGCGTTCTTTGGCATAGGGGCCTATTCCGTGGCCATCGCCACGGCCAATCCCGACCTGCTCGCCACCCTTTCGAAATTCGGCCTCCCCTATCCGGGCTGGCAGCCTGGCTTTGGCGCGGGACTGATGCTGGGGCTGGAGGTCACAACCGCCATCTCCCTTGTCGTTGGAGCCATCATGAACCGCTTCAGCGGGGATATCTACTGCATCGCCACGCTGGGAATCGGCATCATCGCGCATACCTTCTTTCTGAACGCCACCTCCATCACCCAGGGTCCCCTCGGCATAGCCGGAGTCGTGCCGCCAACAGTCTGCGGCATCGAGCTCAACGATCCGGCCCGCTACATGGTCTTTGTCTGGATGTGCGTCACTGTCGTTTGGGCTGCCTGCCTTGCCATCACCCGGACGCCCTTTGGGCGGATTCTGAACTCCATCCGTGAGGACGAGCTGACCATCCGGCTCTTCGGCTACTATACCCCGGCTTTCAAACTGATGGTCTTCATCATGAGCGCGTGGATGGCGACCTTCGCGGGCGGGCTCTTTGCCTGCCATCTGCAGTTTGTGGACCCGACAAGCTTCCTGACCAGCGAGATCATCTTTGTGGTAACCATGGTCATTCTGGGAGGGCTGGCCTCGCACCGGGGAGCCTTTCTGGGAGCGATTGTGATGGTGATGCTGCCGGAGGCGCTGCGCTTTGTGGGAGCCAGGCCGGAGTACGCCGCGCAGTTGCGTCAGATTCTCTTTGGGATCGCGCTGGTATCGCTGATGATCTTCCGGCCGCAGGGGCTCTTGGGCAAATTCAAGATGTAGGGGCTACTCCTCACCCACCATTAAAATGGCGGGCTACCCCCGCTGCTGCGGGATAGCGACTGCAACGCAACAACAGTTGCGGCCAGCCTCGGATTCTTGTCCGCCGAAGCTTCTGCCCCGAACATGGTCGGGGTTGTGCGAAGGCTGGATCAATCCGTGGCCAAAGCTATACCGTCGTCAGCTCTTTTTCCTTCTTGGACAAAAGTTCCTCAATCTTCTTATTGCTCTCATCCGTCAGGTGCTGCAGCTCTTTTTCAAGCCTCTTCAAATCATCCTCCGTTATCTGGGACTCTTTCTGGGCTTTGCGGATCGCCTCCTGTGCGTCACGCCTCACATTGCGCAGGGCAATCTTGCCTTCTTCCGCCATCTTGCCGGCCAGTTTGGCCAACTCGGCGCGACGCTCCTTTGAAAGCTCGGGGATATTGATCCTCACCACGTCGGCATCGCAGCGCGGCGTGAATCCCATATTGGAAGTCAGAATGGCCTTCTCAATCTCTTTGAGCAGACCCTTGTCCCAGGGCTGCACCACAATCATACGCGCATCGGGAGCTGTGATGGCCGCCACGTCCTTAAGGGCCACCATCGAGCCGCCGTAGCTCTCCGGAGCAAAGTGCAGGGCTTCGAGCATGGCAGGATTGGCCTTGCCGGTATGAAGGGTGGAGAACTCCTTCTGGACGTGGGTGAGAGCGGCCGCCATCTTGTCGGCAGCACCCTTCAAAAGCGGATGAGTGGACATGGGGGGATGCTAGGGCAATTAACCAGAGAAAGCAACAACTTAAGGCCCCGAAGGGGAACCAACAAGTCCCGTAGCCCCGGCTTGTCGGGGTGTCAGGGACTTCGCAAAGCGTAGCGGAGCGTTCTTAGCCCACCATTTCAATGGTGGGTCTGGATTTAGCTTACCAGCGTCCCGACCTTCTCGCCCCTGACCGCGCGCAACAGGGCGTCCTTCTCGAAGAGATCCAGCACCATGACCGGCAGATTGTTCTCGCGGCACAGCGTGAAGGCCGTCGCGTCCATCACCTTCAGGTGCTTGGCGATGCAGTCATCAAAAGATATTCTGTCGAATTTGGTGGCCGAAGCGTGCTTCTTGGGATCGGCGCTGTAGACGCCGTCCACCTTGGTCGCCTTGATGAGAAGCCGCGCGCCTATCTCCAGGCCGCGCAACGCGGCGGCTGTGTCCGTCGAGACGTACGGATTTCCGGTACCGGCCACCAGAATGACAATCCGTCCCTTTTCCAGATGGTGCGTGGCCCTCCGAAGAATGAAAGGCTCGGCTATGCGATCCATCTCTATGGCGGACATGACGCGCGTAGGAGCGCCCATCTTTTCCAAAGCGTCCATTATCGCCAGACCGTTGATCACGATGGCAAGCATCCCCATATGATCGGCTGTCACGCGATCGATGGCATTCTTCTTGGCGGCGACTGCCCCTCTGATTATGTTTCCGCCGCCGACCACGACAGCCACCTGCGTTCCCAATGCACGGACCGCCACCAGCTTCTCGGCAAAAGCGCGAATGCGTTCTCCATCGAGAGGATCTTGGGGCGACTTGAGCAGCTCGCCGGAAAGTTTTATAATGACTCGCTGATAAGCAGGCAGCATATTATTATTTACGGTCATAACGAGCTTATGCCAAAGAGCATTCTCGCGTCAAAGCCAAACCGCCCCTATCTCTCTATGACCCTGTAGCTTTTTGGCCCCTTGTAGACAATTCTGTACTCGCGCTCCAATTCATCCACCGAGACGTTCGACGGCAGAAGGCTCTGCGGAGCACCTGTGAGCGCCATGTCCACGCCCGAGGCCAGATCATTGAGGATCTCACGCGTCGGGGTGCTTGTGCCCCAGCGGATATCGCCCTTAAAGCGCACATACTCCCCGATCGACTGTTCGAGCATCTGGCGCTGTTCCCTTTTGTACACGGACTCGCCGACCCTGCCGTAGCCCTCCTCGACGAGGGGATAGGAGAAAGCCGAAAGAAAACCAATGGCAACAACCGCAAAGCCAAGTCGGACCAAAAAATTGTGTCTAGAGTTTCGCATCAATATAAATATAAATATTTATCAGGTTTTTTCAATTTGACAAGAGAAATGTTCTATGTTTGGATTATAGTCTTTTCAGGGGTGGTAGCTCAGCTGGTTTAGAGCGTGTGCCTGTCACGCACAAGGTCGCGGGTTCGATCCCCGTCCATCCCGCCAGCCTTCGCCTTGTCATGATAGATCTTTTTGTTTTTATAACAGCGTTGGTGGCAACGATGCTTAGTTCCATGTCAGGCGGCGGTTCCTCTATTATCGCCATACCTGTCCTTCTGTCTTTGGGTGTTAGTTTTCCCGTTGCAACTGCCGCTATGGATATCTGCGCAATGTTCTGGGTGGTTGTTGCTGCCTATAACTACCTTCATGGGAAAAAGATCAATTGGCGATTTCTGATAATATATGCGCTACTAGGTTTATTAGGCGTCTGGCTTGGAGTATTTGCGGTACTAAATATAAGCCAACGGATACTTAACTTGACTGTAGGCACTATAATCTTGGTACTCGTTATTTATACTTACTTTCGAAAGCCCAACCAATCGGCTTCAAAAGCAGAGATAAAGAAGTGGGATCTCTGGGCATACATAACAGCCCCGTTTGTCGGTTTCTACGAGACTTTCTTTGGATCAGGAAACGGCATCATTTTCTCAACAATCACACACAAAGCCAAAGGGTTCGATTTCATGACTTCACTGGGGTATTATTATGCAATCGCGTGTCCTTGGTGTGCCATCTCGGCTATCTTACTGATACAAAAGGGTTGCTGGAATACTCATATTGATATTGCTGTGGTCTTGGGGTCTCTAATCGGCAGCTATGTCGGATCAAAATACGCGCGCTATAAGGGAAATGCTTTTATCAAACTGGCATTCGTGATTATTGGTGGAGTATTGGGGTTGAAGATGTTGCTAGGACTTTAGATCAACAATATCCCCTTTGACACTCGAATTCTTCACGGCATAGTATGCCTCTCATGGATCCCCGATCAACGGATGAACAAAAATCAAAGAAATGGCAGGAAACGCTCGCCCTCGTAGATCGCATCACAGACAAGCTTGGGATGCCTGTTGACAGAAAAATCAAATCGGTCGTCGCGGGGCTGATGGCACTTGGTTTCAAGACCACAAGTTCCTGTCAGGGACACCTGGATCATGGCAAAAAATATCCCAGCGTGACCATTGAGCTGGACGCCCTTCCACAGACTTGGGGCAAAGGGCCGCCACCTGATGACATAACCTGGAGAGAATACTGTCAAAAAGCCCTTTCCCATACGCGGCCGACAGTAAAACGCCTCTTTGATCTGATCGCGGAATTTTATGGGGATCGCGCCGTGCACCATGATGTCCGAATAGGCTTGAGGGGTGGCCTTGCGTCGCTCTCCATGGAGAACAGCAATGCCGAGATGACTCAATGGCTCTGTGATGGCGGACAGGAAGAACGGCTGATGGAGTATCAGGAGGAGATGTTGGCTTTTGGGGAATTCCTGAGAAAGAAGTTCCTACAAACATAGCCTCCGCCTCTTAACCCTTTGACACCCCCCTTCCCCGCGGCATAATATACCCTCATGGAGGAGACAACCTACCTGGTGTTGCGCGAGAGTAATCCCGTGGTATTGCAAGTGAAGGGCCGCGCCGGCTACGAGAACTGTGCGCCCGCCAGAGACTTCTTTCAGGAGAGGCGCAACGCCGGTTACAGGGAATTCGTCGTGGACCTCAAGGACTGCAGAGGGGTGGATAGCACGTTCCTGGGCATACTGGCGGGCCTGGCCAATGCCGCTGCGGCCAAAGGGGGAAGCCTGATACTCTCGCGCCCGGGCGAATGGCTCTTGAAGAACATACAAAATCTCGGTCTGGATAGGCTTCTAAAGATCGCTGACAGCTCCTATTTTGAAAGCCCGTCGTCTTCGTCCTCGACGCTCTCAGGCAACGCCCAAAATGAATTTGAACAGGCAAAGATGATCCTCGAAGCCCACGAAAATCTGATCAGGAGTAATCCCAATACCGCGCCCGCCTTCATGGACGTGGTGGAATTCCTCAAGGAGCACGTCGCAAAGAAATGACAGGAGAACCCCTAGAATTGATGGTGGAAATCCCAGTCATGCTCGGGATTGCGGTAACGGGGCTTGGGGTGCTCCTGTGGCTGCGAAAAACTCCCAGAGAGTACCAGATCAGGCTGGAGCAGATCGCGCACGAAAGGCAGATTGTCACGGAGTACATCAAGGACTGGGTGGGAGCGATGAACTCGCAGGCGTCGCGAAAAGAGCTCTTTGAAATGATTCTGCGCACGGCCAGACGCGCGACAGGAGCCGCCATCGGCTGCGTTTTTGAGAAACAGGAGGACGATACGCTGCTGACAGCCGTCTCCAACGGCCTCTTCCCTCCCCTGCGCGCCATACGCGAGTTCCCCACGCGGGCCGAGCTGGTCGACCATCTGCTCCGCAAGGAGAGCTACAAGGTCGGGGACGGGATCATAGGGGCCGTGGCGCGCGAACAGGAGGGCCTCCTAATAGAGCGACCGCGCAGCGACGCCAGAATCTACAGGCACGACGACCCCTCTTTGGAACTACGGAGCCTGATTGTGGTTCCTCTCGCCTTTCAGGGAAACCTCTTTGGGGTTTTGGCGCTGGCAAACCCCGTCGGTCGTCAGCGCTTCGGCAAACACGATCTGGATCTCTCCTCGGCGCTTTCCGAGCAGGCGGCGCTGGCGCTGCACAATAGCGACCTGGTCAGCCTGCGCATCAGACAGAGCCGTTTCGACTTCGATCTCTCTGTAGCCTCCTCCATCCAGGCGATGCTCCTGCCCAGCAGCTTTCCAAAGAACACGCTTCTGGATATTCACGCGGCCTACCACCCGGCGCAGAGAGTCGGCGGGGATCTATACGACGTCTTTGAGCTGCCGGAGGGACTGATTGGAGTGGCCATCGCGGACGTTTCCGGCAAGGGCATACCCGCCTCCCTGCTGATGGCCATAACGCAAAGTCATCTGCGTCATCTGGCGCGCAAGCACAACTCCCCCGCGAAAGTCCTCAGCGAGATGAACCAGATCCTACAGCCGGAAATTCGACAGGAAATGTTCGTGACCATCGCCTACGCGGTCATCGATCCGGACGGGGGAGAGATTGTCTACGCGAGAGCCGGGCACGAGCTTCCGCTGATCGCGGGACCCCAACGGGCGGAGTTTCTCCAGTCCGGAGGGATGGCCATTGGTATGGCGGCACAAAACATTTTCGATTCGGCCATCGAGGAGAAACGGACAAGATTCGGCAAGGGCGACCGTCTGATTCTCTATACGGACGGGCTGACGGAGGCCATCAATTCCCTGGGTGAGGAGTTTTCTTCCAGAAGGATCGCGCAGCTCTCCCAGCAGGGTTTGGATGGGACATCCGAAGACCTGAATAACCGCATTTTACGGGCGGTGGAGACCTTTACGGGATTGAGGCAGCAGGAGGACGATGTGACGCTTTTGACAATAAGGCATTTGTAAAAGAGATGCATATTATGCTTGACATTGCCTCATATTTAGGGCATGATTCAGGTCATTCTTATGAAAAAACCTCTAAAGACTCTCCTCGCCGCGGGAACAGTAGTTCTAGCAGTTGCTTCCAGCGGCTGCGGTAAAAAGGCATCCGCCCCTACGACGAATAACCCGCTCCAAGCTGGCAAGCCTTACAACGTGATATTCGATATCATTACAACTCTGGGTACCAACACAGTTAAGTTTCCAGTTTGTACAAATACTATTACCCCATCGCTTGACCAAGCCAGCGATGTTCCACATAGCACGACGAATGGGACGCATATCTCCTTTGGCTTTGGGAATCAAGTGTCAGCCTTTACAGCCTTGCCAGATACAAATGACAGTGTTATCAGCAATAGATAGTCCTAGCCCAGCACCGGAGGCTTTTTGTATAGGCTTTCCGCTGACCTAGAGGTTATTTTTACAATTCTTTGACTGCTTGGGGGATGGTATGCTACAATCACTTTATCTATGAAAACGAAACTTTCTCTAGGAAAAAGAAATGGGGCTGACCTAGGTAATGGGTGTATAATAGACACCTAGATGAATAAAAGTCA
>CAZIPW010000032.1:0-19171 GCA_964541675.1 uncultured Verrucomicrobiota bacterium
CTTTTATTCATCTAGGTGTCTATTATACACCCATTACCTAGGTCAGCCCCAAAAGAACATCCGGCTTCTTCTCTTTTATCTTTAGAAGCGTGATACGAAAATCCTTCTCTCCCTGGTTGAATCGGGTTACGTCCACCCATTCCAGCTTCGAGTGTGTTTTTACTTCTTCCAGCGCCTTAAGCGCCATCTCGCCACCGGCATTTCGGTGTACCATCAGGGCAATCTTCTTATACCCGAGAGCTTCAGCGTGATGCGTCCAATATTGCGCTATCGGCAACATGGGCGTCACGTGAATAAAGTTGTATCTGGCATCGGCCATCTCTTCCTTGAAGTTGTACATCAGGTGAACCTTGTGTTTCTGTGCGGCATAAGGGGCCACTACAGACCCCGGACCTGTAAAGAAGGTAACCAGCACATCGACATTTTCCAGGTCTACCAGCCGATGGGCGGCCAAAAGCGTCTGCCTGGGAATAAGCTGATCATCCTCAAAGATCACTTTGTAATTGAATCGACTGTCTTTCGGAAAGTGATCCACCTTATACTGTATCAGCTCACGAATGGGCTGGCCCAAATGATCATTGTCACCTGACAGGGGCAAGATGACGCCGATCTTTACAGTCGGCTTTTCCATAGGGGTAGCTTCCACAACCAGGCTACCACAGAATATCAGTACGCTTCCCAGTAATATTTTGATCAGCCTTGTCATTTTTATAAATCTATCTCAGCGCCTTTGCCACTCCGCTTATGGCCGATTCCATGGCGGCTGGCGCGTTCAGGTTAAATTCCAGCATCCGGTAGACTCTCTCCACCGCCTCAAGAGCTTCCTTTAGGCGATAGCCGTGACAGGGTCTACGCTTGAAAGCCTCCAACGCCGCCTCCTCCAGGCAAGCGAAAAGGTTCTTCTGCGCCATCTTGGCGCGTGAGGCTATAAGCGCCTCCTCCACCTCCGGCTCAATATTCTCCAACTTGGGCAGGCTCTCCGCGTCATCCTCTTTGGCCGATAGAAGCGCATGGGCTCCCCCGATAAGCGCGTAGACTTTCAACAGGTCATCCCCCTCCCCGCGCAGAAGGGCCTCCACAAACATTTTCTTCCACTCTTCCAGCGCGGCATCTTTTGCTGTGGGCTTCTGACTGAAACGAAAGCGCATGGAACGGCTGACCAGAGTCGGCAGAACCGCCTGCGGCGCGGAAGTAGTCATGATGATGTAGGAGTTTTCCGGAGGCTCCTCCAGTATCTTCAGGAACAAATTCGCCGCCGAGGATTGCAGACGTTCGGCCTGGCTGATATGGGCGACTTTGACACCTGTGAGGCTGCTTTTCTGAAGGAACTCCCGCAGACCCCGCATCGGCTCGACGCCTATCTGGCGCTGCTTGTTCATCGGGTCAACGCGCATATAGTCGGCGTGGCTTTTGACAGCAGCACCGACAGACTCCCACCCCCTACCCCCGCCCTCAGGGCGGGGGTTATTATTGGGGGCTTCACCCCCATACCCCCCATTTGGCCCACCCATGCCATTGTGGGTGACAGCCATTAGAAGCGCCGAGGCCACGGCTATGGCGGCCTCATCCGCAACGCGCGAGTCGTCCGAAACGAAAAGCAGCCCGTGACCAAGCCTTTGGTGCGCAAGGGAGCGCTCCAACGCAGCCGTCGCGGAGTTGCTATTGATGGACTGCGGCCAAACGGGGTTCGACATATTTCCAGATTTTCCTGGCTATAATCTGCGGGTCCGAGGGACTTCCGTCAACCACAACGATGCGTTGCGGCTCCTTTTCGGCCAACTCCAGATAGGATTTGCGGATTGTTTCAAAAAATGGCTCGCCCGCGTCCTCTATGCGATCGCGTTCCAGTTCGCCCCTGCCGCCCTCCAGTTTTATGTCCAGGGCCAGCTGTTCCGCCAAGGGACGTTTTCCGACCCTGGCAAACCCGACATCAACGGGAACGTCCAACACAAAGGTCAGATCGGGACTGCGGCCAGCCGTCGCGAAGGAATTGAGCCATTTCACGCGATCAACGCCCAGCCCCCTGCCTATCCCCTGATAAATGACCGAAGAATCTATAAAGCGGTCGCAGATAATCACGGCTCCACGTTCCAGGGCGGGCTCTATGCGTTCAAAATAATTTTGCGCGCGGGCTGCTATAAAAAGCAGGAGTTCCGTTTCGTTTCTCATGTTCTTGCCCGCAATATCGTGCTTTAAAAGGAAACGAATCCGCTCGCCCACCTCGGTGCCTCCGGGTTCCCGCGTCAGAACAACCTCACGTCCCGCCGCTTCCAGTCTCTCCTTGAGGAGCCTTACCTGCGTGCCCTTCCCCACGCCTTCGCCGCCCTCAAAGCTGATCAGTAACCCCGACATGGGGACAGTCTACCAACCCTTTTTGATGAGGGCAAGAGCGTCCTTGAAAGAGGGGCTTTTTCCGGTGCGGACATAGCAGCCCGAAAAGGCCACCCCCAGAGTAATCGCCTCTTCGGGAGTGCCCCCCAGCGAAAGCCCCAGGGTCATCCCCGCGTTAAAGTGATCCCCCGCGCCCGTTGTGATAAGAGGCTTGGGCGTATAGGGGCCGTGGATCGCGGACTCTCCGGCTTTTGACGAGATCACGGCCCGTTCGTTGAGGTGCACCGCGACAGCAAAAATCCCAAGCTTCCCGCGGATCCTGCGGGCCGCCGAAAGAACATCCGGCTGTTTGCAAAGCCCCAATGCCTCGCAGACCTCCCGCGACTCTTTCAGGTTCACCCCCAGAACAGCCTTTCCAAATCGCTCAAACTTTCCAATCAAAACAAGCGCCTCCCTGATATCCCTGTCCGAGCGTTTCTCCGGATCAGCCAGATCAAAGAAGAAGATTCTCTCTCCCTTGAGGCCGGGCAGCACCTGCGTTTGCAATTTCTTAAAGATCTCGGTCATGCCGGGAATCATCGTCCAGTTGACCAGACCCACCAATTTCGCTTTTTGCAGTTCTCTGCGAAGTCCCGTCATTCCGCCGCAGGTATTGACCACATTGGCGAAGGTGATCTCCTCGTGGTTGGCCGTCGCGCACAGCATCACCTTGCCGTCATCGAATTCCAGGGCGCTTGTCCGGGTCGGCTCACCCAGGCTCTTGAGCACGGCCTTCTTTTGAAGAGGCGCAAAAACGGAATGGACCTCCGGCCTGCCCATGTCGGCCACCAGCGTCGTCTTCGCACCCGCGGCGGCAAGGGCCCCGGCCATGATCGCGGAGTTGCCGCCGATCTTCTCCTGCCTCACAAAAGCCTCCAGATTGGTGCTTTTGCCGGAAGCGGCCAGAACCCTTTTGCCAAAGGACGCGATTGTCGGGAGGCGTTTATAGGACGAGCCAAGACCCGAACGGATATCGACCACGTCGATAATCGAGTCCACCGTGCCGTCAAAGCCGACGAAAGCGGTGATCTCCTTTATGGCCGGGCCTTTGAGACGCAATCCTTCCGCTAGTTTATTGAAGTTCACGCCCTTGATTACGGCGCTTTCGGGGAAGATTGTCGAGATTTTTGAGGGCTTAACTCAGCGCGCTGTCAGACCCTGCCATATATCCTTGGCGTTTTGAAGAGGATGCGCGCTCCCATCTTTTATGCTGCTGTAAAGGAACAACCCCGCTACTCCAATAGCCCCAAGCACAACCAAAATACGATAGGCGCGTCTCTTCGGAGGCCATCCAGGGATACATATTGGCCATTTCAGGAATCTCGAAAGCCTATCTTCTGCCATACAAGCGCGATTGTTGCCTTCTTACGGACAGAGTCAAGGGTTTTTAATTGGGGCTGACATACCGCGTGTGTCACAATACATTTATCCACGTCACTCCGCCAATTACTCCTCAATTAAGATAAATCCATGATCCTTACCGTCAAAGTCTCTCCGGGGTCGAAGAAAACAGCCATCAGGCGTTTTGAGAATGATATTCTGTACGTCTGCGTCACAGCCCCTCCGGAAAAAGGCCGTGCCAATGAGGAGGTCATCGGGCTTTTGGCGGAAAGATTGAACCTGAAGAAAAATCAGATCGAAATCCTCAGCGGCGCAACGGGTAAACTCAAACGTATCAAGCTGCCGGATGGAACTATCATTCTCCCCATCGCCACCAAATAAATTTGATGGCTAACATATGGCTGTCCCTTTGTCATCTCGCTTTGACTCGACTGCTTCGGGACGAGAACGACATACCTAATGACAGAGGCTACCTCTTTTGTGCCGGAGGCACAGCCATATATTAGCCATTGATTTCAATCGGTGGGGAACGAACCCGGAATTAAACCGCATTGGGGAAATCATCGCGCGAAAAATGCCAGCGAAAAACCACTACTTGGCGGCCGCTTCTTTGACACTCACCCTGCGGTGCGAGCTGTCCCACTTCACGGTGCCGTCTTTGAGCGCGTAGAGCGTGAAGTCCTTGCCCAGTCCGACATGGGCGCCCGGATGATACTTGGTACCGCGCTGTCTGATGATGATGCCGCCCGCCAGAATCTTTTGGCCATCGTGCACCTTGATGCCAAGACGCTTGCTATTGGAGTCGCGCCCGTTACAACTTGTACCCTGTCCTTTTTTATGTGCCATTGTGAGAGTTTGTTAAAGTGTTTATTGCGTCCCAAATCCTTACGCGTTGATCGCGTCGATTTTGATGACCGAAAGCTCCTGACGGTGTCCCTGCTTGCGGCGGTACCCGTGGCGGCGCTTGAATTTGATGATGGTGACCTTTTCCCCGCGTTTGTTCTCGAGGATCGAGGCGATGACGCTCGCGCCCTTGACGGTCGGATTGCCAAACTTCATCGCGGCGCCTTCGCCCGCGGCCAGCACCTGGTCCAGGGTAACCTTGTCCCCCGCCTTGGTATTGGGATAACGGTTGACAAAAATGATATCGCCCACCTGAACGGTGAACTGACGGCCCTGGGTCTGGATGATCGCTTTCATTGGAGGAGTCAGCGTACCACATTCGCAAAGCAAACGCAAGCGGTATTTGAGGGGGGCGCAAACCAGCCCCCGGTCGCCGCTCCCCTATCGCGGTTCGGATTTTCTGATCCACAGGGTCCGCGGCTGTCTGGCAACTTCCCCCAGCCTGCTTTTCAGGGTGGAAAGCTCCTTCGGGCCAAGCATATAGCCCGACTCTCCGGCCCGACCCGCCAGGAGCGAGAGCAGGCGCGGATCCTGGGAAAGAACCCCGGCCAGATCCCTGTCGTAAACCCACAGCTGGGTAGCCCTGTTCTGAAAATAAATCCTGTGGATGGCAGAAGGCGGGCCATAGATGGCAAGAATATTGTACACGTCGACGTTCTGCGTGATGATATAGTTGTACTCGCGGCGCGGAGGCGGCAGGTATGGCAGTCCCAGCCAGGCAAGACTTGTCAACTTGGTCATCAGGTTGCCGTCCCCCTCAAGATCCGCCAGGAAAATATTATGTCTCGAGTGATAGGTAAGATTGACGGATCTTTGATAGTACGCCAGGCCAGACTTGAGTCCCCACGCTGCGTGCAATTCGTCAAACAACCTGGCGTCCAAAGGACGGGCAATCTCCCGCCATGGCGTCTGGAAAGGCGCCATCGACAATATCATGCACGCGGCCCCAAACGCGGCAAGCGGCAGCATCTTCGGCTGGAATCTCCTCCAAAGCAGAAAAATAAGAACAGCGAATGGAAGAAAGAACGTGAGGGGAAAATAACGGGTATTCTCGACGGCCGCGAACCTTCCCGTCAGGACACTGCCAACAACAGGAAGAGTGAACACCAGAAGCGCCGCCACCCACCACGCGAGGGTGCCGCGCGCGCGTCTCCATTGGTAAAATCCCCAGCCGAGGACAAAGACAGCAAGGGCCCACCACGGCAGAACCCGCATATCCGTGAATGTCCCAACAAAGCTGGAGACCGCCTTCCAGAAATACTGGTTCAGGACAATATTTTGATGGATGTACTCCAACAGGGAGAGGGGCACCAGTTTGTCGGCGCACCAACTCCCCAGCATGGCAACGCCAAATATGCCTGCCGCAACCGCCAGTCTGGTCGCCGCGGAACGCCTGGAAAAAAGCGCGGCGAGCGCGGCCGGGGCAACAAAGGTCGGAAAACAGAGCGGCTCGCAGAAACCTGCCGACAGGGCGCCAGCCATCAGCCACGCGGAGGTAATTGGGGAGGGTCGCGACAGCCAATTCGCCCAAGCCAGCCAGGCCAGCATCGACACAAAGACAGTCCCGCCGTGCCAGGAGGGAAGCAGCAGCCCCTGTAAGATTCCATCCGGCAGGAACCCCGGCAGGGTGAAGAGCGCGAGGGTAAGCAGCGAGGGAGTAACCGCCTTCGCAAAAGAGATTCCCGATATTCTGCCGACTATCGCGGCAAATACCGCGCAGAGGGAGAACGCGTACAGGCAGCTCAGGGCAAGGAAGGCGGCCAGGCCGTTTCCCAGCAGTGCCCCAAGCGGAAGAAACAGGAGCAGATCAGGGAAAATATAACGCGACGGAGGCAGGCACCAATAGAACCAATGGCAGGTTCCCCCGGCGATATCCCTGTAAAGATTGGGGAGCAGGAGAAACTCCGCCACGCGGATATTGACGGCAAAGAGATGATACAGATTGCAGAGAATCAGCGCCGCGAAGGAAAGGCAGGCAACAAGCCGGAGCATCACCCAAAGCTAAGAAGAGACGCGTTATTGAGCAAGGCAATTTGTAGCGCGCCAGTCCCTACAGCTCACAATTTCTGCGGATCTCCTCCAGCGCCTCCTCATGCGTCATGGGGCGTTTCTCGGCGCGGGATTGCCGCAGGTTCTCGTCCCGCCAGCCCTGATTCATCAGCCAGCTGGCCGGGTAAGGGATATAGCGCTCCGGGATCTTCTCCTGCCTGACGCGCTCCGCGAAACTTCCGGCGGCGGATATCAGATCGGAGGCTTCGGCGCCCGCAACAAGAGCCTCACGAAAGGCCTGCCGTGCCCTGGGAAGTTGAGCGGGCTTGGGATAGGCGGTTATGAACTCATCAAACTGTTCAGGAGCGGCGGGCATTGACGCAGAGCGCGAAATCTGATTCCCATTGTTCCCCTCATTGTCCGGTGTATGATGAAAATCAGAGACGCTCACCGGATTGAACTTTTCTTTCTTTTTTTCGTTCTCACTATCATTCTCCCAGTCGTCTTGCCTAATTGCAGATTGTTGGACGCCAGCAAGTTGCATTTCATTTTTGATGCTTTGACCCTTGCATTCCCGGTCAATCCTCCCTTGCTCCATAGGGCAATCCTCCCCCGTCTTGGAGTGCAAGACTCCCTTGTCTGCCAGTGCAACCCCCTCGCGCAGAAGTTGTCTGAGAGTCTGGCCTCCCAGGGACTTCTGCTGTGTAACAAGCCCGATCCTTTCCAGATAAGCGCAACGCCTACTGATGTAGGTCGGGCTTCTCCCGATGAACTTCCCCAGATGCGCGTTGCTGGCGTAGCACCAGCCGGGCCGCAGGCTTTTCCGTGAAGCGCACAGGGCGGAGAGCTCCGCGAGGATGAGCCAGTCGGTGGCGTTGAGGCGGCTGTCGGCGATCCATTCGAGCCGGACGTTGAAGTGGGTGAAGGAGGATTTCTCCGAACAGGAGTCTTGGGTCATACGCCGGATATTTTATCAGAAAAACGGGACACCCCCCATCTGCCTGCTGTGATTTTTTGCTGACACCTCCCGTTTCCAGAGCATACTGTCGAATGGGCGCGTTGCCGGAATTCCATCATGAAAACTCTTCCAGCACAATTTGAGGGAGCCAAGATACGCCGGGCATACGACGAGAAGACCGAAAAGTGGTATTTCTCGGTCGTCGACATCATCCAGGTGCTCACGCAGCAGTCTGATTATCTGACCGCAAGAAAATACTGGAACAAGCTCAAAGAACGACTAAAAAAGGAAGAAAGTGAAGTGGTGACAAATTGTCACCGGTTGAAACTTATAGCTCAAGACGGCAAGCTGCGTATTACAGATGTGGCTGACGTGGAGACTCTTCTACGCCTTGTTCAAAGCATCCCAAGCCCCAAAGCCGAACCGATCAAACTATGGCTGGCCAAGACCGGCTACGAGCGGATGCCAACCCCCAATACCCCTTCCAGATCCGTTGGCGAGAGGTTCCAGCCGAGGATCTTCCATTGGCCCTGGGCGTACTCCAGTACTCCGCTATGACCTGTCTTCATCTTGAAGTCGCGGACGCAGACGCGCCGCTCCCACTCTCCCGGAACGAGTTTGAGGAAATACCGCAGCACCCCGTTGCTTGAAACCAGAATACCGTCCCCCACCCCCTTCGCGACGAGTTCCCCAGCCAATCTCGCGACCTGTGCGCTCATCGCCTCCGGCCCCGGCGTCCAGGGAGAGATCTCCGGCCAGGCCGATTCCTTCTCCCACTTTTCGAGCGCTTCCTTCGCGCGCGGCTCTTTGGCGATAATCTCCTCTGTCGAGAGCCCGCCCCAATTACCGTAGTCAATCTCGTTGAGGTCCGTCCTGACTTCCGGCTCTTTGGATACTCCCATCTGCTTGACGAGAAGTCTGGCGTATTCTCTGGTGCGCTTCAACTGGCTGCAGAAAAGCCTCTCCATTTTGAAGCCCACCTTTTTCAGACTCTCTCCCAGCGCCAGCGCCTGCGCGACGCCGCCCTGCACCAAAGGCAAATCCTCGCCATTGCCAACCCAAACGACTTTTGCGCCCGGGTCAAAAGTGTTTCCATGACGCGCCAGAATAAGCCTCATATCAGCTCCCCCTCCTTCTCGATGATCTTCTCGGCTATGACAACGTCTTCGGGGGCGTCCACAGAGGCGTGCGTGCGGCCCTTGTAATCGACCACCACCACGCGGATCGGCATTCCGTTCTCCAGGGCGCGGAGCTGTTCGAGTTTTTCGGAAGACTCCAGCGGGCCCTGTTTAAAGGTCAGATAGCGCTCCAGCGCCTCGCGGCGGTAGCCGTACATCCCAATATGCCGGTAGACGGGGAGAGCGCCCTCTTTGGCGTCGCGCACAAAGGGAATGATGCGTTTGGAAAAGTAGAGCGCGTTCATACGATTGTCAAAGACGACTGTCGTACCGCTGGCGGGACTTGTTTTTTTCGATTCCTCAAAAGCCGCGTACTGCTCTTTGGAAAGTTTGACTGCCGGAGTAATCATCTGGCAATTTTTGTCGCTGCCTAGTACGTCCACCATCGCCTGTAGCACCCAGGGCGGGGTTAGAAGGGCATCCCCTTGAAAGTTCAGTATGGCATCCGGCTTGGGTATTATCTGCTCCATCGCCCTGTAGACGCGCTCTGTGCCGTTCTTGCATTCAACGGGCGTCATGAGAGCCTTCGCGCCCATCTTACGCGCGAACTCCTCAATGCGTTTGTCATCGGTAGCTATATAGACCTCCTGTACGCCCTTCACCGACTTGGCTATCCGCCAGACGCGTTCCAACATGGCCGTCCCCTTGACAAGAGCCAGGGGTTTGCCGGGGAAGCGCGTGGACTCGTATCTGGAAGGGATAACGATGACGGTATTCATTTCCCGGACATCCTATTATTGAGGCAAAAGGCTTGTCAATAGCCCCGAGAGTCCCTAAGTTTCATCATCTATGACGCAAACCTCCTCCTGGCAACCCAAGCCCCTCTTCGTACTAGCCGGGCCCTGCGTGATCGAAAGCCAGGAGCTCTGTCTGGAGGTGGCCTCTTTCATGAAGGGAGTCTGCGCGAAGCTGGGGCTCGAGTATATTTTCAAGGCCTCTTTTGACAAGGCCAACCGTTCCAGCAATTCCAGCTTTCGCGGTCCGGGACTGGAGAAGGGACTGGCTATCTTGGCGAAGGTCAAGGAAGAGCTGGGCCTGCGAGTTTTGACGGACGTTCACGAGTCCCAGCAGGCCGAGGCCATCGGCAGGGTAGTCGACATCATCCAGATCCCGGCCTTTCTGGCGCGTCAGACCGACCTGCTGCAGGCGGCTGGACGCACAGGAAAGTGCGTGAACATCAAAAAAGGCCAGTTTATGAGTCCCGCCGAGATGGAGAATGCCATCGCCAAGGTCGCCTCCACCGGCAACAAGAACATCCTGCTCACCGAACGGGGAACCTTCTTTGGCTACGGGGCGCTGGTCAATGATTTTACGGGGCTGGCCGTGATGAAAAAGCTGGGGTCGTTCGTCGTTTTTGACGCCACGCACTCCACCCAGCGCCCGGCTGGACTGGGGAACGCCTCGGGCGGCAATCCGGAGTACGCGCCTCTGCTGGCGCGCGCGGCAGTCGCCGCCGGAGTGGATGGGCTCTTCATCGAGTGCCATCCCAATCCCAAAGAGGCCAAAAGCGACGCGGCCACGATGCTCTCGCTCACCCAGGCGGAGAAGCTCCTCACCGAATGCGCGGCCTTCAGGAAAACGTATTTGGGGACGCTTTAGACAACTCTCGCCGAGGGTGTCAAGAACGTACCTTGCCTTATCAGAACCTCTTCCCGCGCCATTGCCGGATTCTCGCCCTCCCACTCTTTCAGCCTTCGCAGGTATTTTGCACGGCGACCTCTTATTCCCAGATCTTTGGAGAGAGCCGCATGGACTTGTTTTTGGGGCTCATTCAATAGATTACCGACGATATGCCTCCTGGCCGCATGGTAATAATAACGCAACATACTGCTGACCCTCTTGTCGGGCGTTTCTCTCTCTTGGAATGTCCTACACGAGCTCCAGTCAAGCGCTGCTTCGAGAATCGCCATGGCATCTTGGCTGCCAGGAGCACTGTTGGCGTCAGAATAGGGTGCCAGGGAGGCCAGAACGCGTGTCAGAGCGAATTTTTGTTCCATAACCGACAGATAATACATACCTAATTGAGTTGTCAAGCTTGTGACCCGTGCCTGCCTGCGGGGTTCTTCATTGACTCTTGCCGCCTTTGCTCTTAGGATTAGGTACTATGGAATCTGCCCAGATTGACTCACTCATCAAGACCACCCTAAAAGTAGGCACCTATTGCATTCACCGTGCGTGGGGGGTGGGGCTCATCAAGAGCTTTGACGAGAAGACCGGGAAATTGACTATCCATTTTGAGAACGACAAGAGTTCGCACCAGATGGACCCGGCTTTTGTGATGAGCAAACTGGAAATTCTCCCCGATGCCCATATCATCGTGCGACACCGCAGGAATCCCGCCGAGATCCAAAGCCTTATCGACAGCAACCCCGCCGAGATATTCTCGATCATCCTCTCTGTCATCCCCAGCCACACCCTCAGCGCCTCCGAAACGGAGCTGGTCTTGGAGCGTCTGATGGGACCCTCCTACAAGAAATGGCTCTCCAGCGCCAAAAAGAAGCTCGCCAAAGACTCCCAGGTGGTCTTCCCGGAAAAGAAAACCGACCCCTACAAACTGCGCGAGGCCCCGGTGGCCGCAGATGACGAGATCCTGGTGGCCTTTTACAAGACCAAGAACGTCAAAAAGAAGATGGAGCTTTCCGCGGAGTTGCTTTCGCACGCCCCCCTTCCCCAAGAGGTCACCTCCAAGCTCCCGACGCTTGTCGAGGAACTCTCCACTGCCATTTCGGAATCAAAAGTCCTTACGGCAGGCGAAAGACTGCAGGGCGCCTGGATACGCGACGATCTCTCCAAGACCGCGGGCGTGGACTCAGGCAAATTTCAGCCGACCCCGGAGAGCCTTGTCAAAGACGCTTCCGACCTGCAGGAACTCTCCGAACAGCTCCCCGCGGAGTACTTGCGCAGGATGCTCGATCTGATCTTCGCGACCTATCCCGCCGAGTGGCAGAAAATCGCTTTTGATCTGCTGAAAAACTCCTCCGGCAAAGCCACCGCCGAGTGCGTCGGCTTTCTGATGGATCGCGATTGCGCGCAGCAGCTTTCCGAGACCCTCAGCCGCTGGCTTCTGGAGCAATCCCTCAAGGCTCCCATCCTGCAATGGATCATCAAGAACCGCACACAGAGGCGTTTCTCGACCATGCTCAGCCGCCTGATCAGCCCACAGCTGATGAGCGCCGTCTTCTACGCGATCGACCACGAGGCCATCCAAAACGCCTCCAGCAAGAGGATAGCCCTGGTGGAGCTTCTCTCCGAAGACAAGGAGCTTATTCCCGAGCTGCTGGCAACCGCCACACCGGAAGTGGCCCGCGACCTGGCGCACACCATGATGATGAGCCAGGGCTTTGAGACTCTCACCAAGAGGAGCCTGATCGCGCGCTTCATCAAACAGTTTCCCGAGATCCAGTCGCTTATTTCCAGCGAAGACCAGTCCTCCACCTCCGACAATCTGGTGGTCTCCTGGGAGAGCCTGGAGAAACGCAAGGCGGAATATCAGCTTTTGGTCACCAAGAAGATCCCGGAAAACAAGGAGGCCATCGCGGTGGCCCGGGAGATGGGGGATTTGAGCGAGAACTCCGAATACAAGATGGCCCGCCAGGACAACGACACGCTGATGGCTCTCAAGGCCCAGATGGAACGGGAACTGCGCCTGGCCCGCGGCACGGACTTTGGGGACGCCTCCACGACGCAGGCCGGCATCGGCTCGGTGGTGGAGCTGCAGGGCTCATCCGGGAAAACCACCTATACGATACTAGGGGCCTGGGACGGCAATCCAGAGAAGCGTATTCTTTCATATCTGACGCCCATGGCGCAGGCGCTCATCGGCAAAAAGATCGACGAGAAGGTCTCAGTCGGAGGCTCAGACTATACGATTGCGGGCCTCAAGCGCTGGGTGGACGGGAAATAGAGCACCATTCGCCTGATGCCCAGTATTGAAATACTGGGCTACCCCCGACTGTATCGGGGTTGCAGTCGCTACCGTCCCGCTACGCAGGACTAACGCGACGCTTTGTCTTTTGGAAAGAATTATGGCTTTAGGTAATCCCAATGCGCCACGTTAGCCCCGCCTGTCAAAGGCGAGGCGGTAGTGTCGCCACCGAGCAGCAGCGAGGTTAGCCCATGATTTCAATCATGGGTAACGAGCACTGGTGGCATTGGACTGCAATGAAAACTTACCCCCTCCTCCTTTCGCCTCGACTACTCTCCTCCACTAAAGTTATCCTTCTGCTTATGCCCGCCACTCTCCCACAGCAGATCGACTCCACCGTGGCCGTCTTTGAAGCCCTAAAGGGACAGCAGGCGACAATTGAGCGTGCCAGCAGGATGATCTGCGATACGCTTGAGTCCGGACGCAAACTTCTTATTTGCGGCAATGGCGGGAGCGCCGCTGAAGCCGGGCACTTCGCCACCGAACTGGTGGGGAGATACTGCAGGAATCGCCAGAGTCTACCCGCCATAAACTTAAGCGCCGATGGATCGCTCCTGAGCTGCATCGGGAACGACTACGGTTTCGACAAGATTTTCTCCCGCCAGGTGGAAGGCCTGGGGCAACCCGGGGATCTCTTTGTGGGCATCACCTCAAGCGGCAACTCCGCCAACGTTATGGAAGCGCTGGCCACGGCAAAAAAGATGCGGCTTCAAACTCTCGTGCTTCTGGGCAAGGGCGGTGGCAAGGCCAAGGGACTGGCCGACTACGAGATCATCCCCGCAGGAGATTCGGGCCGCTCCGCGCAGGAGGCGCATCTCTTTCTTATCCACTACTTCTGCGAAATCATTGACGCAGAGTTTTGCAAATGAGGGGCTCACGGAAAATACTCAAGGACATCCGCGCGCTTTTAAGGATGCATAAAAACGGTCTCCTGGGCGGTCAAACCATGCCGGAAGACGCACGCCCCAAACTTCCCAAGGGCAGTAAAGCGCTCGTCCACTACCTGACCTTCCCGATGGCCTTGAACTATCAGAGGAACTCTTACGCGCTCTGGAAAGCCGCTACCGCCGCCTATAACGATCCCGACACGGGCGACATTTTCAACCCGGAAGCCGCCGCCGCGATGCCTCTTGCGGAACTGCGCCGGAAGCTTCTCAAGCATCGCGTGGGACTGCAACCCGTAAAACACACCTCCACGTGGAAAACTCTCGCGCAGAGCGCCTGCGAACTCTTCGATGGAGATTTCCGTACGCTCTTTCTTGAAAATGGATTATCGGCGGCCAATATTCTGCGTTTCATACAGATCACCCATAAGAAGCGATTCCCTTATCTTAGCGGCGTCAAAATAGCCAACTACTGGCTGTATGTGATCCACACTTACACCGACTTCCGCCTCAAAGACCCGCACAACCTGAGCATCGCGCCAGACACCCATGTTCTGCAGGCGAGCTTCCGGCTTGGACTGACCGATCACGCCGTGACTCCCCGCGGGGAAACAGCCCAAAAATGGCTGGAGCTTCTTGATGGCACCGGACTGACTCCCATTGATGTTCACACTCCCTTGTGGCTCTGGAGCCGGAGCGGCTTTATTCCGATTATAAATTCCTAGTGTGTGTTCCCGCTTGCCCTCTTTGTAAAAATTCTCTACCACTTGAGGTAACTTTTTGTCCCCATGTACATTATCCAGGTAGCCAGCGAAATGACCCCCGTCGCCAAGGTGGGCGGGCTGGCCGATGTGGTCTACGGGCTCACCCGGGAGCTGGAACGGCAGGGTCACGCCGTGGAGGTGATCCTCCCCAAGTACGACTGCATGAAATACAACCTGATAGCCGATCTGCAGTGCATCTACAACGACCTCTGGGTGCCGTGGTTCGGTGGGACCGTACACTGCAGCGTCTTCTCCGGACAGGTCTATCACGTCAAATGCCTTTTCATCGATCCGCACGGCAACGATCATTTCTTCACGCGCGGGCATTTCTACGGAAACGGCAATGAATACTTCCGCTGGGCTTTCTTCGCCCGCGCCGCGCTGGAGTTCATGCTCAAGACCAACCGCCGGCCGGACATTATCCACTGTCACGACTGGCAGACGGGGCTGCTGCCTGTGATGCTCTATGAAATCTACGCGCACATCGGCATGGGAAACCAGCGCGTCTGCTACACCATCCATAATTTCAAGCACCAGGGTCCCGGACCGGCCGACGTGCTGCACGCCTGCGGGCTGGGACGCCCGGAATACTTCTACAGCCCGGAAAGGCTTCAGGATCAAGTCAAGCCGAAGGACATCAACTTCATGAAAGGCGGCATCGTGTACAGCAACTACTGCAACACCGTCTCGCCGCACCACGCGTGGGAGGCCCAGAATACCGGCTTTGGCTTTGGACTTCAGGGGGTTCTGCAGCATCACCACCGGAAATTCGGCGGGATATTGAACGGACTGGACTATGAACAATGGAATCCCGCCGGGGATCTGGCCTTGCCCTTCAAGTACGGCGCCGAGAACTTCGACGACAAGTTCAAGAACAAGAAGGCGCTGCGCGAGCGCTTCGGGCTGCGCGACGATTTCAAGCCCCTCTTCGGCTATGTGGGACGCCTTGACGACCAAAAAGGACTGGGACTTGTCAAGCACGCCCTCTACTGGGCGATCCGAAACAACTGCCAGTTTGTGCTTTTGGGAACGGGCGCGCACCACGTGAATCAGGATTTCTGGCGAATTCAGCGGGAGCTCAACGGCAACCCCGACTGCCATCTGGAGATAGGCTTCAGCGAGGAGCTGGCGCGCCTTCTCTACGCGGGCTGCGATTACATGGTCGTCCCCTCTGTCTTTGAACCCTGTGGGCTCACCCAGATGATCGCCCTGCGGTACGGGACGCCCCCCATCGTGCGCTACACGGGAGGACTGGCCGATACCGTGTTCGACTGGGATCATGACGGGCGTCCGCGCGAGGAACGCAACGGGTTCATCTTCCATCACGAGGATGCCGCCGCGCTGGAATCGGCCATGCGCCGCGCCAACGGACTTTTCTACTCGCCGGACAACTACTACAGGCAACTGGGGCTTCAGGGAATGAAATGCGATTTCTCCTGGAAGAGCTCAGCCGGGCACTACATCAACGCGTATGAGTTTGTCCGGCACAAGTAGATGGCGGACTTTTGCCTCAGATTAGTCCTTCTCTGGCGTTGAAATAACTGATAAGTTTGAACCATCCGATATGCAAATGTTCTGCAACCTGCCCGGAGGATTCTTTTTTATAACCCTGCTGCGAACACTGGCATGGGTAACCATCTTTGGCGTGGCCGGACAGGCATTCATGCGCGCGACTAAGACGCTCTCTGCCAACGAGCATTATGCCCCCGCCGTGGGAATGGCTATTTTCATCCTGGTTTCTGTTATTTTTGGGTGGACAAGTGGCATTCGGCAATGGAACGCTCTGCCGGTAACTCTGATAATCATATGCATTTCTGTGTTCCTGGGGAAGGATTGGATAATTCTTACGAAACAACTTGGCTTCCTTCTTATATGTGCAATTCCGATAGCCATTGTTAACCTGGCCGTTCTTGGAATCTTTGGCGACTACAACACTGGCAACGATACTTTTACCTACCTGGTGCATGGACAATGGCTGCAATCCCATTCGTTTGGAGAAATGCCAGCGGACATCGAACATCATCCCGCCTTCTCTCAAATTACCATATACCAGCGCCTGGGCTGGCGTATGGGTATGTCGTTTCTTCTGGGGTGGGTGCAGGCTGCCGGCAGCATGGAATGGTCTTATGAGACTTACCCGGTTCTGGCCACAACCGCGCTTATCGCCGGGGCCCTGGCCATCGGAGGATTATCCAGCAGATTGTCACAATCTGGAACTCTGTTTTGCGGAGTGTGGACAGTCGTCGCGGGGATTGTTGCTGGCGGATTCAACTATGGAGCAGTCCGCGGGTTTCTTCCTCAAATGGGAGCCCTCACACTTTTGACAGTACTGCTAGGGACCTTGTCGGGGCTTGAGTATGGAAAAACTCCGGGAGTCAGGGTTCTGCTTCTGCCTGTACTGATACTTGGGGCGCTGGGGTACGCCTACAGCGAAATTATTCCCTTTGTGGGATTGACTCTCGTTATTTTTTTCTTGCTGGAGGCATATCGTTTGAGAAGCTGCTCCCCGCTCGTTGCGGCCACTATTTTGATGACCGGAACTCTGGTTGCATGGAACTTTGAAATCGCCAGAATGGCACAGGCCATATGTTCGCAATCAAAAGCCGTTGTCGGATGGCCGATAAACTGGTCTTCTTTTGAATTTTTCTGCCACAGTTGCGGCATTCTTGCGGCGGATGGCCGCTGGGTGTTTCCAAACTCACTTGGGATTTTGGCCGGGATCCTGGCTGGAGCACTTTTATGTACAACTCTGATAAAGATACGCGAAAGGTTCCCTTTTATCATATATGCCGGGCTCCTGGTTGTTGCGTTTGTTTATTTCCGTCTGGCAGCCGCCAATCCCTGGAGTATAGGATATGGCCAAAGCTGGAGCCAATTCAAATTGGCCAATTGGATCAGTCCCGCCGTGCTGGTTCTTCTTGGAATCGGCATGGCTGGATTATTTAAAACCCGCAGAGTCTTGTGCGTGAGTGTCATGGCCTTATGGGTGCTGTCTGGGGCCTACGGGCAGATTGAACTGGCCAGTAAAAGTATGCCCACCATTTGCAAGGAATTGCACAGGCCCTATCATCCGCTGAAGATATACGAGGAGCTTCTTGGCAATATCCACAGGGTTGGCAACGGTACGCTCTACATTCCCCCACACACATTCAGCGTCAAAAGACAGCAGCTTGGGAGTTATTTCCTGTACCAGATTCCCCTGGAAGCGGATTGGAGAAAAGACGATTATTTTGGCGGAGTATACTCCTTTGACAATCCTTCCAGTGATGCTAGGTGGCAAATTGTTCCCGGCAAGGGTCCGAATGCCAGTTTCTTGACGGTAGTCCGGCTCCCAGCGGCCACTAGCAAGTGAAGCTTCAGCGTCGAGAACCAATGTCTTTGCCTCTTTTCCATCTACCGCTCTGGAATCCGGGCTGTGCTGTCATACGAAAGCGCACGAGGAATCCAATAACATTGGTAGACCTCCCGGCAACTCTCCTTATCCGAGAAGATCAGTTTTCTGCCGATGGCGACGTGGGGCAATTTGGATAAGGCACGGACAGCCAAGCGGGACACCCTCAGACACTCCAAATACTCTCCGTACCGCGGGCTGCGTGGATTGAGATCTGCCTGCTCAAGCACAAAGACCGTGTCAGCGTCAGCCAAGTCTCTTTCCATGTATTCTGGACGGACTATCTTGTTAACGTATTTCCCCGATTGGTGCAAAAGCCCGCCGGGTATGTATACGGCTCCTTTCTCGTATACAAGGGCGCAGGAAATCGCCTGCCCAGACAACTGGCTATCACAGACCACCGCCCACTGGACGCTGTTTCCGGCTTTCACCTTGGCGGCGACCTGTTCAAGATCGCCGAGGGCAGACTCTATTTCAATTTTGGGACTTTCCGGAACGCCCCTCAAGCATTTCAGATAACTGCAGTATAGAGTATCCGCAGTCAATGCCAGAATGCATAAAGTTGAAATCCACAGTATTCCTGGCCGGAGAGGACAAGGGGTTTTGTAGAAGGTCAAAAAAAACAATAAAATGCCAAATAAGGAGGGGAATACAACGAAGGGATTGAGCCCGGCACCCTTGAGACACAGGAAACCCACAGGGACAATGCCCATCCATAGATACAGCCAATTGACTTTTGACCAACCGAATTTATCTCCTCTGTATAAATTCTCGATCCACCTGCCAAGTCCAAAACCAGCGCAGACAATAAGCGCGGATACTCCAATGCGCCCATACAGAAGGTTCACAAAATGCCTCCATGAGACAGTTAGCGGAAGCATTGCCCGGGCGTCTTTATTCCACACAAAGTAATAATAATAAAGGCTGTCCCAGTCATAAAAATAGAACCATCCGCACGTTCCCAGAAAGGATATCAGTAGAACAAAAAACTGCCTGACGTATTCCTTTTTATTTTGAGCCTTCAGGCAATCATAAAGTTCCACGGGCAGAAGCATAATGGTGACATAGACAATATTTATGCTCCTCCACAGGCAGCTGAAACCCAAAAACAGCCCAGCCAGGACAATCAAAGAAGTATGGTTCTGCTTTCTTTTCCACAGATAAAAGATCAGTCCATTACCCAAAACCACATAGGACATGAAATCCATTCCAAAATCAGGCCATCCTCGATTAAAGAAAAAAGTCCCGGTGTTAAGTATGAAGACAGAACAGATCAAAGAGCTCTCCCAACCGCCCAGGCACACCACCTTCCGAAGATAAAGGTAAAGCGAAAGTAAAAATGAGAGCACCCACGGGGCCTGCAGGGCGGGCCCCATCCAATAAGCTGGTTGTCGGATAAAAGATCCCATAATAGATCAGTATCATCCGGTTAGAAGCCATTGAGGGTTAGTTGGTTACAAAAGCTATT
>CAZIPW010000033.1:0-18645 GCA_964541675.1 uncultured Verrucomicrobiota bacterium
TCACCAAAAAAACAGCTTTCCTTTCTAAAAAAGCTCATTACCTAGGTCAGCCCCCAAATCATACAGACTCAATGGTTCCTTCGACTACATCTTTATTTTTTGGGCTTCCTACGGCGCCTATCTCTGCGTTACTCATCGAAAGATTTGCTAATGATTCAACCTACGGTGTGCGCATACGCGCCGCAATGAAGGAGAGCGGCATCATACTTACGGAACCTGAGTGGGCATCCTGGAAAATTGGGGCTATTATTGACGGCGACCGTCCGGCTGGTAATCTGCCAGACCAGTACAATCGATATGATAAGGCCTGCCAGAGAGGCTGGAAATATTTTATTGGAAATCTTAAAGGGCAGGAGAAAAAAGAATTCATGGTTGCGCTAAGAGCTATGTGTAAGCAGATGAAACAAGCATTTCGAGAGGATTTTAAAGGGCTCCGGGTTAGTGCTTGGGGGCAGATGACAGAACATCCCCAAGAAGTTATTTCATACCTTTTAACCTTGGCCCAATCTCCTTTTCGGGGCGGTAAACGGCGCTCTGCACAGTTGCTCCCTTCACATACCTGAATTTCAGTTCTGAGTGATCCCTGTTTGCCGCACGTTAGCCCTTTGAGCTGTTAAAATTCTATAGGAAGATTTCTCTGTTAGTCTGCTAGTCCTTTTACCCAACAGTTTGGGCTTCTATTTTCCCTTCTGCTCTAGTTGGTTCTTTTGAGAGCACGACTGTTACCTTCTCTTTCAAACTATCCAGAGAGTATTCTGACACAGCTTCCGCTGCGGCTTCGGTCTTCTCTTCTAGGGTTGTCTCGACGACAGGCGTGTTTACTTCAGCAGGCGACTCTTTTGGGGAGTCGGATTTCTGCGCGGTCTTGGAGAACTCCTGGGCCTGGGAGAGTCTCATTGAGATGATTCGGGAGACCCCTCTTTCCTTCATGGTCACCCCGTAAAGGATATCGGCGGAGGCCATTGTCCGGCGATTATGGGTGATGATGACAAACTGGCTCCAGGCTGTGAAGTCTTTGAGCATTTCCAGAAACCTTCCAATATTGGCGTCGTCAAGAGGGGCGTCCAACTCGTCGAGCACGCAGAAGGGACTGGGCTTGACCTGGTAGATGGCAAACAGGAGCGCGACGGCCGTCATGGTCTTTTGGCCACCAGAGAGCAGTCCCAGACTCTTGAGCTGGGTACCCGGGGGGTGCGCCATGATATCGATGCCGGAGTTGAGCGGGTCGGCGGGATTCTCCATGAACAGGTCGGCCCTGCCTCCGCCAAAGAGCCTCTCGAAAGTTTTGCAGAAGTTTCCCCGGACAGCTTCAAAGGCCGCCGTAAACAGCGCGGCCGACTGGCCTTCAAGCTCCACCAGGGCGGTGGAGAGTTCTGTTTTTGCGGCCTGCAGATCATCCACCTGGGTTTTGAGGGCGCTGTAGCGTCCCTCATGTACTTTGTAGTCATCCAGTGCCGATTCATTGATCGGGCCAATGGAGTCGAGTTTCTGACGCAGTTGTGAACAGTCGGCAGTGACTGCCTCGCGATTAAGAACACCATAGCGGCCAAGCAGTTCCTCGGCCGACGGAAGCTCCACAGAGGAGAGGTCGAGACTGGATTCATCGGCCCTGGCAAAGAACTCATATTCGTAAAGCTTGGCGCGCCAATTGATGGTTGACGGGGAGACCTCCGCGCCAAAACGGCGGGAGTGCTCTTCGATCAGGAGGCTTTTTCTGCCGTTAAGCTCGCTGACAGTCAAGTTGGCCTTCATGAGGCTTTCCTGTACGATGGAGAGCTCTCCGCGAATGGTCTCGCGGGCTGTTTTGGCTGAAATAGATAGACCCTCCTGTTCTTCGATCTGCGTTTTGAGGGCCTGCAAATCGCCTTCAAGAGAAAGGAGAACGGTGGAAAGCTGTTCGGCGGCATCGGTCTTTTCTTTCGCCTGTGACCGATAGCCCTCAATGTCATGCCTGAGTCGCGTTATTTCTTCCGTGACAAGGGTCTGACGGCTCTCCAACTCGGAAACGCGGGACTGCAGGACGCGCATATTCTCGGTGTGCACTTCCAGGTTATGCTGGGACTGGGCCTCCTTGAGTCGGGCTTCGGCAAGCATGGTGTGGGCCTGGTCGCGTTTAATGCGCATCTGGGCGAGTTCTTCTTCCAGAGCCTTGCTTCTTTCGGTATTCTGGCTTTGAACGCGGACGATCTGGGAAAGATCCTGGAAGAGGACGGCTCTCTTTCCGGCGAGTTCCTCAACGCGAGCCTTGTTGTGCGCGGTTTTTTCGTCGAGAAGCGCGATCTGTTGCGCGGTCTTTGAGATATCGGAGGCTATTTTATCGGCGGCTGCGCCGAGGCTTTCTCTTTGGGCGGAGAGAGCGGCTATTCTTTGGGCGGCTTCGCTTATAACCTTGGAGTTCTCGTTTAGATCGTTCTCAAGCCCCGCCAGCGCCGTCTTGGCCCCGAGGAGTTTGGCCTGGCTTTCGGAGATTTCCGCGTCCAGCTCCTGCAGGCGACGCGAACGGGCCAGGAAGGTGTCTGCCCGCTTGTCGGCATCCACAGAACTTCCCGCGCAATATAGCCCGCCGTGATCGATGGTGGCGCCCGCGAGATTGGCAATAGCCTTGAATTCAAAGGATGGGGAGTCCCTGAGGAGTTCCTCAAAACGAGTGGCGTTGGCGCAGATATAACAGCCTTCCAGGCGCTTTTCAAGGAAGCCTTGGAGCTGCGAGGATTTGACAAAAGCGATGGCGCGCTCCAACCCGTGCGGAATCTCCTCCGGTACTTTCGTAAGGATATGAGCCTTGCCGTAGTTTACGAGGGCTACCTTCTGGCCGTTTTGGAGTTTGCTCAGATCAAACGCGGCTGGATTTCTGGAATAGACGGCTTCAAGCTCGGCGGTAAGGAGGGCTTCGATGGCGCGGATCGCGCGGGGATCGACGTCCATATTTTCGACGACAGGAAGCCAGCCACCTGTTTCCAGCAGGTTTTTGGTGGGTTCGCCGAGACCCTCGTAGCGGGATTGCATCTGTCTGAGGTAATCGCGCTCTGCGACAAGTCCGGCGTGGGTCTTGCCAAGTTCCTCAAAAGCTGTTTGTTCTGTGGCATTCTGTTTCTCGAGCTCGGTACGGAAGGCGCGCGTTGAGAGTTCTCTGGCGCGCAGGATATCCAATTGCTCCGAGCATAATTTGATGGAGGAGGCGATTTCGGCAGACTCGCCGGTCATGCGTTCCTTCTCGGCGCCCAGGGTTTCGCGCTGC
Source organism: uncultured Verrucomicrobiota bacterium (assembly GCA_964541675.1). Taxonomy (GTDB): domain Bacteria; phylum Verrucomicrobiota; class Verrucomicrobiia; order CAZIPW01; family CAZIPW01; genus CAZIPW01. The sequence goes on from CAZIPW010000033.1 coordinate 3,239, forward strand.
GCGGCGACGGGTTCCAGAGCCGATTGAAGACCGTGCGACTCAAGCTCTATGTCGCTGAGAGCCTTCTTGAACGCATTCATCTGTCCTTCTTGTTCCAGCGTCAGGCTTCGCAACTCGACCTCATCGGCAAGCGCTTTTTCGTACGCCTTTTGGCCATCCTCGTGAGCCCTGGCCAGCTCGATAGCCGTTTTTTTTGCTCCTTCGGCAAGCTGACGGACGTTCAGCAGGTTGTTTTCCAGCGCGGCCAGATGCTGCTTGGAAGCGTCCGAATCCGCCTTCAGGGCCTTAAGATTTTCCTCGAGGGAAGCGATTCTTTCAAGGGCTTCGGTGGCACGCAGGTTCATCCACTTGGCGTGCGAGAGAGCCTCTTCACGGGCGGAACGTTTTTCAAAGATGGAGCCGGAGAGACCCTGCTGTTTGGCAAGCAGTTCTCCCATACGGCCTTCGACGTCGCTCAAGGATCTTTCGTGGGTGGAGAGCTTCTCCTGCTTGGCCCGGAGGCTCTCTTCCAGGGGCGCCACAAGGGCGGACTTTTGCTGAAGTTGTTCTTCCAGGTTTTGGTAGTCGTGCCCAACGATGGCCAGATCCAGCGCGTTGAGCTGCTTTTTGATGCGGGTGGCCCGGACGGCTTTGGCGGCCTGCCGCTTGAGCGATCCCATCTGGCTCAAGACTTCGCTCAAGATGTCGCTTAAGCGCGCGAGGTTATTCTCCACGTCGGTCAGTTTGCGGAGTGTCTCCTCGCGCTTGGCCCTGAATCCGCTGACTCCGGCTGCCTCCTCGAACACGGCGCGACGGTCGAGTGGATTGGCGGAAAGGAGTTTGTCGATCTGACCTTGTTGTAGAAATGAGTACGAGACTCGTCCGATGCCGGTGTCGCGGAAGAGCTGCTGGATATCTTTCAGACGGCAGGCCTTGCCGTTGAGAAAATACTCGGATTGGCCGTCGCGCTCGACGCGGCGCCCCACCTCGACCTCGTTGAAGGCGGTGCCGAGTTGTTTCTCGCAGTCGGTAAAAAGAAGCGTCACTTCGCTGAAAGACATTTGGGGACGGGAGTCGGTGCCTTCAAAGAGAACATCCTGCATGGTGGAGGCGCGCAGGCTCTTGGGGCTTTGTTCGCCCAAGACCCACTTGATGGCGTCGGCAACGTTGCTCTTCCCGCAGCCGTTGGGGCCAACAACTCCGGTTACTCCCGGCTCAAGCTCGATGACAGTCCGGTCCGCAAAACTCTTAAATCCATGTATGACAAGGCGTTTTAAGTACATTCTAAGGTTTTACCCAATTTAGCGCGTGAGGTCAAAGTTTTTTGAGCGGACCGCCTATACGTTGTGCCTGGGAGATATTTTAGTCATATCGACCTTATGAGTCTCATGGAGGAGGTAAACGGATATTGTAGTAATGACGCCAATGGCAATGAGATAGGATGCCACCCAGAAAGGGTTTCCAGAGCCGTATTTCAGGAGGAAGGTGCAGATTAATGGAGCCAGCCCTCCTGCGAGCGGAGAAGCCAGCTGATAACCCATGGAAAGCCCGCTATAACGCACTCTGGTTCCAAAAAGCTCTGTAAAGAGCGCTCCTTGTGGAGCGTACATGGCTGCATGCCCCACTCCCATTGCCAGAGCCATACCGGTCCATATAATCCAGGTTACTTTAGTATCCAGCATCCAGAAGAACGGGATTGCGAACAGGATTAGGAATAGTGATCCAAAAAGATAAACCGGCCTTCGTCCGAGTTTGTCGGATAGTTCTCCAAAAAACGGCAACGCAAAGAATTCCGCTATAGAAGCGATAATCACCCCGTTCAATATGACAGACTTTTCAATCCCCAAACAGGTGGTCACGTAAGTCAGCACAAAAACAGTAAAGACATAAAAGCTGGCGTTTTCGGCGATGCGGGCCCCGATTACCAAGAGTATCTGTCTCCAATATTGCCTGACGGCCTCTCCCAGTGGATTGCTCGGCATATCTTTGGCCTCCTGCATTTGTTTGAAAAGGGGAGTCTCATCTATCTGTGATCGGACGAAGAGTCCGACCCCTGTCAGCACTATCCCTATGAGGAATGGGACTCTCCAACCCCAGGAGAGAAACTGTGGCTCTGGCAGCGCCGCAAAAATAGAAAAGAGAACGGTGGAGAATATCAAGGCTATGGGGACGGAGGCTTGAACCCATCCAAGGTATAATCCCCTTCTGCCTTTGTGGCCATGTTCTGCCGTCATTAGGACCGCTCCGCCGTATTCTCCGCCAATTGCTAGTCCCTGGATGCAGCGCAGTAGTAGAAGCAGAAGTGGCGCGTAAATTCCTATGGATTTATAGGTGGGCAGCAGTCCCATGAGAAATGTGCATATTCCCATGAGCATTAAAGTAAGGATTAACATGGATTTCCTTCCAACCTTGTCACCCAATTGCCCAAAAATGATACCGCCTAAGGGTCTTACAAAAAACCCAATGGCATAGGTAACGAAAGCGGCAATCGTCCCCGAGAGAGGGTCGAATTCTGGAAAGAAAAGTTTGTTAAAGACGAGAGCGGCTGCAGTGCCATAAAGATAGAAATCGTACCACTCAATCAGCGTTCCCATGGCGCTTGCAAGAACTATCTTTCGCATGGCTGGATTATGCATATTTTCGCACAGCTACAAGCCTATTGTTTTGCTGCAATCATACTGATCTCCAGTTTGGCTCCAAGCGGCAGTTCCTTGACGCAGATCACCTCACGTGCGGGGAACGGGTCGCTCATGTAGCTGCCATAGATTTTGTTGACTGTGCCGTAGCTGGCCATATCGGTTACGAAAATGGTGGTTTTGACCACGCGTGAGAAGTCTAGTTGGGCCTCCTTGAGTATTCCTGCCAGGTTTTTCATGGTCTGATGGACTTGGTCTTCAAAAGAGCCTTCAAGCAGCTTTCCGTCTGAAGTCAGGTAAATCTGTCCTGAAGTAAAAACAAATTGCTCTGTTTCGACGGCGTGGGAGAACGGTCCTGTTGCGGCAGGAGCCGATTTGGAAACAATCTTCTTTTTCATGATTTGACTTCCTTTTGTGGAAAGGGTCGGACAGCCTCTTCGTATACGATTGCTTTAGCGATCCGCATTTTACGCTATAGTGGTCATGTCGTCCATTCAAATGTTCTCCAAGAGGGGGGCTTTTCTTTCTGTTATAATGCCCGTGTTCTTTGATAGTCCACTGCAGAAGAAATATTTCCGCATAGACAATGGTTCTACTCGCTTATGACCCGCACCTGCGGCAGCCCCGTATCACTGCTTCCAAATCATGCAACGGGTGGCGTGTTGCTTGAGGCGTTATGTCACACTTTTCCCTCCCCAAACAGCCGTGCTTTTCCTCCTAAGTGAGACAAAATAATACGGCAGCCGATCACTGATCCAGGGAAAGAAAAATCACTGCTAACAGTGAGATTTTTTAGCCTCAGTGTCATAATGTCTCACTTGTTAACCGCGCATCACTCTCTCAAAAATCTCATCCACTTTGATGGTCTCGATGCCCTGCCCCTCTGGGGCCTTGATCTGCGTCACGCCCACATGGAAGACCGGACGCGTGCGTAGCGGGGATGTCGGGCCATAAAGCACAATCGTGGGGATGCCCAGAGCATTGGCTAAATGAATGGCGCCGGTGTCGTTGCCAATGATCAAGCTGCACTTGGAGAGCTCATCGGCCAGGCCGTCGAGGGCTGTCTTGCCAATAAAGTCGGTGACAAGGGGCAGATTGTGGGAGATCGTCTGGCCAATCTCCTGTTCCGTGGGAGAGCCGAATAAGGCTATGGGGCGATTCAATTTAATGGCCAGGTCTCTCCACAGCTCGGCAGGATAGCGCTTTTCCGGGGTATTGGAGGAGCCCGGGACAAAGCCGATGGGCCCATTCCTATTAAAAGGATTCATGGTAAACGGCGCGTAGGAGACTTCCGTGGTCAGCCCGAAGTGCTTGAACATCTCTTCCAGGACCTTGCTTTGATGGGTGGTTTCCAGGTTTCTCCTGAGGATGGCGTAGCCGTCGGTCAGGAGCGGGCGCGCGTAGCCCTCTCTTCTTAATCCGATGCGGATTTTGGCTCCCGTTACAAGCATTTCGATATCCCCCCGAATGGAGTTGGTGAGCGCAATGCTGGCGTCCGGGTGCTCATGAGAGAGCCTCGAGCACAGTATCCAAGACGGCAGGCCGTCGGCGGGCAGCCCAATGAACCGATCGGCCAGGGGGAATTTATTTAAAAGGGGTATATAGGCGGAGCGAGAGAGATAGGTGATGTGTACGTCCGGACGGCTGGCGCGAAGGGCTCTGAGCATGGGGAGAGCCATGACCACGTCGCCCAGCCAGTTGGGCAAACGGACGAAAATCCTGGTTTTTTTCTCGCTCCACGACTTTTGCAGGACCTCGCGGCCGGCAAATCCGAGGACCTCACGGGGGCGGTCGAGGACCTTCCAGCGTCTATGCGTCCAGAGCCAGTCGGTGGAAGTGACCGGGTTTTTGAGATAGTTTTCCAGCCACTGGTGCGCCTGCAAGGCAAGGGAGGGCGCGCGTTTGGAATTGTCGAGCTTTTCAACAACAAGCTCCCCCCTCCAGAAAGAGGTGCGCTTGATGGCAAAAATGAAAGCGTTCAAGTCAGTGTGCTTGGCGATGATATCCGGCAGGTCACTGACGGCGGCAACGCGTCCCATAAAGGAGATAAGGGAGCCCTTTTCGCCGCTGCTCTGGTCAAAGAGAATCGCACCAATCTGCCCTGCCTGTATCTCCCGAATAAGAGTGCGCACTCCGGTGGAGCGGTTCAGGAGCCTTACGCCGTGCTTTTCACGCCGCCCAAGTATTATTTTTTCGAGGACGGGAGATTTGAAGGCGCGATATAGGACGCTTGTCCGGCGGGGAAGCCCCGTCAAAGCGGGCAGCGCGGTAAGAGCCTCCATCAGGGTGGTGTGCGGTATCAAAAGGAGAATGCCCTTGGGGTCCTTGAGCAATTCCTGGATTTTGGCCTTGGTGTCCGGCGAGATGTAGATGGTGCGCTGCCATCTTCTTTGGGAAAAGAACTGCCCGGCAATCCCCAAGAGTCCCAGTTCAACGGTTCTTTCGCAGGCTTTGAGGGCAAGGGTTTTATCCTGGGGTTTGAGCCCGAGCGCCATTTGACGATTCCTATGGACGAGACCGCCGCGCGGTGAAAGCCGCAGAAGCGTTCCTGCCAGATAGCAGCAGCCCGCCACAACCCTTCTGGGAAGAGCGGCAAGCAGATAGCCTAAAAGCTGGACGAGCATTCCCGAAAAGAATAGCGTGGTTTTGAGAAAAATTCCAGACCAATGAAGCTGCTTATCATAAAACCTTCATCTTTGGGCGATATTGTGCACGCTTTGGTGGTAATTGAGTCGATAAAGAGTCAACGCCCCGACTCTGAGATTACCTGGGTGGCGCGCGGCACCTTTGCGCCAATCTTGGAGAGCGCGGCTTGCGTAGATAGAATTATCGTCTTTGACCGCAAAGCGGGACTGGGCGGATTTATAAGACTTTTGAAGGAAATCCGGCGGGAGCGCTATGACGCGGTGCTGGAGATGCAGGGGCTCTTGCGCACTGGGTTAATGGCCTGGGCTGCCAGGTCGCCGCTAAAGATCGGCAGACGTGACACAAGAGAGGGCGCCTCTTTCTTTGTGCATAAGCGCGTGCGGCTTCCCCAAAAGAGCCAACACGCGGTGGACAAGCTGATGGAATTTCTGCCTGCATTGGGACTGGCTATCCCAGCGAAGACTGAAACTCTTTCCTTGAAGCCGGATATTTCTGCTCCCAAATTACCGGAGGGCTCTATTTTGATTTTTCCCTCTGCGCGCGGAAAGAAGTACCAAAAGGAGTGGCCGTTTTTTAAGGAATTAACGGTGGAGCTTTTAAAGAAGCATCCTGTGGCTTGGTGCGGCGATTTGCCGATGGACGTTCCTGTCGGGGCGCTGGACTATTGTGGCAAAGTTTCCTTGAAAGAGCTGCTTCCATTTATCAAGCAGGCGCGGCTCATCGTATCCAATGACTCCGGGCCCATGCATATGGCGTCGGCAATGGGTGTGGAGGTGCTGGGGATCTTTGGGCCGACCGATCCGGCGAAGGTGGGGCCCTACCCGCTGCAAAGGCCGAATAACCATATAATGAAATCCTCCACTGGTCGCATAGAGGATTTGCCGGCCCAAGAGGTCTTAAGACAGATCAATGCGATTCTGGTTTAACGTTTTCCGATATACTCCTGTCCCCCCATGTACGGGACAATCACCTTTGGCAGTTTGACTGAGCCGTCGGACTGCTGATGCGTTTCCAAGAGCGGTACCAGGATGCGAGGGGTGGCGATCTCGGTATTGTTGAGAGTGTGCACGAACTCCACCTTGCCGGTCTTGCTGTCGCGGTAGCGGGTGTTGGTGCGGCGCGCCTGCCAGTCAAGGAGTGTCGAGCAGCTGTGCGTCTCGCGGTATTTGTTCTCGCTGGGGCACCAGCTGTTGACGTCAAACATCCGGTACTTGCCCATGCCCATGTCTCCGGTGCAGCAATCCATCACCTGGTAGGGAATCTCGAGATCTTTGAGCAGATCCTCTGTATTCCCCAGGAGCTGCAGGTGCCACTTGATCGACTCTTGGAGGTCATTCTTGCAGATGATGAACTGTTCCACCTTGTTGAACTGATGGACTCGGATCAGTCCGCGCACGTCCTTGCCAGCGCTGCCAGCCTCGCGGCGAAAACACGGGGAGAGAGCGCTGTACTTGAGAGGCAGGTCGCTCTCCTGCAGAATTTGCCCCGCATGGAGGCTGTTGATGACGATCTCGGCTGTGCCCGATAGAAACTGGTTGTCCTTGGGCAGTTCGTAGACGCTCTCGCGATCACCGGGAAAATGTCCTGTACCGTAGAGCGCCTGTTCAGAAACCAGAGAGGGAACGGTTAAAATGGTAAAGCCTTGCTTGGTGAGCTTGTCCAAGGCGAATTGAAGAAGGGCAAGCTCCAATTTTACCAGTTCGTTGCGCAGTCCATAAGTGCGGTTGCCGCAGATGATCGGGATTTGTTTGAAGTCAGCCCAGCCGTTTTTCTCGCAGAGCTCCACATGATCAAGGGGCTTGAAATCGAAGGTCGGGATCTGTCCAACAGTTCTAACCACTTTATTTTCAGTATCGTCTTTCCCGATTGGAGCCTCCGGTGAGGGAATGGTTGGGGTAAAATAGAGAAGCATCTGCAGCTGTTCTTCCAGGGGCTTCATTTTGGCGGCAATCTCGGCTGCTTTGGCACCAAACTCCTTGGACTGGGCGACAAGAGTGGGACGCTCCTCTTTGCTGGCCTTTGGGATTTTGGTGCTGATCGCGTTCTTCTGGGCTGAAAGGGATTCACCCTCGCGTTTAAGAGATGCCAACTCCTTGTCGACGGAGAGAATCTGATCGACATCAGTTTTAAGGCGTTTTACTTCCACGGCTTTTTTGACGACATCTGGGTTTTCGCGGATAAATTTGATATCTAGCATAAGAGGTTTCATTATGGGAGAGGCAAATACTGGCATCAAGCATGGAATTGTTGTAGGATGGGCGCATGGGAGCCCCGCTTTGGGATAAATTTTGCAGGCAGATTCAGCCGGAAAGACTGGAAGAAACTGTTGTGGATAAAATTCGCGGGACGACTTACCCCATCGCGGTAGCCTGCTCTGGAGGGCCGGACTCCGTGGCGGCTGCCCTTGTGACGCGGGCTTTGGCGAAGGTTCCGGTGACGTTACTGCACTTTGACCATAGGCTGAGGGGGAGAGCTTCCCGGCAGGACGCGGAGTTTGTGCGGGAACTTGCCAAGAGAATCGGGGCAGATTTTCGGCAGGGAGAATGGGATAAACCCAACAAAGGCAATGAGACCCTTGCTCGTGAGGCCAGAATGGCCTTTTTGCATCAGTGGGAGCATGAATGCATTGTCTTTGGCCATCATGCCGACGACGCCGCGGAGACTTTCCTGATGCGGCTTGCGCGGGGAGCGAGCATCACCGGGCTTTGCGCTCCGCATCCAATCAATAGGGTAGGCACGCACGTTCATTTGCGTCCTCTCTTGCCACTGCGCAAAAAGGAGATAGAGGCCGCGTTGCGAACCTGCAAGATCAAGTGGCGCAAGGATCATACAAATGCGCATAACGATTACCTGCGCAATCGGATCAGAAACAAGTTGCTGCCTCTATGGCAGAAGATCGAGACGCGGGATGTTGTGGAGGGAATTCTGCGAACGCAAAAAGGCTTAAGAAAATTGCCAGCGGGAGCCGAAGAGGCGGCAGAGGGCATTCCGGAAAATGAATTTGTGGGGGAATGCAATATCAGCGGAGTCTTGCCGGCGGGGGGGCTATTGTGCCTGCCTTGGGGTGGTATTTTGGAGGCCAGATCTTCCCAAGCTGACACGGCGCATATCCGCAAAAACAGCAGTCAGTTCCATGTATGGATCAGGAATATGGGACCACTCTTTGTGCGCGGTTGGGATCCGGGGGAGAGATATACGCCCTTTCTTGCTCCGGGGAGCCGGAAGGTGAAGGAATTGCTCAACGAAAACTGCAAGGATGTGGCACCTGAAATCAGAGCCTATTGGCCGATGGTGGTGGATATCTCCGGTAAACCGCTCTGGATACCCGGACTTCGGATTGCCTCCGGCACGCAGGCTGTGTCCGGTGAACCCGCGATTGAATTGATTTTTAGAGAAACCTCGGCTAAGATGGCAAAGGAATGATTTTGAAAAAAGTGGGAGAATCTCTGTTGGCGCTCATCATAGGAATATTGACTGCGTATGTTTTTGTCTGCCTATACGCCTTCCTGTGGGGAGACTTTTTTCTCTTCGCGACGCGGCCTCCCACCTACAGCTTTGGCGGGGATTATATAAGCATAGAAACCGCGGGGAAAAACAAGATAGCGCTGCTTTTCCTGGAGAATCCCACGGCGCGATATACGATTCTCTACAGCCATGGCAATCTGGAAGACATTGGCTTCATTCGTCCACGCATGGAGCTTTTTCGCAGGCATGGCTTTAGCGTTTTGTGTTATGATTACCCCGGCTTTGGCGCAAGCGAGGGAAAAAAGAACGAAGAGAATTGCTACGACGCGGCAAAGGCGGCATATGATTATCTGACGCAGATATTGAAAATACAGCCTTCACGGATTATCCTTTACGGGCGCTCAATGGGTGGGGGGCCCACTGCATACCTGGCCGAGAAGTATCCCTGCGCGGGGGTGGTAATGCACTCTACCTTCGTTTCGGCCTTTCGTGTGCAGACAGGCTTGAAAATTCTGTCTTGGGACCGCTTTGAGAACCTGCAGAGGATACCGCAAATCAAGCGCCCTATGCTTTTTGTCCATGGGCTGTCTGACGAGACGATACCCGTGTGGCACACCCGGATGATGATAGCCTGCGCCAAAGCGCCGACAATGAAATTGCTGGTGCCTTATGCGCTGCATAACAATGTGGTTGAAATGGCGCAGGAAAATTATTGGGATGTTCTAAGGGACTTTGTGGCTCTTATTGAAAAACAATCATGAATGGCACACTTATCATACTGCCTGCGGGCTTCGAGGAAATAGAAGCCATCACCCCCATAGATCTCCTACGGCGGGCGAATATCCGGTTGACCGTCGCCGCGCTGAAGCATCCACAGCAGGTGACGGGTCGCAGTCGGTTGGAGATCATAGCCGATGGAATGCTCGATGAATATATCAACAACCAGTACGACATGGTGATCTTGCCGGGAGGGCCGGGGCATACGAACTATTTTGATAATCCGATGCTGGAGAAGTTTCTGAAGGCGCAAAAGGGATATATGGCGGCGATCTGCGCGGCTCCGGTGGCGCTCCATCGAATGGGGATGCTTAAAGGAAAGAGATACACGTGTTTTCCCGCCAATCGGGACGAACTCAAGGAAGCTCTTGATGAGAGAGTGGTAGTGGACGGGAAACTCATCACCTCTGTGGGCGCAGGCAGCTCTTATGAGTTTGCCTTGAAGCTGATTGAACTGCTGGAAGGAAAAGAGAGGGCTGAAGAGGTGGCAAGACAGACCTGCTACTTGGCGAAGCTGGCCTGATAAGCCCGACCGAATTTGAAACTGTTCAGGGGGGTCGCCTTGTCGGTTTCGGTGTCCAAAACGGTCAGCTGTCTGGTTCCGGAAGTTCTGGCGGTGTAAATCAAATGCCGGCCATCGTTGAGCCAGGTGGGCTCGACGGCATCTCCCGCCTCGTGAGTCAGAATTTTGCTTGTGTGTTTGGTGAAATCATAGAGCGCCACCTGAAAACCGCTGCCAACTCCGGCTGTAAAAGCGATCTGATTGGGATCCCTGGGATTCCATACGGGCTCCGCGCAGTAATTGCTGATGTTGGTTGCCAATCGCCTCATGGGTCCGCCAGTGACATCCATCACATAAAGTTGCGGTTTACCCGGCAGGTCGGAAGCAAAAACAACCCGCCCGCAGTCCGGAGAGAAGCTCGGCCCCGCTTCAATGGCGGGCGTATGGGTAAGTCTTCTGAATTTTCCCCCCTGGGGATCCGAGAGGTAAATTTCGGGATTCCCGCTGGAAGACAAAACCAGCGCGATCAGATCGCCCTTTGGACTCCAGCTGCCGCCGGTATTAAGTCCCCGAAAGCCCGCGATTGTGGTCCGCCGTCCGCTTGACAGATCCACCCTGTAGAGATCGGGATAGCCCGAACGATAATAGCCGGTGTAGTTGATAGCCCTGCCGTCGGGAGAGAGCCGGGGGCTGGCGGCCAGCGCCTTATCGTTGGTGATCTGACGAATATTCTGGAAGAACAGGTCGCTGATGTAGAGCTCGTCATGGCCGGTTCTGTCGCTTATAAACGCTATCTTGCCCGTATAAAAACCAGGAATACCCAGAATTTTCTCCACAGCCCTGTTGCAAGCCTCAAGCGCCAGATAACCGGGGCGTCCGCCCTGGAACTGTTCCTCGTAGAGGACCCTCTTGGGTTTGGTGCCCAGCAGAACCAACTCAACCTTGCCGCCGGAGATCTCGCGAAACTCCAAAAGCACATTTGCGGCATCGGGACTGACCTTCAGTAATCCCCCGTTCATTCCCAGTGCCCTGTCGATCAGCGGAGCCAGGGTGCCGCATTTGGTATCCCAGTAGACGGGAACGGTTTTGGCCACGCCCAAACGCGAGATGGTGCCCAAATCCAGGGATCTTTGCGCGCTTGCCAAACAGGCCAGCATCAAAAAGAATAGAAAAGCTCTCTTCATGGGAGCCATTTTAGCTTTTTTATGGCAATAACGCAAGAAACCATCCTGCAGGCGCTTCGCCAGGTGAAATACCCCGGCTACACGCGGGACATTGTTTCCTTCGGATTTGTTAAAAATATTCAGATAGGAGCTGAAGGACTCTTGGTGAGTCTGGAGCTTTCCAGCGCAGATCCACAGATTACGCAGGCGCTTCGGGAACTGGTGGCCGAGGCGTTGAGTCCATTCGAGAAGCAGACGCGGGTGAAACTGAAATTTTCGACCAAGGAGGCCCAAACGGCGAAGCCTTCCGAACGCGCGACTTTGCCCAACATCAAGCACAAGATAGCGGTCTCCAGCGGCAAGGGAGGCGTCGGGAAAACGACGGTGGCGGTGAATCTGGCATATGCGTTGCGCGCGGCAACGGGGGCAGATGTTGGACTTCTGGATTGTGATATGTACGGCCCCACGGTCCCCCTGATGCTGGGAGCAAAGGGCGAAGTATATGGGGAGAATGGCATGATTACCCCTCTGGAGGTTCATGGATTGAAGGTAATGTCGATGGGGCTTCTGATAGACGAGAACAAGCCGGTAGTCTGGAGGGGCCCGATGATAGACCAGACAATCAAGCAGTTCATTGAGCAGGTGAATTGGGGAGGACTCGACTATCTGATTATCGATTTGCCGCCGGGGACCGGGGATGCTCAGCTGAGCTTGGCAAAAAGGCTGGCGCTTGACGGGGCTCTTGTTGTGACAACCCCGCAGATGGCGGCCTCCCAGGTAGCCGCGAGGGGCGCGCAGATGTGGGGGAAGGTGGAGGTGCCGGTGCTGGGGGTCATTGAGAATATGAGCTACTACCCTATATCGGGAGGCAGGAGGGAATTTCCCTTCGGCAGCGGCGGAGGACGGCTGGTGGCGGAGACACTGGGAGTGCCAATGCTCGCGGAGCTTCCGATAGACGGGAGATTACGGGAATTGGCTGACAAGGGCCAGCCGATTCTGGCGGCCAATCCGGATTGCGAGTCGGCAAGAATATACAAAGAGCTGGCTCACACATTTTCGAAAAGACTCATATGATAAAAATTATAAGGCAGATTACCCCGCAATGCCGAGTGCTTGTGCAAGGCAAGGCCTACAGGCCACTAGCCAAGTCAATCTACGCCACAGTCGCTTGTCCTGACGAGCCCTATGCAAAGATATTTTTTGCTGGAAAACGCGTGTTGGTTATCCCGTGGGGTGGAGCTTTTGTGTACTTTGGAAAAGAGGTCAGTACGATCACAAGGGAAGTTCCTCCGCCCGCAAGGCTGTTTTACGAAGGGACAAAATATAGAAGGGTGGCGCATGACTATCAGGTGGTACTTTCCCTGGAGTTTGGCGCGGCGCTGGCGGCGGAAGGAGAGGTGATGTTCTGGGATTACAATGGCGTGGTGAAGAAAAATATGTTTTTGAGCCTGGGAATTGTCCAGCGAACTGGTAAACGAGCGGATGTGGCGGCCGTTCTTTTGCAAAAAAATGAGATAAGTTTGAAAGCCTGATTCTTCCTACTCCTCCCCATTCTCCTCTTCCTCCGTCTTTGGAGCCAGCGCGATCAGGTCACTCATGCTTTTGAAGTAGAGGGTAAAGTGCGTATTGTCGCGGATGGCGCCAACGATATTCTGGAAGAGCTCCTTCTTCGAAGATTTTAGTGCTTGTATGCGGGCCTCCACAGTGCCTTCGCTTACGATGCGATAGACAAACACCGTGTTTTTTTGTCCAATACGGTGAATGCGGTCGATGGCCTGATCCTCCACTGCCGGGTTCCACCAGGGATCCATCAGGAAGAGGTAGTCGGCCGAGTGCAGTGTAATGCCAGTGCCTCCCGCGCGCAGACTGACCAGCATGACGGCCGTGCCGTTGTGCTGTTGAAACTCGCTGACGGGTCCCTGGCGGTCCATGGTGGCGCCGGTGAGTTCAAAAATCTTCAAATTGGGGAGCCTTGCGGATACTGCCGAGCGGATACGATGCAGGAAGCTGACAAACTGGCTGAACAAGACCACCTTGCTGCCAGCGGCAACAATTTCTTCCAGTCTTTCCAGCAGGGCGTTGATCTTTCCGCTCTCGTTCTCGGCACAGTTGACCCAAGGCAGAAGTCCCGGATCGCAGCTGACCTGGCGCAGGCGGGTAAGAAGAGTAAAGAGAGCCAGTCCCCTTTCCCGTCCAGCCCTGCGCAGATCATTGCCGAATCTCTTGATGCCCTGTTCAACCAGCCTTTCGTACTGGGTGCGCTGGAGGGCGCTCATGGGCACCGTGATAACCGCTTCGACTTTCTCCGGCAGATCTTTTGCGACCTCGGTTTTTGTTCTTCGGAGGATGAAGGGACTGACCTGCTGATGGAGTTTACCTATCAGCGCGGGGGAAGACGCCTGGTCGAGCGCCTCAAAACGGGTACTGCCACCCAGAAGTCCGGGCATTAGGAAACGGAAGATGCTCCAGAGGTCCATCGGACGATTTTCGATGGGAGTACCAGTCATCACGAGCCGTTTTTGCGCGCTGATGCCATAGCATACCTTTGCGGACTTGGTCTTTGGATTCTTGATCATTTGCGCTTCATCCAAGATCGCATATTCAAAAGAGATGCCGGGAAGTTCTGCGGCATGGCGTTTGAGTTGCCCGTATGAAGCCAGCCATATTCCCCTGCTTTTGTTGTTCAGGGGGTTCTCTTGGGAGAGAATGTTCGGTCTGATGTTTGGAAAATGCCTGGAGAGTTCCGCCACCCAAACCGGTACGACGCTGGCCGGAGAGACGATCAGGGAAGGCCTGTCTTGCTGATCGGCGGCGCGCGAACCGATCAGTGAGAGGACTTGCAACGTCTTTCCCAATCCCATTTCGTCGGCCAAGAGCGGGTGACAGCCGTGACTAAGCATATGTTGTAGCCAGGCCACTCCCTTCTTCTGATAATCGCGGAGACATTCTGGGAGCGCCCGCATGGGAGAAGGTTCCTCCAGAAGCGAATGAGTCCAACCTTCAAGGTCTTTTGATAGTCGTATGGGGAGGGCGTCCTGTCTGAAAATGGAGAAGAGCATATACTTTGGCACCGATCCACTCCCGTTGAGAATAGCCTCTTGCCAGTCCGCGACAATATCGGCCTGTTCGTCTGAAAGTTTGACGAGTCCCAGCGATGGGATGAGGGCGGTACCTCTCCCTGCCTTCAAAACCAAGCGAATCTGTTCTTTGGTCAATTCGCACCCCTTGAGCAGGAACAACCAGTTGAAACGCAGATTTTCCCCATCTTCGCAGGCGGTGACTTCCACGGTTGCAATCTGGGAGCCTTTTGCCAGATGCAGGACTTCCGGGGTCAGATCCAGTTCAAAATATTTCTGCCATATATCCAGCTCGGTTTTGACCATCGCTGGGATCTTGCTGAAGTCTTTGAGCAGATAATCATGTTTCTTCAATCCCAGCTCGAAACCGTTCTTGCGGGCCAGCGCGGTCAACCGTATGATGCTCTCTCTTTCAGATTCGCTGATCTGAGCTGCGGCCTGTTTGTACAGCTTCAAGGCGGGCTCCGACGCTCCCCCGTCAAGGCTCTTCCAAAAAGCATCCAAAGCAAGTCCTTCCTCTGTGGAGGATAATTTTACGAGTAGTGCGCGGGATGCGGCTGCGGTTCCTGGAGCGGGAGTTACCCGTGGCAAAATAGGCGCTGTGGGCGATCTGGCAAGCCCCGTTGGCTTGACGGAGTCGGCGAAAAGCCCGGTGCTAAATTTATTACGGCGCGCAGCCGGTTGTTCTTCCCTGGTTTCCGGCGGTAACGGTGAGACGGTATCTGTGAGCAGCTCTTCCGCCTCGTATAAACCGGCTACTACCAGCGCCCGGCCCTTGATTGGTTCCGTTGAAGAAGTTCGTATGGCAGGACTGCCACTGCCCCACTCTTCAACCAGGGCGTACACTTCTTTTCCGTCCACCTTGCCGTGAATAATGGCATGCTTTTCTTGGAGCTCTATGCTTGATACCATGCCAGATTGGTATAATTGTCTACCCAGAGAGAGCTCATGATCATTGAAAAAATCCTCCCATTCGCCGGAGAGGTTTGCAAACCATCCTTCCACCGCCGATGCCGTGTACACTCGTTTGGGTACGTGTGAGAGCATACTGCCAGCGAGTATTAAATCACAGAAATAGGGGTGGAATCAATGTAAAAGATAAAAAAGTTAGGGGCTGACCTAGGTAATGAGCTTTTTTAGAAAGGAAAGCTGTTTTTTTGGT
>CAZIPW010000034.1:0-14150 GCA_964541675.1 uncultured Verrucomicrobiota bacterium
AATAGCTTTTGTAACCAACTAACCCTCAATGGCTTCTAACCGGATGATACTGATACGGATTAGCGTTTTTTGACAAGGGTTTAGTTCCGCCCCTATATGCCGTATGTAGAAGAGACAACGCAACTGTTTGTGTACGCCATGATTCCGGAAAATCGCCTCAAACAATTATTGCCATGGATTGTGGCCGTGGCGTTTTTTATGGAGTCGTTGGATATGACAATTCTCAACACGGCCGTGCCGACGATCGCAGCAGCCCTAAAAATTAAAGCGCTAAGCATGAAGGCCGTGCTAGCCAGCTATACGCTCAGCCTGGCCCTGTTTATTCCCATCAGCGGGTGGATGGCGGATCATTTCGGCACCAGAAAAACATTTGCTTCGGCCATCGCCATCTTTACCCTGGGCTCGTGTCTATGCGGCATATGCCAGGATGTACACGCGTTGGTGGTATGCCGCATACTGCAGGGGATGGGAGGCGCCATGATGGTGCCAGTCGGACGCCTGACTATGGTAAGAACCTTCCCCAAGTCCGAGTTGGTAAATGCCATGAGCTTCGTGGCCATTCCCGCGTTGGTAGGTCCCCTGATCGGTCCTGCTTTGGGAGGGGCTATTGTGGAATATTTTCACTGGAGCGTGATCTTCTTCTTGAATATCCCCATTGGCTGCCTGGGTTATTATCTTGTTTGCAAATACATACCGGATTACCATAGCGAAGAGCAACACCCTCCGGACATCGCCGGTCTCCTGCTTTTTGGGAGCGGCATATCACTGCTTTCATATGTGCTTGAGATCTTTGGTGAACATTCCCTCTCTGGAAGCCAAATACTCACACTGTTCATCGTCTCAATATTGCTGCTGCTCCTATATGGCATAAAAGCCACGCGCACCCGATTCCCGCTCCTGGAGCTGAAGTTATTCCGCTATAGAACCTTTACCCACGCGGTTGCCGGAGGACTCCTGGCCAGGATAGGGATCGGGGGAATTCCCTTCCTCCTGCCACTCCTTTATCAGTTGGGACTGGGGCTCTCTCCATTGCAGGCAGGCCTGCTCATGATTCCACAGGCCCTTGCAAGCATAAGTTTAAAACCACAGGCCGCTGGCCTCTTAAATCGCTTTGGATACAAATGGATTCTTGTCAGCAACACTCTGCTTGTGGGGCTCCTCATCATGTCCTTTGCCCTGATCAATCAGGAAACCCCCATGTGGATGATCGTCCTGGCGGCACTCTGCTATGGATTCTTCATGTCCCTTCAGTTTACAAGCATGAATACGCTTGTTTACGCTGATATCCACGAAGAAGAAGCCAGCGGGGCAAGCTCCATCGCCAGCACCGTCCAGCAGTTTGCAACAAGCTTGGGAGTGGCTGTAGCGTCGCTAATAACAGCCTGTTTTATCCCAGAAAACGCTCATTCGCATCTCCAGACAATGATACAGGGGCTCCATCATGGGTTTCTGGTAATGGGAGGGTGGACAGTTCTGACATCTATCCTTTTTGTTGGGCTAAAGAATAACGATGGCAGTACAATCTCCATGCACAAAGAACATATCGCCTATGTATCGAGACCCCCCATTCGTCTCAGCATAAGCAGAGTCCGCTCAGATCAATAACTTTGTCTTAAAGTATTTTTCCCGCTCCAAACCGCCAGCTCTAAAACTTGGCACATCTAAAAAGTTGAGACTCTGCATTCAACCAATAGCCGCCACATTCATATCTTTTCCGGGATCCGATAAACCCGCTTTCTTGGCAACTACTAGCGTAGCATTATTGAATTTTACAGAATCGAACGTCGGCGCTCTGTCATTATACGCGATACCGGGGCAAGTAATAATCACGCGCCTGAGAATCTCTTTGTAACGGGTCCTTTGCTCTTTATCGAGCTCTGTTTGTTCCTTTGAAATGGGAACCGATGAATCCTTCAATGCCGGTTTATTGTCATTAATCAAATCGAATATCTGCCGGATATTCATTCTGGAGTTAACCGGGTTTGGGTATTGCCCATGATGCGAATCATAATTGAAGACTGGAGGGGCCACATTGTAAACCTCTACTGGTTTTTCACCCAACTCAGCACAGATTTCGTTGATTACTCCCTGATCCATCATTACTCCCATGCCGTTAAGTATTCTTATGGTCGAAGGTATGGTACTCATCGCATCTGGGCCATACATTCGGATGGCAGATTGCTTGAGAATACTTGCCCGCACTTCCAACTCCCTTGAGTTGAGCATATAAGCCACCCATTCCTGATCCTTTTTGCAATTATTCAGCGCATCGGCGGCACCAGGAGCATAGGGATCTGCGGAATATTTCTCGTAGGCCTGCTCTCTCTGAGTGGCAAAAAGGCCGTGTATCTTCACTGCATCGTCAAGATCTGACGTCGGATTATCCTTTGCCAGTTTGTCCTGTGTTGTATGCCTCAATTCATGACCTAACGCGTCACCCTGATTGACCCTCGAAAGGCCGTTCCAAGCATCTTGATTGAGGTGAATTGTATCCTGCTCTTTAATGTCGTGATCACCAAAGGTCTCATTGTCTCCTGTTGTCTTCGTGTTGTCCATGGGAAGTACCTTCAGATTATGGCTGCCGAGGGCGCTGGGACTTAAATCAGTTACCCAGCAAAAATTTGGATGCTGTCTCCTGAAATCAAGAGCCTGATCGATAACCTGCTGGGTAATATCATGTCCCTGCAAGTCCTTGTGATAAATAAACTGCCGCAAAGAGGGAATAGCTCCTGGCTCAAATAGATTGGTTCCAGGAGAAAGCCTAGCAATCTCCTCTTCAAGAACCTTGTTCCTGGCCAAGACTTCTTCCGATGCGTTGGGAATACTCTTGCTGGGATCTGATAGCCCGACATCCCCCAGATGATTACTGGCATCAGACGCCACAAGATTTGTTACCATCCCCATGGCCACTACTGCCGTCTTAAGCTTGTCAGCGAGGTCTGCCATGTACAGAGTATAACACATATCTGTCCCTATACACGGTAGCAGCAAACCAAGTGCGATCAGACCCTCCAACTTCGGAAAGTTGCGTTGCATCACCACATTGAGGGAGTCGAATTGCGGGCAACGAAGCGGCTCGTAGAAGTAAGGCGCAATTTGATAATGAATTGGGTCTATGAACTTGTTGACGGGAAGATGCCAACAGAGGTCAAACTCGAGACGGTGGTTTGGGTCGAGGCTGATGCGTTTGGTACTTTCGTTGGCGAGAAAAGATGCGCGGACTTGGTGGGCTATTGATCGCGATTCCAAGCGCATACGGAGTGGGCAAAGACATATATTAGATAGATTAATATGCAAGTTAACATATACTGATAGCATCTGAATACTTTCAGAAACAGGGGTTATTTTCGGCGGCAGCTCCGTCACCTGGGTATATTGTATCTCCAACGCTCCCGGGTTCATATGTGAATCGTCGGAGGGCTGTCCATACATATGAAAAACATTCATGTCACCCCGTTATTCCGTACGCTGCCCATATTCGCTCTCTTTGCGGTCAGTAACGCCACACCGCTTGCGGCTCAATCTTCCTCTGATTCATCATTCCAAGCATGGAAAGAAGGATTCGAGGTCGTGAGATCGGCAGGCGGCGACTATTACATCATGCCCGTCTACCCAGCCGCATAGGCAATGACAGTCAGTAGGCTCGGGGATTTGGGGTTCAATTGCGTGGAGGTGCAATTTGCCTCAAAACCCGATGACGAGCGTTATTTGAATAAGCGGACTGAAATGTGGTGGGCGCTCTCTGAGTGGCTTAAACAAGGCGGCAGGATACCAAATGACCAACGGCTCAAGCTGGATTTATGCGCCCCTCGCTACGATCACCGGAACGCTGCGGGAAAGATGGCTCTCGAATCCAAGGACAAAATAAAGGAAAGAGGCTTGCCATCTACTGATTATGGCGATGCGTGGGCTTTAACCTTTGCATACCCTGTATATCCAGCGCAGGAGCAGGGGATTTACCCCCCTGGAGCTACCGCGCAAGAAAGGTTTAATGCGCTTCTTGAAGCCAAATATAGAAGGGAAGAAGCCAGGCAGGACACTTATGACCCGCTAGATATGTCTAAATGGAATAACCCCGTTGAGGATTGGGGACGGTAGGCTAATAATAACAAATCAATGTGTGAGCCCCGACATTCTCTCTAATGTTCTTGCAACTTCTATGTATAAATCACGCCTACTGCGGTCTGAATCATGCGCTTCGTCAAAGGTCAATGAATCAAGATACTCTATGCTTAGTTTGATCTTTAGTTCTATGCTATTTTTGAAAACCTTAATAGCAAATTTATATGTTCTATCCTTAGCTTCAGACTCCTTCTGATTAAGCATTCTCAATATTTCCTTCCCTTCATCTTTATCCGAAAGAGAAGGATCTGTAGAAAAACTATAAGGCCGATGTGATGATTTTATATTATGGTACCCTGTAACACATTTGTTTAACAGCTCTCTTTCGGCATCCTTAAATGAAAGAGAATATATCAATGCTTGAATACATGCCCATGTAACCGGTTCAAGTTCAGGAAATAGCAAGTCAGACATCCGAGAGAGGCCAAGGTTTTCTTCTTCTCCCTTCCCGACAAATTTGAACTTAGTTAAAAAGAGATTCCAATAATAGCGCCACGTCAAAAGAGCTATAATATTATCCTCCAATGATTTCTCTGTAATGCGCCATTCCGTTGGATAGTAGGCTCCCATCTCGTTCTCATCCCACTCGCTTTTCTCCGAGAAAATGGAGTTCAAGAACGCTGGCATTAACGTACCTTGAATAAAACGGCTATAATATTTCTTGTCGATCTCTTTGAGCTTGGCCACATCTTTTCTGGATGGCAGGGACAAATGCCTCTTAAGCGCTCCGAAAACTATATGATGAGCCAAGATTTGGCCGCTCTTGTTGCAATAGTTCCCTATCAGTTTCACGATTGATCCTTGAACCTGCCAATGTATAAACGAGATTTCAGCGTACTTGTCTAGTGCCTTATCCTGACTTTCATAGAAGACAATATCCATAACCTTAAAGACTCTTAGCAAAGTATCGATCCAGTTAGGACTTTCCTGAGGCACATCTCTTTTATCTATATTAGAAACAAAACTGTTTAATAGTGACATTCTATGTTTATCTTTACACATCCCGCACGGGCTTTTCTTTGAGAGACGAGCAATTTCTCTGTCGCAAATCGTCGAGTACAATTTTTCAGTACGTACGTCTTTGGGAGGTTCAGCTAATTTTCTTTCCAAATAGCTACTCAAGATTCCTGTATCCCTTATTTTTGATAAGTATTCAAAAATCTGTTTTTTTCTAAAATCATCCCTGCTAAAGATTCCCTCCAATGGAGGCATAATCCATTTATATATTTCAGCCAGTCTTAGCGCCTGATATAGAAATAAAATTCCAACTGCTATCCAAAGTAGATATGAAGGGGACAGGGGAATTAAAACCAAAGAAATCACAGAAACCGCAGCTACGCTTAAAGCGAATCCGACAGGGCGGATCACACTCTTATTTAAGAAAGAGATTTGAAGCGCATCTTCAGACTTTCTTAGGTCATTTATGATCTCAATACCAAGAGGTATCAGCAGGGCAACAATGACTCCCTGTATTCCTATAATAACGTCTCCAGATGTTTCTACTACTTTATTTCTAGTAAGCAGCACGCTCAGCATCTCTTGAAAGAGTCCCATAGTGTCGCTTATACATCACATCGTTTTTAAGGTCGATTAATATATTACTATTACTAGCACTAAATGAGCGATTTCTTCTGATATTGCAGTCTACAGCCGTATTCCTTTCCCATAGTCCATACGACTATAATTCCGCGCTAAACTGCAAGACCCCATTCCCGCTTGGGCTGACCAAGTGTCCGGTAGTTCCAGTCGTTGCGGTTGATGTAAAGGCAATAGAGATCACGTTCTGGCCGTATTGCGAAACTGTTACCGCAGTCGGGTTTGAAGTGATACCGCCGGAGAACTGAAGGTTTGTGCCACTTATGCCGGAACTGCTAAGTGTTGGGTTTGCGCGCATCATGGCTGGCAGATGTATTGGCACGACCACCGAATTTGTTGCGGTTGCAACACCAAGCCCAAGTTCCCATCCCCATACAAGGGGAGCATAGAAATATCTTTGGCAAAGCGAAGTCTCAAGCTCGATAGGACGCAGTTCAAATGGTGTCGCGACACTTCCTCCCTCAAACTGTAGCCTAGAGAACGTAAGATTAAAGAGGGTATTGGGCGGCAAACCGAAGTCCACTTCTATGTAATGAGGACTTACAAGCGTTTTCCCAACGGTAGAGCTCAATGCGAATGTTTCTTTTATAACTGTCCATTGTCCTGGGAGGAGAGTTATAGGCGATGAATATGATGACACGGCGGCGCTCCCACCAGAACCAAAGTATTGCTGATAGCCTATATATGGCATTGTAACGGTCGAAGATCCATTATTGAAAACCTTTCCAGAAATCGTGATATTCTTTCCGTTGAGCGTGTTGACGTCCTCTATCCTTTGATAGAGTTGCAAGTATGATCCACCGCTACCAGCCGCAGAGACCGAAAAATTAAGGGTCTGTGGAATAAAAGAACCGTCTGTATCCTCTGCCCCTGACTGCAATGAAATAACCCTTGTTGCTCCGCTTCCGTCATAGTTTAGCGCCCACCGATCGGCTGTGTATGCCGTTGATCCCGGATTGCTAATGGTTGTGCCGCGCTGCCAAAGCCTGAAATCTCCATTTATGAACTTATTTCTTAGAGCAACAGACGTCGTACCGTCTCCCGCTGTGTTGGCAACAAAGGACGTTGTTGCAAGCTGTGTGTTATTCGTTCCAGCCGTTGCCGTGGGAGCCGTGGGCGTCCCTGTGAACGCGGGAGAGGCCAAAGGCGCGTAAGTTGCCAAGACTGACTCCGCTGCGGCAGTTCCAGAGGCAGTCCCTGCGGCTGCCCCAGCCTGAGAAGCCGCCGTTATGGATGGAGCTGTCAACTCCTGTATCTGGCTCTCCAATGTCAGGGCTTGCAGCGTCAGGCGGTCAACAGCACCCTGAACCACAGGGCCGCTACTGCTGTTCAGTACGGTCAGATTCATGTTGGTTGTCAGGGCAACATTCAATTGGATTGTAATCGTCCAGCCACTTGGAAGCGGAGCCAACAGAGAGTTCATTGGATAGGTGATACTCCAAGCCGATTGGTTGGGATTTAGGACGCCATTGACGTAGTAATCTACTCCGGGAGTTAGCGGGGCATAGGCAATACCGTTGTTATCAGTAAGAAAGACGGCAAGGTCATTTTGAGACTGAATCGGTTGACCGTAATTGAACTGAGTTGTGGAGCCATTGCCAAGATAAGGCCCCCAAAGATTCGCTGTAGAGGTAATGGGCATGTAACCTATTATACATCTTCTTCAATTTCAAAATTAAGAAGCCCCTGTGCGACCCTCACAGGAGGCTCGTAGGCTTGCAAAACGCTTGGGCATTCAAGAGATCGCCTTGTCGGTGAAGAACACCGAGAAGACAGCGACAAGCCAGCCAGCCCCAGACGAGTTTCCAGCAAAAAATAATTTTAGAGTGTTCCCACTTTTGTTCCCATTTTAGGATGCTATATTCCCGATATAGGCACTTAAGCTATTGATAACAAACATACTTCGCCCCCACCAGGACTTGAACCTGGATTTAAGGTTTAGGAAACCTCCGTTCTATCCAGTTGAACTATAGGGGCCGGAGAACAGAATTCTAGCACACAAGACGGCATTCCGCCAGCCTTATTGCCTTGTAGGCTTATATAAAGAAGCGGTAGGTGGCCGCGACAACCAAAAGCCATACTCCATAGCCCAATTGGCCCCATCCCAGTAGCGCCCCATGCTGTTTGTCATTCCGTATCCACATCAGCAAATCGCGTACTCTCCAGGGAGCTACCGAGAACCATAAAGAAATTATAATAAATAGATACACCGGCACCACAAAGAAAACCCTGGTCCACTCCGGCTGTAAAAAGGCGGCTTTGAGAAAATACCAGGAGATATACAGATTCAGCACCGCCACCGCGCGCACAATAAGATAGTCCCGCAGCATCCAAACACTGGAGATTCCCAGACCGGCAAATATCAGGAAGAGAAGCGGCTTAAAACTTCCAAAATCAGAGGGGCCGAGCTTAACTGTCTCCCACAAAGTCCAACAGACTGCCACCGCCCACAGCGCAATTGCCATCTGGCGCTGATAAAGAAATTTCAGGGCAAAATCGGTAAATGCCCGGCCCCCCATCACGATGGCCGAGCCCTTTATGATAAGGATAGAAGCGAAAATAACTGTGGCAATCGTCAGGCCGAACATGGAGAACCAATCCTACAGCAAACACCGATATCTGCAAATCATTTATACCACGTTTCCCTCCAGTACCGCAACGGTAGCCTTGTCTATTTTAACATTAACCAGCTGGCCGATCAGCCCCCCATCGCCTTTGAAGAACACCTTGCGCCCTCCCCGATTGCGGCCCATAAGCTTGCCGCCCTTACGGGCCCAGCCTTCCACAAGAACCTCCTGTGTTGTGTCCAGAAGGCTTTCTCCACGCCGCAGCGAGCTCTTATGGAGGATATCCAGGAGCGCCTGGTTGCGCATCTCTTTCACCTCATCGGAAACCTGATCTTTCATCTGCGCGGCTGGAGTCCCGCTTCTTTTGGAATATTTGAATATAAAAGCCATGTCATAGCCCACCCTATCAAAAAGCTCACGGGTGGCTTCAAAATCTTCATCGGTCTCGCCAGGAAACCCCACTATAATATCAGTCGACAGGTATATGTCCGGCACTCTCGCCCTCAAAGACTGAACTATATCATAGTAGCGGTCCCGCCCGTAGGGCCTATTCATGAGGCGTAAAATCCGATCACTGCCAGACTGCATTGGCAGATGCACGCTCTCGCACAGCTTCTCCAGTCGGCCGAAGCAGCCCACGAGGTCCTCTTTGAAACCCCGGGGATGCGGTGAAGTAAAGCGAACCCTCTTTATGCCCTCAATCTCCTCTAACCTTTCCAGGAGCTGCACGAAGGGGGATTTCTTATCCTTAAAATTTTCCAGTCCCCTCCCGTAACTTGTCACGATCTGACCCAATAGCGTTATTTCCCTACTGCCGGATACCGCCAGTCCACGGATCTCCTCCAGAATCTCCTCCATGGGCCGACTCCTTTCGTCTCCGCGGACGTGCGGCACTATACAAAAGGCGCAGTTCATATCGCAACCCTGTTGGATGGAGACAAAGGAGGTCACCGAGCCAGATTCCTGGTGGTCTTTGATGGCATTCTGACTGTCGGCCTCCTCACTGATATCCACCAGCTTCGCGGGAAGCGGCCCAAGTCCGTCTTTTGTTTTGAGTATCTCGGCAAGGTGCTCCGGCACGCGATGCAATTTCTGCGTGCCAACCACCAGATCCAGCTCTGGGAGCTTGTCCAGCAGACCGCTTCCGCGACTTTGCGCCATGCAACCCATGATCCCCAGTACCAGCCTGGGGTTCTTTTTCTTCAGCTTCTGCAGCCTCCCCATCTTGCCCAGAGCCTTCTGCTCGGAAAGATCGCGGACCGAACAGGTATTTATCAGGATCACATCGGCATCTTCCTCGCTGTCAACAAAGCTATATCCGCGGGCACGCAGAAGAGCCGCCACAGCATCGCTGTCGCGCTCGTTCATCTGGCAACCATATGTTTTGATGTAAACCCTGTTCATGGCGGGAACGAAAGTTTATCATAAACAGAAACACCAGCCCACTCAAGACGCCACTCCCGGCTTCCGCGGTAGGCTATTGCTTCCCGGGACCTTTTATTTTCAACTGTTCCTGCAGTTTCCTTAGCGAGACACCCTCGACGCGCACTGAAGAGACCTCCGTATACTCTCCGTCATTGAACACATAGGAGACATAGTACCCACCCGATTCGCCCTCGCTCCTGAATACGCTGATGATGGGACGGCCATTCACCGCCTTCTTGATCACATACAGCGGGTCCCCATAAAAGCGCCCTATGATCTTTTTCTGGATCCCATCCACAAGTATCAGGGGACATCCGCCCTGGGTACAGTTGTTCGGGTTATCCACGAAAATATAGTCCAGATTTCCGCTGTGATTGATGTCTATGGCCACCCCGCGATGAGGTTCCAGGCTGGCGAATTCTATCGCGACAATCCTGGCGATCTCCGGCGGAGGCGTTAAAATCTGGTCGCGCATTGACCCTACTTGGAACATCGCAAAGGGGGCCAAATTCTGATCCTCACCAGCGCTGGGCATTGCCCAGATGGAAGCAGGCAAGAGCAACAGCGCCCATAGACCGAATACTTTCTTCATCACCCCTAAATACACGCAAACTAAGTCCGATTCAACCTTATTCCTTCTTTTAGCAAAAGGGCCCTCTTGCGCGCGATACCGCCAGCACCGGAATAACCGCCCAAACTGCCATCAGAACGAATCACCCTATGGCAGGGAATACGCGGCGCGTAGGGATTCCTGCCACAGGCATTTGCCACAGCACGGGCGGCGCGGGGTTTACCTATTCGTCTGGCCAGCTGAGTGTAGGTCATGATCTTCCCTCTGGGGATCTTGGCAATTTCGTGCCAAACACGTTGCTGGAAAGCCGTACCCTTATCGAAAGAAAGATTCATAGACCCTTTAGGGCAGCCAGGGCATCGGCTGCCTGCGTTTTGGGGGTGGCCTTCAATTGCCGCCATGCGACTTTCCCGTCCTTCACGATGAAAGTCTGGCGGGCATCCACGCCGAACGCCTTTATCAGCGCACGCTCGCTGTCGGCAACCAGTACAAAGTTAAGGTTGTATTTCTTCTTGAACTTGGCCTGGGCATCGACCGAGTCCGCGCTTACGCCAATAACTGTGACGCCCGCCTTGTTGAGCCCGGTGATATTGTCCCGCAGATTACAGGCCTGTACCGTACACCCGGGAGTATCGGCCTTGGGATAGAAGTAAACAAGCACAAGACCCTTCGCATAAAGAGTCGATAGATCCAACAGACTTCCATCGTCCGTCACAACTGACATGGATGGGGCGTTCTCTCCGATTTCCAACGGCATAGGGCTGTGTAAGGTACGTCTCTTTCCCAAGATGGCAACCACAAAATTAACAGCAAATTCCAAACCGTTTAAGACCCGCGACTAAATCATGCTTTTCGCCATATAAATAAGTCTGGATCCCCATTTTTCTACATATATCCAACTTGCGTTGGGTGTTATCTATCATCAGGACATCTTGGGGCTCCACATTGATTCGACAGAGGGCTATTTTGAATATTTCAGGGCCCGTTTTATTGTATCCGACTTCATGGGAAAGTATTACATTCTGTCGGGGAATGGCCTGCAATACATCGGGAATTCTCTTCGCGCATTCCTCCGCGTGCACCGGATTGTTATCTGATACCAGTGCCACCTTATACCGGCCAGTTGCAACCATCTGCATCAATAGTTTAATAGAGGAGATTATTGGCGTACCGATGATCGCCCGATGGGCATTCAAAGTGTCTTCGTAGGAACCCGTGTAACCCAAGCTTCTTGCCAACAATCCACGGGCATACTCTATAAACTCTTCCGTCGTTATCCTCCCGGTTTCATAAGCGGACATTCGTTGCAGAAACAGCGGATCTTTTTGCAGCGTACCGGGCAGAAAATTATTCGGCCATCCCTTACAACCCATTGGAGTATGAGGACATTTGCCCGCGATCAACCCGCATACACTTCCCCATTCCTGGGTTACAAGAACTTCGCCAATATCAAATAGCACGGCCTTGACCATGTGTTTAGTCTAGCGCGTAAGCAGGTCATGGGCAACCCAAAGTAGGGCTTGCCTTGTCCCAATTTTCGGGGCATGATGGGCCAATCACCCCACACTACAATTATGGCTGTTACCAAAGAAGCGACCAAAACCCCGAAAGACTCCACCAAGGAGGCTTCCAAAAAATCCCTGGATCTGGCGCTCTCCGCCATCAACCGCGAGTTTGGCGAGGGAACCCTCATGAAGATGGGCGAGCGCAGCCACAAGCCGGTTGACGTTATATCCACAGGATCGGTCGCGATCGACCTGGCGCTTGGCGTTGGAGGCCTACCCCGCGGGCGCATCTGCGAAATCTACGGACCGGAGTCCTCCGGCAAAACCACCTTCTGTTTGTCCATCATCGCCGAGGCCCAAAGACAGGGCGGAAACGCGGTCTTTATAGACGTCGAGCACGCGCTTGATCCCCGCTACGCCAGAATTGTCGGGGTGGACCTCGATAACCTGATGGTTTCCCAGCCGGAAAGCGGTGACGACGCCCTTAATATCACTGAAACGCTGATTCGGTCGGGAGCCATCGATATCATCGTCATAGACTCCGTGGCGGCACTTGTCTCCAAGCAGGAGCTCGAGGGGCAGATGGGAGACGCGACCGTCGGCTCGCAGGCACGACTGATGTCGCAGGCCATGAGAAGACTTACTGCCGCCATTTCGCGCACCAATTGCGTATGTCTCTTTACCAATCAGATCCGCGAGAAGATCGGAGTCATGTTTGGCAGTCCTGAGACCACTTCTGGCGGCCGGGCCCTCAAATTCTTTGCCTCCGTGCGCATTGATATCCGGCGCATTCAGCAGATAAAAGATCCCACCGGCAAGGCCATCGGCAACCGCACGCGCATCAAAGTCGTCAAGAACAAGATGGCCCCTCCCTACACGGAGTGCGAATTCGACATCATGTTCAATGAGGGCATCTCCAAGACTGGCTCCATTCTCGATCTGGGCATTGAGTATAAAATCCTGGAGAAGAAGGGCTCGTACATCGTCTACGAGGGCAAGATGCTCGGACAGGGGCGCGAGGCTGCCAAGGAATACCTAAGGCAGAATCCGGAACTTGTGGAGACTATCGGCAAGGCCATCATGGGCAAGGTGCAGGTGGCAGGTGGCGTGACTCTGGGAGAGCACACGGAGGCCCCTGCAGAAGCCTCAGAGTAGCTATGCAGGATGAGCTCAAAAAATTCGTCGTGGATGAATTCTCGGGCCGGAATGCACAGCTTTTATATAACCAGCAGGCAGAAGAAGGCCTTTGGATATCCGAAAGTTTCTTCATCTCGAAACATTTCACCAACATACAGGGGAAATTGCTGGATTTGGGTTGCGGCACTGGTCGTACCACCATGCCCCTTCACCAAAAGGGCTACCAGATAATCGGCATGGATCTGGTTCCGGCAATGATCGACAGCGCAAAGAAAATCGCCAAGCAAAGGTCGCTGTCGGTTGATTACCGTGTTGGAGACGCAACCCAGCTGCCATTTCCCGCCGACAGCTTTGACTATGCGTTTTTCTCGAATCAGGGCTGGACACAGATACCGGGTCAGGCCAATAGATTGAAGGCCCTCAGCGAAACTTTTCGCGTTCTAAGGCCAGGGGGGCTATTCATCTTTACGGCCCACTGCAGGAACATACTCGCCTATTCCACGCTCTTCTGGATAAAGCAATGGATCCGCTTCTACCTGCTAAAGCCCCTCGGAATCAGGATTCTGGAAGTTGACTTCGGAGACAGATTTTTTGTCAGGGAAAGCTCGGGTGAGAACGTCCCAAAGACCGTCCAGTACATTCATATCCCCAAGAAGGAATTGGTATACGCCCAGCTTCAACAGGCGGGCTTTGAGATTCTGGAAGTCTCCGGGGATTACGCCAAGGCGCTTGGAGAGACAAGAAGATATCCTCCCACTTTCTTTGTCGCCCGCAAGCCTAGTGCGTAACGTATTCGACCGTCCAGCGGATCACCCAGGCCAATGTCCATTGGGCGCAAAAAGAGGCTGTCCCCCAAAAGAGCGCCCCCATGCCAAAGCCGCCCACAACCCCCGAAATAACGCGTCGCAAGTTGGTGGACATAACATTAAAGAACTGTTGTATTCCCCAGTCTATAAGCAACACAAGGAACATCAGAAAGGAGATCCACCAGGGGGGGAGTTTCTGCAACACGCAGAGGATGATGGCCGTCGTGGTGCCAATCCTGATGCCAAAACAACGCGCGCACATCGGCATTTTCCCTTTACCCCAATTCAAAGAACGCTCCGGGATGCGATGACAGTGGCGCAGATTCCGGACTTTATTCAACTCATAGATAATGTCCACCATACGAGCTAGTACCGTGTATCACTCATAATTTCGGATATAGGCGCTTCAATTTGATGCGGG
>CAZIPW010000035.1:0-11867 GCA_964541675.1 uncultured Verrucomicrobiota bacterium
ATAGCTTTTGTAACCAACTAACCCTCAATGGCTTCTAACCGGATGATACTGACTTGAAAATGATCTTTATTATATTATGATCAGAACTTTAACTTATGCGTAATACAGCAACAGGGGAAGGATTAACGATAGTAAGAGACTGGTGCCTGGGAAGCGACGGCAGCCTCTTTTGCGGCGAAACGGCCTCACTGAGCGATGCTGAGCTTGTGCGTTGGGCAGTCAATAGTCGCTGTCCCTTAATCCCGCTTGGCTCCCAACCCCCTAAAAAACTTCCCCGCCTTCAGGCCAGACTGGGCGAGAACAACGTGGATCTGACGGCTTTTTTTGACCATTGTTTTCACCTGCGCACTCCTACCCGAAGGGAGCGGCATCTCAAGCTCGGCGTTAAGATTGAGGATAGCCACGCTATCGTAATGGAGATGAGTAACGGTAATGGAAATCTCTCCCCTGTTGGAAAAGTTCTCGGCAAAGCAACCACACTGGTAGCGAATGCCCTGTCCGCAAAGAGTAAGAGTCCCCGTCCCACCCGAAGCGCTGTCGAGCCGACACCTCAAGGTAATCCTCCCGCTACAGCTCCTTCTTCACAGAAAGATCAATCAGAGAAAGTCGGGATTAGCGTTCCCCCCGCTGGCAACCATATGGACTTTGGCAGCCTCGCCGCTCTCTTTAAGGGGATTGAGCTACAGCAACCACAGTAACCCCAGGATTTATCCAAAACGCCCTTGCGGAATTCGCGAGGAGGTTTGGAAACTCCCCTAGCCTCGCAGATCAAGATCCTTCTCATCGAAGTGGACGTCT
This sequence comes from uncultured Verrucomicrobiota bacterium, assembly GCA_964541675.1. Taxonomy (GTDB): domain Bacteria; phylum Verrucomicrobiota; class Verrucomicrobiia; order CAZIPW01; family CAZIPW01; genus CAZIPW01. The sequence continues at coordinate 799 of CAZIPW010000035.1, forward strand.
ATCTTTTCGAACTCGACTGCCTTTCTGCCGTTATCGATAATCTCTCCCGCATCGGTGGCTCCAAAGGGATATCGGCCGGAATTGGCCAGCTCCATGACTTTATTGACGTGCCTTCTCGGAACATAGAGCGCAAACCCAGCTCCCATGTTGTAAGCGCCGTAGAGATCTTGGAGAGACATGGGGCCTTTGGGATTGTGCACGCCGATAAACTGGAAGACCGGATGAACAGGCGGTCGGTTCTTGATCAGGTAAGTAAAGGGTCTTTCGGGGCGCATCAGTTTTCCCCAGCCATGTCCGGTGACATTCACTCCATAGCGGATATCCACTCCGGCATTGATGGCATCCTCGACAAATCCCACATAAATGTGGGTGGGAGTAAGCAAAGCTACACCAAAAGGGGTTTTGTCGGAGAGCGGTGTCAGGTAACCCTGCGGAAGTTTTTTCAGATTGTCGCCGATCTTGCGAGCCAAAGTAAGCCCATTGGCGTGGACGCCGGAGCTGTGCAGAATAACAATGTGATCGCCGCCGCGGATGCGCCTGGGATCTATGGCCAGTTTCCCATTCTTCATCATGGCCACACCAAAAGCTGATCCTGCCATGACAGGGGTTGTTGGATTGACAATTCCCTTGAGGCTGGGCGTCTCGCCGCCACCCCACGCGCAGCGCGCCATATCGCAGGCATTTCGCCAGCCCTTTATCAAATCTCTGGCTCTGGCCTTGTTCTTAAACCAATCCTCGCTTCCCACGGCCAGATGTTGATTGACCGATACCGGAAGGACTCCCAAGGTAATCATATCATTGACAATCATGGCAACGGTGCATTGAGCCAGACTATCATAGAAAGTTCTGACAAAATTGGCATTGGTACCGACAGACTGAGCTATTCTCCCAAGCTGGTTGGCCATAGAGACAATCACCTGGTTTTTGGTACCCAGTCCCTCGTCCACGTGTCCGATAATCTGTCCATGTGGATCCCTATACAGAACAACACTCTCACCCCGACTCCATTCGAGGAGTTCATAACCCAACCGACGTATGTTGTGTCCTGTTTTGCGGGCTTCATGTTGGCAATCCACTTTGTATGGATCGATATCACCGTACTTGACACCTCCAGTAAGCTTGGGTCCGGTTTGAGAAGATGACTTGGCCATGATTACACAGGGTATCTTACCCAGGTAATTATGTCAATTAATATAAGACAAAAGATCTCTGTTTCTTATCCGAAGGTCGCCCCGGCATAGCCCCAGTAGGAGGGATCTAGGCTGAAAAAGTTGATGTAAACCCTTTCGCCGGGTATCGCGAGCGCCTTGTTGAGGATCTCGCAGATCTTTTGGGAGAGCTTCTTGTTGATCGGAGCGGAGAGCCCGCCGATACTACGAATGTCCACAAAAGCGGCTGGCCCGCTCTTTCCCGACATAAGGATCTCGGGATGCCCCGCGACAACCATCACATATTGTTCGGGCTTGCTCATGACGGAGGCGACAGCCTTCGAAATTTCGGAAAGAAGCTGGTCCTTCTTGGCCTCTGGGACAGCGACGTTGGTGTGGAGCTTGATGAGCGGCATAAAATCAGTTTTTTTCCTCCCCGCCCCATTCAACAACGGTAAAGCCGATACGCTTGAACGCAGTGAAGGTTTGCGGCTTTGTGGGAGCCATATCAATGCAGCCGCCATTGGGTGAGTTGACGGGTTCCCAAAACATATAGACGCGAAGAACGCTGGCGGGTTTGGGAGCGATCTCGAGGGAAACTTTGTCGGCATACTCGGCCTTTGTGGCAAAGTGGATAAGGTTCCACTTGGTATAGCCAGCTGGCGCAGGCACAGTCAGCTTGGGCATCCAATAGACGATAAACTCATTGTACTCGCGGGGAGTAAGACCGCTGGCGGAAAGTTTATCGCGAAGAAAGGTGCCTGTCTTAGCAGGAGTACCCTCCACCAGTTCGCCTGAGGTGTGATCCCATTCCAACTTTGTCAGAGGCGTCCCATCCCAGAAAAGATAGCTGTACTCCCTGTTGTCGGCGATATTGACCAGAGTACCGTTTGGCTGGGCCAGCACTTTCCATCCGCTCTTGGCATCGTACGCCGGATAGGTGTTGACGAGTTTGACACCGGAGATCTTGACGCTAACGAGGGTGTCGTGGGACGGATAAAGATAAATAACTGGTTTGCCAGCAGCGGTAGAATCCTGATTGGAAGAGCCCGACTGACCGACTCCCCAGGGTCCCCCGGGAACTGTCTGAGCCACCTCCTGGGCTGAGAGGGCAAGCGGGAAAAGAAAGAGGACAGTATAAAGGGCCCTAAGCATATGGGAAGAGATAACAGAAGCCTTGCTTATAGGCAATCATTTAGAAAGCTGCGGGAGAGCCTGCCTAAGTTGATCCGCATGACCCAGTTTCAGGGATTTGCAAAGCTTTCCCAGCTCATCTACGCGGATGCGGCACACCCCTCTTTCGATCTTTCCCAAGCGCTCGCGGCAAATACCGAGTCGCTTGGAGAGGACGTTGCTCCCCACCCGGCACGCCTTGCGCGTCTGGCGAATGAGGCTCCCAATTTCGACAGGGTTGCCCGCCACATACTCCCCTGCGTGCCTCTCCCAGAAGGCGGCGGAGATCTTTTGTCCTCCGAGCTTCCGGTTGGCGCGCATACGTCTGTTACCTTCCCGAATGACTTTCGAAACATCAAGCGTGGGATCGGTAAAGAACTCTAGCGGGCGACCGAGGAGCCCGCCGATAAACAGGAGAGTCTTCTCGGAGACGACCCCGTAACGCTCCCATTGCCAGGAGGAGCCTCCATGATTTGGCCCCAGTTGCCTGTCGAAATCAGGAGTGCTCCAGCCGCAGGCTCGGCGCGCGATCCGGATGCGCATGGCGCTTAGTTGGCGGCGGTACGATAAATCAGGGGGAACAAGATTTGGGTCCTCAAAAAAGCCCTGCGGGGGATTGAGGGCAGATGCAACCTTGCCAAGTGTCTCTTCCGTAATGTGAGTGCTGCCCTTCTTGATTCGATACGCAGCCTGATGGCCTCTGCAACCGAGCAGGTTGGCCAACTCTGTCTGCGAGAACCCCCTCACAACACGCATATATTCAATGCATTGGCCAATTTCGGCATCAGTCGGGGGCCTGTTTTCTTCCTCATCCATCTATCAATTATAATGCTTTTTGGGAAATAGCCAAATGCGAACAAATATGGAACTTAACTGTGGCTTAAATGCAACTTCAATTAGTAAATGGTAAATTAGACATGACAGGGGCATTAGACCGCATATTGGATCCTTGCAGGGCTGGGAAAGCATCTATCTCGGTAAAACGCAGATTATAACCATGACTTGGAGTTTGGAGATGCTCTGCGACCTGTGGGTCAAATCCCAACATCGACATTTTTGGCAGCTGTGCCGTAAAGGCTTTGCCAATCTGCTGCGTCCCAAGAAATAGCGCGATGGTCATCTGTGTCGGTCTTTTAACACCGTCATAATCTCCATAAATCGTGATATAGTTCATATCAATCGCTCTCCCACCACCGAGAACCATTACACGGGGACTTGCATTGCTGACGACGTTTTGCCGAGTGGATACCGTATCCGGATAAAAATTCATTTCTTCCCGTCCTTTGTCCGTAAAACAGATGTCCTGTGCTACAGGAGTGTCAAATAGCTGTTGCGCGCGATTATAAACGATGGATACCCGATCAAATGAAATCGGGTCTGAATCTGGGTTTCCGATTGCAAGCGGGTAGCAGGAGCACTTTAGCGTATTCATGTCCAAGTCATTGTATAATGTCCCGAAAATAACAGGGCCTTGTTTTTCGGCTGGAGGTGTGGTCGTACTCCCTCGGATGCCATGATCGGGATTATTGTTCGGAGGATCTATTGCAGACGAAGGCGCAGAAGATGGGTCTGAATGCTTATTGCATCCGGCAAAGAGTAGAGGAACTGCCACAACAAAGGCCACAAGACTCCGATAGTATTTGTGCATAAATGGATCCTATGAATGGATATGCTGTAATGCAAGGCCGAATGTCAGCATACCGACACAGGAGCGGTTATACGTAAACTCAACAGAGAAGCCTACTCGTTCGAAAAGCGAAGCGTGTCTGAAGTTTTTATCCCCATTACGATCTCGCCGGCGCCCTGCTGGACGACTCCACTATCTTTGTGAGAAGTCCTGCCGGGACCTGCTCGAAATGTGAGGGCTCCATCGTATAGGTGGCGCGGCCCTTGGACATGGAGCGCACGTCGGTCGCGTATCCAAACATGGTCTCCAGAGGCACGTGCGCGTTGATGGCAACGTAGGTGGGCTTGATGTCCACGTCCTGGATCTGTCCGCGGCGACGATTGAGGTCTCCGATGACGTCTCCCTGGTACTCAACGGGGGTTTCCACCTGCACCTTCATGATGGGCTCCAGCAGGATTGGGCTGGCCTTCTTCATGGCTTCCTTGAAACCGAAAATACCGGCCATCTTGAACGCCAGTTCGTTGGAGTCCACCTCGTGATAGCTTCCGTCAATAATGTATACCTTGACGTCGACAACCGGGTAACCGGCAACCGTGCCATTGAGCGCGGCTTCATTGATGCCTTCCATCGTGGGCTTGATGTATTCCTTGGGAATGACGCCTCCGACGATCTCGTCGATGATCTCAATTCCTTTGCCTTTTTCGTTGGGCTCGATCTTGACCACCGCGTGGCCATACTGACCGCGGCCACCCGACTGACGGATGAACTTGCCGACGCCTTCAGCCCTGCCCGTGATGGTCTCGCGATAAGCGATCTGCGGCTTGCCCGTGGTGGCCTGTACCTTGAACTCGCGCACCAGACGGTCGCGGATGATGTCCAAATGAAGCTCGCCCATGCCCGCGATGATCGTCTGTCCGGTGTCCTGATTGGTAGAGACGCGGAACGTCGGGTCCTCGGCCATAAGCTGGGACAACGATATGGAAAGCTTCTCCTGATCGGCCTTCGACGCCGGCTCGATAGACATCGAGATGACGGGGTCGGCAAAGGTCGGGGGCTCCAGGCGGACTTCGGCGTCCTCGTTGCAGAGGGTATCGCCGGTCTTGACGTCCTTGGCTCCGATGATGGCGCAGATGTCGCCGCTGTAGGCCGCCTCAATGTCTTGCAACTGGTCGGCCTTGATGATGGCCAAACGGCTGATACGCTCTGTACGGCGCGTGCGCGGGTTATAGAGGGCGTCGCCTTTCTTGACGATGCCGCGATAAATGCGAATGAAGGTCAGTTTGCCAAAGAAGGGATTGCTCCAAATCTTGAAGACCAGGAGGGCAGCCTTGGCTGAGTCGTCGGCACGGATGGTGATGGGCTCTCCGTTATGGTCCTCGGCCTTGATGTCTTCGACGTCGAGAGGTCCGGGCAGGTAATTGACGATGGCATCCATGAGCATCTGAACTCCCTTGTTTTTTAGCGAGGAGCCCGGGATGACCGGGACAAACTTCATGGTCATGGTGGCCTTGCGCACTCCCAAAATGATTTCGTCAAGGCTCAGCTTTTCGCCAGCCAGGTATTTTTCCATGATCTTGTCGTCAAACTCCGAGATGGCCTCGATGAGCTTGTCATGGTACTTGGCCGCATCGGCCGCGTATTCGGGAGGAATGGGTCCCTCGTTGAATTTGACTCCGGTAACGTCGCTGGTGTCATACACGAGCGAGACCATCTTGACCAGGTCAATAAGGCCTATGAATTTGTCCTCTGCTCCCATTGGCAGATATATGGGATGCGCGTTGCCGCCCAGACGATTACGGATGCCATTGACGGCGTTCCAGTAGTCGGCTCCCGTGCGGTCCATCTTGTTGATGAAAGCGATTCTGGGAACTGTGTACTTGTTCATCTGTCGCCAAACGGTCTCGGACTGGGGCTGGACTCCGGCCACCGCGCAGTAACAGGCGATCGTGCCATCGAGCACGCGCATGGAGCGCTCCACCTCGGCGGTGAAGTCGACGTGTCCCGGTGTGTCGATCAAATTGATATGGTGCTTGATCTTGCCATAAGGCCCTTCTTTGGTGGTCCAATTGCACGAGACCGCCGCGGATGTGATGGTGATACCGCGCTCGCGTTCCTGCTCCATCCAGTCGGTGGTGGTGGTGCCTTCATGCACCTCGCCGATCTTGTGGATGACGCCCGCGTAAAAAAGCACGCGCTCGGTAGTGGTGGTTTTCCCCGCGTCGATGTGCGCGGCTATTCCCATGTTACGCGTATACTCAAGCGGAGCCATACGGCCGGGGGCATTGGCTTTGGATAGTTCTGTTGGCATAAAAAGACGATTAAAAAGTTTGAGGGTCCAGTCTAGCAAAGCGCGCATATAAACGCAAGCCCCGACTGTTTGCCGATAACGCACCCTGCGGAACAAAGTTATGACACATACGAAAAGATTGTTTTTTTATGAAAAAACATTAGAATTGAAGTCTTCTCCCGAATGACGAAGCCTTGCACAGTCAGTCTTACTAAACTTTATAAGTTTTTTCTTAAAACCCTGGAGAGCAAGAGCCGCTACTTTACCCTTTACTGCTTCAGTCTTCTTCATCCCCTTTCCTCGCCTTTCTCCGCTGTTTTTACAAGCCTGGCGGTTTCCTTCCTGGCGGCCGGAAAATTCGGCGATCTGACACCCCTTTGGTTCTACATCGGAGGCATAGCGCTCATGGACGGCACCAGCATCATCGTGCTGCGCATCTACCTCTCGCCGATGTTTCATCTGTACCAGAAGAGCTACAACAATACCGTCAACCGGTCTTTGGCGCACATCAAAACGCTGGGACTGGACTGGTACTCCGGCATGAACGGTGGCGACATCATCCACCGCGTCACCCGCGGAGCCGAGGCCCTGCGCCGCATCATGATGAATATCTTTGATATGCTCGTCCACGAGACGATCCGTATGCTCATCACCATCGCCTTTACCATCTATTTTCTGCACGACTGGGCGTTCCTTCTGGGGATCATCGCCTATATCATTATCTCCTATCTGGTGGTGCGCGGCTACAAAGACAAGATATACGACAAGCACAACAACTACCGCAACGTGGAGGGGCGCGCCTTTACGAACATCTATAATTTTGCTTCGGGATTCTCCACAATCAAGCTGGCCAACCTGGCGGACTTCTTTCTGAACCGCACGGCCAAGAGCCTCGACGAGGGACCTGTGGTCAAAAAGCAGCTCGAGGATATCATTGCCTCACGCGAGATGTATCTGCGCATTCTCCAGTACGCGCTTTACATATGCCTATTTATCTACGTGGGTTTTGATATCATCAAGGGCCACGCCGAAGTCGGCACCCTGGTGCTGGTCTTCAACCTCCTGCAGAATATCGGCGCCTGGCTCCAGAAATACTACTACGTGGAGAGCACCTACATCGAGGAGAAGATCTACTTCGAGAGCCTCTTTGAGATCTTCACCGTCAAACCCAAGCTCAGCGACAAACCCGGCGCCACAGAGATCGACAGGAACTGGGAAGATATCCGTTTTGAGAATGTCAGCTTCAAGTATCAGAACAAGCAGAACTTCAAGGCGATTGACAACCTGTCGCTGACCATAAAACGAGGCAGCAAGGTTGCCTTCGTGGGGGAATCGGGTTCGGGAAAATCCACCCTCTCCAAACTCATTCTGCGCCAGTACGGCTTTGATGGCAGGATTTTTATCGGCGGCAGGGATATCTTCAGCCTGAAGGCCACATCGCTCTACAATACGATCAGCTATCTGCCGCAGGACGTGGAGATCTTTGACCTGACCTTCAAGGAGAATATCACACTGAGTCTCCCCGACGGTCGCGGTGCCTTCTCCCTCGAGCAGATTGTCCAGATCGCGCACCTGCGCGACATCATAGACAGGCTTCCGGAAGGCGTAAACACTCCCGTTGGCGCGCGCGGCATCAAGCTCTCAGGCGGCGAACGCCAAAGGCTGGGTATCGCCAGGGCGCTCTACCTGAATAAGGACATATACATCTTTGACGAGTGCACCTCGCAGCTGGACGGCATCACCGAGTACAAGATCATGAACAGCCTCTTTGACGCCCTCAAGGGCAAGACGATTGTCATGATAGCCCACAGGCTCTACACGCTGAGCTTTGTCGAAGAGATCTTTGTCTTCGAGCATGGGAGGATCTGCGAGCATGGGACCTTTGATGAGCTGACGGCCAAGGGCGGCTCTTACTCACGCCTGCTGAACTTTCACACGGCTAGCAGCAGGGAAAAGAGAGCGGCCTCGTAGGGGAAGGTTCTTAGCGTTGTCTTAGGCCCAGGACATCCTGCATATCATAGAGCCCGGGGGCTTTGCCAATGATCCACTCGGCAGCTCTTAATGAACCCAGCGCAAAGGCTGCGCGGTCTTCGGCTTCATGGCTAAGTGTAATAACCTCTCTTGGTCCTGCAAAAATCACATCGTGTTTTCCGACAATGGTGCCACCTCTCACGGCATGAATTCCAATTTCATTTTTCGTTCTAGCTCCCACTATGCCTTTGCGTCCGTGACGAGCTGCTTCTTCGGGGCTCAACTGACGTGCGGTCGCTATAACCTGCGCGAGACTCTTTGCTGTGCCGCTGGGTGCGTCTTTCTTTAGTCTATGGTGGTATTCCACTATCTCCGGGTCGTATCCGTCTCCTAAGAGTTCTGTGGCAACTTTAGTTAGCGCGAACAGCACATTGACGCCAGTAGAAAAATTGCTGGATTTGACAACGGGAATTTCAGCTGCGGTATCCTTTATAATTACTTCTTGTTGATCGTCTAATCCAGTAGTACCTATGACTATTGGTGTCTTCGGCGCTCTGCAAGCTTCAGTAAGAAGCGGGTGCGAATCATGTGAGCTAAAATCAATAACAACGTCGGCTTTTCTAACAAGATTAAACGCCTCGTCTCCCATGTTATTGACATCTAGCCCCGCTATGTATTCCAAAGTCGGGTGGTCTTTGAGTGCCTGAAGAATGGCTTGGCCCATTCTGCCGGTGTAACCTGAAACAAGAACTTTTATTTTAGACATAGTGAATTATTCCTTTCGAAGTGATAATAGATAATTATAGGCTCTATAGTCAAACACTATTTAATACAGCTTCACTTTAAGGCAGTTAGCTTTTCAAATACCATCTTGGCCAGTTGAGCGTGGGCTCTGGCGGTTATATGCACGCCGTCTGGACCGGTTTCAAGTTCACGACCGTCGAGGAAGGACCAGCCATAGGTAGCGCAGAGCTTTTTTACAAGTTCGCCAAACTCATGGGGCTTGTTGCCTGCAACAGTCTTGAAACGATTTGCCGCATAGGGATTGGAAGAGTCAATTTGTGGAGGCGATACAACCATAAGCCGTGGCGTTTTATGGCAGCACTGACTTTCTCGATTGGATATGATCTCCAGTATTTTGAGAAGATTTTCAGAGATCTGTTGCGGAGTCAGCGCGTATTCGTCTTTCATGTCATTGGTGCCCAGCATTACAATCACCCAGTCCAGAGGATCATGGCTGTCCAAACAGGGACGTATGTAAGGCATTGAGCTTTTACCTTCTTTGCCCGGGCGTGGGTCATCCAGTGATATGGTTCGGCTATTGAGACCTTCCTCTATCACTTCGTGTTCGTTGCCAAGCAACCCTGCCAGAACTTTAGGCCAGCGTGTCTTGACATCATAACGCTCATGGTCGGATCCTGAAATATAACCCCAAGTATTTGAGTCTCCAAAGCACAGAACGCGCATGGAAGGAAGAATACCCGTGTTGATGCTTCTTGGGCAATAAAAAAGCCCCGGGGCTTAACCGGGGCTTTGTGAAAAAATCTTATTTTTTACCCTCGTCGACGACTTCGATGCCCATATTCCTGGCCGTCCCGGCGATAATCCTGAAGTTCGCCTCGTCATCCTTGCCGTTCATGTCGGCCTTCTTGATTTTGACGATCTCCATAATCTGCTTGCGGGTCACCTTGCCAACCTTTTCCTTGTTGGGCTCCTTGGAGCCTTTCTCGATGCCGGCGGCCTTTTTGAGGAGGACGGAGGCAGGGGGGCTCTTGAGAATGAAGGAGAAAGTCTTGTCGGCGTAAACGTCGATGATGACCGGCAGGATCATGCCGTTCTGGTCTTTGGTCTTGGCGTTGAATTCCTTGCAGAAGGCCATGATATTCACGCCTTTTGCGCCGAGGGCCGGTCCTACGGGAGGAGCGGGATTTGCGGCTCCGGCAGGGAGCTGCAAGCGTATTTGTCCAACAACTTTTTTAGCCATATATTTGTTTTTGTTACACCGTCCAAGTTGAGGCAGTACAGACGGTGAACGGATAGTATAGCGGGTTTTAACTGTTCGAGGCAAGCTATTTCAAGACCTTCACGAATACCCCCGCCCGCGCTCCCTTGGCCCACTGCGGTATCCACTCCACAAGCGCCTCAGGCTTCAAATTGACCTTGTCTAACGCGTCCAGCCGTTGCCACTCGTAGCGGATGTGGCCTTCTTTTGAGACGGGAGTATGTTCAGGGTTCATGTCTTCAAAGCTTCCCTCAAAAATCAGATTTATTTCGTGCGAGGTTTCCCCCTCATAGGGATATATATTTTCCTGCGCTGCCAAAAAGCGCCCGACCCGCAGCGAATCAATGCCGACTTCTTCGATCAGTTCCCGTTTTAGAGTCTCCTCGGCCCTCTCTCCGGGTTCAATATGCCCGCCGGGCAAGAACGCGTGTCGCGGCGTGCCGTCCTTGCCAAGAGAACGCGCCAGCAGGACGTAGCCGTCTTTGACGATCAGCACGCGAGCTATATTTTCAATAAGACGCATATATATACTCCCACTCCCTACCCCCGCCCTCAGGGCGGGGAAATATATAGGGGGCGGTGCCCCTATACCCCCTATGTTTCATATGGATATCAGGGTTATTGATCATAGTCCTATTCTCCCCACACCCACCTGCCCCACCAGGAGAGCGCCCACAGAGGGTCCTTTTTTTCGGGTGGTGGCACCGGACGGCGCAATACGCGGACAACCTCGTATTCAAAATTCAGGAACTGTCTGCTATGCCCGGCCTCCGGTCCATAGACGCAAATCTCGTCAGCCTTTTGACAAGGGGCTGACCTAGGTAATGGGTGTATAATAGACACCTAGATGAATAAAAGTCA
>CAZIPW010000036.1:0-11195 GCA_964541675.1 uncultured Verrucomicrobiota bacterium
GACTTTTATTCATCTAGGTGTCTATTATACACCCATTACCTAGGTCAGCCCCTTAAACTATGAAGACAATAAGGGATACACATCTCTAAATATCCGCTTGAGAGGGCCAAATCTGTTACTAGCAAAGGGGGAGGAAACAATTGTGAGTAGCTTTAGGGAAATATTGTACTAGGCTGTGTTAACGTAAGAGTCTTTTGATTGTTAAACTTATCCCTGTTTGGAAATATTCATGCTTCAGGAACAAATTTCCTTGCGATTTCAAAAGTTTCAGAATAAGCCAGTTGCAAGGTTTGATCTATTTCTTTGAAATATTCATCATCAAGCCACTTTCTCTGAGGGCCTCCTTGTGAAAATATTAATCCTATCTTTTTCCCGTCAGTTCTTATCTCCCCGTGTGTAAATGAATTTCTAATACGCATGACTTCTCTTAACCTGGTACTATAATTATTTTTCTTTTCACCAGAAAATATCTTTTCATGGTTTACTATGCTTTCTATGACTCTAATTTTTGTACTAAACGAGAAGAACTCAGAATTTAATATATATTCTCTAAATAAATCTATCTTCTCTTGCGGGGCTGAGCCTACCGGAAAAAAGTAGTGATTAATAACAATGCCCAGCAATTCTTCTACTATGAAGCAGTTCTCAAGTATCGCTGTTTTAACTTTTTCGACAGGGGCTAATATTTCTGCCGCTTTTTCAGGAGTTACAGTTTCTTCCGTCTTATCAAAATTTGAGACGCGAATACACCTTAGTGCGTTAATCATGTACATATGTAATCAGACTTGTAGGCTCAAAATGAGTTGATGTCGATACTGGAATATGTAAAAAATATTTGTATCATATTGAGTATCAATATAAAGACTTTTGGGCGTTGTGTTTTAGTTGCGGTTCATTAACTTATGGTTATTGTGTATTAACCAACTAAAACTATGTCGAAAGATTTTCCATACCTCCAAATTCCAAATGGCGCATTAAGATTTGTCGGCGAACGTGTCGGCAATTCTAGGGTATATCGCAGGTATGGTACGGACAGAGGGGCAGAGGTCTGGTTTAATGTACTGGAAGAACTTTTCCCCAAAGAACGCTTTGTGTCTCCGGGTGGCGTTACAATGTTCTGCCCAGTCTCCCGTCCTGCCGTACATAAAAGAGCCAAGGAGGGCAAGCTGACCATGTTCACGTTTCATGTAACTGACCCCATTGGCCGTTTTTTCGGGGCGAGTTTCAAAAGGGGGATACCCTATGCGTATGTTCCAGTCAGCGAGGCTAAAGCATGGCGCAAGGAGATTGAAGAGAGGCTTCTTGAAAAAGGCAAATTGACACAAGATGAACTCGAAGGCTCCCGCCCCGATTGGGAAGGCGATTTTTTAGAATGGCACTCCAAGTGGGCAAAAGAACAGGCGAGACTGAAAAAGAAGGAGGAGCGCAAAAAATGAGCGAAACCCTGCAAGTTAGCTCCGGCTTGGAGAGACGCTACTCTATACCAGAAGTAGCCACTCATATGCGGAAGTCTGTCAGGACGGTTTATCGTCGTATAGCAGAAAAGAAGCTCGTTGTTTCCCATGATGGACTTCCCTTTGTGTGGGAGCATGATTTGATTGCCTACGATGAAAAATTCAAAAAGAAGGAACCTGAAAAATGATAAAATATCTGTACAAGCAAAAATTCAAGAATGGCAAACTTAGTCGGGTCTGGCGGGCTAGGGTGCGTATTGCGGACAGTCCCGAACTACATGATTTTTCTACGGGATTGACTGACCACGATGCCGCAAAGAAGGAATTGGCTCGTAAAGTCGTGGAGTATGAAAAAGAGTATGTGGGGGACTTGAAGCCAAAAAAGATAAGGGAAGCTGCCGCTCAACCGTTGCAGGCTCTTTTAGCTGGCTTCTTAAAGCATTTGGAGGGTCTAAAAAAGACTCCCAAGTATATCAAGCTCACGAAATCCCGTCTGGAGGAACTTTTTGCCGCTTGCAAGTGGAAATATTTTAGAGACATCAATGTTGCTGATTTTGACGAATGGCGTAGCAGTCATGCGGAGGATAGATCGGTAAAGACCATCAACCATTACATAGGCCATGCCAAAACTTTTATCTACTGGATGGAAGAAAACGATATGTCAAAAGAGGAAGATAATCCTCTCAAAAGATTAAAGAAGGTTTCTCCAAAGGGGCATGAAACTAGGCTGCGTAGAGAACTGACTATCAATGATATTTGGAGGCTGATACATATCCCCGATGAATACAGAGGGCTGGCTTACTTCATGGCTATCGCTACAGGGTTGAGACATGGTGAACTGCGTGCGCTAATGTGGGCTGATATTCACTTTGAGGCCAAGTCCTATATTTCTGTGAGAGCTGCTACTACAAAGACTCATGAGAAGGCCACCATTCCCCTTATTCCTCTATTGGCTCAAAGACTGTTAAAATTTAAGGGTAAATGTCCTAATCCCTCTGGCAAGGTGTTCTTTAATGGCGTTCCCAGAGCTAGACGCTTAAAGGAGGATTTAGAGTCTCTTGGTATCAAATACAGAAACGAGTTAGATCAATATGCTGACTTCCATGCTCTACGTCATACCTGCGCTACGCTCCTAAGCCGTGCCAATGTCATCAGGAAGGACGCAAGCGAGTTTATGCGCCATAGGGACTCCCGTCAGACTGAAGAGGTTTATACCCATACCAACGCGCAAAATATCTTCGGTGCTGCTGAACAGTTGGCTGCCTTGTTTCCTTCTGAAGAGCCTTCCCATTTATCTACACAAGGAAATGACATTCAAGGGCAAAATATGGCAGAGTATGTCCAGATGGCAAAGAATGGCAAACATACAGAAATTCCCAATCTGGCCACGTCTGGCAAGGGTTTGGCCGACATTGGCAAACCTTGTCAAACTTCTAAAAAACTGGAGGTGGCGGGAGTCGAACCCGCGTCTCGGTAACGGCCACGACAAGCTTGTCACTCTTTTAGCTTTTAGACCGACTTGACTAATAACTTGACTAATACTTGACTTATCTTAGCATTGATTTATGGCATTTAAGCCACAGTTTACCATTACCCCGAAGCTTCTGGCGCAAGTGGAAGAGATAACCGCGCTCCGGCAGCGTCTTATTGCGTCCACTATTCAGGTCAGTTGGATTCCTGCGCTTAAAAAGGACACACGTTCGCGCAACACCCATTCTTCAACCGCTATCGAAGGCAATCCTCTGAAATTGGAACAGGTAAGGGCCATTGGTGACGGCAAAGAAATCCCTACCGCTACGCCGCGTTCAAAACGTGAGATAGCCAACTATTTTTCGGGGCTAAAATATATTGAGAAGAATGCGGGCAAAGCAAAGCTTACTCACGAGGATGTCTTTAACCTGCACAAGATCATTGCTGGCAGGGTTATGGATCAAGGCGACTCCGGCAAGTATCGCACCATCGGCGTGCGTGTGGGAAGCTATGTGCCGCCACCAGCTCAGGATGTTTCAGGGCTTATGTTTGAGCTTCTGCAATGGCTCAATAAAGAGTCCATCAAGCTTTCGCCCATCTTATCCTCTGCCATCCTGCACTACCGTTTTGAAGCCATTCACCCCTTTGCTGACGGGAACGGACGGACAGGGCGGGCTCTGGCTTTGTGGGAACTTTACAGGAGAGGCTTTGACACGCACCATATTTTCTCTGTGGACGAGTTTTACTGGGAGGATCGCAAGCGCTATTACGCCACTTTGGACGAAACGCACAAGAAGGGCGAAGATTTAACGGTATGGCTTGAGTATGCCACAGAAGGGCTGCTATTCACTCTTAGGCGCGTTTGGGAGCGTGTACAGAGGTTATCGGCCAATTCTCACGGAAGTAGTCTTGTGTTGCGTCCCAAGCAGGAAGAACTCTTGCAGCTTTTGCATGAGAAGGGGAGTCTGTTACCTCGTGAGATATGGAGCAGCCTAAAAATATCCAAACAAGGGGCTATAGACCTTTTACGTCCGCTTATTGAGGCCGGAGTGGTCAAGCGCGTTGGCACAAAGAAGTCGGGCAAGTACACGCTGGGATAGGTTCTTGTCGCCGCGCGCCTATATTAACCTACAATCTTCTGCCCTTGCGGTTGATAGTGATCTCGGAGATCTCCATCTGCTTGGGAAGCTCCAGCAGAGAAAGCAGCACTCCCGCCACATCTTCCAGGCGCATCCACGCAGTCGGGTCCTCTATCTTGAGTCCATAATCCTTCTCGTGCATCTTTGTGTTCATCCCAAAAATGGCAAGCTATTCAAAAGTGGCACTTGGCAAAGGCAGATAGGAGTGGTGTATAGTTAAACCATAGTCATTAGTCCGTCTTCGCGATAAAAAAGTCGGCCTGCCAGGCGAAGTGTCGCGGCGGGTAGTTTGTCTTTATTTACTTGCAGATGTTAAGCTTCGCCGGACAGGCTTCTCGCGCTTGGCTGCGCCGCGCTGCGAAGCCTGGAGGTGGCGGGAGTCGAACCCGCGTCTCGGTAACGGCCACGACAAGCTTCTACAGGCGTATCCTTGCTTTATCTTCGCTCTTCAGCTGCCGCAAGGCGCGCCACAGAAGAGCTAAGGGTCCCGCTAATTGAACAGCTTCCAACGCGCGGGGCTCGCCACGTTATGGCTACCGACTGTACACGCGCCTTCCCCCTAGTCGGTGTCAGGGGAGGCGCGGAAGCGGCGTTACGCTGCTTCTGCGTATTGTTCGTTGGCGTTTATAACACCAGTGGAGCTTATTAACGCGGGGTCCCCAACCGCGGCCTGCCACCTGTCGTTTGAGTCCCGATCGAATGCCGGAACACCCCCGAATAGAAAGCAATATACTTACTATACACCACCACACCTATGTTAGCAATTTATATGTTCTAACTAGTCCCGCCGCCAGCAGGCGGTCCCGCAAGGTCGGGACAGGGACTTCGCGAAGCGTAGCGGAGCGCTCGGTAGCCACGTATTTCAATGCGTGGCGATTGCTATACACAGCTTTCCCCATTGGCAAATTTATATCTGTTCTAACTCGCATGATTCCTCTGCCCCTTGTATGTCCATTCGCTTCCTTCCCACTTCTTTCATCCTTTGCGCCTTTAGAATCCCACGCTAACATCGCGGAGCGATCGAAGGCATCTTAGCCTCGTATTTTAATCCGTGGCGATTAGGTCAGCAGGCCCACGGTTAATGCCCACCGCGATTAATTAGCGTGCGCTTCTTGACAAATTCTGATAGACTGTATTTTTATGCCGTTTCGTTCACTGGGACTTGATCCCGAAATTTTGCTGGCCGTCCGGGACGCTGGCTACACACAGCCGACCCCCATACAGGTATCAGCCATTCCCCCCATTATGGCGGGGCAAGACTTGATCGGCATCGCGCAGACAGGCACCGGCAAGACAGCCGCCTTCGCGCTTCCCATCCTTTCCCGCATCACCATGGCGCGCCGCCGTCCCGGTACCTGCGTGTTGATTTTGGTCCCCACGCGCGAGCTGGCCATCCAGATCAAAGAGAATATACAGGCTTACGCCAAATATATGGATCTGGGCATTGCCACGGTCTTCGGTGGAGTAGGGGAGCATCCGCAGATGAAGGCCCTCAAAATGGGCTGTGAGATCATCATAGCCTGCCCTGGCCGCCTGATGGATCTGATGCGGCGCCACTGCGCGGACTTTTCCAATCTGCAATTTCTGGTACTCGACGAGGCCGACCGTATGCTCGACATGGGTTTCCTGCCGGATATCAAGCGCATCATCCAGACGCTTCCAAAAGAACGTCAGACGCTCATGTTTTCGGCCACGCTCTCGCGTGATATTGAAGTTCTTACCCATGACTTCCAGCGCAATCCCAAGCTGATCGAAGTTGGCAAGCGGACCAATCCCGCCGCCACCGTCACGCAATACGTCTACGAGGTTCCCAAACACCTCAAGGGCGCTTTGCTTTTGCACCTGCTTCAAGATCCTGCCATGCAGACCGTCCTTGTCTTTGCCCGCATGAAGCACGCCACCGACAAGATCGCCAGATACCTTGATGAGCGCGGCGTACGGACGGCGGCCATGCACTCTGGACGCTCGCAAAGTCAGCGCCAGAAAGCTCTGGGTGCCTTCAAAGAGGGCCATATCCGGGTTCTTGTAGCCACAGACATAGCAGCCCGCGGCATCGATGTAAGCGGCATTACACACGTGGTCAATTACGACTTTCCCATGCACAAGGAGGACTATATCCACCGCATAGGCCGTACGGGAAGAGCCGAGGAAGTGGGAGAGGCCATCAGCTTTGTCACGTCCGAGGACCGCGATGAGCTGCGCAACCTGGAGCGCTTTATAGGCAGGGAGATACCGCGTCAGAAGGCTGCGGGTTTCGACTACATGGTAGCCGCGACACAAGGGGCCAACTACGTTCACGCACGCCACGCCCATTCCACCAGCAGGCAATCCTTTGGACATTCCCCGCATCGTCCCCACGCTGGCGGTCAAGGCAGAAGCCAGGGGGCGCATTATCACCCGCGCGGCTCCGGTTCATCTCCCTCTCATGGCTTTAGGCGCTCCTCCTCAAATCGTGGGTAGGCTTTTGCAGACTGATTGTGCGTCATGACCGGCGCGTTGGCTCCCATTTCCCATGCCGCTGCATTCTTTCTTGTCACTTTAGTATAACTGTGCCATAATTTGCCTTATGGGACTCTTCTCCATTTTTGGTCGGCTTATTCGCCCTACGCCTCAGGCTGACCCCCGTATGCTGACGGCGCTGAGATCTGTAAAAGAGTTTCTGGCGCTGAATAATAATCCCTGCATCAGTTTGGATGAGAGTGAGCTTCCACGTGATGCTTTCAGTCTACTGCACACGAAGGGTGAGGGAGACGAAGCTATGGTTTCCATGATGCGCGCCTATCTTGGCGGCTCTGGACTTAGTCTCTGGGTTGACTCCGGAACTGTCGCTGAAAGAAGAAACCCCGACACCGATTTGCCTCATAGTTTTGAACACAATGTCAGCCTGGCAACGCTTCAGCACGCGCTGCGAATCTTCTGTATGTTTGGGCCACAGATCAAGCGTGAGGAGCCTTTTGATCTCCTGGAGAGAGTCCGAACGCCCATGAACCCCGGCGGTCCCGGCCTCAAAAGATAGGGTAGACCGCGACGCAGGTCCAACTTGTTCACGGCCTTGTCATTTGCCACAATTCATCTATTGTAATCCCATGTCATCTCCCACCGCCATTATCATCGGGGCCTCTTCAGGCATCGGGGCGGAGCTTGCTCATCAGCTTGCCGCAAAGGGGTATCGGCTGGGCATTGCCGCCCGCCGCAAAGAGCTGCTCGATCAGCACGCCGCCAAACTTCCGCAGGTCAAATGCGTCCGCCGGATGGATATTTCGCAGCCCGAAGAGGCATTAAAAGTATTCGGGGAGATGCTGCAAGAGCTTGGTGAGGTCGACGCTATCTATCTTGTCTCAGGTTTGGGCCACTTGAATCCCGAACTGCGCTGGGACTACGAGGCGGAGACGATCCGGGTCAACGCGCTTGGTTTTGCCGCGCTCGCCGGTAGCGCATGGAAATTTTTTCTCAAGCAGGGCCGCGGACATCTCATCGGCATAACCTCCGTGGCTGCCGTCCGCGCGGCGGCCACCACCCCGGCCTATGGTTCCAGCAAGATCTTTTGTTCCCACTACCTGCAGGCCCTGCGGCTTCGCGCCATCAAATCCAGGCTGCCGATACACGTCACCGAGATCCGTCCGGGCTTTGTGGATACAGCAATGGGCAGACACGACCGCGCCTTCTGGGTGGCCCCGGTGCCTGTGGCTGTGCGTCAGATCCTCAGGGCCGTGGAGCGCAAAAAACGCGTCGCCTACGTCACGCGCAGGTGGTATTTTGTTGCGGGTCTCTTCCGCCTGCTGCCCGAATGGCTGTTGGCCAGGCTTACCTGATAAACGCTATTTTCCCAGCGCCGCCGCCACATTGCCGACCAGATCCTTGCCGGGGATGAGCGTCTTGGCGCCCGGAGTCCAGCGGGCAGGGCAGGCCTCGTTGGGGTGTGTCTGCAGATGCACGTTGGCCTGCAGCTTGCGCAGCAGTTCGCCCGCGTCGCGCCCCACGTTGTAGAAATTGACCTCCGACGAGACAAGTCGGCCTTCCGGATTGATGATGAAGGTGCCGCGCAGATCAAGGCCCGTTCCGGCGTCATAGACCCCGAAGAGACGTCCGACCGCCCCGGTGGTATCGGCGGCCATCTGGTACTTGACGTCCTTCAGGAGCCGCTCGGAGTTTCTCCAGGCCAGGTGCGCGAACTTGGTATCGGTGGAGACCGAGAGAACGACTGCCCCCAGCTTTTCCAGCGCGGCGTGCTTTTCGGCCAGATCCGAAAGCTCGGTGGGGCATACAAAGGTGAAGTCGGCAGGATAAAAGACGAGAATCGTCCACTTGCCTGCTGCGCGAATTTTGTCCAGGGAGATTTTTTCGAACTCGCAGGCGGAGGGATTGTAGGTTTCCATTTCGAAGTTCGGCACCAGGGAGCCGACCATAAGGGAAGGTGTGTTTTCCATAAGTTGCCGAATGGTACATATCGTCCACGAGAGACGCAAGCATAATAAGAGATGTTGGCGATCATGATAAGCCCCGCTTAATGATCTGGAGTTCTCAATAAGTGGAAAAACATTCGTGGGCGTAGTCGCCGCCTTCCTCCATTTCTCGCATGACTTATTACATGACAATAGGTTACAAACACAATCCAAGCCCACGCAAAAAACTTGATTTTTCAGATAAATCTATGTAGTATGTGCCTAACTATGAAGAAGAGTACAAGCTCCATTCTCGCCGCCATCGCGCTCACCGGCACGGTTGGCTACAGCCAGACGCAGAGTCTGCCCGCTGCTCCAGTAGAAGCCAATTCGGATGACACGCGGACAAACCAGATAGAGGCTGGAACGAACTTGCAGAGATTTTTGGTATACGAGCCAACTTCTCCCCAGGCTACGAATTTTGATGTTTCTCTGCTTTTCCATCATACAGACGTTAGAGAGGGTGTTCCCTATGACCGTTTTACTGGCCAGCCATTGGTTGCGTCCCCATATCTGACACAGCTTCAGGAAAGCCTATTGAATATCGAGGTACAGGCGACGCTTGAACAACAAGCGTCAATGCGCGCTATTCTGGCGACCAATACTCCCGATACCAATGTTGAAGCACAGGCTGCGACTTTTCTTTATGCCTGCATAGAGGACGATAAAAGTAACTTGACCAACGTACTGGTAAGAATGGCAACAGTAGAGGGCCTGATTGATACTCAGGGAAATCGCGGACTTCTTCTCGGCCAGACCGAAGAGAACCATCGGGCTCGCATCAACCTTGCTGCCGCTTACGCCGCAAATGCCATCTCTCGTTTTGTTAGTTATGATCAGGCGGAGATCATTCCGTATTCCTATACCAGCGGTTCTCCCGATAGGGTCAAGGACTTTAAAGCCGGAAGAGAGATTATCCAACAGCCGCGTCCAAAGGAACTTGACCGTCCCTTCAGTAGCATCGAATACCCCGCGGAACAGGCTGATCGCTCAACCAACGCCCTGGTTCGTTATGGGTCCTCGATAGAGTCCCCTCTGAAAGCCTGCAGGGATTCTGAAACTCCGCCACTATCCGGCTTTATGGCCGAAGCAAATGTCGTGCGGGGTAAGATGGCGTTGGAGACTTCGAATCTCGTACAGCAGTTGAGAGCCGCCGACAGGGCAGCCAAGCTAAAGGGATTATAGCTGATATTCGCCATCTCCGCACAAGATAAATTTGATGGCTGGAACATTTCCGCGAGACATATAGCGTGCCTGTTCCCAAACCCCGGATGGGGTTTCACAAGTATAGCCCCCTGTTGCGGTGCTCTTTACGGGGGGCGAATGAGAGGTCACAATACATCATTTGTATAAGTGCTCAAGCCATCGAATTTATTCGGTGGTGAAGGGTTCAATGAGAGTACACCCTGCATAGCGCCGCAGCCACCGCGTCTGCCTCATCGAAGGGCAGGGGAGCTTTCAAATGCAGTAGCGTCTTTGTCATGGCCGCCACCTGGACTTTGCTGGCTCTCCCATAGCCGACGATTGCCTGCTTGATCCGCGCCGGGGCAAATCCCGCGCACTCCACCTGATTGAGTGAGAGCGCCGCGATGATCGCCCCTCTGGCCGCGCCCAGCGTGATGGCGGTCTTGTTGTTCTGGACATAGATCGTCTCCTCGATCGCGGCCACGTCGGGACGGTACTGTCGGCAGATGTTGTTTATGGCCTGCGCGATCTGCGCGAGAGCCGAAGCGGGCGTGCCTTTTGTCCTTAATGTGCTGGAGAAGATCAGCGCGGGTTTTCCCTTCTCCACGCGCAGGATCGCCACTCCCGTCCCGCGCAGGCTTGGGTCTATCCCCAAAATCACGCCGCTAAAGCCTCCGCGAAGAATCATCCGAGGCGCTGCTTCTTTTGCTTTGGCCACAACCCTGCCTTCCGGCGAAAGTGCTATGTCGGAGGATTTCCAGCGCGCGGCCATCAGAATAGGAGAATGAATGAAGCACGTATGAAGACAAGATTATTCCTCCCCGGCACACTCAAATTTAGTCTTGTAATGTATATTATACGGTGCTATTTTTCATCAACAACTTCTTCTTATGAATTCATCGCATACAGCAGAGAGCGTCAACCGCCTGGGAAAACGTACAGAGCGTCTCTTCCAGAAAATCTTTGGAGTCAAACCGACGACCTTTTCGATGGCCCCGGGGAGACTGGAGTTGCTGGGCAACTACACGGATTTTAACAACGGGCTCGTGATGGCGTTGGCTATAGATAGACACATCTGCATGGCGGCGCGTCCTCGTCAAGACGGGCAGATCAGATTGGCCTCTTCCTCCTTCCCCAGCGTGGTCGAGTTCTCGCCGGGTTGGATAGAGAAAGATCCCAGCGCGCCCTGGGCCAATTATTCCAAAGGTGTGCTGCGTGAGCTTAGAGATAGGGGAATTAAGTTCGGCGGTTTTGACGCGGTCATTGGAAGCACGCTCCCGATTGGAGCAGGCATGAGCAGCTCCGCCGCGTTGGAAGCTGCTACGGCTCTGACAGTAGGCAGGCTCTATCCATACAGACTGGCTGGAGGAGAAGCCCGCCCTGAAGGAGTGTTCCTAAGCGATACGCAGGAACGCATGGCTTTGGCGGCACTCTGTCAGGCCGCCGAGAATAAATCTCAGCGGGATATATTCCCCGCAGCTTGCTGCGCTTAAAGAAAAAGGTAA
>CAZIPW010000037.1:0-10749 GCA_964541675.1 uncultured Verrucomicrobiota bacterium
CAACTCCAACGTAACTTATAAACTCAGTTGCCCGTTCCTACCGGATGCTACTGAATCCGTATTACAGGTGTACGGTATGGGACGCGCTTTAAGAGGAGGCTCTAAATGCCGTATGGGGGATATGCGTAGTGATCAACGTCGCCTTTGGATCTTGATATCCGGGCCCAGCGGGGTTGGCAAGACAACTGTCATCGAGCAGATGCTGTCCAGCTATTTTCCGAAGCTGCAGCCCGTTGTGACTACGACGACCCGTCGGATTGGAACAGGCGAGTGTGAGGGCAAACAATATTATTTCTTAAGCCCGGAAGAGTTTCGGGCCAAGGAGAAGGCGGGCGAGTTTCTGGAGACAATTGAGAGGCATAAGGCAAAATATGGAACTCTGCGTCGCGAGATTAGAGACAAAATGAAGGGTGCCCATGACCTGATCATGCATATTGACTGGAAGGGAAAGCGGGAGCTGGAAGCTCTCTCCAAGCGCGAGAAATGGATCAGGGAGTCGATAATAAGCGTCTTCATATTGCCCAAGAGTTTAAGCGCCCTGAGACAAAGGCTGCAGCGCCGCGGGCGAAACACGCCGACCGAGATACGATTTCGTCTGCGTGAAGCCCGTGCGGACCTGCGTCATGCCCGTGAGTACGATTACGCCTTCATCAGTGGAAGCTACGAGCAGGATCTTAATTGCATAAAAGCGATCTATCTGGCGGAGTCATTGAGAGCGCGCAGAGCCTAATCCTTTCCAACAAGAGTCTCAATAAATTTTCTCATGGGAGGCGTTAAGATACGTCCCTTCTTATGCAGAATGCCCAGTGGTCGGATAAGGGGTTTCCCTTTGATTTCGAGCGCAACCAGAGTACCGTATTGTACTTCCTGTGTGACAGTAGCGGCGGGCACAAGCGCTATTCCTGAGTCGATCTCCACGGCGCGCTTCATAGTCTCTATATTGTCAAACTCCAGGGCAGGCTCCCAATTTATTTTTGCTTCATGCAGATAATGATCAATGGCCTTTCTGGTCGGATTATCGGGGATAAAGCCTATGAGCTTGTGCTCGACCAAATCCTTCAGCTGGACGGCCTTCTGGTTGGCAAGAGGGTGGTTGGGTGCGCATATAACCGCGAGCCGGTCTTCCGTAAAGTTGATGACCTCCATGAGGCGCGATTTCTGGGGAAATGCCACCAGGCCTATATCGGCAACGCCTTGCAGAACATCCTCATAGACAAAACTGGATATCCGGTATTCAACCTGCAGGTTGACCGCCGGATACTCGCGCAGAAATTTTTTGATGTATGGATGCAACTCATGAAGTCCTATGGAGTAGATGGTGGAAATCCTCAGATGTCCGGAAACGATGTTCCTGGAAGCCTGGATGTCGGATGTCAGCTGGTCAAACCGCGAAAGGATGTCCTTCGCAGCTCGGTAAAAGATCTCCCCTTCAGCAGTCAGTCGAAACTGTTTTTGGGATCTGTCCACGATGATCACCTTCAGTTGCTCCTCGATAGAGCGCAACTGTTGGCTGACCGCTGACTGCGTAATCGAATTCAGTTTTGCGGATCGGGAGAACGACTTGCTCTCCACCAGGTCACAAAAGACTTTAAAGTTCTCGATATGCATGAGAGTATCATGATAACAGACCGCAGCCGTTAATCAAGCGCAATAAATATTGCTGTTATACAGTATAAGAGTTACTATCGTATCATACGGCAATAGATACTCATAATCACCAGATATCGGCCACCATCCACACCCCTGCGGCCTTTCAAATGCCCATCATCTTACAACGAGCACATTCACTTACTTCTTCTCGTCCTTATTCTCCTCATTAGACTCGTTCTCCGCCTCCAACGCCTCATCCAAACCCAGAACAGAAGCTAAGGAGCCATGTCTCTCTTCCGTGTCATCAAGGGACTTGCGCAATTTCGCCTTCAAAGATTCATTCAGACGCGGGAACGTGCAATCCAGGAAAAACGGAGCCATTTTGATGACGGCAGTTTCTGCGTCCTGGCGTGTCTCCGCTGCATCCAGCGCAACGATAGCGTCCTTTGCCAGCTTCTCAAGTTCGCTCACGGGCATCTCCTTAAAGAAGTTATAGATTTGCTCCGGGGTAAATCCTTCGTTGTTGGGCTGCTGTGATGTGGAATCCTCTGCCATATGAAGAATGTAAAAAAATATATTATACGCTTGCAAGAGAAATCTGTCTGTGCTGTTGTTTTTTTATGAAAAGAGCCTATTGGGTAATGTGTTTTCTTTTTGCAGCCTTTTCGCTGGGATGGGCTGATGTGGACAAGACTACGCTGGAGAAAAGGATCATCCGTTCTTGCGAGAGCCTGGACAATGTCATGGGCGGCAAGGGGGGGCCTATTCCGTCTTCTATCATGGACAAGGCTCAGGGAATTATTATTTTAAGAGAATATGGGGCTGGTTTTTGGTTTGGCGGCAAGGGTGGCCTGGGACTGGCAATGGAACGTTCGCGGAACGGACAATGGGGACCTCCGGCCTTTTTAAAGATTGGAGAAGGAAGTTTTGGTCTGCAGATAGGCGTTCAACGCCTCGATCTCGTCTTTCTTTTCATGAATAGAGAATCCTTGAGGGTATTTGAAAAGCCCAAATTTCGCCTGGGCGTGGATGCGGCGGCGGCGGCGGGTCCTTTGGGGGCGAATGCGGAGGCAAAAGCCGGAGCACCAATTCTGGTGTATACGGATACGCAGGGACTCTATGCCGGGGCTTCGTTTGAAGGCGCCATTCTCTTGCCGGATCCTGATGCGAACGAGGCTTTTTACGGGAAAGGTATTACTTTGCCACAGATACTTGCCGGTCAGGGCGTGCGTTCGCCCGGCGTAGCACAGTCTCTTAAAGAACGACTGGACAATATTTCAGGGCGTGGCGGTGGTATGTATTAGCCTTCCAATGCTTTTGCAATGGCGCCTTGGAATCTCTGTTCCGTAAAACCGCTGGTATAGCTGAGCGCTTCCTGTGCCATGTTGGCTTTGTCTTCCTCCGGCATATCTAGGAGTTGGCCGACGGCCTTGGCTGACTCTTTGCTCCATTCTTCCACATTATCCTGTGTTGGGACGGGCGTGATAATGGCTGCGGCTTCAGAAAGCGTCTCCATCAAGGTATCCGTCTGGGTGATGGCAATCGGGGTCCCAAGATCGAGCGCCTGCAGCGCGTGGTAACCCAGCCCATCCAGGGCGGGAATCTCGGCCAGACATATCGCTCCGTGAAGGAGAGTTTCCACATCCTGTTGGGAGGGTTCACTGAAGTGGTAGAATGAAATACCCGTTGACTCAATAAGAGAGCCTTCCTCTCTGGAAGGTTCTTCTCCGGCAAAGACCAGGCTCGGCGCGACCGGTCGTGTCTTCTTAAGCTCGGAACAGAGGTATATCAATGCGCTCCTATTGTTGTTCCAATGGGCAGAACCACAATGTAAAATGTATGGGGGCGGGAAAATCCCGCGTGTACGCCACAAGTTGGCCAGTCTGGTGTCCAACTCCTGTTTTGATGCGATGCAATGCCTTAATGGTAGCGGGGCCACGATAGTCCTTTTCTGTGCGCCAACGGACAAGGAATCCAGTTCCCTCATGACTGTCTGTGTGGGCGTAATAAATCCTTCGGCGGCAATCAGCCCGGCGGTATTCATCCTTGCTTCAAATCGTCCTTGGTATCCCTTTGGTTGTCCCAACCCGCCTTGGACGGCGTGGAAGTCGGCGAGGCTGTGAACGAATATTAAAATTTTATATCCGGTGAGCGCGTGCGTCAGCGTGCCAAGCGACTGATCCGACAAGAGAACGGAAAAATCTCTCTTTTGCTTGCGCGCTTTTTGTTCGATTTTGTCCAATCTCATGCGCAATAGCATGGGCGAAAGAGTGAGCCGCTCCAAAATTCTTGCCGCATGGCGTAGTCCCGGTACGGACTGGGTCACTTCTGACAAGAATTCGCTGGGATTGACTGAAATAATTTCGACGCCAGATATTAAGAGCAGCTCCTGTTTGAGCAATTCACATACGAGTCGACTTTCATAGCTTTGTTGATATTCAAAGGGATGGACCAACGCTATGGTAAGGGGTTTCCTCATCGCTTTACGGATGTATAGGCATATTTGAATACGGGATGGTTCTCATAGCTTTTTCTTGTGGAGCTTAATATCAGTCCGCTTCCCAGAGAAGTAGCTGCCAGAAGTGTCGGGTGGTCCCAGTTTCCAAAGAGCACCAAGGGTACCGTGGCCGCGCAGAGCAGCCAGGGTAGAAAATTGTCGGACTTCTTGAGACACCGCACTCCCCAGTATATCAAATATCCCGCGAGGGTTATCCGCCAGATAATCATCGCGATTCCAAGGATCAAACCGCTCTCCCATAGAAGTCTGGACCATTCATTCATGGTAAGGTTGAAGATGCCAACGGGGGGAAGCAGTTTGCAGCCTATTGCAGTTCCCGCTCCGGTTCCGCTGCCAGGAATGCTGACAACCTTGATGACTTCATAGGGCTCGGCCAGATTGTTTTGGAATTGCTGCCAGAGGCTGGATGGAAGTACCTTTTTCTCAATTTGTGGAGAGGTCTTCTGCAGCGCGTCATAGGCTTGCTTAAAAACGGTGGTAGAGCTGGCTGCTATGATCACGACAACCATTACAAGCAGAAAAACAAGACCCCTCTTAAAGGGTTTCGAATTCAAGAGCAGTCCCCATAGGAAGACCATGAGAATGGTGACGCAACTAACGGCGCCAGAAGCGTTTTGGCTGCATATCAGGGAGAAGATGAGAGCTGCCAGGGAGAGTGTTCCGATGATTCTATCTCTATTGCTCAGAAACCCCTCCGCTATGAATACCGCTTGCAGTGAGAGAAAACATATCAAACCTTCCGATGTCGTAAAGAAACCGCTCGGCCGCAGCAATCCGGCGGGCGCAAAAAATTCTGAGACAACCATGCCAGACATGGGGATTGATAACCAAAGAATGCTCTGGCCGATCAGAATAACATCGTCCAGCGAGAAGAGCTCCGGTATCGCGAATATGAGCGGCACATGCAGAAAATTTACTCTCAGGCCATTGAGGGTGACGATCCAGTCGCCGTGTCCGCAAAATTGTGCGTCTGCCGCCAGAAGGGCGGCCAGGATTCCCGCTGCTATTAGGAATCCGCTCTGCGGCAGGTGTTTTCTGGAAGCCAGCAGCGCATACACGGTGATCAAAATGATATCCTTCCCAAAGTACAGGAGATTCTTGGTGATGACTACCCACTCGTGCGACATGGAGACCACCGGCAGTACCCACTTAAGGACGGCACCCTCCAGCAACCAGGCCCAGAAATACAGCCAAATCAGCCGCCGTGACCATAACAGCTCTGGATCTCGCCTGATGGATTCAGGAACCATGGTTGTATTTATAGAAGCTGGCAGCGAAATATGCCAGTCATAAATTTCTGACATTCGACAGTTTGGGCTTGAGGAAGCCGCCTATAAACTTTGGAATGTTGGAAATGGAGGTCTATCAATCTCTCAGAGGTCTTGATTGGAGTCATATACGTCTGAGCTACGTCACGCATTTTTACATAAATAAGCCCAATAGCGTGGATGTACTCTCAATCTTTGACGAGTACTCGAAGCTGCCCCGTGAGATACTGGATCGGGTTCTTTTTGTGGTGGTGGACGATGGTTCTCCACAACCATACGAGCTCCGCGACTGGCCCCTTAATATGATTGTGTTGCGCGTCAAAGAGGATATTCCCTGGAATAACCCGGGGGCGCGGAATCTGGGGGTGGTAAATGCCAAGAGTGACAAGGTATTCATGACTGACATAGATCACCAGCTTGATGAAGAGAGCTTTCGGACTCTTCTTGGCTGGGGAAACCCGGGCCCGACATTGTGGCGCCTGCCGCGTGTTGATGGGGAAGGACAGAACCTGCGCTCCCACGCCAATACCTTCCTTTTCTCCCGCGGGCACTTCCTGAAAAACTATGGTTACGATGAGAGCCTGTGCGGGCACTATGGAGACGACGTGTTTTTTGTCAAATACATGAAACTCCACGGCACGCGCCAGGGGATGATCTACTGGGGCGCGCGTGCGCGCATCAGGAATCTGGCCAGGGATGATTACCACACTCTTAATCGCGATGTAACCCACAACAAAGCTCTCTGGACCGAGAAGTTTGCCCGCATCAAGGCCTATGGCCGCGAGGAGGGCCATAGCCGCCAGTTTCTGAACTTCGATTGGGAAGTGGCCCGTGTGACGCGCCGGGATGTGCCGCCCCCCGGGAAGAAGGACCCTTTTTGGGCCTTAAGCTGGTGGGGACGCTGGATCTTCGGAGAGTGATTTCAGAACATGGGCGGCCAAGGGGATTTGAACCCCCGACCCTCAGATCCACAATCTGATGCTCTAACCAACTGAGCTATGGCCGCCGTGAAGAAACGAATCCTACCCCAAAAAGCTGCTGCTGTCAATTTTGGATGGATGAGCATGATGCCACAAAGGAAATGCCGTCCCAGAGATACGGCTGCGGACGGCATAAGAAATATATGGAGGTTTCCTTGTGAAATCCTAATGATTTTCCCCGTTGGCGCTTTCGGGGCGGTCTGTACTCCCTGGATTATTGTAATGCCCATCGACCACCAGCTTCAGGTTACCGATATCGGCCTGGATCTGGACTGTGTTGACGTTGCTGCCTTCGTTTATTCCCACTGCCATTTTGAGGGGGATGTAACGGGTTATCTTGATGCCGCGTACGGTAAATTTGCTTTGTTGATTCTCGGCCAGCTCTACGACAAGAGAGGAGATATACTCCGCGAGTTTGGGATCGGCGAGTTTGCTCTTCAATAGAGCCTGTCTGACTTGCAGATAGTAGAAGAAATACGGGGAAACATCCAAGCCTTCACCCTGCTGTTTCATCTCTTCAAACAGTCTCCGGCTGTCCAGAAGAGGTTGGCGCAGATTTTGATCGGCTAGGATCATCGTCAAATCTTCCCTCGACACAAGGCTTTTCCCAAAAGCCCTATGGATGAACGATACATCAGCCCCTGTAAAGGGTCCACTTGCGTTATATGAGTCCGGATTAAACTTCATTCTCTCTAGGCCTCCATTCCCAGTTGGTGAGTATATAGTCGGCAAAAGCGCTATAACTTTAACAACAAAAAAGATCCTAAGTGCTTTTTATTTAGATTTTTACGGCTTGTAAAACGAAGGTCCCGTTGACTTGTTTTCCCGAGAAAAAGGGGGCAGAGTCCGTTATTATTGCCTGCCGCGTCTCGGTAATACTGGGCTAGAGGAATAAACCTATCTTAATTTTGACGCCACCCCGATGGTACCCTTGAGGAAGGTCATATATTCCTGCGACATAGCCTCGGAAAGCTGTTTCTGGCAATATGCCAGCTTGGGCTCCAATGTATTTTTGAGCGCTACATTGTCGGCAATGGCGGCCGTGATGTTCTCGCTGTGCTTCTGCCACAGCTCTATATCCAGGCGTTGTTTGGCCTGCAGCCTTTCGGCGTACCAGCTGCTCGAAAGCATTGAGTCCAGGGTGAAAAGCTTTCGGAATGCCTCGTCGGTAAGCTTCATCCCTTCGTAACTGCCCTTGGCCATCACGTGCAGGAGCGCTTTAAGCGGTGGTACCGCCAGTTCAACGCCACCATCGTCAAAATACAGTTCGGCTACCCGCTGATGTGTCTCAACAATGGTGTTTACAGCGTCCGCGAAGATGTCTTTGTCCTGTATTTCCGGGCGTAACATCTCTGGGTTAAGCACTACTCCTGGGCTGTTGAATACTCTTCCAAAGAAGAACCTCTCAAATTGAGCCGTGATTCTCCATCCCAGTCTGCTGGCCTGCACGAGCTTGCCGCCGTGGGTAAAGTCTCTGCAGCGTTCCAAGTATCCGTTCTTTATCAACCAAGCCGGATCGCGTTCGGTGGCGGTCATTCTTGCGAATATCTCCGGTATAAGCAACGATACATCATGGTCTACCCTGAACTTTGGACCTACATAAGCAGCTGAACTGACGTAAGTTGGAGCCTGCGTCAATACAGCGCTTACATATGCGGCATTCAGATCAATGATGGGTAGAAGCGCGTTGAAAGGCCCCTTGGTCAGGGCGCCCTCGGAGCCAGCCCCTGTGGTGGAGGGGCTTTTTCCTGTCATGGAAGAGATAAATTCCATGAAGAGCTCAGGCAGCTCCATGTAATGGATCGGATTAAAGGCGCACAGAGCCGGAGTGCCCTTCTCTGGTGGATTATTTCTGCGTCCCGGGACAATAATGGTCACGGGCGTATAAATGGGGTCGGTGGGTTTTAATCGGCGCGCCAGGCGTATGCCTATCTCTGCCAGATAACGGCCCTTGAGGTCCAAAAAGTCGGGCCTGTTTTGCAGATATCTGGTGTTTTTCGATATAGCCCCGTCTACTATTCTCGGATTGGACGGTGACATCGCGTATTGGGGACCCTTGGGGTCTTCCGCGTGACCCCGTAGGAAATCCTGCAGGGGCTTGGTAAAGTGGTCGAAACGTATGGCGTCCTCGACCATCAGTTTGACTTCATCCTTGGTCAGGGGCTGGTAGTTGGACGTGAAATTGCCCTGCAGGGTCATATCATGCTCAGTCTGTTTATCATAACCGCGCACAACAGCATCATCTGGACGCTGGAAGAGCCTATACTCGCAGTTGCCCGTAAATTTAAGGGCGGGAGCCTTGTCCGAGGGTCCAAGCCCTTTAAAGAGCCGTGTGGGCAGTACGATCGATGCGGTAATGTCGTCTTCCATCTGTATCTTGTAGGCGGGGCTGAAGTCTTTGCGTACTCCCAGAGTTCTCCAACCGCCGTCGCGTTCATAACCAACTCTCAAAAACAGGGTACTCAGGCGTTCCCGGCGATACTTCAATTCGTGTCCTGGCACGCCATTGATGCTGTCCACGGAGAATCTCTTCTTCCAGTCCTCTTCCCAGTCGGGTTTGTAATAACGTTTGATGACAAGCAGCATCTCTATGACGTGGGGCGGAATGGAGCGCAGAAAATCGTTATAGGAGTCCGTGTAGGCGCTCGAGGGACTGAAAAGCTGGATGACCATTCCCAGAGACATATGGGGGCTGAGGATAGTGGAGGCCGGCTTTATAGGGAAGGGTGGTAGTGTTCTTTTGGCCGATTCCTTGTAAATATCCGAGTAGTCGAAGTCCAGGAGCATCTCAACCTGATCCATGTCGTTCTTGAAATCCATTACAAAAACCGATCCGATAATACAGGCATCGCTCAGGGGCTTTGAGATCTCTGATTTGCCTCCCCCGGAGACGGTGCTGGGCTTGTGACAGAAGCAGGGTTCTGCCACGGTTCCGATCAGCCTCCAGCGGCGGTTCTCGCCGGGCTTCATCATGTTTATCTTGTAGCCTGAAGGCAATACGTAGGTGTGATTGGGCAGCAGCTTGATGCTGGCCTTCTTCCCATCTTCGTTTTCCCACTCGGCCTTCTGATCGTGAAGACGCATACGTACCCGCTGCGGGACGTAGACAATATCCGGATAGCGCCGATCGACCGCGTACCCTTCCGGATGGACCGTCACCAGCCCGTCCAGGAGCTTGACCGCCTCGTCGAAATGGCGGTCTTCCTGGGTGCGCACGACTTCGCTGAGGGCAAAGTCCTCTCCCACGTCATAGGAGGCAAAAGTCAGTGCCCCGCCCGCGTGTTCCTCTTCGCAAAGGCCGAAGAGATTGGCTGCGTAGCTGATCTGGGTTTTGACCTCTTTCTTGCAATAACCAAAATAATTGTCGGCAATGACAGTCACAATGACTCCGTTTTCGTCGCGGGATGTGGCTTTGAAAGCCTGTCCGTCGTTGTACAACTCTTTTTCATCCTTCCAGCACATACCGTCCCTTTGCTGTCTTGGGGTGGCGTCGTCGAAGTGCGGCAGCCCAAGTGCTTTCTTGGTAAGGGTCGTCAAGTGCGGTGCCAAAAGGACAAATCCCGTGTGCCCGCTCCAGTGCTCCACGTCCAAAGCGGCGTCATTTGCGACGGGATCTCCCGCGTTTCCGAAGACGGACTCAATGAAATCGATGTTCGAAGCCAGTCCTCCTGGTACCAGAAAACGCACTTCCATGCTCTTGTATGGGAGCACTCCCGGTACCTCTGGAGAGATAAGCGGACGCAAGTAGGTTGTCAGCCAGGCCCCCGTGGGTTTGTCACTGGTGGAGGTGTAAGGAAGCAGCATCAGATCGCTTGTGGGTCTGAGTGCCGCCTTGAAAAGTTCCGCGAATATCGGCAGCGGCACCGCTTTTTTATCGGCTGGTATAGGCAGCCCTCCCTCGGCTACGTGGAATACCCCCTTTGTGGTGCGGCGGTCGTTTTTGGGGTTGTGCAACATTCCCTGTCTGAGCCGGTAACTGCTTACAAGTGGATTAATATACTCGTCCTTGTCCGGTGGCAGGGAAAGCGTTCTGGCTATTCCAAACATATCCACGGAGACAGTGTTTGTCGGTAACTTGGGGGCTTGCGCGCCCATTAATTTATCCAGGTATGCCTGTATTCTCTTATCGACGGGGGCGAGTTTTCCCGGGGATGTCAATCTTGAAAGGCGGTCATTGATGATGGCTTCAACCTCCCACGAATCGGGCATACTGTTTAGGCCTGTTTCGGGATCGAACCCGATTTGTTTTTTGTAGTCCATGTCATGATAGCAAACGGACAAATTGCAGCGAAGACAAGAGGATTTTTACAAATGAAAATGTTGCCTGTTAGGCTCTCCCTTGAATCTCAGCGGGATATATTCCCCGCAGCTTGCTGCGCTTAAAGAAAAAGGT
>CAZIPW010000038.1:0-10085 GCA_964541675.1 uncultured Verrucomicrobiota bacterium
GCCTCATATCAGCCTATTTTATATTACTTCATTTCAGATTGCAAGTAAGTATAAGGTGCGCCCCCAAAACGGCGGCGTCTTTTGCTTTCAACGTATTCCTTTATAAAAACAGCCAAGTCAGGAATCTTCTTCTTAACCGTTGGTGTGTTTGCCACTGATTTTAGAATATTTGGGGGTATGACTTCATTGTCCAACAAAAGCTCGATAAAATCCCTAAGTCGGTATGAATCCAATTCATTAAGACACGTTCGCACCTTTCGAATCTCATCCTCGTTTTGAATCGGCCATTTGGCACCTGAAGCAAACCACGTGCGGGCAAGATCAGAGGCCGGAAAGGCATCATAGTGCTCCGAGAGTTTAGAAAAACTTGATGCCATCCACAATGCTTCTATAACCGCCTCATGGCCTGGGTATGTGCCGTCCTTTGAGTGGTTCATGTCTGCACCCATTCCCTCCCAAAATTGTACCAGCCTAAAGTCACACTTTGAAATTGATTGGCACATCAAATCGTTAAAATCATCCTTCTTTGGATCGGGCTTTAATATCATGATTATCTCAGTATTTCCTTGAGAAGCCGCAGCTTCCAAAGCCGTCATGGGGTATGTAAGCTTATCGTCAGGAATGATCACTGGATTCCTCGGATTGGCTCCGGCCCACATTAATAGCGATACTATCTTCAAACTCTCTTTTTCCACTCCTTTTCTCAGAGCCATATCCAATTGTATTTGCAGATCTGGATGTTTCGGCTGGTATCGCTTGTAAAAAGATAGCCATATTTTTGTCTCAAAGATCAAACCTCTGTAAAAAGGGTAGTCTTTAAATAAATCTGCGCCGCGATCGAAAAAAATTTGCACTACGTCAGGGTTTCCAGCCTCAACTACTTTTCTGAAAGGGATGGAATTTATATCGGCGCCATATTTGATCATCATCTTTATCATGTCCGGTCGCCGGTGTTTCACCGCCTTCATGAGTACTTTCTCATCGGCGGGGATTCCGTTTCTCAAAAGCACTTCTACAAGACTGTGATTTCTATTTTCGATAGCAATTCCCATTGGCCACTTATGCCAATGCGGCGGCTTTATAAGTGGCCTATGCCCAGCCTTGAACCAATCGTCTACCTCAAACACTTTTCCCTCACGGCAAAGGGTGCAGAGTTCATCGTGTCGGAAATTATCGCCGACTGGTAGATTTTCCTGCGTGCTGAGCATGTTCTAATTATACACCTTTACGATTTTAAACAAGCTGAATTATAGGGTATCATAGTATTGATAACAGGTTGGCTTTTGAAAAACAGGCTCTTGTCTTTGGAGGAATAGGCTGTCCCTTACGAGCGAGAAGTATCTCTCGGCGTAAGCCTCGTGAACCTCCTATTTCTACGGAATCTTATGACTTTCTTATGACCTTGGCCTCTTTTCTCTGTATTTATGCGGCTTTGCGGGCAGAGGGAATCGAACCCTCGATTCAAGCTTGGGAAGCTCACGTATTACCTCTATACTATGCCCGCTTGAGAAAACAAGTGATCGTATTCCATAAGAAGAAACGAGTCAAGACAGAGTAGGGGAAGGGCCGCGTTCGTGTGGCAGATCCTGGAGAGCTTCTAGAGTACTTCCATAAAATATGTATTATCTCTGACCACCCAACCCCTTGTGGGTTGCCCAGCATAGCCCCCCGTTGCGGTGCTCTTTACGGGGGGCGAGCAAGAGAATCGGCTACATGATTTTTGTAAATGCTCTAATACCCAAAACCCGCTGTTGAGCGTCCCGTGACGGTCCAGTGCCTGGAATCCGTAAAGGCTATTTTGATGCGTTTGCCGAGTGCGGTGAAGGAGGTGGAAGGCGAGATCATCGGATCGCGCTCCCCATACGGGCCGTTATTGGTGGTGATAACAGTCCATCCTGTTACCAGGTCCTCTATGACTCCTGCTGGGACAGACCCATTGGTCCAGGCGCTCGGATAATTGATTCTGCCGCCCGCAACGGGCTTTGTCCAGTTGTACTGGCTTACGCCTCCGTTGGTGTTGGGATCAAGAGAGGATCCCCCCGTTGTATCCGCTCCCAATGCGATCCAGCGGGCTATGGCGGAGGCAACGACCTGCGCGTCGCGCTGTTCGGCGGTCGCCTGGGCCCAAAGGGTGTAATTGGCGGTATAGGGAAGCGCGGCCACGATAAGGACTGCCATGATGGCAATCACCGCCAAGAGCTCTACCAGGGTGAAACCACGATTAAGAAGAGACGACTTCATTGTGATGATCGGCCAGACGCCTGAAGTAAAGCGTAGGATAAGTAGGCTCGTTGGAGCAAGTCTTTTCGGGAACAGTTCAGCGCGGAGCCACGTATGGCTATTTTCCCTGCATTGCCGGGTAGAGCCTCTCATTGGCTGTCTTGATATCGATCAGGGCGTGCTGGCTCATCTCCTGACTGACGACCTCGGAAGCAATCCGGACGGCGTGCATGATCTCCAGCCGTTTGGCCGAGCCATGCGTCTTGAACACGTTTCCCTTCAGACCCAGCAGGGGCGCCCCTGAATATCTCTCGGGGGAGAGCTGCTTTTTCATGGCATTGAAGGCTCCCATGCTCATAAAAGCGCCCAGCATACGGATCGGGCTCTTCTTCATCTCATCAACCGCGTACTCTTTCAGGTGCTTGAAGAGCCCCTCGCAGGTTTTCAACAGAATATTTCCCACAAAGCCGTCGCAGACCACCACGTCCACCTTGTTTTGGAAGACATCAAAGCCCTCGATGAGCCCCTGATAGTTGACGATATCGGGAAGCTTTTTGAGGCACTCGTGGGCGGCGTTTGTCGTCGGGTTGCCCTTGCCCTCCTCGCAGCCGATGCTCAAGAGCCCCACGCGGGGCTTCGGTATCTTCAGCGCGACCTGCGCGAAATTGCTGCCCAGAATGGCGTTGTGAACGAGGTTCTTCTCGTCGCTCATCGGATTGGCCCCCTGGTCCAGCATCACAAAATGATTGTTTCTTGTCGGCATGACGGTAGCCAGCGCGGGCCTGTCCACCCCGTCCATCGGACGCAGCCGCAATGTGCCGGCGGCGACTAGGGCCCCCGTGTTTCCGCAGCTTAGGGCGGCATTTGCCAGGCCCTGTTTTACGAGATCTATCGCCACCAGCAAAGAGGCGTCCTTTTTGGTCTTGAGCGCCTGCGTGGGCTTCTCGTGCATCTCTATGACTTCCGACGCCGGATGAATCTTGATCTTATCTGCCGGCAGGCGGTGGAGCTTCATAAGGAGCTTCAGTCTGTCCGGGTTGCCCACGAGAGTAACAAAGGGATATTCCCTGATTTCCTTGTAGCCAATCGCCAGAGCCGCAAGGACCTCTTCCGGTCCGAGTTCGCCACTCATGGCATCGATTGCTATATTGGGAGCGTTCATGAGGAGAGTGTCTGCCAGTCCAGGAACAGATGCCGTGGAACGGCGCCGTTCATGTTCACGCGGCGGCTAGGCCGAAACGGTGACAACCTGCCTGCCGCGATACATCCCGTTCTTGGGATTGACGCGGTGCGGGCGGCAATGCGTGCCGTCAACGGGATCTTTGCACAGAAGGGAGGCCTTGTATGGCTTGGAGCCCCTGCGCAGGGCGGAGCGCTGTTTGGAGTGTCTGCGTTTCGGAGTGGACATAAGAGTCCAACCTTATAAAATTCCGTCTTAGGAGTCAAGAGCGATGATCGTCCCCGCTGTGTTTTCCCCTTTGCACGCGAAACTTCGTGATACTCCAACTTCTATACGCCACTCATCTTGCTACCTATGCCTCTACGCCTGGCTATGACCAGCAAACCAGCTCCCAAGCCGCTCAAGCCAATCACTCCGGGCTCCGGTACTTGCGTAACCATATAACTGACATCGACAGCCTGTTGAGAGATGACGGGGTTATCGACCACGTTGATCGTACCCAGCGCACCTTGCGTCACCCCATTCATTGTAAAACCGCCTTCTGGCTGGCTTGGGAGGGCGCCATAAACGCCGCTGATGTCAGAGGGGCTGTCAAAGTCAGTTATAAATGAGCCGGGAGTCGGAGACATAGCCCATAGTCCGGGGCCCGACGCGGTACCTGTATTAAAATCCCAGCCATTAATAAAAGCGACATCACTGCTGCCGTTCGGTCCTCCGTACCAAATACCATAAATTCCAGTATGGGTATAAGTCTGTGCCGAATCTCCGATGCCTTCGGTCCAAGTCACCACGCCATAAGGATCCAGAAATTCAGTCGCGTATATGCTGTCTTCCGGCAAAAATTCCGCCGGAGGAAATTGAAGATTGAGGTTAAACGACCCTGTTTCGGGCACTAGTACCCCGTTCTCGTTGACAGACGTGGAATAATTAATTTGCTGAGCTTTGGCATTGGAGGCACCGGCGAGCATGGATGCCGCGCTCAAAGCCATCAGGGTTTTATGCAATGGATTCTTCATAAGAATAGCCTATTATTGTTGGATTTTTGAATAAGAGGCAACAATAAAATGTATTTTTATCCGATCGGCCTAGAGAGATGTTGACCCTGCGTTGTAAATAGTGCATAACAATTGCTATATGAATATTCCCAAGATATTTACTCTGGCCGAGCATAAACCGCTGGTAGATGATTTGCTGGGTATTTCCAATCGTTTGGGTTCGGTTAGTGAAGATGAGATCTTTGCTGCTTATAGCGGGATAGACGCGCCACAGAGAGCCTTGGTCCTAAATCTTGCGTTACAAGCCTGCGGGGTGCCTCGCGCCCAGCCGATTGCCGATGATCTGAATATGTACATCGGTTTGCAGTGTCCCCCAGAGAAGCGCATGGCCTTTACGCATTACACTCTCTCAAGGATAGAAACGCTGCTAATAGCCAGTGTAAAGACAGACGCAGAATGGTTCCGTGATAATTGCCTGCCGGGCGTCAGCGCACAAAATCGCGTGTGGACTATTGCGGAATATGAAGTAAACGAAAATGGATTGAAAGGTTTCGTTGCTCAAATGCAATTGCCAATGTCTGACGCACAACGACATGATATTTGCCGCCGATCGAGGATTTTAAGCACAGCAATAATCCTTTGCAGCATGGAATGTCTGGCTGCCTTCGTTGAAAAGGGTGCCTGTTTGGAGTCAGTCACTTCCCCCATAAGAGCTGCCTTGCCGATGGAGCAATCTCTGAGGGCAAAATTTGCTTTAGAGCGTGAAGATCCCAAAGTAAGGGCAGCTTGCGCAGGTCTGTGCCGAACAATACTTGATGGCAATTCTGTTGGGGGCAAGATATACCGACACTTTAGACAGTATATTGCAGGCGTTGAGCGTTGAGCCTTGGGAGAGAAGTCCGCTTGACATAAGGCAATATTGTCCTATAATTCTATGCCTATGGGAACATCTATCCACTCAAAAAACCTCGGAACGGCCACTGCTGTCGCTGCTCTTTCTGTGCTGGCAGCGGACCCCATCCAGGCACAGCAGTCAGGGGTTACCAATGGACTGTATTGGGAGAGAGATTCGGGCACGATCACAATTACCCGTAGTGATGTTTTTGCCTATGCAGTGACAATCCCTGACAGCATTAACGGGCTGCCGGTTACAAGCATAGGAGACTGGGCTTTCTCCACCTGTTTTAACCTGACCAATATCACGATACCCGACAGTGTCAGGAGCCTGGGAAAAGAGGCCTTCTATGGCTGCGATAGCCTGCCCAATATAAAGATACCCCATAGTGTTGGGAGCATAGGACATAGCGCGTTTAATTATTGCATGAAGCTAAACGACATTACAGTCGAAGAGGGGAACCCTGCATACAGTAGTAAAGGAGGAGTGTTATTCAACAAAGGGGGGACAGAGATACTCAAATGGCCAGCAGATAAGGAAGGCAGTCCCACGATGTTTGACGGTGTCAGGAGCATTGGAGATGGAGCGTTCCAGGACTGCCATCGCCTAACCAACATCATAATTCCTGACAGCGTGACCAATATGGAGGATGGGGCGTTTCACAACTGTACCAACCTGACCAGCATTAAAATCTCCAACGGAATTGCCAGCATTGAAAGACATACACTTACCTGCTGCTATAGTCTGGCCGCTATCACGGTAGAACCGGGGAATGTGGCGTATAGTAGCGTTGATGGCGTGTTGTTCAACAAGGATCAAACAACGATCGTTAAATGTCCCGAAGCCAGAAGCGGCAGTTTTGCCATACCTGAGAGCGTTACCAGAATCGGAGAGAATGCATTCGACGGTTGCAGGAGCCTGACCAATGTTACGATCCCCAGTAGCGTCACCAACATCGGGGACTGGGCATTTGGTTTTTGCTCTGAGCTTACCGACATTAAGATACCCGATGGTGTTCCCAGCATTGGAGAGAATACGTTCAATTTCTGCTCTAAGTTGGCCAGCATTACGATTCCCAGGAGCGTTACCAATATCGAGGGCGAGGCGTTTGAGTATTGCTTTCATCTGCCTAGCGTGACTATACCTGAGAGCGTCAGGAGCATCGGGGATACAGCATTCTCTGGCTGCGAAAACCTGACTAATGTCACTTTTGAGGGAGATACGCCCAAAATTGGAAACGATGTATTTAGTGGTGATCCTCACCTCAAGACCGTCCATTATGTTGCAGGGGCGAAAGGCTGGAAATCCACGTTCGGGGGTATTCCAACAGCCGCCCGCGAGTCCCTGGGAACCGGGAATACAAATTCAGGAGGCCCTACCAACAGATTATTCAAAGCCACTCACTTGGCGGTTCCGCTAAAAGATCTCCTATATCCATAGTTCCGTGGGGTGTGCTGTCGGCCGTTTTATTGAGCCCAGATGTTAAAAGAGTGTTAAAATCGCTCCCGGCGGCACCGTACTCTTGGTTTGATGTTAGAATCTCTCCGTGACCCGTAACCCACTCACTCAGCTCAGAGGCTTCTCACTGATAGAGCTATTGGTGGCTATTTGCGTCCTTTCGATAGTGGCCACCATACTGGTGCCCGTCATGTCGAGCCTGCAGTTCAAATCGGAAGCTCCGGTGGCCACCCAGATGCAGAGCGAACTTGACAATACCTACGCCAACTGGAAGGCCTCCGGCGGAACCGTCACCGGTTCAGGATATCCCGCGACTGCCGATTTGCTGAAGATGCTCACGAGCATCGGCGGAGCCCCCGCCACACCCATAGCCCCACACAACGGCTTCGCGGGTCTCTCCGACTCCGGAAACTCTTCCTCAATCAGGCTGAGTTCTTCCGGAAACGGTACGACCATCTCCCAGGCTGTCGCGCCGATAGCAGGCACTTCTTCAGCGGGCAATCCCGTGGTGGCTGGTTCCTATCTCATCTCATTTAACGGAACAGGCGATTCCTTTGTCGTGGCCGCCTTGGATACCGGATGGACGCTGGTGGGCAACCCCTATTCTGAGGAATTTACGGTGGGCCAGACGATGATGACACTGCCGTTTCCCGCTTACGGGGGAGGCAGCATGAGCACGCCTCTTGCTTGCGAGCCCGGCGCATCAGAGGTGGTGTATACCCAGAAGAATGGGACCCTGTATCAATACACTCTCACTTGCGGTCAGCCGTTTGCGGATACCTCGTATCTCGATCCGGATGAGGACCCGGATGATGTGCCAGCGAACAGCATTAATGTCAATGTGACAGTCGTAAAGTACGCTCCCTGAGGTTGAGCCGCGGCGATAGGAAAACTCTTCTGCGCGGTGGCTTCCTCCGGTATTTCGTTAATATGTCCTAAGCTCAATAAACAGCACTGCGATCTAGCCTCCACCAGCTTCCATGTCAGCTTGACTGTTTCTCGTTGCTGGTTTGTCCGGAAACAGGCGGGAGTACTCGCGGATATCGATTTGTCCAGTCCTGCATAGGATAACCATTCTCTCGCAAGCATTCCAGAGCTCACGCGCATTTCCCTTCCAAGGGCGGCCCATCAATGTTTTCATGACTTTTTCTTCGACTGACGGCACCGGCCTATTGTGAATTGTGGCGCACTCGGAAAGAAAGTGGTCTACAAGAAGAGGAATATCTCCACGACGATCTCTCAATGGCGGCATTTCGACATTCACGACATTCAAGCGGTAGAAGAGATCTTCATGAAAACTTCCATTTTTAATCTTTTTCTCCAGGTCCTTATTGGTCGCGGCTATCACACGCACGTTGATTTTAATGGGGATGGCGCTGCCAACACGCGTTATTTCACGGTTGCCTGCGTCGCGCCCCTGTAAAACACGCAGCAATTCTGCCTGAGCGGAAGGCGACATATTTCCAATTTCGTCCAGAAATATGGTTCCTCCATTCGCTTCTCCAAAATATCCTCCCGTTTTGGTATGCGCACCCGTGAAAGCTCCTTTTTCATGTCCGAAAAGTTCGCTTTTCTGTATATCTTCAGGCAAGCTCCCGCAGTTGACGGGAATAAACGGCTTCCCGACTCTCGAAGAAAGCATATGTATTGACCTTGCTGCCATTTCTTTGCCCGTACCTGTTTCTCCGGTTAGTAAGACGGTTGCGTTTGTGGGGGCAACCTGTTTTAGCGTTTCGTATATAGCCAACATGGGTGGTGACTTTCCCACGAAGCAGCCAAAGTCAAATTCTCCCAAAGATTCTCTTGATTGCAGGCTGGTTCCCTCTGTAGGTGTAATCGGATGACCGTTATGGCCATTGCCCTTCCCGTTTCCGCTAGATACATCAGCAGGCTGTGCAGATGCATTTTGTGGCATTTCAGATCTGCTGCGAAAAGGAGTTATTGGATGATCGTTATGGCCATTGCCCTTCCTATGATCTTCCGCGCCAGACGGCATTCCTGATCCGTCAGGAGCGCTTGTGGCATCGGTTCCCAGGGTTGCCGATCCCTTTGCTTGTGAGGCTTGGGCTGAATCTTCTGGCAGTTGATCACCCCTGCCAGTCACATCCATCTGTTTGCTATGATATTTGACCTTGGAGAGCATCAGTTCGTCAATAGGCCTATAGCCTTCTTCCCAGATGGCTCTGATAAGCGCGCAATGCCCGGCATACCCAAGTTGCTTGATTCCGTAATATTTCCTCAGGTCACTCAGATGATAGTACACTTGACCGGAAGTGCAGTTTATTGCCCCCATCAATCTTTCAGTACCCAGATCCTCACTGGTACTGGCTTTTAATATGGCTTGCCATAGTTTTTTTTGAGTGCCAGTTAAAGGCCCTCTTTGCACAACATTTCCATTCCCGCGAGATAACGCAGTAGACGGCGCAGTTCCGTCAGGAGAGCTTGTGACATCGGTTCCCGGGGTTGCCGATCCCTTTGCTTGTAAGGCTTGGGCTAAAGTCGCCAAGAGCTCATCCCCTCGTCCAACTATATCGTATTTTTTCCTGAACGCGGCCATTAATCGTTCTGCCTGGAGAAGGGCTAGCCCCAATCCTTCAGTCATAAAATTGTGACCCAATAGTGTGCCATCCTTAACAGCAAGAAGAACCAAGTTTTCCGCTGTTGTCGCGTCCATCTGTTTGCCATGGAATTTCATCCTGGTGAGCATCAGTTCATCAATAGACCTATAGCCTTCTTTCCAGATGGTTCTGATAAGTTCGCAATGCCCGGCATACCCAAGTTGCTCGATTCCGTAATGTCTTCTCAACTTACTTAGATAATCACACACAAGGTTGTAATCGCAGTCTAGTGTATTTGCCAATCCATCAATACACAGTTCCTTGCTCGTTTTAGCCCCCAATATAATTCCTTGTAGTCTCTTTTGAGCATCGGTTAAAGTCCCTCTTTTATCCATATTGCTCCCTGCGGTGGTGGAGACAAGCAACCCGGAAAACAATGTTTCGTTGGCTGGCTTGTCATGCCTGGAATAAATCTTTCCAAGCATTTTTACGAGACCTCTTCTATCTGGTTCTTCAATACCATACCTCGCCCTTAAGGCTTTCATTTGAGCCATCAGGACATCTTCCGTAAATCCTGTTTTCTGACAAAGATTCCTGTTTAAAAAGTCTTTGGGCGTTTGTCCCTCCAACAACACCGACTCCAGTACGTCTGCCGGGTCTCTCTGGGAAACCCCTCTTTGATGCTCTATTGTGCTTGCGACTGACACCCACCAATTATCATAAAATTAGGGGCTGACCTAGGTAATGGGTGTATAATAGACACCTAGATGAATAAAAGT
>CAZIPW010000039.1:0-9848 GCA_964541675.1 uncultured Verrucomicrobiota bacterium
CAACTCCAACGTAACTTATAAACTCAGTTGCCCGTTCCTACCGGATGCTACTGATCACACACATGAAGGCTCGTTTCCAGGAGATGCGTAACCATTTTAGCGGCGTACAAATTGACCATGCCGCCGAACTTCCTCGCGCAGACGTCTTCACAACACTGAGTAAATATTTGGAGTCCTGCAAATCGGGCGATCTTGCTTCACTGACGCAATCTTTCTTTGATGTTCTATCAGACCCTGAGATTCCAGACAGAGTAAAACTCCTAAGCCATCTTCAGTCAGCCCTTGCCGTTGGCAATGGCGATTTTGCAGGGGCAGCCACTGAGATGGAGAGAGGTCAGGAGGAGATCACCAACAGAGTTTCACATTCCCAGTGGCTAGGTCACGAGATTGAGATTATGCAAAATATCGGGCAGGCATACGCGGCATTGGCGGTCAACGCCCAGAGGGCTGGAAACGCGAAATATGAGAAGTATTTTGAGGAAGAGGGAATCAGAGCGCTGACTCCAAAAAACCTCGAAGTACCGATGCAACAAACCGAAGCACCTTCGGTTCAAGCGTCTAATGCAGCCGCAGCGGCAAATCCAGGTAAGTTTTGCAATGGACTCAAGAGAGTATCCAAAATACTTGGATGTACCGCTCTGATAGCCGGTGGACTAGCTGGCGGACTCTTGGCCGTCAATGGAGGCATAAATTTTATTGAAGGTTACTCGGGAGGGCTCTCCCATATTTTTACCGCCAATCTGTGCGCTAATATGCAGGACCTCGCCTGGGCTACCATATTGGCTGCGGGCTTTGGCGGCGGCGGTGCAATGAGCCACTCAGGTAATTCCAAGCGCAATCATGGAAATCACACCCGGCAACGAAGACCCCCAACTACACCAACGCAGGAGCAAAGCCAAGCTCCTGGAATATAAAGCAGGAAGTCATCTTCCGCTTTCAGCTCGGAGAGGTAGCAGGTAGGTTCCTACCGCACCGTAAGCACGCCGAAACTCAAAACCCCCCAGAAAATAACCTGGCAGGAGACCAGCACGAAGGCTCTTTGGAAGCCAAGTTTTCTGTGCGTGCTGGGATTCTTTATCAAAAGCGCCCATAGCACGCTGCACAAGACAACCGTGGTAACGACGGCCAGCACATCCGCCGTGTAAATAAAGTCGCGGTCGAGAAATATGTTGAAGAATCCCGTGACGGGCATGAAGGCCAGCCAGAGGTGGCTGACAGTGCCAAAGAGGAACCAGATGGCTATCGAGAGCCAGCAGACCGGCCAGAACTTTGGCGTGAACCTGAAGAGTCTGGGGCACAACAGATGCCGCGTGATAAACACGAACAGCAGACAGAAGGCCGGCGATACTATGAGGATGAATCGGCAGAGCTTGTAGAGGTCCATGTGGGTATGGTAGAACGATGCCGGATATCCCGCAAGTACAAATGTAGGGATCCAAAGTCTACCCATCTTCAGTTGCCCGCACTTCGTTAACGTCCACTAGGCCAAACCCTGTCTTTCCATTTCTCGCACGAAAGCGCGGGCGAATTTCAATTTTTCCTCATAGGCCTTTTTTGACGACGGCAGCGCAACTCTGGACCGGTTCTTTAGTTTTTTTCTGATGAATCCAACGGTCTCACGCAAAGACTGATGTTTGAAAGAACCTGTGCAAAGAGTTTTGGTGACGATGAATGTCCTGCCGCCCTCCAGCAGGTGGGCATCGTGCAGGAATTTTCCCTCCAGCAGGTCGGTCTGTCTTTCCTGGAGCGAGTGATAGGCGGCATCTACAATCTGATCAATGGTTGGGGCATCCAACTT
Organism: uncultured Verrucomicrobiota bacterium; assembly: GCA_964541675.1. GTDB lineage: Bacteria > Verrucomicrobiota > Verrucomicrobiia > CAZIPW01 > CAZIPW01 > CAZIPW01. The sequence goes on from CAZIPW010000039.1 coordinate 1,799, forward strand.
CTGTTTTTTCAAAAAAGACCGGCAGGCAGACTCATGCTTCTTTATGATCCCGTGAAAATAAGCGCCGCCAAGCAGCACAAGACGGTTGATCTTGCGGTTTCTGGAAAGTTTAAGCGCCAGTTTCAGAATGCGTTCACTGTGCCCCATGCCGTGCATCTCATCCTTGCCTCGATAGTAGGGCAGGACAAATTTTTTAAGTGATCTCAACATACCAGACTTACAGAGCCGCCTTCATCTTTGAGATCTCGTAGCACTCCACAACATCCCCTTCCTTGAAAGAATCTATCCCCGAGAAGAGTATGCCGCACTCAAAGCCGGCCTTGACCTCGCTCGCATCGTCCTTTTGACGCTTGAGATGCACGATCTTGCCCTCCCCCAGCAACTCCTTGCCGCGCCAAACGCGCGTCTGCTTGTCTCTCATGATGCTTCCTTCAGTCACCATGCAACCGGCAATCGTGCCCTTGCTGAGTGCAAAGATCTGGCGGATCTCCGCCTTGCCCAGACTGTGTTCGGTCAGGATCGGATCGAGCAGCTCTGCCATCGCGTCCTTCACCTGCTCAACGAGCTCGTAAATGATATTGTGCGAGATGACGCTGACATGATCGTGCTTGAGGGCCGCGGCGACTCCGATGTCATTGCGGGTGTTGAAAGCCACAATGGAAGCCTTTGAGGTATGTGCCATTTCCACGTCCCCCAGGCTGACAAGGCCGACCGAACCGCCGACGATCTCCAATTTGACCTTGTCGCTCGTGATGGCCCTGAGCGCGTCAATGACGGCTTCCAGAGATCCGGACACATCGGCTTTGACAACCACCGACAGGCTCTTTGATGTCTGGGCTGTGATAGCCTCAAGCAACTCCTTTGCGTTTTGCGGAGCGGCGGTGGCCTGCTGGCTTCTCTTGGTTTTCAAAATTTCCTGCGCGGCTGTTTCGGCCATATCCTTGGCCTCACGCTCGTTCTTGGCAGTGATGAACCTGCCGCCGACCTCAGGAGTCTGGCTCCAGCCAATGATGCGCACCGGGGTTGAAGGCGAAGCCTTGTCCAACTTTTCATCGCGCTCATTCAGCAGGCTCTTTACCTTGCAGTAGGATGGCCCGCATACGATGGCATCCCCGGGTTTGAGCGTGCCCTTCTGGACAATGACCGTGGCGGTCGGGCCCCTGCCCACCTCAATCTTGCTTTCCACAATGACGCCCTCGGCTCCGGCTTTCGGGTTGGCTTTAAGCTCCAGTATGTCGGCCTGTAGAAGAATCATCTCCAAAAGAGTGTCGATATGCTCGCCCTTCAGAGCGCTGATGGGAACGGTGATAACATCGCCACCCCAGTCCTCGGGCAGCAGATTTCTCTCCTGCATCTGCTTTTTGACCCGGTCGATGTTGGCACCCTTGACATCAATTTTGTTGATAGCGACAATCACCGGAACGGCATGCTTGCGGCAGTGTTTGAGAGCCTCGTCGGTTTGCGGTTTAAAGCCATCATCGGCCGCAATCACCAAGACCGCGATATCGGTGAGGCTGGCTCCCCTCTCGCGCATCTTTTCGAACGCGGAGTGTCCGGGGGTGTCGAGGAAGGTAATCTTTCTGCCTTCAGCCGACGCAGCCGATTTCTTTTCATCGTCCTTGTTTGAATCCGCCGAAGCCTCGCGCGAAGGCGGAACCACTATCTGGTAGGCGCCAATATGCTGCGTGATGCCGCCGGCCTCTCCGGCCACCACGTTGGTCTTGCGGATAAAATCGACAAGGGTGGTCTTGCCGTGATCGACGTGTCCCAACACGCAGACCACCGGCGGACGCAGCTCCATCAGGAGCTTCTCGTCCACTTTGGGAAGCTCTTTTTTCTTGGGAGGTTCCACCTTGCTCTCTCCGCGATGTTTGATTTCAAGCACCACTCCAAATTTTTCAGCAACCTTGCTGGCCAGGTCGGGCTCCAGAATCTGGTTCATGGAGGCAAAGATTCCCATCTCCATGAGAGAGCTGATGAGTTTGAAAGGCTTCAATCCCAAAAAGACAGCGAAATCGCGAACCATTATCGGCGGCTTGATCTGCATCACTTTTATCTCGCCTGCTACCGGGGCTACCACTATCGGGGCTTCAGAGGCCGGAGTTGCGGGGGGGGTCTTCGCCGTTGTCGAAGAGACTGACGGACGCGCTGGAATCGAAGTCCCTGAGCTTATCGCAGACCCTGCACTGGACGAATGGGTCAACACCGAGCCCGTTGAATGGGCTACCGGAGTACGCAAAATCTGTGGAACCGCCACCTTGGGGGGAGCCGCTGGACGTATGACAGGCGCGGCGGGAAGTGCCGAAGGACGCACCGCCGAAATAGATGGCACTGCCGGAGGCATCGAAGGCCCGGCCGCGACAGGGGATATCTTTATCGGAGGAGGCGAGCCGGGTCTGAGAGTGGGGTATGCCGCGCTAATGGATGGGAACGTCTTGGGCTTCATCGTTTCAGCCCGCGCCGCGCGCTCCTTTGAGATGTCCTCGGCCGAGCGCACGATCGCGCCTCCGGGAATATGCGGTTTGATGGAGGGGGGCTTGGGACTCTCATCAACTGTAGGAGCAGCAGGAGCAGCCCCGGTATTTTTCTTGGCAAATTCCGCTCTTATCGACTCGGCAGAAATGTTGTCAATGGTCGAAGAGACACTTTTGACCGCGTAGCCGCGCTTGAGTAAAAGATCCATCAGGACCTTGTTGTCAAGATCCAGCTCTTTGGCCAACTGGTGTACTCTTATAGGCATCTGCCGTTATTCTTCTATTTTGGCAACCGTCAAATAAGTCCCATAGGTCTTATAGGACTTATTTAATCTGACTGCCGGATAAATGTTCATTTCTTTGCTTCGGAAACTTTCTTGAGGATAAGCCCGGATTCCTCTTCGGAGAACCCGGCCGCAGTCAGGTCGGAAAGTTCCACGCCTTCCATGGCCTCCGGATTCACAAATCCGCCTGCCACCAACTTCTGGGCTACCTCCGCGGATATGCCCTCCACACCGTTCCAGCCGGCTACCGCCGCCTGAACCTGATCGGAGAACTCCACCTTTTTGATCTCCTCAATATTGAGCTGCCAGCCCATGAGCTTTTGCGTGAGCCGCGCGTTCTGACCTTTGCGCCCGATCGCCACGGGAATATCCTCGCTGGAGACTTCGCAGTAGATGGTCCTGGTCGCGGCATCCACACGCACATTGAGCGGTTTTGCAGGCTTGATGGCCTCTTCCAAATATTTCACTGTATCGGAGTAATAGCGGATGATGTCCACCTTCTCGCCGCCAAGCTCTTTGACAATGCCTTTGACGCGGGCGCCGCGGGCCCCCACGCAGGCTCCCACCGGGTCGACGCGCGGATCGGCGCTGTTGACGGCGATCTTGGCGCGATAACCGGCCTCGCGGGCGATGCTGACGATCTCGACGGTTCCGTCATGGATCTCAGTCACCTCCAGCTCAAAAAGTTTCTTCAGGAAATTCACGTGACTGCGGCTCAGGATCAGCTCGGGCCCGCGCGGAGTCGCCTCGATGTCCAAAAGCAGGCAGCGGATGCGGTCCCCGGGGCCGTACTCCTCGCCTGGAACCCTCTCGCGGTGGGGCAGAAGCGCCTCGGCCTTGCCCAGATCCACGTAGATATCGTTCCTCTCGCGGCGGCGAACGGTGCCTGAAACGATGTCGCCCACGCGGTCTTTGTACTCATCGTAAAGTCTTTCTTTCTCAAACTGGCGGATGCGCTGGGTGATCGCCTGGCGGGCGGTCTGGGCTGCAATGCGTCCCAGATAGGCCGGATCGACCGGTTTTTCGATGAACTCGCCCATTTTGACATTGGGGGAGATCAGCCGCGCCTTCTCCAGAGGGATCTGCCGCATCGGATCGCTGATGGAATCCGTCACTTCGAGGACACTCCAAGCCTGGAGGGCACCTGTCTTGGGGTTGATCTCTACGCGCAGCTCCTGTCCCGCGTTGACGCCTTTTTCGGCGGCGGAACGTATGGCGGCCTCGATGGCTTTGATCATCTCGGCGCGCGGTATCCCCTTTTCTTTTTCCATGTATTCGAGGACTGCTAGAATTTCGTTGCTCATATGTAAAAAAAGCGGGACTTTCGACCCGCCTCAGTTTAAGGGACGCCTTCCTTGCGGTCAACGTCCCAAAGGTTGTGTTTTGGAGTAAGTACTATATATGAGGGGGTTATGGGGTGTCAAGGGGGGAGTATGCGTATTTTGCAGGAACCGCATTGGAAGGCATCAAATTCCTGATTGCCAGTTGCTGCCCATTGGAATATCAAGCGTATGTATAACTAAGCGGAACTGATCTAATATTATTGGACAAATATGGTTGGAAAAGCACTTCAGTTGTAACGATTTTCAGGAGAAACCGACTGTCCCGGCTCCAAACACAAAGGCGATCGAGACCAAATAAGATCCTACTTCTGTTTCCGCTGCGCAGCCCAGGTGTTGTATTTGATGATCGCCCAGATCGCGCGGAAACCATCCCGCCAGCCGATCTTCTTGCCCTCCTCATAGGTGCGGCCATAGTAGGAGATGCCCACTTCATAGATGCGGCAACGTAGCCGCGCTACTTTGGCGGTAATCTCTGGCTCAAAACCAAAACGATTTTCTTTGATCTGAATCTTTTGCAGGATTTCCCGACGGAACATCTTGTAGCAGGTCTCCATGTCGGTAAGATTGATGTTGGTGAGCATATTGGAGAGGGCCGTCAAAAAACGGTTACCCATGTAGTGCCAGTAGTAGACCAGGCGGTGTGCCTGCGCCCCCATAAAGCGCGAGCCGAAAACAACATCCGCCTTCCCGTCGACAATCGGCTTCATCAGAAGTGAATATTCGCCGGGGTCATACTCCAAATCGGCGTCCTGAACCACTACGAGATCACCCGTGGCTGCAGCAAAACCGGTGCGAAGAGAGGCCCCCTTGCCCTGGTTCTTTTCGTGATACAGGACTTTTCCGCCCGTGGACTCCACTAGGGCAGCCACCCTTTCTTTGAGAAGATTGCGTGTGCCGTCTTTTGAACAATCATCGACAACGATGATCTCTTTCGTAGTATCGGCGTAAAGGGGCGCGTCAGCAACCGCCTGGATGATTCTTTCCAGTGTCTCTTTTTCGTTGTAGCAGGGGATGACGATGGAGAGCTTCATGGGGACATATTACCACAAGCCTTTGATCAGGTCTATCAGATATGCTTCATTTATTCCTGCCGACCAGGAGGTTGCCAGCCAAATTCTCTTTACGAGACGCAGGGTTGCAACTACCATTTCCTCCTTATGAAATCTAAGTGGCTCGAAAGAGCGGTTTTTCTGGTGTTTGGGGGCGCGGTTATCTTTCACCTTTGGGTGGTTTCCCACAATTGGAACGCACCCATTCTGGATGAACACTCTTTTCGGCAGACTCATACGGCCATGACGTCATATTACATTTGCAAGGACGGTTTTCATGTGTTTTACAAAACGCCAATTTTCGGCCCACCGTGGGTAATTCCGTATGAATTCCCGCTTTATCAGGCAGTTGTAGCTGCGCTTCAAAAGTTTACCGATCTGCCTCTGGAACAGTGCGGCAGGACTGTAAACCTGCTATTCTTCTACCTGTGCCTGATACCCTTGTGGTTTATTGCCGGGCTGCTGGGCATCAGACGGGAGGCCCGTTGGCTGACGTTGGCGCTGGTTCTTTTGGCGCCGATCTATATGTATTGGCCCAGAACATTCATGATGGAATCAACGGGGCTCCTGCTTACTCTTGCCTGGGTGGCTGTGACGGCAAGGCTGTGGCAAAGTCCCGGCTTTCCGGTTGCCACCTTTACAGTTTCCCTGGTTTTGGGCTGCCTGGCCTCACTGGTCAAGGCACCCACGTGGATTATCGGCGCCGAATTTCTCTTCTTGTGGGGACTGGTTCGTTCCTTTGAAAGAGGCCGTCAATTCACCAGGCGGAAGGAAATGTGGGCTTTTCCGTGGAAACGTTGGACAGCTTTCCTTGTCGTTGCCGGTATCGCACTACTGGCGGCAATGCTTTGGGTAAAGACCATGGACTCCATCAAACTCCAGACTCCCTTCCCGGGCGCGCGCGTCACCGTGGAATCGACACAGCCGCAGTGGCGTTTTGGAAGCTGGGAACAGAGGAGCTCTTTTGCGTTCTGGAAGAACTGGTTCAATAATGGACTTGATGCCATCGGGGGACCTGTCACTTTGATACTGGCACTGGCCGCCGCCGTTTTCTCTTCTGCCCGGATCTCCTCGTCGGTCTGTCTGCTTTGCTTTCTCACCGCGCCTTTGGTGTTTTCCAATCTTTATTATACGCACAACTATTACTGGTTTGCCAACAGCGTGTACTTTATTCTGATTTTGGGATGCGTCTTTGACAGTCTTCTGAAAAGAATTTCAAAGGTCAGAATTGCCACCGCCATCGGGCTGTGCACTCTTTTTGTTCTTTTGGATTGGAGCACTTTTGAACACCAGGGTTATTGGTACGCCCTTCAGTGTTCCGACTTCTATCCTTCCGGCACATCCCGGATTGTAAGGGAAAACACTCCGTCCGCGGGGACATTTGTTCTGATCGAGCCGGACTGGAACCCGGAACTCGCCTATTACGCCCGGAGAAAATCTATCATCGTGATACATCCGGAGTATCTTGGTGACAGCGGCACGTGGGAATCAATTGGTTTGGCCGCCCGGGAAGGCTCCCCGGTAAAAACCTTGGCCGTCTACCACTATCCTCAGACCAAGGATCCGGCATGGTTTGAGCAAAAACCGGAGGAAATCCGCAACTTTGCCAGAAGACTTGGCCTTGAAGATACTCCCTTTTTCAAGGATGCTTGCACCCAGATTTACCGATCCTCGAAAGCATCAGCGGAATGGGATGATCCTCTTTTGGGACTTCCGATCGTGGGGGGGAGTATGCCGGGAGCGTTCCAACCAAAAATGAGGGACACCAGGCAGTTCTTTCTTGTCGATGGGGCCCCCAGCTGGATTACTTTGGCACTACCCCCAAAGGAGCTGAATCTTCAAATCCCCGTCATCGCGAAGATGGAATTTCATCCCGATGGAAATCCCTTTCAGGTTTATCAGGAGGACGAGCATGGTCACAGAACCACGCTTGTGGTTCAAACAGACGATCCCCACGACGGGAAGATCCCCGGGCTGCGGCTTTTGCACGTCAAGTGCCAACCAAACCTGGGAAAACTGCTTGTATTGTCAAATGAATCCGGCGGGCAGCCGACACATCCTGATGACGGGGTGCTGATAGGCTTTATACGCGTACGATAAGCCCTACTTGGCGGTCAACTGTTTGAGCTCGCGTTTGAGCGTACGCAACCCATTCAGGTGCTCCCAAGCGATTCCGGGCACTTTGGCCGGTTTATAGACCTGCGTCTGTCCTGCTGTTCTCACTCGATGATCGACAGGAATTTCACGCACTTTAAGTCCCCAGGCAACAGCCCTGGCTTGGAATTCCCACCAAAATCCCTGTCTGAGAATTCCTGGATTTCCGGTCAAAAGTTTGGCAAGAGCTTCTTTTTTGACAATCAAAAAAGGGCATGAAGGATCCTTGAGCCTTACGTTGAAAAAACAGCGGTAAACCACCCCGAAGGCAAAGGACATCAGCTTTCGTATCCAGTGGTCTTTGCGTGGATTCCGGTAACCCGCTATCAGATCTACGCCGCTGGACTGCATCTCACGGTAAAGCCGATCAAAATCGGCAGGGTTGCATTGGCCATCGGAATCAATAAAGCCGATCAAGTCGGAATCGGTGGCTTTGAACCCGTCAACTACCGCGCGTGAATAACCTTTGCGGACGGAGTCGCTTATTAGTTTGACTGGAATCGTCTTGGCAGTTTCCTGTATCACCGCCACGGTATTGTCGGTAGAGCCGTCCTCGCAGACGACAAAGCGAACGCAGTAGCCCTGCTTCGAGACTATCTCGTGAAACTCGCTAAGGGTGTGTCCTATGCTTCCGCCTTCATTGTGGGCGGGCAACACTATGTCAATGGTCTTTGTCATAAAACAAAATAGATTTAGGGGCTGACCTAGGTAATGAGCTTTTTTAGAAAGGAAAGCTGTTTTTTTGG
>CAZIPW010000040.1:0-8620 GCA_964541675.1 uncultured Verrucomicrobiota bacterium
CCAACTCCAACGTAACTTATAAACTCAGTTGCCCGTTCCTACCGGATGCTACTGTGCGCCTATAAAAAAAGTATGGGACACGTTTACCAATGGCAAAAAAATGCGTCAGTGCTGGTTTGGTATCACCCAGGAGGCTGTCTGGAAGAAGGGCGGGGAGTGGAAACTGATAATCCCAGGCGGCCAGATAGCCGATCAGGGGAAAGTTCTCGATATCGTCAAAGGTAAGAAAATCGTCCTTACCTGGCGGCACTTGTTTACCCCGGCTTTTAAGAATGAAGGAACAACGCGCATGACAATTACCTTCAAGCAAAAAGGCTCTTGCACAGATCTGACTGTCGTGCATGAGAGCCCCAAGCTCAACTCAAAATTCATCGCGAAAGTCGCCCAGGGCTGGCCCATGATTATCTCCGGACTAAAGTCCATCCTTGAAACCGGAAAACCCATAGCAGAGTTCAGCACATGGTAGGGCAGGGCGGCATATCGTAGCCGTTCCATTTTAGCCGGGTACACTACATCTCTATCTCAATTCCGTGTGATTGTTCCCGGTCCTCCAGGCGCTGCGCTTCAATCATTTGCACCTGTCGCATCACCACCTCATGCATCATCTCCGCTTGTTCCTTTCTCAGACGCTCTTCTTCCCTTCTCCGTTTTTCTTCCAATTCTCTCAGGTAGTCCTGCTCTGTCTTCCGTCTTGCAATTGCAACCGCCATGCAATAATCGTCAAACCTGTCCCTTACCAACACGGCCGCAGGCTTATTAGGTTTATTATTACTACCGGTAGTGGAGTTTGTTCCCTTGTTTCCAGAAGCTGCTATCCAATCCCTGTTTCTCCAGTACTCGGCCTGCGCGAAAGTCCGCATGGCGCTTCCTTGTGGCGCTTGATGATAAACACCCGCTTGGTAATCCAGGCAGGCCTGGGTTCTGCCATATTTTTGCAGACAAAGCCTTTGCCATGCGTCTGAGAATAGATCCACGTAGGGCGCCATGGGGTCAATGCGTCCCCAATCCTGTTGGGGAGGAAGTCTGTTCAAATAAGCGGGAATGATTACGAAAGCGTCATGTGGTTGCTTCATTGCAATCCTTCCCAAAAGTACTGCTGCAACTTTTCTTCGGGGATGCGTCTCCAGCGCGTTTACCAGAATACACAGGTTTCCCAACAAATCACCATCGTAGGCGCCATTTTCCGTATGCCTCAGAATATAGCCCGCAAGCTCCTCCTGTTCGCTTATGGATGGCTCCTCTGGCTGGGCTTCTGGCATCTTCTTATTATAGCATCTTATTACCTCAATATAAACAACATAGTTTATCAAATGTGTGGCTTCGATCTCTTTGTCTTGCGTCTGATCCAACCTTTCTCCATAATCGGCTCCGTGAAAAAAAGACGTATCTACACCGCTTTGGGAGAAGTTACTGACGCAGAAAAGGACAGGCGGCTTCGCGCGATGGTTCTGCGCTTTATGCGTCATGGAAGACCGTCGGTAATGGTTGGCTTTCGTCCTATTGTTCCATCGGGGTTCCTGGGACCCCGAGATCGGATCTACCATATGTACATAAAGCGCAGGAGCGACGGCGTTTCCCTGCAATTTGGCCTGGTGAGCGGCGCGGAAAATGGCGTTACCATGACGGGCTACAATTCCCGAGGCAAGCCGATCAAAATATTCAGACAAGGCCGCATGAGAGCCTGTACCAAAACAATCCCGTGGACTGCTTTCACCAGAAACTGCGTCACTCCGTTTAGGCGGGATCTGGAGCATTTTGCCGCCACCAAAGCTGGCCAGACCCTTACTCTTGCAGTGGCGGAGTAGAATGCTTTCGGTCTACCGCGAACAATGATCTTACGCGAAAGCTGATGGGTAGGATATCGTCATGGGGTATTAGGGTACCCCCTCTTCTTTCTGGTATAATTCCCTCGTCGCACTGGCAGACACATCCGTCCGCCGTGCGTCCTTGAAGTGTTATGCGTCCTTCAAATAAGTCCAATAAGACCTATATGTCTTATCTCTCAGCTACCCACACCACGCATAATGCGCAGAATTTTAAAAACAACACAAATTACCCAATCATCACTGTTTAACAGTGATAATAACAGTGATTAATAGAACTAAATGTATCAATATATCTCCCCCTAATTCCCATATCTCCCATCTCTTATTCATGTGATTGACACCACGCGTATATAGTGCTATTATTACCTATACGTTCCGTATGTAGGGCTAGACCTTTACACGGGACTTTTAACATTTTGACATAGCCAACTGACCGTACAAACTATTATTACTCATGCGTAGGATTCTCTTCATAATGTTCTTTATGGGGGTGATCTCGTGGCACCATGTGACGCTTCCCGTTACCTTGAAGAACAAAACCGTGCATGAAATCCGCATCGTCAAAGGAACCTCTCTTTTTATTCCGGACGGGGAGGGCGGCGGTATTTTAAAGGGCCCCAATGGCATCTCAACCGTTGTCCCGATGGGGGACGGCAGAGCTGCCATATACGGCCCCGATGGGCACTCCACTTTTATAGCCGACGGGGAGGGCGGCGGCATCCTCTATAGCCCTGACGGCTCCTCAAGACTGGTCTCAGACCTGAATGCCGGCGGCTCTCTTTATGGTCCCGAGTGGACCTTCTCCGTTGTTCCAGATGGCTGCGATGCCGACGCGGCAGACTAATATTATTGACGCGGTGCATTTTTGGCGTTCAGTAGTACATATGCGTTTTCTTTTCCTCTTCGCGTGCCTGTCGACACTCGTATTCGCGCAAAGCGGCTATAATAGCCCGGACATAAACCAGCCGTTATACAAGGTTCCCGCCGGCCCCGATAGCATTACGGACATGGGACCGGGCAGCGGCTCGCCTCCCGCGATCGAAAGCATCACAAGCTATGAGGCCTCCCCCGCGGTTCCTTCTGCCCCATCTCCCCACTCCCAAAATAATGCGGCCGCAGCCAGAATATCCAAGCCCTACGACAGTTCCGCGTACATTGGCACCAATGGTTCGGGCGGCTACCACATGAACGGATCGAGATATTCCTACTCCATCGCCCCGAATGGTTCCGGTGGTTATTACGTCAGCGGGCCGACCGGCTCTTATTTTATAAATGCCAACGGCTCAGGTGGCTACGACATCAGCGGTCCCAAAGGTCTTTCTTACATGAGCCCCGACGGCTCAGGCGGATACAATATCAGCGGGGCGGAGGGTTCATGGACGGTGAAACCCAACGGAATGGGCGGCTACAACATTACAGGCCCCGAGGGCTCGGCGACGGTCAGTCCCAGCGGCGGCGGATACAATGTCAGCGGGCCGGTCAATCCAGCCTATGTGATCCCCGCGCTGCGCCCAAAATAGCAGCCTCAATTATCCTCCTTTCAGCCCTAAATTAGGGGTGGGTCTGCCTTAGCGCCTCGTAGAGCGCAATCCCGACGCTGGTCGAAAGATTCAGCGAGCGCAGCTTGGCACCGTCCCTTTCAAAAGAGGGTATTCGCAGCCGCCGCTCACCAATCTGTTCATGCAGCCACTCCGGCGCGCCGTGTCCTTCATTGCCGAAGACAAGTCCGTCCTCATCGGCGAATTTGCCCTGCCAAAGGGTCCGCGTGGCGTGCGTCGTCAATAGCCAGAGGTTCCCTTTGGGCCTGGTGGGAGAGGCCATAAACGCGTCCCAGTTCTCATGATAATGCACGTCGAGGCTCTTCCAATAATCCATTCCCGCGCGCTTGAGCTGGGCATCGGTGATCTTGAATCCCAGGGGGTGAATCAGGTGCAGGCGACTTCCCGTAAAGGCGCACAGTCTCCCAACGTTTCCCGTGTTTTGCGGAATCTCCGGCCGGAAAAGAATAACGTGCAGCATCTGGAAGTACAGTAAAGTTTAGCTGTTTTATATTGACAAATTGATAATAATCAGCATAGTATATCCCCTGTGTCTTTTGCAAGCAAAGTTAAAGGGCGTTTGGGCAATGTCGTTACAGGATGTCTAGCAGCGATTTACAATGGTCTTGAAAAATTTCTTCAAGAGAGAGCTAAGATATCCTATAATGTAAGTGTTGAAGCTCTGAAGGAAGCCTCCAAGAAAGGCCCCCATCTGGCGTCATTCCGAGCGGGGCTATTGGTCACAAGAGCCGTTGTTGCTCTAGGGAGGGGCCGACCTTCTCATGCGGAATCTATCCTGAAGGCAATACAAGAAGCAAATATTCCAGTTGAGGTTAAGACTGAGGCGAATGGTACAAAACCTATGTACCTACGCGTTAAAGCAAGAGTGGCTAGAAATGCTAAAGAAGAAGACCCCAGGTCATTGTATAGTACCTCTGTTATGGCTCTGAATGCGGCATCTAAAGAGAGCCCATATCTAGGATCATTCTGCGCGGGGTTTTGGAGTGAATTGGCCATTGTCTGTCTGAAGGTAGAAAAGCAACTTGAGGCAGAATATATCTTGAAGGCATTAGAAGAATCGAGCGTCCCGAACGAAGTTAAAGCTGAAATGAGAGATAGAAAGATTGCATTCTTACGCGCTGAACAATGCTATGCCGAACCCACTGATCCAGATATCCTTCAACTTGAATAATCATCTCATAAGCAAGAGAGGAGCATATATATGTGGGGGAATGAAATGATGAAACCTTTACTTGTACTTGAAGAACCGTTCCGTCTCGCGCTCTTGCGTTTTCCTCTTCATCTCGGCTCTCTTGTCGAATTTCTTCTTGCCTTTGCCTAGCGCCAATTCGACTTTGATCAGGGCTTTTTTGAAATAGAGTTTAAGGGGGACGAGCGTAAATCCCTCGGCCTGCGTGGCAGCTTTCAGCTTTTGGATCTCTTTGGCCTTCAAAAGCAGTTTCCGGGGGTGGGTCGGATCATAGCTGTCGGTCTTATCTCGGGTGGTATCGTACTGATAAGGCTCTATATGCAGCCCGTAGAGAAACACATTGTTCTTTTCCACCGCCGCGTAGCTGCCGCTCCAGCTGGCCCGTCCCAGCCGGATGGATTTGACCTCCGCTCCCGTCAGGACAATGCCAGCCTCCATTGCATCCGTAAGGATGTAATCTTTGAAGGCGTCACGGTTGCGGGCTTCTGTCGGCATCACAAAAACTTAACCCATCCAATAGGGGAAGTCGATATTTTAGGGGTCAGATGCTACGCAGCTTTGCCGCGGGTAGGCGCGACGATATCTTCCACCTCGTATTTGAGCTTGCCTTCAACAATCTCCTTGAGGGCGATATCCTCCGGCAAAAGCTTCTCCAGTGAATCCACCAGCGGCAGCGAACCGTATTTGAGCTGCTTGACGCGTTTGGAAATCACGTTGACGAGTACATTAGGGTCCTTGATGATGGCGCAAGCGGCTTTCAAAAGATCATCTCTCATAATGGAGAATTATATGGGATTTTCGCGAGTCAGGGCAAGCATTAAAAACACTCCATATTTTAATTGAGTTTCTGTTCGCCAAATGAAATAGTTGTTTCACATGAGGACCTATTTTATGGGGATTGGCGGAACGATGATGGGACATCTGGCGCTTTTGGCCAGGGAGATGGGTGATGAGGTTTGCGGTTCGGACACGGCCCTATACCCGCCAATGTCGGAGGTGCTAAAGGACTTGGAAGTTTATACAGGATATTCAGCCGAAAGGTTGGAGAAGATCGCCCCCGATCTGGTTGTCATCGGGAATGCCATCAGCCGGGGCAATCCGGAGCTGGAGTGGTTTTGGGACAAAAAACCATTTCCCTTTGTTTCAATGCCGGAATTTCTCCAGCAGCGCGTCCTCAAGGGGCGCCAGACGATGGCTATTTGCGGGACGCACGGCAAGACCACTACGACCACGCTGGCGGCCTACCTTTTAAAGAACAATAACAAAAATCCTGGCTGGCTGATCGGAGGAGTGCCCAGGGATCTGCCCTGCGGTTCACGAATGGGGGACAATGCCGCGCCGTTTGTCATAGAGGGCGACGAATACGACAGCGCCTTTTTTGACAAGAGGGCCAAGTTTATCTCCTACAGGCCGACCATCGCGGTGCTGAACAATCTGGAGCTGGACCATCTGGACATTTACCGCGACATGGAGGATCTGAAGCGCGTCTTCAACCATCTGCTGCGGACGGTTCCGGCCTCGGGCATTGTGATTGCCAACGCGGACGATCAGAATCTGCGCGCGATTCTTCCCGTCAGCTGGGTAAAAACACTCTGGGTCAGCGCGCAAGGCTCACCGGAGGCTCAATTGCATATCAAAAATTACACCGAAAGCCCGCAGGGTTCTTCCTTCGAGCTCGTTTACAAGGGAAAACCCTGGGCAACGGTCAAGTGGGGAATCGGAGGGCTTTTCAACGCCCGCAACGCGGCGATGGCGGCAATGGCCGCCGGATTCTCGGCCCATCCGGAGGATCCGACAAAGTTGGATCTCTCCAGCCTGGCAACTTGCATTGGGTCCAAGAGGCGCCAGGAGATCCGTTTTGAGTCAAAGGAGCTGCTGGTGGTTGAGGACTTTGCCCATCATCCTACGGCTGTCGAACTGACCCTGGATAGCATACGCGCCCGCTTCCCGGGTCGGAAGTGGATCGCCTGTCTGGAGCCGCGCAGCAACACCTCCAGAAGCAATGTCCATCAGCGCGACTACGCGAGGAGTCTGTCGAAAGCCGAAGCGGCGGTTATCGCGCCTGTCCATCATGCGGAGCGCATTCCCGTGGAAAAGCGTTTGGATCTTCAAAGGCTCGCGGCGGAGTTGAAGGCAGCGGGAACACAGGCCTATCTGGTAAGTTCCTGCGGGGAGATCCCTGAACTGTTGAAGAAGGTTACAAGAGAGAGATCTCCGGCGGGGGTGGTATTCTTCTCCAACGGTTCCTTCGAGGGAGCGATGGATAAATACATCGCGGGACTTTCGGTCCTATGACGAGAATGGTTGCCATCAGACCCTAAATATGGTTTTATGATGAGATAGGGTTGCCATATGACAATTCCTCTTATTATCGCCATCGACGGAGGCAGCGGAACCGGTAAATCTTCCTCCGCCAAACTTCTGGCGGCCAGACTTCACTGCCTGCACGTGAATACAGGCGCGCATTACCGCGCTGTGGCCCTCACCCTTGACCAAATGAAGATCTCCTGGCGACACGTCAAGATCATGGCGAAGGCTCTCAAGGATATAAAACTCGGCGTCATCATAGAAGAGGGCAGGGCCAAGATTACCGTCAACGACATCGCCTATACCAACGAAGAGCTCAAAGCGGAACGCGTGAATAACATCGTCTCGCAGTACTCCGCCATGCCTCCCGTGCGGAAGGCGCTCCTTGAATACCAGCGATCGCAGGTCCTTGTGGCTTTGAATCATGGTTTCCGCGGGGTGGTCATGGAGGGCAGGGACATAGGAACGAATATCTTTCCGGAGACCCCCTTCAAATATTTCATCGTCGTGGACAGCCTTGCCAAAGCGAAACGCCGCGCTGCCGAAGGAATAGCCGACGATATGGACAAAAGGGATCTGATAGATTCCACAAAGGGGCAGCTAAAGGAGGCGCTGGACGCCATTGAGGTCGATAATACCCACAGGACTCTTGAGGAAACAGTTGATTTTCTGTACGAGAATATCACCACCCGGCTTGCAAAATTGTCCTGATCGGGTTATATTGTGGGTGCCGTTTGGAGAGCGGATCTTCGCTGGTTCTGAGAGATCGGGATTAGAGGAAAGTCCGGACGCCGTAGGGCAAGGTTCCACTTGAAAAGGTGGGGAGATGGGGGGCGACTTCCGTCTTATAGAGAGTGTCACAGAAAATAACCGCCGAACTCCCGTTGAAAGATGGGGGTGGCAAGGGTGAAAAGGAGGAGTAAGAGCCCACCGCGTTCCGGGGCAACCTGGGATGGCAAGAAAAACCTAACCTGGCGCAAAATCAAGCATGATAGGGTGGCCCGCATGGGAAGTGAAAGCTTCCCGCCTATCGGGTAGATTGCCGTCTCGCAAGAGACCTGGGTGCCGCAAGGTGACCAGAGAGAAATGAAGGTCATTCCGCTTCGGCGGAGCACAGAATCCGGCTTACAGCTCTCCAAACGGTTCTTTATTTTCTCTTCTTTGTGCTTGCCTTGTCCTACGATCTGCAGTATCCCTAATACCAGTTATGAAAAATGCTTCTTCGCTATGTCCTGTAAATATCTACCACAGCCTTGTCGGGCTGTTGCAAAATGCCGTTCCACTGATCCTGCGGATCGTTTTTGGCTGGTGCTTCATCATGAACGGCTGGAGCAAACTTCATGATTTGACAAAGACCGCTGGCTTCTTCAAATCAATAGGGATTGTGGCACCTGCCTTCAGCGCCGCTTTTATTGGGGGTCTGGAGTTTCTGGGTGGCGCACTTCTGATACTGGGCCTGGGCACGCGGCTCTTTGCCTTCCTTTTGGCCAGTACGATGGTGGTGGCCTATTTCACGGCCCACTATGAGGCGCTCTTTGATCTCAAGGCGTTCATGCAGGCCGCACCCTTTTCTTTTTTGGTGGCCACTCTTGCTTTGGCTGCATGGGGGCCGGGCAAACTGGCATTGGACTCCCTGAAGGGCTGTAAAAACTGCTCTTGCAAGAGTTGCTGAGGTCTATATTGACCCAGTAGCATCCGGTAGGAACGGGCAACTGAGTTTATAAGTTACGTTGGAGTTG
>CAZIPW010000041.1:0-8102 GCA_964541675.1 uncultured Verrucomicrobiota bacterium
GAAAATAGCTTTTGTAACCAACTAACCCTCAATGGCTTCTAACCGGATGATACTGGTGTGTGATATATTATAAAACGGAATATTATAAACCTAATTAAACTATTGTATGTTCTTTACATCTTTTTAACTTAGCAATCGCCAGAACCCATTTTTAGAAGGATGAGGGAATGTAGTGGATGCGTAGTTGCTCTCTCGACTTTCTGTCGCGGGCGGTTCTATAATGAACCCATGCCGCTTTATACAAATCCAGCCGAGGTCCAAAAGATCAAAGTTGCCTGCCGGGCCGCCGCCGCCGTATTGAGGGATCTCTGTCAGAAAGCCCTGCCTAGCGTCACAACCGCCGATCTGGACGCGCTGGCCGCGGAGCTCATGAAAAAGTACGGTTGCCGCTCCGGGTCTTTGGGTTATCCTCCACATAACAGGGGGGCAAAAAACTATCCGGGTCAGATCTGCATTTCCGTCAATGACGAGATCGTACACGGCATCGGGAGCCCCAAGAGAGTTCTCAAGGAAGGGGATATTGTCTCCCTGGACGTTGTGGTTGAGAAAGACGGTTACTACGGTGACAACGCGCGCACAGTCGCTGTTGGCAGCATAGATTCAAGATGCGCCAATCTCCTGAAGGCCACCGAAGAGGCGCTCACGTTGGGAATCCAGCAGGCCGTTCCCGGCAACCATATCGGTGACATAGGCTACGCCGTGGAGAGCCATGTTGAGGCGGCAGGGTTCTCAGTGATCCGCAACATGGTGGGGCACGCGATCGGGCGCAGTATGCATGAGTTTCCTCAGGTGCCCAATTTTGGAACGCCCGGACGGGGCGAGCTTCTGAAGGCCGGCATGGTCTTGGCGATTGAACCTATGGTAAACATGGGGGGGGAGGAGAGTTACTTTGACGTCGACGGATGGACGCTCAAAACGCAGGATAGGCTGCCCTCGGCGCATTTTGAGAACACGATCATCATTACGGGCAAAGGTCCGCAGATATTGACTGTCTGACCGCTTTGGGTCATAACGCGACTGCGGGGCCTACGGGTATCTGGCTGACTTGTAGTGCGTGAAGGTGTATTCCACGCCATTGCCCTCGTGTTTGAGATTATCCATCAGGTCGTGATACTCATCGGGACCCAGCTCCAACAAATGGCTCTTTGTGTCCATGTAGTGGCGCAGAATTTCGAACAGAACGGGAAGGGGTGTTTTGGGGGCGAGTAGGTTGAAATGTTCCCCCTGCATTTTGAAACGGATCAGTGCGCCATTCATATCCAGCAACATCTCCTTTTGCGCGAGCGCCTGAAAGAAAGGCATCCTGAAACGCAGATGGCGCCAATTGAATGCGGCCGCGCCCCCGACAATCGTGACAACCACAAAAGTCGCAAGAAGGAAAATTTCGCGTTTGGAGAACTGATAGTGGAACTTGCGGGATGATCTCATGACAGCCGATCGGACTTTAGTATCCCGGCTCCGTGTTTGACAAGAATAAAATGTTGCGTCCACGTTGGATCCCAAAGTGGCTTGCTTGCGGAGAATCCGCTTATATAGTGACCGTGGCACCTGATAATAAGGATATATTCTGCTTATATATAAGAAAACATGCCATCTTTTGTAAAAAAACCAAAAAAGCGCTTTACTTTTACAAGAATATTTTTTAGATTCTATCTTTACCGTCTATGCCAAGAATTTTAGGTGTTGAAATCCCCGCCAATAAGAAACTTCCTTATTCGCTCCGTACGCTTTATGGAATTGGACTCACGCGCGCCCAATCGCTGGTAGCTGAGGCCAAAATCAATCCAGATATGCGTGCCAGCGAGCTCACTGAAGAGCAGATCAACAAGCTCGTGGAGCTCATCACCAAGCACGGTTACAAGGTGGAGGGGGACCTGCGCCGCGAGCTGCAAACCAACATCAAGAGGCTGCAGGCCATCAATTGCTACCGCGGCATCCGCCACAAGAGAGGGCTTCCGGTCCGCGGACAGCGCACCCGCACCAACGCGCGTACCCGCAAGGGCAAGAGAAAGACGGTTGGCGTAACAAAGAAAGCCGCTGAGTAATTTTTTTAACATGACTGATACCCCTGATAACAAAACTTCGTCCGAGACTCCCGCCCCAAAAGCGGAGAAAAAGGTCAAGGCTCCGAAGACCAGAAAAGCCACTGACACCGCTCCGGCGGCCGAGGCTTCTCTCAAGGTAGACGCAAAGTCGAAGACCCTGAGCGGAGCCGAAGGGTCAGAGGCATCCACCACCTCAGAGCAGAAAGCTCCGAAAGCCGAAGGCAAAGCTCCCAAGTCTAAAAAGAGCGAAGGGGAGGGTGCCGCGATTGCTGCTTCCACCCCCTCCGGCGAAACTGTGGCCAAGACCGATGGGGCTGCGGATGGGGCGCCGCGCAAAGTCGAAACCGCGCAGGATCTTCTTGCCAATGACCTCGGTGATCTCAAAATTCGCCGCGCCAAAGGTTCCAAAAACATTACTTCCGGAATTTGTCACGTTCTGGCCACTTTCAACAATACGCTCATTACCTTTACCGACAAGGCTGGCAATACGATTGCCCGCTCTTCTTCAGGAAAGTGCGGTTTCAAGGGTGCCAAAAAATCCACCGCTTATGCTGCCCAGGTTGTCTGCCAGGATGCCGCCAAGTCTGCCATGGCTCATGGCCTCAAGGAAGTTGAAGTGCGCCTCTGCGGACCCGGAATGGGTCGCGACAGCGCCGTCAGAGCTTTACAAACCCTCGGATTGGGTGTTTCGTCCCTTATCGACGTGACCCCAATTCCTCACAACGGTTGCCGCGCCAGGAAGCGCCGCAGAGTCTAACAGGAGACATTTACAATGAGATATACAGGACCTACAACAAGAATCAACCGCCGTTTCGGTATGGCGATATTCGCCCCAAGCAAGGCTTTTGAGCGCAAACCCCATCTGCCTGGCATACACGGCCCAAGATTGCGCCGCAAGGTGACTGATTATTCGATGGGCTTGGTGGAGAAGCAAAAGCTCCGCTATATGTATGGACTGGCCGAGACCCAGTTCCGAATTACTTTTGAGAAGGCCAAACATATGCGTGGCGTCACGGCGACTGAGTTTATGCAGCTTCTGGAAACGCGGCTCGACAGCGTTGTCTACAACCTGGGATTTGCCAAGAGCCGGGCGCAGGCGCGCCAATACGTGTGCCACGGTTTGATCCGCGTCAACGGCCGCAAGGTGGACGTGCCCAGCTACAGCGTCAAACCCGGAATGGAAGTCGACGTCAAGCCGACCTCCAGCGGTCGCCAGATCATCGCCCGCGCGCTCGAAGAGAACAAGATGCGCGCCGTCCCCGCGTGGCTCGTCCGCCAGGATGAGGCACTGAAAGGAGTCGTCAACCGCCTGCCCAGCGTTGAAGAGCTGGAGTGCGGTGTGAATGTCCAAAAGATTGTTGAATTCTACAGCAGATAAAATTTAAGCCATATTAACCATGCCAACCGAAACCTTAGATCGCAAACCCATCCGCCTGCAGAAGTTCGAGCTTCCCAAGCGGCTTGTCAAGGACGAGAAGAATTCCGACGACACGCACGGGATATTCGTCGCGGAACCCTTTGAAACAGGATACGGATACACCATTGGAAACGCCTTTCGCAGGGTGCTTTTGAGCTCCATTGAGGGCGCGGCCATTACCTCCGTCAAAATCGAAGGGGTCCAGCATGAGTTCCAGACGATCGATGGCGTCATTGAAGACGTAACCGACATCGTTCTGAATCTGAAAAAAATTCTTATCAACGCCGCCAAGAGGGAACCAACCACTCTCAGAATCGACGTCAACAGGGAGGGTGACGTGACGGCGGGGGACATCGCTCCGGAGGCTGGAATCGAAATTCTCAATCCCAAGCAGGTCATCTGCACTCTGGACAAGAAACGCCGCTTCCAGGCCGAATTGACGGTCCGTGTCGGCCGCGGCTACGTCATGGGAGAGGACAACAAGATTCCCGACCAGCCCATCGGAGTTGTTGCGATTGACTCCCTGTATAGCCCGGTGCGCAATGTCAAGTTTTCGGTGGAGAACACCCGCGTCGGGCACATGACCGACTACGACAAGCTCACTCTTGAGATCACAACCGATGGTAGAATTACTCCCGACGACGCCCTCAAACAGGCCGCAGCGATTCTGAAGCACCACATCAGCGTTTTCGATCAGCTCAACACCGCTCCGGTGGAGTTTGAGAATGAGCAAAAAGAGGCCGATGAGGACCAGAACAAGCTCAGAAAGCTCCTCAATATGTCGGTCAACGAGATTGAGCTGTCTGTGCGCGCGGCCAACTGTCTTAACAACGCCAACATCCTCACTGTCGGGGAGCTGGCCATGAAGAGCGAATCGGAGATGCTCAAATACCGCAACTTTGGAAAGAAGTCCCTCAACGAGATCAAGAGTAAACTGGAGCAGCTCGGGCTCTCTCTTGGGATGAAAATCGATGAGCGGCTTCTCGACAAGAAAGCATAGGCTTTCCCAGGGTTATGACGGCCAGCAACAAATCCAAGGATCCCCAGTCGTCCCCAGCCGGAGAGAAGTCCAGCCAGGAAGGGTGCCTGTGGAGGGTTGGCAAGTTCTGTTATAACCCTGTCAAAAAGAAGAAAGGCGAACCCTGCGATGAACTCGAAAAAAACAAGCGTTGTCCCAGAAGGTCGCCGGCAAACTGATTAATTTATGCGTCACGGCAAACACCAACATACACTCGTCCCGACTCAGGAGCATCGCAGAGCGCTGCTCTCCAATCTCGCGGCGGCTCTTTTCACGCACGGCAGAATCCAGACAACCCTGGCAAAGGCAAAAGCTCTGCGTCCTTTCGCCGAGAAGGTCATTACTCTGGCAAAGAAGGCCAAGAGTGCCGAGAAGACCCGCGCCGTCGCCCTCTTAAAGCTGGCTTTGACGTACGTCCGCGATGAGGACGCCGTGCATACCCTCTTTACCAAAAGGGTCGGGGAATTTCTCAACCGCAAGGGCGGATATACACGCATTTACAAGCTGGGACGCCGCGTCAGCGATGCCGGAGAGACTGCCCTTATCGAGCTGATTCCCGCCTCCGATGAAGGCCGCAAGTCCAGAAGCAAAAGGACTGCCGTGGCTGCCAAGCCGGAAGTCAAGGCAGAGGCTCCCGCCGAGGCCAAAAGTGAGACCAAAGCCGAGAAGAAGAGCAAGAAGTAGTCTTTGACTCGACAAAAAACCCCTTCCCAAAGAAGGGGTTTTTTGTTTACATGAGGTATGCCCATCTGCTATCTTACCGGAGACGCGACAGCACCCAAAATAGAGGGCAATAAGATTATCGCGCACATATGCAACGACGTTGGCGGATGGGGCAAAGGCTTTGTGCTGGCTCTCTCCAAGCGGTGGAAGGAGCCGGAGAGGGAGTTTTATGCGCTCTACAAAAAAGGAGGCTGCCAGTTGGAAGAGATTCAGCTTGTTGCCGTGGAGCCGGATATATGGGTAGCCAACATGGTAGCCCAGCGCGATATTTACAAGAAGGATGGGATTCCTCCCATTCGCTACGAGGCGCTCTCAACGTGCCTGCGCAAACTGGCCGCCAAAGCCAAGGAATTGCGGGCGAGCGTTCATATGCCGCGTATCGGTTGCGGACTGGCGGGAGGCAGTTGGGATAAAGTCGTGGCGATAGTTGAGAAGGAATTGGAGGGCGTTGAGGTGTACGTTTATGACCTGAGATAAAAAAAGAGCGACCGCCGACACCACGGGCGAAATCGCTCCTTTTTGTGGCCAAGCAGGCCTATTACGCCGCTTGTAGGGCGTATTTGCGTCTGGAATGCGCAACTCCGTGTCTGCGTCTCAGTTGGCCGTCGAGTTTTCTGACAAGCAAGTCAATAGACTTGTATAGATCCTCAGCCGTCGCAGAAGCCACCACGTTGATGCCCTCCAAAATAGCCTTTGCCGTAAACATCAGTTTTGTCGGGCTGGTTTTACAGCGCTCTTCCTCGAATTCAACTTTGGCCCGGTTGATGCGGGAGTTATGGTTAAACAACCTTTCGAACTTTTCTTCTGTCAGACTCTTGATCGCGGGGGTCAAGAGGAGGTGGTGACCGGATATGATTACAGACTTCATAGTAGTTTGGAAAGTGAATATGTTACCAGACACACAGCCTAGCACAGGAAGAAAGATATCGGGTGTCAAAACGTGCTTCACCCGGCGTTTTACATTTTTTTCATCTTTTCCCCCCGCCATCTGCAGAACAGTCAAGTCACCTTTCTGAGAATCGCAAATTATTTTAAGCAGACGTTTGTAATATAATGAATTCCAACACATTAAAAATTGTTTTAGTTATTCACAGATGAAAGCCCATGCATCCTCGACGATGGGGATTTTTGCGATTATAATCCTCCCATGAAAGACGCTTATGTCCTGCTGGGGGCCGATCGAGAAAAACTGATGGAGCTTTCCAGACAGCTCTTCGATACGGATGAGAGTGCCGCGATTCACCTCGCGCCGGGGAATCCCATTGACTTTCTGGAAGAGCTGCCGCGAAAGCTTGCAGAGGCTGGGCAAAAGCTCTGCCGCATCATCTCTTTGGTGGACGCCGCGCAGTTGGAAAGAAGGGGGGAACTGGCGCCGTGGTTTGAGATGCTCTGCCACTTCTCGGATGTCGTTCTTTTGGAAAACACCCAGCCAGTTTCTCCGGCGTGGCTGAGCGCGCTCAAAAAGAGAGTGAAGGGCACTCCACTGCTCCTTGCCGAATGGCCGCTTCGCGGGAACGGTATCCCTACTGGCGAGATAATCTATCCCGAAGCCAGGCGCATCTCGCAGTACTTTGAGGATGAAGTCGGCGATGGCATTCCCATTTTCTCCGGAGATGATGATGAGACCGTTGATGAAGAGGACGACCCGCCCGTGGAGGAAAGATATTTTGTCAGGGACGCGGCAGGAAGAAGATTCGTCAAGATTGTGGCACCCTAATTACTGTAGCATTCTATATTAATATTGGCACATCTTGACCCGGGGGCATGGGGGCTCTGCCCCCAATAATCATCCCCGCCCTGAGGGCGGGGGTAGGGGGTGGGTGTCAATGTCAGGGTGAGACACTATACCCATAAAAAGACTTGAAGGGCTCGCTGTTTTGCTCAATACTGCGCCCTAACATGGCAGAAGAACCCAATGTTTCTCTCAAAGGCTCCACGCTCTACCGCGCGGCCTTCCTGATATTTATCGCTGGATGCTTGTTCAACGCCTTCGATTCCTATGTCTCTTCCACGCTCTATTACTGGCAGCGCCCCAATGAAGAGGGCAGGCACTATGAGACGTGGATGTACCTGATCCTTTCAGTCATCCTGGCAATTGAGTGCGCCGGGCTTTTGATGTTCAAACGGCTGAAGATGCACCTCAAGAAGCTGAATGCGGAATAGGACTGATGGCGGTGGAGATGCATGGTTTGCTTAGGGGCTTGGACTGGAGCCATATAAGACTCAGTTATGTGGTCCCTGTTTACGTCAACAAACCTGGCGCGGAAAAGGAGTTGTCCCTTTTTGATGATTATTCAAAGTATCCCGCCGGAATCCTGGACAGGATTCTCTTTGTGCTTGTCGACGACGGCTCGCCGCTTCCCTACGAAATCAAGGATTGGCCGCTGAATATGATTGTCCTGCGCGTGAAGGAGGACATCCCCTGGAACAACTATGGGGCCAAGAACCTGGGGGTGGTCTTTGCAAAGTCCGACAAGGTTCTTATTACCGACTTGGACCACCAAGTTGATCCGGAAAGCTTCAGGAAGATAATCGGTATGGCGTCATTGGGCAGGACCATATGGAAACTGCCGCGTTTGGATGCGCAGGGCAAGAAGAAGCGCGCACACGCGGATACTTTCCTGATCTCCCGGGGACAGTTCATGAAGAATTACGGCTATGACGAGATTTACTGCGGCAATTACGCGGGAGGAGACACAATGCTTGTCAAATACGCCAAGTTTCATGGTTGCAGGGTCCTTGTCGCATGGAACGGCGCCCGAATCCAGTTGCGTCCGGCCGAGACCGAGGGCATGACGCACTCACTTAAGCGTGATGGGAATCACAATCACAGGATATATTGTCAAAGGGGCTGACCTAGGTAATGAGCTTTTTTAGAAAGGAAAGCTGTTTTTTTGGT
>CAZIPW010000042.1:0-7686 GCA_964541675.1 uncultured Verrucomicrobiota bacterium
CACACGCACGCCAAGATCACCACCGGCACCTACGAGAACAAATTCGGCATCGCGTTTGAAAACATTGCGGGCATCTACGCCTGGGCAAGCAAATTAAAAAACATCCGGCTGCGCGGACTCCAAATGCACATCGGCTCACAGATCACGGAAACAGGCCCGTTTGTCGAGGCGGTCAGGAAGATAACGCCCTTGGTAAAGAGCCTTTCTGCAAAATATGAGCTGGAATTCCTAAGCATTGGCGGCGGGATCGGTATCGTGTACAAGGACGCCCTCGCTAGCGGCGCTGAGTCCTGGTGGCGTTCAAAGGCCGCTCTCGGCATTCTAACGCCGGAAAGCTACGCCAAGTCTCTGCTTCCCCTGCTCCAAGGGCTGGGACTGAAGGTCCTTGTCGAGCCGGGTCGCTTCCTTGTCGGAAACGCGGGAATCCTGGTGACGCGCGTGGAATATCTGAAGGACACGGGACATAAACACTTTGTGATTGTCGACGCCGCGATGAACGACCTGATCCGCCCCGCTTTCTATGACTCCTACCACGAGATTGTGCCGCTCAGGAAGAAAGGCGGCGCCCGGGTCACATCGGATGTTGTCGGCGGCGTCTGTGAGTCCGGCGATTATTTCTGCAAAGATCGGCCACTGCCCAGAGTCAGAGAAGGAGACCGTCTGGCTCTCATGAGCGCGGGCGCCTATGGATGCGCAATGGGGAGCACCTACAACACGCGCCCCCTGGCGGCAGAAGTGCTGGTCAAAGGTAGAAAGGCCGCGCTCGTGCGCAGCCGTCAGGCAGTCAAGCAGATCTGGGAGAATGAGAGAATGGCAGGGTGGCTGTAGGCGTAGCCTACAGACTGATCGCCGCAATGGTCGCGCCCGTCAAACGAACAATCTCTTTGGGGCGGATCTTGATGAGACACTCGTGCCGACCGCCGCCCCCGTAACCGAACTCATAGTCCATCAGGCTTTGGTCGACAATAACAGGGATCCTGCTCTTGTGCCCGACCGGGGGTACGCTGCCGACAGAATAGCCCGTCTGCTCCAATACGACGTCTTTATCGGCCAGCTTTAATCTGGAAGCCCCAACCAACTCCGCCGCTTTTTTGGTATCAACACGTTTTTCACCGGACAAAACAAGAAGGATATATTTGCCGTCCCCGGTCAGAAGGAGCGATTTGAATATACAACCGACGGGGACTTTCAATGCCTCGGCTGCCGCTGGAGCCGTCGGCATGGGCACATCCATCGTGAGGATTTGCGCGTCGGTCCCGGCCTTGTCGAGGAATGTCTGAAGATCGTCCATAATAATATATCAGAACGTACCATACATGGGCATAGCCGTCGATAAATATTCACCACCGGTTAAAACCGATGGCTAACATGGGGCTGCCCCATCCGGGGCGAAAAAGGCTTTTATACAGACATAGGGAACTTCTCTTGTCCCGAATGGGACAGTTCATCGGTAGGCACCTTTTTCAAAGGGTGCGACTGCAATTATATGCCATCAGTGCAAAATTTCTGTCCACTTATGACAGCTTGCTGAAAGTTCGCACAACCTGTACGACCTGTCACGCGATCAGGAAACTTGGCGCGTAGACGTTTAAGTTCGCTGGCTTCTAACTTGGACGTTAATTTTCCCAAACATTCCTTTCTGCCGAGCACATCAAGTCTCTCCTCGTCGGCAGGATTCTCGATTCTTTTTGGAGACCACTGTAAAGGCCCGTCATAAGCCTCTACTTTGCGCAGGTATTCCTCCACAGAGTCAGACATTGGTATCACTGGATAACCGCCGTATTTAGCAACAATTTTTTGAACCTGTTCCCAATTCAAAAGAGTACTGACACGGCGTCTGCGCTTTGGCCTAAAAGCTCTGATCACAACACGCTTGTTGTGGAGGTTTATAGAGGCCAATGAATGCTTCACCAGAGTGCTGTTCATAGATATTAGCTTATGGGCAGATAGTACTCCTATATTATCTCAAATACAAGCTTCTATTGTGAGTACTTAGGCTATCCCTTTACCACCGCCGCACAGTTTTTCTTGCCTTTGCGCAGCACAATGCATCCGTGGATAAAGTCAGCTTCACTGAGCTTTGTCTCAACGGTGGCGCGGACATTGTTGACGTAGACCCCTCCAGCAATGATCTCCTGGCGCGCCTTGTTTTTGCTATCTACAAGCTTGGTCTCGATGAGGGCTGAGGCCAGATCGGGAACACCCTGACCCGCCGCGATCTTCATCGAGGGAATGGTCGCGCAGACCGCGCGCAGCGTATCTGCCTCCAGGTCTTTGATCTCGGAGAGACCGAAGAGCGCTTTTGAGGCGGCAATCGCCTGCTGCAGATCCCGTTTGCTATGCACCAGCTCGGTCAGCTCATCGGCAAGGGCCTTCTGGGCGGCGCGCTGCTCCGGATGGACGGCAAACTCCGCGGCGATCTTCTCAATCTCCCCGCGGGATTTAAAGGAGTAGATTTTCATGTACTCGATCACCTTGGAATCCTCCACGTTCAGCCAGAACTGGTAAAACTGATAGGGCGAGGTCTTCTTGGGGTCAAGCCAGATGGCTCCCGACTCGCTCTTTCCGAATTTCTTGCCGTCGGCCTTCGTGACAAGAGGAGTGGAGAAGGCGTAGGCCTCGCGGTGAAGCCTCTTGCGTATGTAATCCAGGCCCGCAGTCACGTTGCCCCACTGGTCCGCCCCGCAGCATTGCAGCTCGCAGTTGATTGTCGTCAGCAGGTGGTAGAAGTCGTAGCCCTGGAGCGTCTGGTAGCTGAACTCGGTGAAGGAGATCCCCACGTCGCGCGAGAGTCTCGACTGGACGGAGTCCTTGCCCATCATCACATTGACGGAAAAGTATTTTCCAATGTCGCGCAGGTACTCCACCAGATTCAACTTTCCCAGCCAGTCGGCATTGTTGACCACCTGAATGCCGTCCGATCCGATAAACTTCCGAACCTGTTTTTCCACGGCTGCCATGTTGAAGGCGATCTGCTCCATGCTGAGTTGCTGGCGTTCGCTGTCGGGCTTGGGATCGCCGATCATGCCTGTAACGCCTCCCAGAAGCAAAACCGGTTTGTGTCCGGAGAGCATCAGCCGCTTGAGGAGCACCATGGCAACCAGATTCCCGACGGTAAAGCTGTCGGCGCTGGGATCAAAACCGCAATATCCGATGATGGGTCCCTCGTTGAGGCGCTTTTCGAGAGAGGCAAAATCGGTATGCTGATAGAGCAGTCCACGCCATTTTAGGTCTTCCAAGAATGCATTGGGCATGGGGGAAGGATAAAACGCCGGAGCACGGCCCGGCAAGGGGAAAGGAACTACATTCTACTTGCCAGCTTCCCTGCTGCGTCATATGAAATACCGTCGTTTCAACTCATGAACCAGCTGTTATTGCTTTCCTCGCAAGGATTTCTTGCAGACCACTCCCAGGTCTTTCACAAGCCCTTCAAGGATTTGAAAATGGCCTATGTTACTACCGCCTCGAAGGGAGTAAGTGATCTGTCCTATCTTGACCGCGCACGAAAACTCTTCCGAGAGCAGGGATATCAATATGAAGAAATGGATATCGACGGAAAGACAGAAGACGAGTTAAGGCATACGCTCAAGAAGTTTGACGTCGTTTTTGTTACTGGAGGGAGCACTCCTTATCTCATCCGATCAATCCGTGGGACGGGCTTTGACAAGGTCATAAAAGAACTGTTGCCGAAGGGGCTCATCTATATGGGAGCAAGCGCCGGTAGTTATGTGGCCTGTCCCTCAATTGAAATGTCATTCTGGCAGCATCAGGATAAATACGATCATTGCGGCCTCACAGACCTGCAAGGCATGAACCTCGTCCCATTTCTTGTCAGCGTCCATTATAAGCCGGCATACGATCCCATTCTAAAGGCAGGCATTGCCAAATCAGATTATCCGGTTCGAATCCTCAAAGACGACCAGGCGCTTCTCATACAAGGAGAGAAGGTTACTCTTCTGGGCGGTCAGCCTGAAATCAGATTGTAAGCATACGCTCTATCTCTCGAATTCCACGCAGCAGCTTTTGTCAGTCAGTTCCCCTACTCGCCCATCGTCCGGCCACCTAGCTTGGGTGGGTCGACGCGGGGAGATACCATCGTGTGAATAGTACCATGCGCCGGAATCTGCCGCTCACCCAGGAACTTGGAAACATCTCCGACAAAAGGAGTGTCCCTCAGAATCTCTACAGCTTTCTGGCTGGAGGCTGTATTCATTCTGCCCAGTGATGCCAAGAGCTTCTTTGATAGCTCATCCTTCGCCGCATCAGGGAAACCTTCCGCCGGGTGCTCACCCAGAATGCATCTCCTGGCGATTTGAATAGCCACATCATGATCCGGCTCAAAGGTTCTCTTCGCAAGCTCTCCTCCATCGAGCGCCACATCAAAAATCTTCCGCAGCTTCGAAAACTCCGTCATTTTGTGCTCTGGCGGCCAGAGAGTAACCTCCCTCGACACAAGCTCTGCGGCAAGCCCCAGGTCGCCCAGTTGAACGGCCCTGTCGCTAAGCGCATTGGCAAAACGCGTCACACCGACCAACAAACCTTCACGGGAGCCTTGTGACGAGACTTCCATCATACTGCGCATCTCTTCGAGTTGTGAAGGACTCTCGCAGACCTTCAGTTTCTCCCAAAATTCAAGGACCATGTCTTTAATTGTCTTGGGTTTTCCGTTTTCGCCTTCAAACGGATCAATCTCCTGATTGAGAATAGCCAGGCAGCGTCCCAGATACAGTTGCGCGGTAAAGGGGGTATTTGGTGCGTTTTCGAGATACTCCCTGGCCGCTCTACTGGTGGCTCGCAGTGAGTCCGCAACGCTGGCCTGTAAAGTACCGGTTTGGGAGGCTCCAGGTGGTTGTCCGTTGGCATCCATATATTTAGTATAACACCAATCGGAAATATCTCCACGGAATAAGGTTAAACGCGTGTATTTATACGTTTTTACAATTTATTGATTGAAAAGAAGGCAGAAATGGACGATATTATATAGATGCAATCCAGTGGTCTGAATCCCAAAGAACTTAGAAATCTTATAGGCATACACTATGGCGATGTGGAGCCCATGGATTATGTGACCGCCTCGCTCGCGACACCGACCGGAAGAGAGTTTGCGGGCGATGGCAAGCCCCAACGCGAAATCACCCTACTCACGATTCAGCTGAGCGGCGAAAAGATACGCGAGTTGGCCGAAAGCAAAGGGACCACCAAACCGGGATTGATCGAAGAGATCCTCGCGGCCAAGCTGCTGGATGAAACCTCCCGGCAGAGCATAAGCGACGAGCTTTCAAGAAGACTGTGTGCGAAAGCGGGACTCTCCGAAAAAGATGCCCTTGTACAACTGGCGACGGAATTCCCGGCCATTGAGCGCGGTGAATTGACGATGTTCGCCAAAGCGGACGGTGGAGCGATTGAAGTCTGTCCGGAGTACATTTTGGACCCGACAAGAACCATAATGAACGCAGCTCTTGGGGAGCAAAACAAGACCCAGCCATTTCGGGATCTTGAGCCGATAAATTACAAAAGACTCGCTGAAAAAGGCTGGTTTCCCGTCCAGCCCATCAGCTTCAGAGGCATCGAGGAGAACGACAGGAGCGGCTATACGCTCCGGTTCGGTGTCGATCACGCGTACTTTCCCGATGGCGTCCCGCAGACCATACACCAGCTGATGCACCTTCCAGCTCCTTCAGGCCAGCATATTCTGGCCAAAGAGCTTGGAACAATGAAGGACGCCCCCCCGGGGACAGCTCACTAGGATGGATCCCGCAGCGCCCCGTCACTTTGGGCTTGCCAGAAGGCGCTCTTATGCCGTTTGCTAGCAAATTGTTCGCCCCGCTTTCCATCAGGGGCCATACTTTTATGAAGATACTCACTACCAAGCAGCAGCAACAGCGCAAGATCCAAACGCAGCCCGGCTTCCTTGCCGCGCTTGACCAGAGCGGTGGCAGCACCCCAAAAGCCCTGGCCGCCTACGGCATCAAGGAAGGCGCCTGGAAGAACGACGATGAGATGTTCGGTCTGGTTCACCAGATGCGCGCGCGCATCATCACCAGCCCCAGCTTTTGCGGCGACCGCATCCACGGAGCCATTCTCTTTGAGGGCACCATGGACAGGGAGATCGAGGGCAAACCCACAGCCGACTATCTTTGGAATACCAAGCGCGTCATTCCCTTCCTCAAGATCGACAAGGGACTGCTTCCCGAATCCGACGGCGCGCAGCTCATGAAACCCATGCCGGAACTCTCCGCGCTTCTCAAGAAGGCTGTCGGCAAGGGAATCTACGGCACCAAGGAGCGTTCCGTCATCCTGCAGGCCAATCCCACCGGCGTCAAAGCCGTCGTCAAGCAGCAGTTTGAAGTGGCCGCCCAGGTCACCGCTGCGGGGCTGATGCCCATCATTGAGCCCGAAGTCGACATTCATTGTCCCGACAAGACAAAGGCGGAGGAACTCCTCAAAAAGGAAATTCTTGAGAACCTCAAAGCCCTGCCCGAAGGCCAGTTGGTGATGCTCAAGCTGACGCTGCCCACCAAAGACAACTTCTACAGCGACCTGGTCAAGCATCCCAAGGTATTGAAGGTCGTGGCGCTCTCAGGCGGATACCCCCGCGAGAAGGGCAACGAGATCCTGGGCAGGAACAAAGGCGTCATCGCCAGCTTCTCACGCGCCCTGGTCGAGGGTCTTACCGCCCAACAGTCCGCGGCTGAATTCGATGGTATGCTCGATGCCATTATTCAGGGCATTTACGAGGCCTCTGTAAAATAGCCTTACCCCATCATCTCCGGCAGAAGCGCCTCGTTCCAGGCAGCTGAGACTTCCATGCTGAAAGCCTCAGTAATCCTTACCTTGATGGTTCCGCCCGCGGCTGCAAGAACCGCCAGCGAGCCCGCCACATCCCAGATACACGTTTTTGCGCTATAGAAAGCCCCAAAGCGCCCGGCAGCCACGTAGGCGATCGCGAGGGAAGTAGAGCCGCAGGAGCGTCCGGCCTGGTATCTCTCGTTGAGGGCAATGACGTGGTGGCGCTGTTCGTCTTTGCACGAGCTGTACATATTGCTCCAGCTCAGGTAAATCAGCACCTTTTTTCTATCGACAATATTCTGGGAAGCGCGTATCAGACATTTTCCAAGAGACGCGCCTTCGCCGACAATACCAGTAAAAAGTTCGTTTCTGTTGAAGTCGTAGACCGCTCCCAACACGGGAGTCAAGCCCCTCCACAAGCCAACTGACGAACAGCAATAGGGCACCCCCTGAAAATAGTTTACCGTGCCATCCAGCGGGTCCACCGCCCAGTAAAGCCCGGCACTCTTGAGAAGCCCTGCGTCTCCGCCCAGTTCCTCGCCGATGATCGGGATGCCCGTCTTTGCGAGAATATGCCGGGTATTCTCCTCCACCCTCCTGTCGGCGGCCAATTTCAGATCGTGCGCGAACGTCTCGTTGACGTGCCGTAGTGACGTGTCTTTACGCCGCAGAATCCCGCCGGCCTCTTTGACGCATCTACAGGCGATTTTAAGAAGAGATTTGTTGTCCATGAGTGCAATATATGGGTAAGCGGAGAGCGGAGTCAAAACGTGTTTCGTTATGTAGGTTCCTTGCCACGGGTTGAAACAGATGACTTGTAGCCCAAGACATTTATTATTTCGCATCAGTATCATCCGGTTAGAAGCCATTGAGGGTTAGTTGGTTACAAAAGCTATT
>CAZIPW010000043.1:0-5279 GCA_964541675.1 uncultured Verrucomicrobiota bacterium
AAAATAGCTTTTGTAACCAACTAACCCTCAATGGCTTCTAACCGGATGATACTGGGTAGCTATATGTTCGTTGGGGCCGTATTTGCCACGGATCTCTTCCTGTATTTTTTCCCAGTATGCAATCCCCCTGGGTTTTATATGTTCCGGGAAAAGCGGTTTTCTGATATTTATCTTGAGAATATTACCCATGTCGTGCAGCAGGCATGCTTCAATTAAGGGTTGCAGCTCCAGAGGGGCTTTTTGCGCTTCGCCTATAACCTTGGCGACGGCAGCCACGCGCAGCTGGTGCTCCTGAAGATTGGGAAGGATGTAATAAGCGCTATATATGTCTAGAATGCAGCGCGGCATGGGCTTACCTCATTGCTCTGCGGCAAAACTCACGGCCGTATTCCGGCCAGACCCCCTCGCCCCAGTAGCGGAAGCAGCTTGTCTGCGCGCACAGCAGATTGAAGAGATTGTCATTGGCCGTGGGATCGAAGGGCGGGTTCTCCGGATATTTCTGGTGGAAGGCAATCGACGCCTTCTCCATATCGCCCAAAAGACCCTGATAGCCCTTTACCCAGCTGATATTGTTGGTCCAACTGCCGCCCTCCATATTGAAGCGGTAGTCGGCTTTTTTGCAGGCGGCAATGGCCTCCTCGACATTCCCCTTGTACTGTTTCCAGAAGGCCGCCTGATGGATTGGCTGGCAGACAGGCAGGTCGGTCGGTTTGATACCCAGGCTTTGCAGGTGAAGGAGATACTCGCTGCCGCTTAGGAGCTGCACGTCCCCGTGCCCGCTCCCCAACTCACGGACAGCTTCCATGTATTTGCCCGGGA
Organism: uncultured Verrucomicrobiota bacterium; assembly: GCA_964541675.1. Classification (GTDB taxonomy): domain Bacteria; phylum Verrucomicrobiota; class Verrucomicrobiia; order CAZIPW01; family CAZIPW01; genus CAZIPW01. Next base: position 820 of record CAZIPW010000043.1, read on the forward strand.
ACTCGTTCATCATGACTCCCCCATTCTCACCGTCGGCTATCTGCGTGGCGGCTTGGGGAACCTCTATTCCGGCGACAGTCTTGGTGCCCAAAGTCTGCGCTTCGTAATAGGGCTGCATCTGCGCGACAAGCTTGGTGTCGGACCCCTGGGTCTTGATCAGGGCGATAATGGAGGCGGTTTCTCCCTTGGTGTTTTTGCAGACGAGCTGGTGCGGAATGTAACGCTCGCGCAGTCCCGAACCGTCAGGAAGCTCCACTGTGTGTTCCTGAACGAGCATATACGAGAACCCCTCTTCGCGCAAAGTTTTGATGTATTCGTAGGCAAGGTCGGGATGATTGGGGAGGGCCATCTCCGAGGGGGAGAATCCGTTCACCCGGCTGAGGGCCGCGTCTCCAAAGAGCTTTTTGAAGTACTCCTTCCATGCCTTTACGTGCAACCTGAAATCGGCGGGTGGAGTGGAGGGGGCGACGGCGTGTCCCCAGGCCGTGCAGAGGAATTCTACCTCGCGGGTGTAATTCTGCGCGAGGTTGCGGAGTTTGCCCAGCACATCCTGCATTCCCATCCGCTCCAGTCCCCAAAGGAGGTTGCCGGAGTAATCGAGCATGATGCGCGGTTTTTTGCCCTCGGAGACGAGTTGCGGGACATAATCTCCCACGCGTTCGTAGCAGTATTTGAAGACGCCCGCGTTGTGATTATCGCCCTCGCCCTGGTGCTCGAACATATAGCGCAGATTGGAGATGGGTTCTCCTCCGGGGCCGGCCGGAATAATCGGCTGGTGCATATGAAGGGCAAGGATAAAGGCGGATTTCATGGTTTTTACAAAGGTAAAGCTAATGTCGGGCCGGACTTACCGCAAGGAGAATTATAGGGGGTAGGGAAAACTATTCTTCACGATAAAAGTCACACAAGATTCTTCTTCCATGAGCGGCATATGACTTTTTGCCTCTCAGCAGGGCTATGGTTCGCTGTCTAAAACGTTATCCCTGGAGTTGGAACGTCGGGCAGCTTCGGCTTTTCGACTTCAAACGACGCGACAGCATAGGAGCAGTAGTCAACAGACAGGAATCCGGCGGGGCGGAAATTTCCACTGTGTTTGACTCCTCCAAACGGGGCCAGTGTGGTAGCCCCGGTAAGCTGTTGATTCCAGTTAATGATTCCAGCCTTAACTTCGTGGAAGAATTTGTCGAACACGGATCGTTCGCGGCAGACAATTCCGGCAGCCAATCCAAATTGGGTGTTGTTGGCCAATGTGATTGCCTCGTCAATAGAGCTGTATCGATAAACTTTCAAGATTGGGCCAAAGATCTCTTCGTCCCTGTCATCTGAACAATCGTCAACGCCCAAGAGGCCCGGTGTGATAACTGTGCCGATGGGGCCATTCCGCTGCGGGAGTAGAATGGGATCCGCTCCAGCTGATATGAGCTCACCCACTCTGCAGAGGATCTTATCCGCAGCGGTGGTGCGAATGACAGGTCCGTAGTACGGCTCCGGTGTCTGATTAAAATCACCTATTCGCAGAGAGCTCAGAACGGCCTTAAGCCGCGGAATCAACTGCCTGTCCTCTTTCCGCACAAACAGGCGTCTTGCGGCAGAGCAGCGCTGCCCAGCGCTGATAAATGAAGACTGAATAATAACATGAATCGCAGCGTCAAGGTTCTCGTAGTCCCAAATCACCAAAGGGCTGTTGCCGCCCATCTCGACTGCAACGATCTTCTCGGGTGAATCTGCCAATGCGCGCAAGATGGACATCCCGGCCGCATGGCTACCTACGAACAGTACTCCGGCAACGTCTTTGTGGGCGACCAGGTACTCCGCAGTGTCCTTCCCTCCCGTCACGCAATTCAGAACGCCGGGCGGTAGGCCGGCCTCCTGCCATAACCGCGATACGACAAGACCAACGACGGGTGTGAGTTCACTTGGCTTGAAGACGACCGTATTTCCAGCAAGCAGAGCTGGCATTATATGGCCGTTGGCCATACTCGCCGGGAAATTGAAGGGACCAAGAACTGCCATGACTCCGTGAGGGACAAAGCTTGTCTTTGAACACAGGCCCCTGACTTCCCGTGCCGAATCGGAGGCCCTTGACTTATACGCATCAATAGAGGCATCGACCTTTGTGACAAGACTATTTACTTCTATTCTGGATTCCCACAAGGGTTTTCCAGCCTCAATTGCAATGATGTGGGTCAGCAGCTCGGCGCGCTCGCGAACGAGGGACCCGAATCGCGCGAGAATCGCCTGTCTTTCCGCGGGAGACATACTGGACCATTTTTTGAAAGCGGTGCGCGCGGCGTCCACGGCGTCATCAATAGTGTGCCTTGCTGATTCTTCTCCTCTCCATAACAACTGGCCGGAAAAAGGATTAAGAGATTCGATGGATGCCCGTGTATTATTGACGCTCGGCGAGGCTTCACTGCCGTTGATTATATACGCGCCCAGGTCTGAGAAATTGAAGTGTGAGGTCATAGGAAGTCCGGTATTTGCTTGCGTTGGTTATTACGGCGGGTGTTTGTCAGGCTCCTAGTGTTGAGTTTGCGGCTACCGCAAGTACAGCGGTCCGTAGCGCTCCGAAAGATATTTGAGCAGGTATTTCGGGGAGATCTTCTCGCCGGTCACTTCTTCAAGCAGCTCTTCCGTTTCGAGCCTGCGGCCTTTGCAGTGAACGTGGGTTCTCAGCCAGCCAAGCAGCCTGTCGAATTTTCCGATGGCGAAATCCTCTTCGATGGCCGGGATCTCTTTGTGCACAGCGTACCACAACTGTGCGGCGATCATGTTGCCCAGGCAGTAGCTGGGGAAGTAGCCGAAGAGCCCCGTGGCCCAATGCACGTCCTGCAGGCAGCCCTCGGTATTGTTGCGGGGGGTGACTCCCAAAAGCTCCTGTGAGAGTCGGTTCCACTCTGCGGGGAGTTCCTTTATTTGCAGGCTTCCGTCGATGAGCCTCTTTTCCAGTTCAAAGCGCAGGATAACGTGCAGATTGTAGGTGACCTCGTTGCTGTCGGTACGGACAAGACATCGGGAGACCTCATTGATGGAGAGATAGAGCTCTTCGAAGGAGACCGCATCCAGGTGCGGTGAGAACTCCCGGCGCATGATAGGCTCCCAATATTTCCAGAAAGCGCGGCTCCTGCCTACCTGGTTTTCCCACAGGCGGCTCTGGGACTCATGGACTGCCATGCCGACGGCTTCGCCCAGGGGGGTGCCTATCCATTCGGGCGGGAGGCCCTGCTCATACATGGCGTGCCCGGTCTCGTGTATGCTGCTAAAAAGCGACGAGATGACGTTATCCTGCTTGAAGTGCGTGGTGATGCGATTGTCAAAATAATTGCCGGTGCTGAAGGGATGCTCGGAGACGTCGACCCGACCGCGCGAATAGTCGTAGCCGAGGGCCGCGGTGACTTTTTTTAGAAAACTCAGCTGTTTTTCCGTCGGCACATCGCGGATGAGGTCTGGCTTGGCCTTGACCGGAGAGGCCAGAATCTTTTCCGAGAGAGGGACAAGTCCCGCTTTGAGCTCCGAGAAAAGCTCCTCGATTCGTCCGACGGTCATGCCCGGGGAGAAGGAATCGATCATCTCGCCATAGGGATCAAGGGCGCCGATAAGAGCAGCTCGTTTTCTGGAGAGGGTAATTTCCTTTGTCAGAAAGGGCGCGAATTTTTTGAAATCACCATTTTTCTTGGCCTCGCTCCATGCCTGAAATGACCGGCTGTCGAGAAGGGCTTTTTGAGCCACGAACCTGGCGGGAAGTTTCGTGAGGCGTTCATAGTCCCTGCGGGCGCATCTGCGAAGAACCTTTTCTTCGGCGGTGGTGGCTTCCCCTTTGGCATCAAGGGCGTCCAGGGATCTGCCGATGCGTGGGTGGGTGGCTGCCTTGTGGCAAAGCGGCGAGAAAACCTCCATCTGTCGGGCTCTCCATTCGGTCGAGCCGGGCGGCAGGTTGACCTGCTGGTCCCAGTCGAGGATTCCCGCGATGGAGTTCAAAAGCGTGGCCTTCCTGAGGTCGGCGATGAGGGTTTCGGCGGGGGTGGGCATACACTTGAGGTTATCTGTGGCCGTATTAACTGTCAATTGCTTCACTTCAACCGACTGCGTACTTGCCTGTTGCGAAGGAATGAGAAGCTTGTTATACCATAGATATGTGGGGTTCGTAGAGGTCTTGAGTTTTTCCAAAGTCGCAAAATGCAACCGTGGATTGCAGCAGTTATTTTGTTGTGGGGCGTGGCTCTTGGAGCATCGTTTTGGCTACAGAACATCTTTGTAGCCCATTCCGGTCCGATTTACGACTCCATGTCATATTACAACACGCTGGCTCGTGTAATGGCGGCTGTTCACTACAATGGCTTTTGGCAAGGACTTACCGGATCTTTGCACGGGACCAATACAGCCATGCCCTGGATTATGGGATCTATTATCAGTAGCATCCGGTAGGAACGGGCAACTGAGTTTATAAGTTACGTTGGAGT
>CAZIPW010000044.1:0-4574 GCA_964541675.1 uncultured Verrucomicrobiota bacterium
GGGGGCAGGGGGTGGATGGGGTATGGACTGGATGGACATTATGGACGAAATGGACGAGGTGGACAAACACAGACGAACACGGACCTGCACGGACAGGGACATACGCATCATGCGAAGCAGGGGAATCATGGGATAAAGGTTAAAAAATCATAAATTGAAAGAGTTTTCTTAAGCAGGGCTCCCATAAAGACGTAGATCAAGGTATTATGCGTACTATTACCATTGCGGCCACGCTTCTTTGCGCGGCTGTCGCGGCCCTTAACGCGCAGACCGTCGTGGGTTACGCGACGATCATCCCGTCGAAGATACCCGCGGAGCTGAAAGCCGCCGATACCTCCCATGCGCTCGACAAAGTCCTGCCAGGGATCGTTGAGAGGGTCGATCTTTTCGCTGTCTTGACCGTGAAAGAAGGCCGTCCCGATGTGGCACCCCTTCTTGTCGTGAGAGCCTCGAACCCCGGCGCCTTCACGCAGTTTGCCAGGACAAGCCCCTTCTGGTCGCTTTTCGAGTTTACGCCACAGGGGGGGAGTCTTGTGGGACGCCTGAACGCGAAGGCAGGAGCCACCAGTCAGCCGGTTGGAGAGGCCACCGCGCAGATCTGTCTGCAGAAGAGCGCCGCAGCCTGCGAGCTGCCGGTGCGCGCCGTGGTTTACCCGGCCACGACGCTGGCCGCGCTCAAGGCCGACAAGACCATGGCTACCGTAATTGAATCCGCCTACAAAAACTCGGCTGTCCTCAGTGAGCTGGAAAGCGTAAAAAGCCTGGAGCTGCAACTGCAGGGAACCTCAAAAATCTTCCGCGTGGGAGTGGTACTGCGCGCCACGCAGGGCAGCGCCCTGGGCGCATACTTCAGCCAGAAGCTCCCGTGGTTTTTCCCTGCCGAGCAGGGCATGATAGAGGTTGACAAAGCCCCTGGCTACGGTTACGCGCTCGGCGATCCGGCCGCCACGAAGGCCTACTGGAAGCACCTGAAGGAACTCTTTGACAAGAGCCAGATGCCCGACCACACCCGCAGTGTCATGGCCCTTATCGACTCGACCATTCAGAAGAGCGCCTCCAACGGTTACGCGGCGATCGTGATGGACTCGCAGATCAACGGCAAGTCCTTTACGAGCGGGCACTACACCAAGGAGAGTCTGAACGCGCAACTGCAGGATTCCGTCAAGATGGTCAGCCTGCTCAATGTCCAGAAGACCGCAACCGTATCCGGAGCCGCCCGTCCAGCCCCACATAGTGAGGCCACTCTCAGCGGTCCGACGCAGGTCGCGGGTCTGCCTGTCTGGAAGGTATCGGAGCAGACAAAGGGTTCTGCCGAGATGGAGGTGGTCTCCCAGTATCAGTATTACGCCCTCAAGGACGGCAATATCCTGACGTGCGTGTGTCTGGGCAAGGATGATCCCACGGTCATGCAGCGCTTTATCGATTCGATGAAGGTGGCGCCCAAGCGTCCGCTCTCAAAAGAGTTCAGCCCATTCCCAAGCGCAGCCTGCCAGTGGAAAATCAACTTTGTGAACTGCATAGAGGCGGCGAAGACGAGGCCGGATGTCTCGCCCCGCGATGCCGCGCAGCTGAGCGCGACGGAGGCTCTCTTTGAGCCGGAAGACTGTGTGAGCATCAATTGCAGCTTCAGTAATGGCGCCGCGGCGGTAGCTATTGATCTGCCGATGCCTCTGGTGAAGAAAGCCGCGGCATTTGCCGCCGCTGGAGCCGCCATGTCCAGCGCTGAGAGTACCGGCGCAAACGCGCCAGCCCCGCAGAGAGCCAGGCCTTATGTCAACAAGCATACGACTTTGCCGGGGGCTACGCAGCAGCCGATAGGGAAGTAGGGGGCCGTACCTGTAGGACGAGCAGGGAACTATCGCGGGGGTGGCAGGTTGTGCTTTTTGCGCAAAAAGTGAAAAGTTTTTACGATGGTTTACAATATAATGATAATCAACAACTTGTGAATAAGAAAGTGTTGTTTTCCTGTGGTTGAGCGATTAGGTTTCCCTCATAAATCTATGACGATCCTACGCGACACACACACCTCGGGCTTCACGATTGTCTCCAACAAATCGGTTGCCCAAAACAACGCTCTCTCTTTCCGCGCCAGGGGGCTTTTGCTCTATCTGCTCTCTCTGCCCGACGACTGGGTTTTTAATATGTGCGCGGTGACCGGCAGCTCTCCCAGGGAGAGAAGGGAGGCGGTCGCCTCGGCCAGGCGCGAGCTGGAGCGCAACGGGCACGTCAGAATCATCCGGACCAGAAGCGGCGGAATGCTGACGGGAACCGATTGGGTGGTGAGCGAATCGGCGGGGGCGTTGAAGGGCGCGGAGAAGGAAGACAGAAAAGAGGGCGCGGAGACGAAATTTGAAAAGTTTTGGGAGGCATACGGGCAGGTGGGTTCCCGCGCGATCGCCAGGAAGGCACACGCGAAGGCCCTCAAAAAGATCGGGGAGCCGGAGCTGCTGGAAAAGGCGCAACTCTACCGCGAGAGCTGCCGGAGAAACGGGGTCTATCAGAAACACGCCGCCACCTGGCTGCTCAACGAATGCTGGGAGGACGACTGCGGGAACCAGAGAAGCTCGCGCGAAGCGCCGAATGAACGCGAGGAAATGATGAGCCATGAGGAGGCCATCGAGGAGATCAGGAGGAATTGCAGACTGTAGGAGGAGGATGGGGGTAAATGAAGATGGACTGGATGGACATTATGGACGAGGTGGACAGACACAGAAGCCCCCGGACGGGGCCAGCGGAAAGCCTATGCCACGGGTTAAAACCCGAGGCTAAGATGCCTTCGATCGCTCCGCGATGTCAGCGTGGGATGCTAAAGGCGCGGGGGATTAAAAAGGCGGGTGTGGGCCCGCAGGTCCCATATAAAATTTCCCCGCCCTGGACATTAAGCCGGGTACCGGCGTTTCAGGCGCGAAGCGCGGTAAATTTGTCAGAGCAGCAGGGGGTGGGGGGTGGGAGGTGTATGGACGAGGTGGACAAGGCACAGACGAATCATGCGAAGCATGGGCAGTCATGAAAGGAAGGGGCGGCGATTTGCCGGCAACATATATCATTTATGGAAACACATGAGATAGTGCTTGTTGACAAGACTTGGCCCGGCGAGGCCAAAGCCTTTGCGGGGGCATTGGAATCTGCCTCCGGAGAGTTGGAAAAAACGGTGCGCGCGCCCTGCGTCAAGTGCGGTGAAGAGTGCGGGCACGACGCGGCGTTCCATAAAATGTGGGGCGCGGGGATCTGCCGAAAGTGCTACCGCGCGTACTTCTGCGCGCTCCTGCGCAGGGCCTTCGTGCGCGCCCGCTACCATAAGAACAGGACGAGCGGCAAGACGGCGGTGTTTTTTGAGGAGAGAATGCGGCAGTCGCAGACAGCCCTCGATGCCGCCGCGAAGTGCTTCCACCGCGATTACGCGGTCAACTGGAAGGCGCATCTGCGGGAGATCTTTCCCTGCTGCGAGAGGTTCCTGCTGGAGAGTGCCCTGGGAGGGGCGGTGGAGGTGAGAGAGCTGACGCGGGAGGGAAAGGAGAAGGGCTGGCTGTGAGGATGCCCCGCACTAAAGTACGGGGCTACAACCGGATCGTCCGGACAGGCCGGACTGGGCCCGAGGAAAGACCGGAAGAAGGGGGCAGGGGAGCGGCTGGCAGAGGCTTATGCCACGGGTTAATCCAGCCTTCGCGCGAGGCTACGGCGGACAGGAACCCGGGGCTAAGATGCCTTTGATCGCTCCGCGATGTTAGCGGGGGATTCCAATGGCGCAGGGGATTAGCAGAGAGGGTGTGTGCGATGGGTGTATGCCGGTGCAGGGGCAGACGAATCATGCGAAGCAGGGGAATTCCGGGAGGAATGCAACAAGCAACAGCAAGCCCCGCAAGGGAGAAATTGATAGAATACTAATATCCGAAGCCGGCGGTGGAGCGGCCGGTGACGGTCCAGTGCCGCGTGTCGGTGAAGGCGATCTTGATGCGCTTGCCCAGTGCCGTAAAGGAGGTTGCCGGAGAGATGAAAGGATCCCTGTTGCCCCACGCTCCCTGGTTGGTCGTGATGACCGTCCAGCCCTGCACCAGGTCCTCGATGACTCCGGCGGGCACCGAGCCGTTGGTCCAGGAGCTCGTGTAATTTATTCTGCCGCCCGCGACTGGCTTGCTCCAGTTGTAAGTGCTGGCCCCCGTCGGGTTGGATGAGCTTCCGGCGGTCGTATCGGCTCCAAGCGCTATCCAGCGCGCCATCGCGCCGGCCACCACCTGCGCGTCGCGCTGTTCGGCCGTGGCCTGCGCCCAGAGCGTGTAATTCGCCACATACGGCAGCGCGGCGACTATCAACACGGCCATGATCGCTATCACGGCGAGCAACTCCACGAGGGTGAAAGCTCCATTGGAAGAATGGTTTCTCATACGGGTTTATCGCTCCACTCTTACATTCCCGTGGTAGGGATGCAACACTATTTGTCGGAAGGGTCGGCGGAATATATAGGGGCAATTATGAGCCTACTATGGCCCCTGTAGGGGGGCGCTGTATGGCACATAACTTGGCCACGGATTGAAATCCGAGGCTAAGATGCCTTCGATCGCTCCGCGATGTCAGCG